>CAVVNC010000033.1:0-39530 GCA_963749525.1 uncultured delta proteobacterium
TGGCTGAGCTCTGCGTCGTGCCCAAAGGAATTGAGACCATGAATCGACGAATCGGCGGACTTTTGTTGGTGCCCATAGTGGTCTTTCTCTGCCAGCCTTTTAGGGCTTCAGCTGTTGATGATCACGTTCTCAGGAAGCCGGAAGGACGTTGTTCCTTGGCTTTACCGAGACTTCGGCCTCCACACCATGATGGAGGAGCCCTATTGAAAAAACGCGTCCTTGATCCAACAGCCGAAAAGAGCACTCTTCCTATCGTTGACGGAAGAGAAGGCTGCCTTTATCCTCTCTCAATACAAGGGGCACATGAATACCAATAGTACTATCCGTGATGTCGTGAACCATCCCTCTTTAAAGGGCTTTGGTCAGTTTATTCTGCCGTTGGACAGTGGCACATACGACGGGAACATGCAGCTTAGTCGCGTAGGGCATCTTTTGCCTTATCACAGCCACATAGAACCAGAGGACGTGGTGAACACAATCAATTACATGATTGACCAACTGGCCGAGGGAAAGATCCTATTCCACAACTTCTACACCGACCGGCAAAAGGCGGAAGATCCAGCTAAAAGGAATACAGGGCTTTTCTTTTTCAAGGGTAAGCCGGGGGCCCCATTTGCCATCGTGTGTCCTGGCGGTGGCTTTGCCTACGTCGGTTCTATTCATGAAGGTTTCCCTCACGCCATACAACTAAGCAAGAAAGGATATAATGCTTTCGTCCTGCAATACCGCGTGGGAGGCGGGCCAAGAGCCTGTGAAGATTTGGCCGCGGCTATATCCTATGTTTTTGAACATGCTGAATCATTAAGTGTAAGCACGAGAGGCTATTCGGTGTGGGGTAGTTCAGCGGGGGCAAGATGGCGGCACAAATCGGTTCAAACGGTCCCGCCGGATACGGTAATTATGATCTTCCCAACCTCGCGTTGTAGTCATGGCATATACCGGTCATTCGTCCTTCACCCGAGATGATCCGCCGACTTTCGTGGTCCAAGGCGAAGATGACGGAATCGTTAATGTATCCACTGTTGACAGGCGTGTAGATGCCATGCGAAATGCCGGAATAGAAGTCGAGTATCATAAGTATCGGAATGTAGGTCATGGTTTCGGGCTCGGCATCGGCACGGATGCCGAAGGATGGACGGAATACGCAGTTAAATTTTGGGAAAAGCACACATGTGAGTGAGAGCAAAATTCATAATGAGACAGAAAGATCTCATTCAGCCGCATAAAACTCCAGACTCCTGTATGGAGATGCAGCGGCTTCCAGACGAGATGGTGGTCACCTCATCCACCCCGGAGCCGTCACCAAGGCTTGGTTGCAGTGTCGGTTGGGGATGCTCCTCCCAAAGTATATTGTTTGTTTTTCAGGCAAAATCAACGAGGGAGCACCAGAGCATTAGCCATTCGACGCAGTACGATAAAACTCTTGACTTATGTAATACGAAGTACTACAATACAACCAGCCAGTAAAAGCTAAACCATCCGTGAGGGTGGGACGGAAAGCCAAGGGTCTTCTCCAGAAGACAGCCGGTTGCCTGGACAGCAGTCAACTATCACGTTAACGCGATAGTTGATCAGGGGAGGTTGTCATGGGCCGGACCCTTGTCGTAAACGTCGGCCCGCGTTTTGTGTCGTTTGAGCGGAATGAAGAAGAACTGGAATCCGCCGCGATGCGACCGATTGCCGTGAGCTGCAGCCTATGCTAACAATGGCAGAGCAGAATAATCAGGAGGTGTGTCATAAAAATAGGTGAGGGTAAGCAATTACAATTACTGAAAAATCTGTCCGTCTCCTCGTCTGCCACGTCCAAAGCAGCTACCTCCCAGACAGCGGCGCAGGGGTCGGCGGGCACAACGGACAAGGTGGAATTGTCGAGCTGGAAAGACGAGGTGGCAAGGCTGAAAGAAAAGGCAAAAGCGATCCCCGTCGTCGATGAAGAAAAGGTAGCGAGGGTGAAGCAGGCCATAGACTCTGGAACATATGAGGTAAACAGCCAGTTGGTTGCGCGGGGTATCCTTAAGAGCCAGCTTTCGGACGAAATATCTTGATAGGGAAAGGATGCGCATGGATTGTCTGATGAAGAAGTCGTAAACCGGCTTAGGCTGATCGTGACCCGGTACAATGTGCTCGTTGATAAAATTCGTGGGACGTACTACCAAAGAGAATAGACGGCTGCTCTGCACGGTTCAGGTCCTGTTTCATTGATCGGTCTAAGCCCACCTTTCCTTGAGAGAAAATACCCCAAGCCCTCCCATTAATGCAGGCTCCGAGAAGCCCTTCCTGCCGGGATCAACCGCCTCTCCTCGACCTCTTCATTCGCAACACTCGGCGGGTGAGGGAGGTGAATGACTTGGTGAAACCGTCTCTCGTCAGGTAAAGGACAACCGTGAGGAGAAGACTGCCGGTGAGAAGAAAAAAGAACGTCTTGTAGTGTTGGTGGCTCACCGCCGCTCCCTGCCAGGTAAGTATCAAGGTCCCGGGAAGCCTGCCCACTATGTTGATCAGGATAAAGGGCACAAATCCCATGCCGGTGAGGCCGAGGAGATAGCACAGGGGGTCTTTCGGAAAACCGGGTATGAGGAAGAGTGCGAAGACGAGATACAGTCCCTTGGAGGCGACGAATTCATGAAACCTTTCCCTATATTCCTTCTTGACCGCCTTCTCAACAAGGGGCACCCCGAAGATCCGTGCTATCAAGAATGCGGTGAGAGAGCCAAGGGTAAGCCCGAGGGTCGAAAGGATGGCGCCCCGCACATGGCCGAAGAGAAAGCCGGCGACGAAGCCGGTTATCTCACCAGGGCCCGGGACAGGAGCGATGATAACCTGGAGGGCCTGGAGCGCGACGAAGACCACCCCTGCGAAGGGTCCGTACGACACAATAAGGGCCTCGAGCCGCTTTGGCGCGAAGAAATACCTCCACAAGTGGACGGCATGCCGCCACATGCCTACATGGTAGGCATAGAGGGTCAGGCTAATGACGGCCAGGAGGAGAAGGACGAGAAGAGCCCGGACCAAGGGGGACTGGGTTTTTGCAGTTTTCTCACTCATAAGATGGTGGACCATCCTCGTCATGGGCGAATCACGCCCGAGTCGTGACGGACAGATTCGGGTGTGCCCCTTCAGAAATGCTTATCGCAATCTCGATGGAGAATCAAGGATGACGATTATGGCAGGTCCTCGGCAGAGGATGAAGGCAGGGGTCTCTTACCTGAAGGTCCGACGGAATGGTGGCTTTGTTTGTTTGTCCTTGCCCTCGATACGCCCATTGTTTGCCCCCTCGTCGCCCGTCAGCTCGTTCATCGACTTCTTGAAACCGCGTATGGCCTTGCCCAGGGAACTTCCCACGTCGGAAACCTTGCTCGGCCCGAAAACGACCAGCGCAATAACGAGGATGATTATCAGATGGGTCGGCTGAAAAAGACCTTCGAACATGATCGAACCCCTCCCTATCTCTTTGATGATAGTCCACAGTATAGCACTTTAACCTTATGAGTGGTTATCCTCAGAAATTGTGAAACCGCCAAAATCACCACTTGCAGGTGTTATGGGTGGCTCTCCCTGAAACCGGGATTGTGGCGCTTTCCCGCTGAGTTGTGTCGGGCGCCCTTGACACTCCCTCCCAGTAGATAAGTCGAGCGCCTTGCCACCCTGCCCTTCCTTCCCGCCATGCTCGTTCCGTTCCGGTATCATCTAAAGGCCAAACTTCAGGAGGATTTCTCTCGCGGTAGTGTCCTAATTTGATTCAAATTTAGGACACTACCAACCTCGGCTACCCCGTCGAAGGAAGGTGCGCTGGAGTCTTCACCGAGAAATGCCGATTTCTCGCATCTTCACCGAGGAATGCCGATTTTTGTTGACATGCTATTAGCTTAATGCTATATATCTGAGGAGAGGGCAGTCAGCCGCCATGAAGGATCGAAGAGAGCGAGACATGGTCAATTGGGAGGGGAGTGAGGGCGAGTTTACGTCTGTGGGTCGGGAGGTCTTCTTATCAAAAAAGGTCCGGAAAAGCCGGTTTATGCGCTCTTCGGGCGCAATTGTGATCGCATGGAGCTAACAAATGTACACTTTTCTCGGATCGGCTTGAAATGGCTCTTCCCCTTGGCGCTGTAGGAAAAGACGAGGAGATGGGGAGAGCTGGCCTAAGGGGGGAAAGAAGTATGTTTCTCTTGTTTATGGCCTGTTTGCGCCACAATCGGGAGAATCGGCGGAATGGTTAGAAATGAAATTGTGTGTACTTTTGTTACCTTATGAGAGAGTGGCGCGTCCATCCACGGACGCGGGCCAGCGGCAACACGAGCGAAGCGAGATTGAGGGGGAGGCTCCGGCAGGCTTATGCCTGCGGAGGGGGCGACGCGAGCCGACGACTAGACGAGCGACGCGAGCCCCAATAATTGCACGGCCGGTTCCCTTTTTGCTCTTTGACAATTGAATCGCCAATAAGGGCCACCCTGTCTTTTCAAAATCTGGAGGCGGCCCTCCCGCTTGGTATCTTGCAGGCCGCCGATCCAGTAGCCGCTATGCGTCCTCTTATCCCGGAATTGGCGGCATTTTAGTGCAATTCCGGGGGCGAATGGACGGTCCGCATGGAGGGATCAAGGATCGTTTTCCCCGCCTTGGAAAAACGATCGCGTGAGATTCGGATGCAATCTGAGCCTCATTGGCCGAGGACTATACTTTGCGTATGTACGAGGCCATGAGGCGAAGAGGGCGCCCATGACGAGCGCTAGCGAGGGTGAGGGGGGAGCCTCCACGGGCTTATGCTCGTGGAGGGGGCGCTGAGCCCCAATAATTGCTCGCGATTCCTTCATGCGGACCGGCCGTACCTGCATGTCGTCCCGAGAGCCGACGTTAAAGGATTGACACGACACTGGGGAACTTGAGGTCTATTTTCCTCTGCCGCCCACCACGATCTCCGGTATCCTGACCGTCGGCTGGGCATCGGCCACCGGCACGCCTTGGCCGTCCTTGCCGCACGTGCCTATGCCGAAGCCGAGATCGGTGCCTGCCATATCTATTTCTTTGAGCACTTTGGGGCCGTTACCCATCATAGTGGCGTTTCTCACCATGGGCCCCACCCTGCCCTTTTCTATCAAGTACCCTTCCTGGATCTCGAAGACAAAGTCCCCTGTTACCGTATCCACCTGTCCGCCTCCCATCTTCTTGACGAGAAGCCCGTTGTCCACGGAGGAGATGATGGCTGCGGGGTCGTCCTTGCCTGCGAGGATCATGGTATTGCTCATCCGGGGAATCGGCTTGTACCGGAA
The DNA here is from genome assembly GCA_963749525.1 of uncultured delta proteobacterium. Lineage (GTDB taxonomy): Bacteria > Desulfobacterota > Syntrophorhabdia > Syntrophorhabdales > WCHB1-27 > CAVVNC01. The sequence goes on from CAVVNC010000033.1 coordinate 5,265, forward strand.
GGACTCGCGTCTCCCGTTGCCGGTGGAGGGCACATTGTACTTCATGGCGTGAAACCGGTCGAAGAGGTAGTTCTTCAATACTCCGTTCTCCACGAGGACCGTCCTTTCGGAAGGCGTGCCTTCGTCGTCGTACGCATACGTTCCCCTCTTGAAATGGAGCGTCTTGTCGTCAACAACGTTGATCAGCGGGCCGGCGATCTTCTCGCCGATCATGCCCTTGTAGCACGAGAGTCCCTCCATGGCGAGGTCGGACTCGAGACCATGACCGATGGCTTCATGTATCATGGTGCCCCCCGCCTCCGACGCAAGGACCACTGTCTTCGTTCCCATGGGCGCCTCGATCGCGCCGAGGAGGCCGGACAGCCTCTCCACGGTGGATCGGACAAACTGCTCCACCCTCTCGTCCGAAAGGAACTCGAAACCGCAAAATCCGCCTATGGCTTCGTAAGCCGTCTGGAGCTCACCCCCTTCCTCGCCCACGACGAGAAGGGTCAGGACCAGCTGGGTCCTTCTGTCTTCCACGTTGGTGCCGTCGCTCCCTGCCATCCTGAGAAGCTGATCCGTGTCCCTATAGACCACCCTTACCTGTTTGATCCTCTTTTCCATGCGCCGGGCCGCGGATTCTATTGAGCGGACTAGGGCAAGCTTCCTTTCGGTGGCCACGTCCCTCGGCGCCTTTTCTATGGAAAACGGATACTCCGCCCTGCGCAGCCCGATCGCTTCGGCCCGCCCCTCTTGCGGGACCGATTGGCTCGCAAGATCTCTCGCAAGGTCCAGGAGGCGGCCTTCCTCCTTGGAGTTCGTAGAGGCGAAGAACGTCTGCCACGGCCTTATCATGCGCAAGCCCACACCCTTGTCGAGCCCCTTCTCAAGCTTCTCAACCTTCTCCGACTCGAGCTGTATGAGCGTATACGCCGTCTCCTCGTCGAAGATCTCGGCGTACAGGACGTTCTGGCCGTGAAGGGCCCTCAGTACTTTCGCCTGATCAAACATCTCCCGCCTCCGTGAACACGATATCGAACCTCTCCAGGTCTTTCATTATCCCCTCCAGATCGGCCTCCGCCGTCGAGGGATAGGTCACCTCGATGAAGCCTGCTCTTCCATCGAGTACCGTCATAAGACCCACTTCTTCGTAAGACTCCAGTATGGCTTTGAAAAAACCGATGCCCTTTCTGCTTATCATAAGTCTCTTGACGCTCTCCATCTACCCCTTGGCCCTGAGCATCTCCACGAACGCCTCGAGACGCAGCTTGGTCCTCGTGTCGAGGTGGTTCGGCAGGTCGCCCTCTATGGTGATCATCGGTACATCGAGGCTCTCCCTCAGAATGATATCCTCGATGGTCCGGTAGCAGAAGGCCTGCACGTAGTGAATGATCCCCTCGAGTCCCCTCCTGGCGATCTCCTGCCTGATATCGTCGAGGCGCGCGAATATCCCGTATGGATACGTGTAGGAGAGGTAGCGGTCGACGATGTCCCCGGAGAAGAAAGGCAGCGCAAACTGTCGCTGCACCTCGTTGTACGCGACCCGGCACCCGGACTCTTCCACGAACTGATAGAGGTCCGGGCTGATGGGAGGCACCCCCACATATCCGACGGGTATGCCGGGCATGGGCTCCCTCTTCCTCGCCTCTTCCATGAAACTCTCGGCCCTCTTTCCATAGCCCTCGTAGTCCCCTTCCATATCGGAGGCGCAGACCTGCCAGAGATGGTTTTCCCGGCCCCTTACGATTCTCTCGCTCCACGTCATGTGATCGATCTGGGCAAGCTTCTGCCTGACCGCCTGCACAAGGGCGCCCACCTCTTCGACCCTCTCCGTATCGACCCCGAAATGGGCCATGAACTTTCCGATCTCCCTTGCCAGGCCCTCCCGGTCCCTGTCGTAGGGAAAAGAGAAGGGGATGATCCTTACACCCTTGTAGGTCAATATCTCAGCCAGCGCCCGCGTGTTACTGCAGTCCCCCTCAAGCACCGTGACGACGGCGCCTATGTGCATCTCTCTGATCACGCCGTAAAGACCCTTTATCCAGGTGCACATGCTCTTGGGAAAGCCGTCCTTCTCTGCCAGAGCCACGAAATGTTGGGGGTCCGGGTCGTTGACGAAGATGTTGTTGAGGTCGCACGGGGTCTTTTCAGCCGCGAAGAGCACTTCCAGGGGGACCGTGGTGGTGAACCCTACCTTCTCGCGCATCGCTCACCCCTTCTCCATGAATCGATGCATTTCCAGGAATCCAGCCGGCTCTATCTCCTCCGCCCGCACGGACGCTGGAAAGGCCATGTGGCGATAGAGTCCCTCGATCTCTTGCGCCTCAAGGAGGTCTTCCAGGGCATGGCGGAGGAACTTTCTCTTGTGACGGAAACACCCTTTGACAAAGTCTATGAGCCCCTGATCCGCTCCTTCCGTGTCCCGAAAGACGATCGATATGAAGGCGCTCTCCACTTTGGGAGGCGGAATGAACAGGGCGGGTTTTATTCTGAGGAGAATCTTCATCGCCGCATGGAGCTGAAATATCACGGACAAGGCGCCATAGCTCCTGGAGTGGGAACGGCTTACAAGCCTTTCGGCAACCTCTTTCTGCATGGTCAGATGGGCGCCTTTTACCACTCCCTTCTCGGCGAGAAGCTTGAAGAGTATCTCGCCGGTTATGTTGTAGGGGATGTTGCCCATCACCGTGAAGGAAGACCCCGGCCATAGGTCGGATAGCCTCACCTTCAATACGTCGGCGAAGAGCACCCTCACGTTCGGAAGCTCTCTTTCCAGGGGCGCAAGCACGTCCCTGAACCGCTCGTCCTTCTCGACGGCGTAGACGCCTCGCGTCCTTTCAGCAACGCACCTCGTGAGGTCTCCCTGCCCCGGGCCTATCTCGACCACGAGGTCGGCCTTTCCCAAGCCTGCGAGCCTCACCATCTTGGCCAGAAGGTTCCTGTCCTTGAGAAGGTGCTGACCCAGGCTCTTCTTGAGCGCCCCTTGCGTCACCGCTTGAACGCCTCTCGCGTTACCACTTGAACGCCTCTCGCGTTACCACTTGAACGCCTCGGCGTTACCACCGCATTCTCGAAAACGCCTTGACGTCAATGGGGGAAAAAATCTCTCTCTCGGCATAGAATGAGGCGGCCATTGCAACCATGGCGCCATTGTCCGTGCAGTAGCCCGGCGAGGGAACTGAGACGGAAATCCCCTTCTCGGCGCATCTCTCCGTGACTGCCCGGCGCAGCCTCTCGTTGGAGGCGACCCCACCCCCCATCACCACGGTCTTTACCCCGGCGTCGTGCGCGGCCTTCGCCGTCTTTGTTGAAAGGACATCGCACGCCGCCTCCTGAAACGATGCCAGCAAGTCAGAACGATTACCATCACTTACGCCATGTTTCTTTACGTAATTTATGAATGCCGTCTTCAAGCCGCTGAACGAGAAATCATAGTTGTTCTCGTCAGCCATAGGCCGGGGAAATGAAATGTATTCCGGGTCTCCCCCCCTTGCCATCTCTTCTATGACCTTTCCTCCGGGATAGCCGAGACCGAGGTATTTGGCGATCTTGTCGAAGGCCTCCCCTGCTGCGTCATCCCTCGTGCTCCCCAGCACCCGAAAGTCCGTTGGAGCTGAGAATAGAAGAATCACCGTGTGACCTCCTGAAACAATAAGAGACACAAACGGGAACTCTACTTTCTGCTCGAGGAAGATGCTCATGGCGTGGGCCTCGATATGGTTCACCCCGACCAACGGTATTCCAAGGGAGAGCGCGAGACCCTTGCCGAAACAGAGACCCACGAGGAGCGAGCCGATCAGACCGGGTCCCTGTGTTACAGAAAGTATCTCTATGTCTCTTAATGTTACATGAGCCTCATTCAGCGCCTCGCCGAGCATGCGGTCTATGACCTCCACGTGCTTCCTCGATGCAATCTCCGGCACCACCCCTCCAAAGAGGGCATGGATCGACACCTGGCTCGACACCACGTTGGAGAGCACCTCGTGGTCGCGGAGCACCGCGACCGACGTATCGTCGCACGACGTATCTACGCCCAGAATAATCATGGATCTCTTCCAAGACCTCACGTATACCCAAAACAGCGAAGCTCCCCGCTCAAAGACGCGCGGGGAGCTTCGAAAAAGGGACTTTCAGTCAACGGCCTTCTTAAGGCGTCTTTCTATATGTCTTCCCAGTTGATCCTGACCTTGAGGGTCTTCTTCAAGTCTTCCTTGAACGCCACCAGATAGGCCTCCCTGGCCATAGCCGCATAGATCCCGCGGTAGGTCTCTTTGTCCTTCTCCCATTGACCGTTTTCCGGCTGTTTTTCATCGATGCAAGCGAACACATAAAACCTACCGTTGATCTCCACGGGCGTCTGAAACGTCTGGCCTTTCGAAAGGCCAAAAATGGCGAGACCCTCTTTGGGTATCTCACCCAATCCCGGAATCGCCGTGGCACTTCTCGGCAGGAACTCCGCATCCTTGGTGAACGAGGCGCCCTTCCCCTTTGCCGCGTCCTCCGCCATGACACGGGCCATCAGTTTCGCCTTCTCATTTGCGAGCCTCTGTCGCAGGATCTTGAGGGCGTCGGCCTTTTCGAGCGGCTTTCCCTCTTCCCTGTCGACTACCTGGAAGATGAACGACTTCTCTGCCTCCCTCACCGGCAACGAGATGTCGCCCCTACCCATGCCTTTGAGCACGTCCTGGATCTTGAGCCTTCCGAACTTCGAGACAATGTCGCTCTCTTTCTGCGTTCCCAGGTCAACAACTTCGAGGCCCTTTGACTTTCCGTAGGCCGACAGGTCCTTGGACTTCAAGAGGTCCATATAAGCCCGGTCATCCCTGAGACCGCTCTTCTCGTCGATCACCATATACTTGAGGTGCAGGCTATTCTCCGAGCGGAGCATGCTCTTCTCTTTCTCGTACAGGCTTTCCAGGTCCTTGTCGTCCACCGTCACCTTGTCTCGGTATTGATCCTGGTCGAATACAGCCCATGACAGCCTCACCTGCCCCTTCTCCCTCAGGTAGCTATTGTAGGCCGCCTTTTCGTCGACCGTAGCCCCGTTGTCTTCTATGATGTTGACCAGCTTGGCTATGGCCATCGCCTGTTTCTGGCTACTCTCGAACGTCTTGGGCTCAAGATTCCTCCTTCTCAGGAACTCCATGTAGAGATCCCTATCGAACTGGCCGTTTTTGTCGATCATGCCCATCTGGGCAAGCCCCTCCATGAACTCTTTGTCTGAGACGCTCAAGCCCAGGTCCTCGGCCTTCTCGAGGAGCACGTATCTGTCCACGAGCTGGTTCATCACCATCTCTCTGAGTCCCATCGCCTTTTCATCGAACTTGTCTCGATAGAGGTTCCGGTACATATTGGAGGTCTGTATGTAGGCATCCCGGTATTCAGAGGCCGATATCTTTATCGGCCCCACCTCCGCCACGATCTTGTCCCCGCGCAGCTTGTTGCTGAAGCCGAAGGTGAAAACAAAAACCACGCTGATAACGACGACAAGGAAGCCCAGGACCCACTTACTCCCGTGTTTTCGCATGCTTCGTAACATTCCTTCTTCACTCCCGGTCTAAGTCTCCCGACTTAGACATCCGTTGTTGATTTTGATATTTTAAAATAGTATATTAGCAACTGCTTTTCAACAGCTTGTTTCAAGGGGAGCTAACAAATGCTCGACGCCTTGTTCGGATTCATATCAAAGGACCTTGCGATCGACTTAGGCACCGCAAACACACTCGTATACCTTAAGGGGAAAGGCATCGTTACCAATGAGCCCTCGGTCGTCGCTGTCCATCAGGACCAGCGCGGGGCCAAGAGGGTCATAGCGGTGGGGGAAGAGGCCAAGAGGATGCTGGGGAAGACTCCGGGAAGCATCGTGGCCATTCGTCCCCTCAAGGACGGTGTCATCGCCGATTTTGAGGTGACCGAGGCGATGCTCAAGTACTTCATCCAGAAGATACACAACAAGAAATCGTATGCCCGTCCCCGGATCGTCATATCGATCCCTTCCGGCATCACCCCGGTGGAAAAAAGGGCCGTCAAGGAATCGGCGGAATCGGCAGGGGCGCGGGAAGTCTATCTCATCGAAGAGCCCATGGCGGCAGCGATCGGGGTCGGCCTGCCCATCACGGAGCCGAGCGGTAACATGATAGTCGACATCGGCGGAGGCACCACCGAGGTGGCGGTCATCAGCCTGTCCGGCATTGTCTACTGCAATTCGGTGAGAATCGCGGGCGACAGGATCGACGAGGCCATCATACAGTACATCAAGCGGAAGTATAATCTGCTCATCGGGGAAAGAACCGCAGAGATGGTGAAGATCAACATAGGCTCCGCCTATCCTATCCAGAACGAGCAGGAGCTCGATATGGAGATAAAGGGTCGGGACCTCGTGGGCGGGATCCCCAAGACGCTCGAGATCTCCTCGAAGGACATCAGGGAGGCCATCGCAGAGCCGGTAAACGCTATAGTCGACTCGGTCAGACTCGCCCTTGAACGGACGCCGCCGGAGCTGGCCGCAGACATCGTGGATAAAGGCATAGTCCTGTCGGGGGGTGGCGCAATGCTCAAGAACCTCGACCTCCTCATCAAAGAGGTCACGAGGCTGCCGGTCATCGTCGCAGACAACCCGCTTACCGCAGTAGTGGAGGGCGCCGGAAGGGTCCTTGACGAGATGAATCTCCTCAAGGAAATTGCGGCGAAGTTCTAGAGAAAGCAAAGAGCGGAGTTGAAAGGTACCCTTGTCATAATCACGGCTATCCTCATACTGGCCTTCGCGTTTTTGCTTTTCACCGACATAGCGGTCGTCCAAAGAGGCTACACAAAAACTAAGTTCTATCTGACGGACGGTATAGGTCCCGCGCTCAAGGTGATGAGCACGCCCGTCCGCTTCGTCGACGAGCTTCTCGATAACTACATCAACCTCATCGATGTGAAAAAGAGAAACGGCGAGCTGAAGAAGAGGCTCGAGACGATGGAGCTGGAAAACCAGAAAATCACGGAGCTGGAGAAGGAAAACGAAAGACTAAAAGGATTGCTCGACATGGTTGAGCAGCGGCCCGACGAGATGATCGCAGCCCGGGTGACCGGCGAAGATGTGATGAACTGGTTCAAGTGCATCATCATAGACAAGGGAAAGTCCGCGGGCGTGAGGGAGAAAATGCCGGTCGTGACCCCCGCCGGAGTCGTGGGGCAAGCTGTAGAGGTGAGCAGGTGGCACACGAAGGTGATGATCATCAACGACACCAACTCCGCAGTCGACGTCTACACAACAGGTAAGCATACGAGGGGGATCGTGGAAGGGACGGGACAGACAATCCTCAAGATGAAATACGTCCTGAAGAACGATGACATAGAAGTGGGGGACAGGCTCATCACCTCCGGTAAGGACGCCATCTATCCGGAAGGCCTCGCTCTCGGCATCGTCATCAACATAAACAAGACCAGGCCCGGACTCTTTTCCGACATCGACGTCATGCCTTTCAACAACTTCAAAAAACTCGACGAAGTCCTCGTGGTAAAGAAAGGATGAGAAGGATCATCTGCCTGGCATTCGGAGTCTTCCTGACGGTGTGCGAGTCGTCCCTATTCTCTTTTCTCCCCATAGAGCTCGCAAAACCCGATATCGGCGTCTCCTTCATCATCTATGGTGTTTTTTTTCTCACACCCCTTGACGGTCTGATCGCCGCGGTCCTTTTCGGCTTCACCCAGGAGGTCCTCTCGAACGGTCCCCCGGGTGCGATGCTCTTCACGAACGTCGGCCTTCTCCTTTCCTGCCTCTTCGTCAAGAGCCGCTTGTACATCGAGTCGAGATACACCTTCTCCCTTGTATGCGCGGCTTCCGTGCTCTTCGAGTCCCTTCTCTTCTTGGCCCTTTCCCTGCTCTCCAAAGGGGAGACTAGAGACATCTTCAACGTGCTCCTCTATTCGGTCCCCGACGCCATAGTGACCGCCTTCGTTGCCCTCTTCATGTTCAGCTTTCTTGAGCGGTTTCGCGCCCGCTATTGGAGCAGGGCTTGAGCATGCAGCAGCCTGAGTCGATAGTCCAGGAGAGGAAATACAAATGGTCCAAGCGGATACTCGTCTTTGCGGTCATTATCCTTTTCATGCGCCTGTTCGACCTTCAGATACTCAAGGGCGACGAGATGAGGAGGCTGTCCGAGCAAAACCGCGTAAGGATAAAGAAGATCCTCGCCCCCAGGGGCACGATCTTCGACAGAAAAGGCAGGATACTCGGTAATACGAGGCCTTCCTTCAACCTCTACATCATCCCTGAAGACATCAAGGACTTCACGGAGACGGTGGACGGCATCGTCAACCTGCTCGAGCTGGACCGTGATGACATCATAGAAAGATTGAAAGAAGCGAGGGATTTCCCCTCATCCTTTCCGGTGAAGATACTATCCGACATGTCCATGGACCAGGTTGCAAAGGTCGAAGCGAACAAGTTCTACCTGCCCGCGATTTCCATCCAGATCGAGCCGAAAAGGAACTATCCCAATGGGACCATGGCTGCCCACGTTCTCGGCTACGTATCGGAGGTGAGCACGGATGAGCTTAAGTCGCCCGAATTCAAGAAATATGCTCCGGGAGACCCAATAGGAAAGTTCGGTCTGGAAAGGATGTACGAGAAGGACTTGAGGGGGGTGGACGGAGAAAAGAGGGTCGAGGTGGACGCTTCAGGCAGGGAGGTTCGGGTCCTCGATATCAAGGAGCCGATTTCCGGGAACGGCATCTATCTCAACATCGACCTCGATGTGCAGGAGGCGCTCGAAAAGGGGCTGTACGGAAAGAACAACGAGCACAAGGCAGGGGGCGGCGTCGTATCGGACCCCCGCACAGGCGCTGTGCTCGCCATTGCGAGCCACCCGGCCTTCGATCCGAATCAACTTACATCGGGCTCGCGGGAATACTGGCAGACCATTGCTTTGGATGAGTCGCACCCTCTCCAGAATCGGGCAATCCAGGGACGATTTCCTCCGGGGTCGACCTTCAAGCCCCTCGTGGCGCTTGCGGCTCTGGAAAAGGGCGTCATCAACGAGCACACCACTTTTAGCTGTCCCGGGCACTTCGCCTTTGGCGGCCGCGTGTTCAAGTGCTGGCAGAAAAGAGGCCACGGCTCTGTGGCTGTGCACAAGGGTATCGTCGAATCGTGCGACGTCTTCTTTTACAACACGGGCTTGAGGCTGGGCGTGGACAACATCCATGAGATGGCCGACAAGATAGGCATCACGAGGCCAACGGGTATCGATTTGCCCGGTGAAAAAAGCGGTCTCGTGCCCTCCACGGAGTGGAAGATGAGAACCCAGGGCGTCAAATGGTACACCGGAGAGACCGTTTCGGTGTCCATCGGACAGGGCGCGGTGTGGCTGACGCCCATCGGGCTCATGCAGCTCGCCGCCTTCATGGCGAACGAGGGGGTGACGTTCAAACCCCAGATCGTGAACAGGGTGGTTACTCCCGACGGCAAGGTGGTCAAGACGTTCGAGCCCGTGATGACAGCGAACGTGAAGCTGAACAAGGAGGCCATCGCACTGGTCAAGGACGGCATGAAGGGAGTGGTGAACGAGCCGGGAGGCACGGCGCACAGCAACGCCTTTTCTCAGAAAGTGAGCATCAGCGGCAAGACGGGCTCAGCCCAGTCGGGCACGGGCGGGGCGGATCATGCGTGGTTCATCTCATACGCACCGAGCGACAATCCGTCGGTGGCGATGGGCATACTCGTGGAACACGGCCTCCACGGCGCAAGCGCTGCCTCCCCGGTGGCAAAAGACGTGGCGGAAGTGCTCTTCCCGGGCCAAGAAGAGGCAAAACCGGCAGAAGCAAATGCACATTGATAAACGGCGACTCTATCATCTCGATTGGTTCCTTATCCTGAACGGGGCAGCCCTCCTGGCGGTGGGCATGGTCAACCTGATCAGCGCCTCCCAGTCTACCGAAAGCGGGCCATACAACCTCCTTATCAAACAGATGCTCGCCCTCGTCGCCGGCATCGGCGTAATCACCCTCATCCTTGCTTACGATTACCGCCTTGTCGCGGGCTATTCGAGGCACTTCTACGTAGCAACCCTCTTGTTCATCGTCGTCGTCCTCATTCTGGGGACGATAGCGGGCGGGGCGAAGAGGTGGATCACCGTGGCGGGGTTCGCCTTTCAACCGTCGGAATTGATGAAACCGGTAATGGTGCTTCTCCTCGCGAACATGCTCAATCAAAGGAAAAGGGAGAATGAGCCCCTCAACCTAAAGGACGTCCTGCTGCCTCTGGTCTTCGTACTCGTCCCCTGCATCCTCATCCTGAAGCAGCCCGATCTGGGGACGGCGGTGGTGATTCTCCTCAGTTCTCTATGCATGTTCTGGTTCGTAGGACTGACAAAACCGACCTACGTCTTCCTCGCCCTCGTCGGGCTGCCCTCCATGCCCCTTCTCTGGAAGTTCCTCATGAAGCCGTATCAGAAAATGCGCATCTTGAGCCTCTTCAACCCGGAGGCCGATCCGGCTGGGTACGGCTACCATTCCATACAGGCGAAAATCGCAATAGGCTCGGGTGGACTTTTCGGCAAGGGCTATCTGAATGGGACCCAGCACAAGCTTCATTTCATTCCAGAGCAACATACGGATTTCATTTTCACAGTCTTCGGGGAAGAGTGGGGCTTCATCGGCTCCGCAGTGCTCTTTCTGCTCTTTGCGTCGTTCATCTACCGATGCCTGAAGATATCAGAAAGCACTTCGGACCGCTTGGGCTCGATGATCACCTTCGGCATCACATCCATCATATTCGTCCAGTTCACCATCAATATACTCATGGCGATCAACCTTGCCCCCGTGGTGGGAATACCCCTTCCCTTCATCAGCTACGGCGGATCTTCCTTGATATCCACCCTCATCGGCATAGGCCTCCTGCTCAACGTCAACATGAGAAGATACATGTTCTGAGGGCTTCCCGGCAAAAGAAGGGACCAGCCATCGGGCCCCCGGACGAGGGGACACCGGCCGGAAGGTCTCGACGCTCTCAATTAATGGGGCTTAGCGCCCCCTCCGGCAGCATAAGCCGTCGGTAGCCTCCCCCGTCACCCTCGTTTCGCTTCGCGCGGGAGCTAAGCGGTGGGGCTTTCGGGTACCCTCGCTTTCAGCCGAAAGAGAGCGGTGCGCGTCTTGGGCGAGGGGCGAGGACGTTTCTTTCGGGAAGAGGCGCGTCTTTTGCGGTCTATGAGCGGGTTCCGCGAAAGTGAGGGAAAGGAAGCTGCAAGCATTCCGTGCGAAGCGAGGGTGAGGGGGTGCTGAACCGACGACAAAACCGAGCGTACGCGAGGGTGAGCGGGGAGCTATGCTGCCAGCCGCTCCTAAGCGAGCGAAGCGAGTCTCTTAAGGGGGGAGGCTCCATCCGGCTCATGCCGGTGGAGGGGGCGCTTAAGCCAGCGACGGACCGAGCGCGAGCGAGGGTGAGGGGGGAGGCTCCGCAGGCTTTGCCGGTGGAGGGGGCGCTTAAGCCAGCGACAGAAACGAGCGCAGCGAGGGTGAGGGGGGAGGCTCCATCAGGCTTTGCCGGTGGAGGGGGCGCTTAAGCCAGCGACAGAAACGAGCGCAGCGAGGGTGAGGGGGGAGGCTCCATCCGGCTTTGCCGGTGGAGGGGGCGCTGAGCCCCATTAATTGCGCGCCCCAAACGAGAATGAGTGTTGCCGAACGCTCTAAGGAGCAGGTGCTTCGTTCTTCGCAAGAGAACCTTGCGCTCGTGAGATGAGCGGCGAGGTAACACCAGTCTTTCATGAGATAGTACGCCGGGCTATCTGTCTTTCTGATACGTCCTATCTTCGCCGGAACGATCTGATGGGTATTCGTCTGCAAGCCCTTCTTCCGCGAGAAGGCGTGAAGCCTCCATGACGATCTCCAGCTTGTGCTTGGTGTCTGCGATCCGGCCTTCAAGTTCCTTCATTTGGGTCACGTACTTCTCGATTAACACGCGAAGACTGGACATTTCGTATGCCTCCTTGTATTTGATGAAAAAGTCATCGTCGAATACATCATCGAAGTCGACGCCCTCGTTCGTCCTGGCGCTCCTTGTCCTTTTCCAGAATCCTGTCTCTTTGTAACCGCCTTCCCCGGAGTCATATGCCTTCGCGAAGCGGTGTGCGTACATCTCGACGAGTCTCCTCATCTCACTCGCCTCAGAAGGGGAGAAACAGCTCAGATCAGGCTCCCCCGTGGCAGTCACAATGTATCTCCCTTCACCCCGCGGAAGAAAGATGAAACGATCGCTTTTCACCTTGCCCCGTCGTATGGGAGAAGGGCCTTTCCCCCTCGTGCTGTAGAGCAGTCCGAGGGAGGGGCGCCCTGTCTTTTCCATGATCGCAAAGTCAAAGAACGCGAGGTACTTGTAAAGAAAGGTATGGCCAAGGGGCCTGCGGGTGAGCCTTCTGTGCTCGGACGCAAAGAAGCATATGGCATTCTTGATTCTTTCTTCCCTGTCAGGGATAGCGGTCGCCATAAGAAGGACCTGCGCTTTTTTGCATGCTGTCGATGAGGGGACGAGCCCTTCTAAGTCGTATCGTCCCCGACGTACGACCCCTTCAACATCACTTGTGCCTAATACTGGATATTCTACCCGTCATTCCGATACCGGTCCAGCATACGCGTCCCCTATTGTCCGCGTTTGTTCAACAAAAAATCACGTGCGGAAGTATTGGTGTTCTGGTATCAATGTCCGCGATCCGGCACGTTCTTGAGGGCCGGTGTTTTATGCCTGCATGGACTCGCTGCCGATCGGCATCAGAACACTGCGGCAAGGCGCAGCATGATGAGGGACCCGGAGAGAATGAGAGCAGAAATCACGCCGGCCAACGCCAACCGGAGGATCCTGAGCCGGCCGTTGGGGGACGCTTTCCCTTTCGGAAACGTAGGAATACCCTCCTCCCGCAATACCTGGCCCACAATTCTCCGGGTGACGGTCGTCCTGGACCGCTCCATTGAGTAGGAAGAGACAGCGGTCGCTTACAATGTTCACAATCCTCGCGTGCCCCCCGGACGCGCAATAGATGCCCTCTAAGGCATCTTGGCTAAAGCCGATCAGATTGTGTGAGCCTGCTGCGGCTAGGCGGTGTGTGATGTACGGGCCGATCTCGTCCGGCGAGAGAGGTCGAAGACAATGGGTCATCGTGATACGTCGCCGGAGGTGTCGCATACGGCGATCGACGAGCCTTGCCGCCAGCTCTTCCTGAGCGAAAAGCACCACCCGAAGCGAGCTGCCCCGCTTGTCCTTTGAATCGGAGTGCCTTGCCAGGAGATCGAGGAGCTCGTCGGACAAAAGCTGCGCTTCATCTATAGCGAGAACCGACTGCTTCCCTTTTTCGCCTTCCGTCTCGACGAGAGATCTGAGCGTCTCAACCATGGTTGCCCTCGTCGAATGACGCCGGGGGATTATGTCGAATACCCGAAGCACCTCGGCGAGGAACTCCTTTGCATTCATCATCGGGTTGAGGATGAGACCAGCGTTGAATGCCTTTCCGTCGAGACCTTCGAGAAAGCGTTTGCAGAGGAGCGTTTTCCCCGTCCCGACGTCGCCATAAATCAGGGCTAGACCATCCTCCCGGTGCAGGAAGGACTGAAGGCCGCGCAAGGCCTCAGAGTGCGTTCGAGAATCGAAATAGAAGGCGAGATCAGGCGTCAGGCGGAAGGGCCTGGCTTTCAGAGCAAGATGGCCGGGGTAGCGGAACCGGAGCGCAATTTCCTGCAGTTCTGATGCTTGCATGGCATACAAATAGAATTATGATAGTAATATACCTGTTTACTTTCTTTCATGCAAGAGGGGTGGCCCGGGTTTTCCCTTTGCGGAGATTTTTCTTGGTCAATAGCGACAAAAGGGGACACGTGTTGGCCTGCCGTCCGCTGGCATCCGCTATCCGAAGGCATATCTATTCAGACAGAGCATGAGAAGTTCCGGCTCATGCCTCGACCTATCGCAGATTTACGGCGCTCGCCGTTCTCGTCTCGAGGTTTTCTGGCAACGTGATGACGGCCCGCAACAGAAGGAGGCCGTCCATCTCTTGCTGCGAAACACGTGTCCTGCTATTATGGCCGTAATGACGCGCCCGATGAACGGGTGCAGGCGCCGCTGCATGCCTCTGCGCTTCTGATGCTCATACGGGGAAAATGGAGCATGTATCCGTCTCGTAATACGGGCAATCCGGGCGCACGAAGCCAGAGGACGAAAAGAACGTACTTTGTCAGAGACGGCGGTTGTGTTATTGAGATTATCCTGGTACAAATAAGAATAGGGATGACATGTCGCCGGCATCGGCAGAGGGCCCGGGTTTCAAGGTTATTGGCAAGACTACGGAAGAAGCGGCGCGAACCAATGGGGACAGGCCATCTATGTAAATAGGAGTCAGTTGCGCTCCTGGACCGGGAGCACATCCGCGCCGGCGCGCTTTTCGGCATGGTGCTCCAGTCAGAAGTTGTGAGGGCGTTGATCTCCCACTCGCGAGGTCTCACCTGTTGGGCGGGTTGAAATGGGGACGATAATCTGTCTCAATTGTACGGAAATCCTTTGTGAGATCGAACCGTCCAGGGCCGGCAGAGGCGGATCGGGTCCGCTGAGGATATGCGAGTTGGAGGAGGAAGACGACCAGGTCTTCTACCGTTGCCCCACGTGCGGTGCGAAGAACATCGTCATCGAGACGAGAACACCCAGTGGTTTTCCCCAGCTCACGGTCGTTGCATGCTCCATCGAACGGCACTAAGGCAAAACGTAGCGCCCCTTCCTTCCGGGTTCCGGCTAAAAGCGCGCGCGGCCTTCGGAGGCTGTCAAAAACTGTTCAAGAGATCGGGGCAAACGCCTCTGGAGAGGATGCGCGGCCGATAAGGGGCCCGCGTCCCTTCCTCGCGATATCAGGGCCGGTTCCCAGATGCGCCTTGCGTGCCCGCAAGACAAAAACAATGGCATTTCTTCTCCGTTTTTGTTATCCTATCAGCACGGGACGTAGCTCAGCATGGTAGAGCACAGCGTTCGGGACGCTGGGGCCGCTGGTTCAAGTCCAGTCGTCCCGATTCTATGCCTTTTGGCCCTGTTTCTTCGCTTCAATAATCTCACAGAAAGAAATCCTATCGCAAAGGTGCCCTTCCATGAAAATCGTGAGTGAGCGGATCACGCTCGACACAAGCGGCAACGGTGACTTTCTTGACATTACCGACAACGTGGCTGGATCGCTCGCAAAGTCGGGACTGCGGGCCGGGTATGTCCTTGTTTTTGTCGCCGGCTCTACGGCGGGGATCACGACGTTCGAGTATGAGCCTGGACTGGTGGCGGACCTGAAAGAGTTCCTTCAGAGGATGGCCCCCACAGGAAAGCACTACCACCACGACGACACGTGGGGAGATGCCAACGGGTTCAGTCACGTGAGGGCCTCTTTCATCGGCCCCTCGCTTACCGTGCCTTTCGAGAGGTCAAAGCTGCTCCTAGGCACGTGGCAGCAGATCGTGCTCGCGGAATTCGACAACAGGCCTCGACACAGAGAGATCATCGTGCAGATCATCGGGGAATGACCATTTCTCGAAACCAGGGAGCCCCGAGCAGGTTGAGGCGAGGTTTAAGCAGGCGATGCCGGTGGAGGCGGCGCTGAGCCGCGCGACCCAGTGACCTTGTGGGAAGCACGACCGGAAGGTGGTATGACGTGGGCACCCCGCTAAGACAGGCTGGTGAGCGGGGAGCTATGCTACCAGCGGCTCCTAGGCGAGCGAAGCGAGTCTCTGAGGGGGGAGGCCCCATCCGGCTTCGCCGGTGGAGGGGGCGCTGAGCCAGCGGCTACCCGAGCGAAGCGAGGCTGAGCGGGGAGGCTCGCCGGGCTGATGCCCGGTGAGGGGGCGCTGAGCCCCATTAACGGAATATCGCCCCCGCGAAGCTGACCGAAGAGGCCCCGTCCGTCCATTGTCTGTACTCGATCAACTCGCCTCTGTCAGAATCGAGCATTGAAAGAACAAAGTAGATGGGGGCGAGACCGCAGATGCGCCTTTTGTCCCCTTCCCTTCGCACCGTCTCGAAGAACGCCGCAGCATCTACCGCTGTTATCGTCTGAAGGAGCGCGTAGTCCTTCTCCTTGGATTCTTCGAGCATGGCATTGTCCAGACCGGTGTCGCCGAACTGGGCTCCGATGTGGGCGAGATCCGCGGCGGCAACGAATACGACAGGCCCTTCATGCGCCTTGACGACCTGCTTAAGCCTCGCGAGAAGCTCGGATACCTCGCCCTGGTCGAGGCGTGTTCCGTCCTCCATGTACTCGTGAAGGGAGCCGGTGAGGATGGAAAGCACTTC
The DNA here is from genome assembly GCA_963749525.1 of uncultured delta proteobacterium. GTDB lineage: Bacteria > Desulfobacterota > Syntrophorhabdia > Syntrophorhabdales > WCHB1-27 > CAVVNC01. Next base: position 21,535 of record CAVVNC010000033.1, read on the forward strand.
GAACTCCCTCTCCCCCATGAGGAACTGAATTATGGGGAGCTGAAGCTCGATGGAGTGCTCGTTCCGGTGAGGCCATTCATCGACGTAGCCTCTTAGCAGCGCATCCTGCGCGACAAGGTCTCCCACTGTCGCCGCTCCCCTGACCCTGCCAAGGGGCGTTACCACGTCCCTGAGGGCGATGCTCCAGACCCTCCTGGTGGGCTTGTGGCAGGTGCCGAAGACCACGAAGAGGGTGTTTTTGTCTCTAGGGAGATAACGGTATGTCGGGCCGTAAACCTCCAGGCCCCTACCGTAGTCTATGTGCGGGGCGATCATCCCCCTGACCCTCCCCTTCAAGGAGGACGCATTCTCTCGGTCCATGAAGGAAGCCAGGTAGGAGCGCAGCGCCACCGCGTCATCGGGATAGCTCTTGCCGGCAAGGCATGCGTTCCGGAAAGGCAAGGCTCCGTACTCCTCCATGAGACGGCTCACGTGACTCTCATACCGCGTATTGAGCAAAAGAAAATGGTCGTCCAGGGTCCGAATTACAGAGGTGACCCGATCCTCCTGAATGAGCAGGCCGGAAGCCTTCATGAATTCGAACTGGATATCCCTTGCGCTCCTCGCCCCGTCCATGAGGGATATGAGGAAAAGGACGTCTCTCGATACAAGAAGGGCGTTGTCAGTGATCCCTTCCGGGTCGCGCAGGACGAAGGTCTCTCTGCCCTCATGCACGGTGGGAACAACATCGAGCCATCTCACTTTGGGGTTTTCCGACTGGTCCACCATATCTTATATCATAACCGGCGGAGGAATTGAACCAGGGATGGAAAGGCCCCCCAGGGCTGCCGCGCTTTCAGCGTTGACACGGCCCGTTGACAAGTGGTAGATCAAAGGCAGTCCGAGCCTTCACCGGCGCACCGAGCGCAGCGAGCGTGAGGGGTAAGCTAGGCTACTGGCCGCTCCTAGGCGAGCGAAGCGAGTCTCTGAGCGGGGAGGCCGGGGCACCCGCGAAGCGGGTCGTGGCTTTGCCTGTGGAGGGGGTGCTGAACCCCAATAATAGTGAGCCCCATTAACGGAGGACCTTTCATGCCAAGAACGAGGCTCGTTCAGCAAGAAACCTACGAATTTCGCAGCTCTGTCTCGGTCCAACCCAGAGACGTCAACTACGGCGGTCATCTCGGTAATGACGTCCTCATCGCCCTCGTCGGCACGGCCCGGGCCCTCGTGTTTCACGCCCTCGGCTTGAGCGAGCTCGATCTTGGGGACGGCAGGACAGGTATCGTGATGACGGACCTTGCCGTAAACTACAAAGCAGAAGGCTACCTCTTCGACGAGCTCCTCATAGAGACGCATGTGGGCGAGATTACCCGCACAGGTTTTCGACTGTTTCACCGGGTAACAAAGGGAGATAGGCCCCTCGCCCTCGTCGATACCGGTTTTGTTGCCTTTAACTATGCCTCCAGGAGAATGGTCCCTGTGCCCCCGGCATTCGTGAAGGCCGTGGCCGATCGGATAGCGCAAGGCGTGCCCTAGTATCTCATTCACGCCTGGTACTCGTCGGTTTTGCCGACACGCGAAAGGCAGTAGGAATGGACGAACCCGCGTATCACGGGATAATAGTCAATCTCAGCCAAAACAGGAAGGGGCTCAAAGAGCTCACGATCATAGGAAGAAGGAACGTGCTCTTTCGATTCCTTGTGATTCATAAGATAGAGGCGAAACAAGAAGAAATCGACAGCCTTATCATGAAGATGCAACATAACATGAAGAGAAGAGTGCTCTTCCTCGCAAAGGAGTTCTATTGCCATTTCTACAGAAACGATGAGCTCATAATTGTCTTTAGAGAAAAAGTATTTAGAGCAAGCCCGCAGAAAACGACATGGAGCGAAGCAATCGATTACGGCAAGAGCATCGGCATTCCCACCAAACAGTTAGATTTCATCCCCAATAGAATAGCTGATGAAACTTACTAGGAATGAACCATCCAACCTTGGAGGCGCTTTCGCTTCTCGAATAAGGATAAGCCCGACTCAGTGCCGCTCCTTGACGTGAGCCCTCAAATCGCGCTCACGCCCACAGCGCGGGCGCTCCAGGCCGAGTCGTGGGCTTTGGGCCGAGAGAAAGACTCACGAAATGCCTTCAGAATCGATTCTGGGGGCCCTTTGTCAGACGTTCAAGTCCTTCACAAGGTGCTCCAGCCCAAGCTTTCTTAGGGTCTCAGGCAACGGTCTGCCCGTTTCGACGTCCCAGCCCATCTGCTCGTAGTAGTTGTTCCGTATCGCGTCCCAATGAACCCGTATGGACTTGCCTTCAGCCGGCCCGTCGATGGGAGTAGAGCTGTACCTCTCCGACGGCCCCTCGACCTCTTTCGTAAGGCCGTGGCGAAAATTGAACATCCTCATGAGGTTCACAATGCGCAGGCCCGTATCTACCGCATCTGCGGGCGTGTAGTCCCAGCCGGTGATGGCGTTCAGGCACTCCAGGGTGAGGGTAAGGCTTGGCGTGCAGAGGCGGCACACTCCCAGCGAATCCTCGAAGTCCCTCCCGCCGTTCAGCTTGGCGTTCTGAGTCGACATGGCGATCGGATCGAAGCGATCCTTCACCGGAGTGAGACCCAGGTTGGGGGGCGTGAAAAGGTTACCGCCTGTTTCAATGGTGCCCGTGTTGGAAAGGCACGTATCGATGAACTCCATCCAGTGGCCCCTGTGGTCGTGTCCCCGGGGGGATGCCCCCTTCAGGGTGTAGATGGCGCAGCTGAGGGCCTCTCCCCCCAGCCTCTCCGCGGACCTTTTCACCCCTTCGGCAAAGAAATTCCCGCAACCGTCGCGATGGGCTATTTTCCTGAGCATGGTGGCGGCTGCTTCCACGCTGCCCCAGTTCATCTCCAGCCCGTCGAGGTCGCTCTTCCGCATTATCCCTTTCTCGTAGCATTCCATGATCCAGCTAATGAGGTACCCCGATTCATTGATGTCGAACCCCATCCGGTCGACAAGGTTCGCCAGCATAATGGCAGCCCCGGGATCGGTCTGCCCGATCACCGGACCCATGGCGGCCATTCCCTCGTATTCGGGTTCCTCTCCGACATAGCCCGTGTACGGTCCCTCCGTCACCTCAACCATGTGACAGTGGGCGATGGCGCATGCCCAACAGGGGGCAGGCTTCATCTTGAAGTGGGTGCGCAGGTATTCACCGGTGAAATTGGCGACTTCGGGAAAGATGTTGGTCGTGTAGTTCTTGACAGGGACCGCTCCCATGGCCCCAAGCGGCCCGAATCCAAAGTTTGTTCCCCACTTGATCAGTCCCGGATCGACCTTCTTCGGCAGGGCAGCCAGCTCTTTCGCTGCCGGCAACAGACGCTCCGGATCGACGACGCGCGGCTTGGACTGTCCCCGTTCTGCGGAGAGGCACTTGAGCTTCTTCGACCCCATGACGGCGCCGATCCCGTTGTGCGCGGCCACATGGCCGCGATCGCCGACGATTGCCGAGAAACGGATGAGGTTCTCTCCCGCCGGACCGATGCTGAAGACGCTGCATCTCTTGCCGATCTCCTCCTTGACCGCATCCTCGGTCTCCCAGGTGTCCTTGCCGAGCAAGTGCTCCGCATTCACGAGATCGATCGTGCCGTCATGGATGTGAATACGGGTCCACGTCTTCGCGGCTCCCTCGACGATGATGCCGTCGATCCCGTTAAACCTCATGAAGGCGCCGAAGAACCCGTTTGCCTGAGAGGTGCCGGCCATATTCGTGCAGGCTCCCTTGGTGGTCACGGAGAACGTGCCGGATCCCGACACTCTGGTTCCCGCGAGGGGGCCGGTGAAAAATGTTATCCTGTTGTCAGGGTCGGACCACTCCACGCCCGCAGGGACTTCTTCCCATAGATATTTGATGGCGAGACCCGTGCCGCCGACATATTTCTTCGCCGTGTCGCCGTCGATCCGCTCTTCGCTGACATGACCGGTGCTGAGATTGACGCGAAGAATTCTCAGCGAGTAGCTTCCCTCTTCTGCCATTAGGATATCCTCCTTTGTGCTGCTTCTTATCTCTTTAGGCCGGTGCGCCGTGTCCGGGAAGACCGGCCGAACCGTCTATGTTTTAGTCGATCCTCCGGCTATTAGGCCATGATTTGAATCATACTCACGGAAGAAAGGGTCGAAAGACGCGACGAAATTGACCGCCTCTCCCGGTTATTGCCGATGTGCGCAGTCCACCCTTTAGCCACCCGACAGGAAGGGCAGGATGGTTACCCGGTCGCCGTTCTGCAAAAGATAATCCTGTGCGACATAGGTCCCGTTGACGATCACCGCCTCCGGCTCTTGGGGCAGCTTGAGGCTCTTGATGAGATCCTCCAGAGTCATGCCGTTCTGCAAGGCCACTTCCAGGGGCGAATCATCATCTCTCACGTGGAACATTTGCACCGTAACGACACCCATCTCCTCGATCTCCGTAAACGTCAAATCTACTGTAGTGACGCCAATTTGTCAAATCGCGTCCCGCGAAGAGGGTCAATAGGTGGGGCCAATTGCGCAACCCGACACCTCATAGTATACTATCGATGAGCAAAAAAATGGCGCGGCAGACCTGTCCCCATAGTCGTTCCCGGGTGAGACGGCGTCTCCCACGAAGCATTGACACATCCGGAGGTGAGATCGGAAATGGCAAAAAAAACCTATGAGTGCCAAGGGTGCGGTGCTCTATTTCAGGTGGACGAGGAAGAGAAGGAGCCACGGTGCACGGCGTGCAGCAGCTTCGCGTTGCTCGAGGTGAGCGAGGAAAGACTGCAGGCCTTGCTGAATCCCCTCGGGTGCGGGTCGAGATGATGAGCACTCGTGGGTGGCGGAGCCATCCTTTCGCTGCGGCAAGAACCATAGAAAAAAGCACGAATCGCTGGACCGAGGAGGGGCCGCGATCGGCCGCCCGTATGAGTGGCTTGCTCAACGGACAGGATAATTTTCACAAGCATCTATTGTTCATTGACAAGAACAATCATTCCTGATACCATCCCATCTATATACCGACTACTAACGGCTTTAAGCTGACGATCATTCTTCCTGTGGGGATGAGACCGAAATCGGCACCCTGCGCCAGGCAGTGGTGCAAAAGGAGGGGTGAGCCATGGCTATAATGGAGTCAGATCTCTTCAGGGGTGTGAGCCAGCGTTTCATTACGAGAATAGCAAACGGCGCGGAAGAGATAAGCTACAAAAAGGGCGCGGTTATCTTCGAGAGAGGCGAAGATGCCTCTCACTTCTGTGTCCTCGCCTCGGGTGACGTCCACATCGAGGTAGCTGAAGCGCAGGAGGCGCTCGCAGTCAGTCGAGCGGGTGAGGTCTTCGGATGGTCAGCCCTCGTCGAGCCTTATCGATACAGCGCAACCGCCAGGTGTTCCCAGGACACGAAGGTAATCAGGATCTCCCGTGACGTACTGGAGGCTGCGATAAATGAGCATCCGAGCGAAGGGATCGCCGTGTTGAAGAACCTCACCGGCATCATTGCGGGCAGGCTTAAGATTGCCTACCGGCAGCTTGCGCCCGAGGCATAGGAGAACGAACTGCCGCGCTTTTCTGGCTTAAAGGCCGTAGTGTTCGACTGCGGGGCTATCCGCCCGTTGCGATGCCGTTGGCCTCGAGGAATTCAAGGACCTCGGCGTAGTGGACTGCGAAATTGAGTCCCCCTATCTCAACGGCAACGACCTTCCATGTGTTGACGCCGATCACCTTGTCCCCGAAGTATAACGGCCCTCCCGAGTTGCCCGGATTGATCGCCGTATCGGTCTGAATGAAACGGACTTTCTTCCCTCCCGGAGCAAACCGGCTCGGAAGCTCTCTGATCCCGCTCACGACCCCTCTGGTAACACTGAACTCGAGCCCTTCCGGATGACCTATTGCTTCGACCTGCCCTCCTAAGATCAAAGTCTGCTCACTATATATCTTGACCGGTATGCCTCGCGCCTGGACCTTTATAAGGGCAAGGTCGCGCCTGGCGTCCTCTCCTATGATTTTTCCGAAAGTCTCGCTGCCGTCATGGAGTCTCATCTCTACAAATTTCGAGTCCTTTATCACGTGATAGTTCGTCAGGACCACGTCGTCCCTGACGAAAAATCCGCTTCCCAAACTGCCGCCCGGAGAAAGCACAACCACCACCGAATCGAATCGCGTGTCCGGGGGAAGTGCTGTAGCATACGATTTCCTTTTTGCCGCCTTCGACGCGCTGTCTGCACCCGTCATGATCTCGTTGCGCAGACTTGCCATCATCGGCACGGGCCCGGCTTTTTGCTGCTCCGCTTGTTCAAAGATTTTCGACAGCGGCGCCATGAAGGATGATTGCTCGAACCTTGCCACATCTTCTTCGTTGTCAGACGCCGCCAGATAACGACTCCTGTCCGGATCTTCTTTCTTCAGGCCGTAACAAACGGTGAATGATTTCTCTTGCCGGGCATCGAAGGTCCCCTTCAGATACGTTCGGGCCACACGATCGACAATGTAGTAGTTGATCGTGGCGACTTTGGCGGCGTCGATCACCGTTCTGTTAAATTCATAGGGGGTGTAGACAGGCTCTTCCAGGGTCATGGGAGTGGCGTTCAAGTTGGCGTTAGCCTCCGCATACTTGGCCAGGGCCTCGTTGATGTATTTCCGATCTAAGGCGGCGGAGATGGCACAACCGAAGCCGCTGCACGTGGCTTGGTTAAGTCTTGCGTTCTGCTGCATGTTCTGAATAATCATCTCTATTTGTCGCACCACGGACAATTGTCGTGCGTAGTCAGGGTTGGGAACTCTGCGCGTCCCGCTTTTAAACTTCGATGTCACCGCCTGGGGTGGCTCGATCTTACGATCGGCTCGCGCTGTTGTGGCGCTAAAGAGTATGAGAATATCCGCGGCTGCGGAATCGGGTTTTGAAAGAGCGGCGTCGAGGCCCGTTTTCTCCACGCTGACAGGCGCAGCATTGATCGGCAGATCAACGTTGAGATCAACGGGAAACTCGATGGCGTCGTCTTTCGTGCTAGAAGTATTCGTGATTTGACGACCCGGATATAAGTATTGACCTCCCGCGCCGCCGTAAATCCTGCCTCCAGCGTCCTGCGCGACGCCGCCAGCATCTCTGCAAGTGTCGCTTTTCCCGACTTGTCCCGGATCATGGTTTTCTGAAGGAATATCTCGCCTAGGTTGTCGAGATCCTCCCTATCGAGCCATTTAGAGTGGGCACGGGCGAAGGTCTTGAACTCGTCGCAGGTGCCATTCGACAAGGCCTTCAGCCACAGGGGTTTGTTGGCTCTCAAGAACTCACCCGGCTGCAGCTTCAGCGGATACTCGGCAAAGAAGCCGCCAGAGACGCCCTTGTATGCAACAAGTTCTTCGGGTGCTTTTGACCTTATCGTACTAACCAACTTTTCTTTTGCACTCACTATGGACTGCGTTATCCGATCCACGCGCCCTGAGTAGACGAGAACCTTATGGCTGCCCACTTCCCGCACGAATTCTTCCGCCTCGGTAATGGTCAGCCGCACCGCGGGCCAGCGCTCCCGTGTCTCGGGCCACTTGACGGAGAGCAGAGCCGACTCCTTTTGGCGAGCCTGCCGGTTGAGCGATTCTTCCAGCGCATCCGCAAGGTCATCAGTGCACTTCTTGTCGCCTTCCTTCCGGGACTGTCTGAAATATTCCTCTTCCTCGTTCCAGACCGCGCTTGCCTTCCCTATCTCTCCGGCTTGCAGCAATTGACTAATGTGTTTCGACCTTGAAAAAAACCAGCCATAATTCTTTTCTTTTCCCCCATCCTCCGAGAAAACCGCTTGCGCGAAGACGACCAACAGCAACAGAAGAGCAGCCGCGAAAGATGGTACGAAGCGGTCCCACAGTCTCAGCATCTTGGTCCTCCTTAAGTATCTTGCATTGTCGATGAAGACCACGAGGGGGCGCCGGGTCCAATTATTCTACATAGTGTCTTGATATGCAAGATAAAAGTGGATGTCGCTTGGAACATATTTTCTTAAACGGAAACAGAAAGGAAAAGCGGACATAGAAGGGCCTATGGCGGCCTAAGGCGGTGCGATATGCGTTGTGTCGAGAAAGTGCGCTACCGACTTAGTATTCCTTTCGGCGATGCTGCTTACTCTGATTTACCTAAAGCCTCGCAGCCACGGCGTCTATGAAGCCCTCCGTGGTCTGGTGCCTTTCCGGCCGAGGGTCCATGAGGAGCACGAGGTCCTTCGTGACGATGCCGCCCTCGATGCAGTCGAGAACGGCCCTCTCGATGCGCTCGCCGAAGGCGGCCACCTCCGGCGTGCCGTCGATCTCTCCCCGCTTCCTGATGGCACCGGTCCAGGCGAATATGCACGCCACCGAGTTCGTGCTCGTCGTGTCGCCTTTGAGGTGCCCGTAGAAGTGGCGCCTCACCGTGCCGTGGGCAGCCTCGAACTCGTATTTCCCATCGGGTGAGACGAGGACCGAGGTCATCATGCCGAGGGAGCCGAAGCCCGCTGCAATCACGTCGGAGAAGACATCCCCGTCGTAGTTGCTCAAGGCCCACAGGATATTGCCTTCCTGCTTCATCATCTGCGCGGCCGCGTCATCGATGAGCAGATAGCGAAAGGCAACGCCTGCCTTGGCGAAATCGTCCTTACGTGCCGCCACTTCCTCTGCGAAGATCTCCCTGAAGAAGGCGTGGTACTTCTTGCTGATGGTATCTTTCATGGAGAACCAGAGGTCCAGCTTCTCCCCCAGCGCATAATTGATGCAGGACCGTGCGAAGGAGCGGATCGATTTCTCCACGTTGTGCACTGCCATGACCACGCCCGGGCCCTGGAACTCGTAGACGGGAAGACGCACCTCCTCACGCCCGGGTGACGTGTAGACCAGCTCCACCCTGCCGGGTGAGTCTATCTTCATCTCGACGCCCCTGTAGAGGTCGCCGTATGCGTGGCGCCCTATCACGATGGGCTTCTTCCAGCTTCGGACCGCGGGAGAGATGTTCTTTGCCATGATGGGCTTCCGGAAGACCGTGCCGTCGAGTATCGAGCGGATCGTCCCATTGGGCGAAGGCCAAGCCTTCTTGAGCTTGTATTCAACGACGCGCTCCGCGTCCGGGGTGATCGTGGCGCACTTCACGCCCACGCCGTACTCCCTGATAGCCCTGGCAGCGTCCGTGGTGACGCGGTCGTCAGTCGCATCCCGGCTAGGAAGACCGAGGTCGAAATACTTCAGATCTATGTCGAGAAAGGGCAGGATGAGGCGCTCTTTGATCATCGACCAGATGATGTGCGTCATCTCGTCGCCGTCCATCTCGACGATCGGCGTTTTCACTCGAATTTTGGCCATATTCTCCTCCAGAGGGAGTTAGTGGGCGCAGAAGAGTCGTATCATTCCGGGTCGCATAATGCATGTCGCATTTTCATCGCCGGACCCGAGCGGAGCGAGGCTGAGGGACGATGGCCGTGGTGCACCCGCGACGCGAGGTCGTGGCTTTGCCTGTGGAGTGGGCGCTGAGCCCCAGTAGCTGTTCGGCTCGATAGACTAAGGCGGCCTGCCCTGGAAATCCGCCTTTTCTGCCTTGCTCACGGCGCGTAGTAGTCCTGGAGGGGCTTGACCGACAGGATCCCCTTCTTCATGGTCTCGATCGCGTTCACCACGGCCTGGGCGCCCGAGATGGTGGTGGTATAGGGGATCTTGTACTGCACCGCCCCGGCCCTGATGAGCACCTCGTCGCCTTTTGGCTTTCTCCCGCTGGGCGTGTTGATGATGAGGTGGATCTCGCCGTTCTTGATCATATCGACCACGTGGGGCCTCCCTTCGGAGACCTTGTTGACGAAGGTGGTCTCGATGCCGCTGTTCGCAAGGATCTTGCCCGTGCCTTTCGTCGCGTAGACCTTGAACCCCAGGTCTGACAGCTTCTTCGCTATGAAGACCACGTTCCTCTTGTCCTTGTTCTTCACGCTCAGGAATACGTTGCCATCAAACGGCAGGTTCTGCCCGGCCCCGAGCTGGGATTTCCAGAAAGCCGCGCCGAAATTGAAGTCGATGCCCATGACCTCGCCGGTCGACTTCATCTCGGGTCCGAGGATCGTATCCACACCAAAGAATTTGTTGAAGGGAAAGACCGATTCCTTGACCGCAAAGTGCTTCACCTCGATTTCGCGCTCTATGCCCAGATCCTTGAGCTTCATGCCGGTCATGAGCTTCGCCGCCACTTTTGCCCACTGGATGCCGGTGGCCTTGCTCACGAAGGGCACGGTCCTCGACGCCCTGGGGTTCACCTCCAGCACGTACACGATGTCGTTCTTGACGGCGTACTGGATGTTCATGAGCCCGACTACGTGCAGTTCCCTCGCCAGGTCGTAGGTGTTCGATTTTATGCGCTCTATCAGATCGTCGTTCAAGGAGTACGGGGGCAGTGCGCTCGCGCTGTCGCCGGAGTGGATGCCCGCTTCCTCGATGTGCTCCATGATGCCCGCCACCACGCAGCGTTCGCCGTCGGCCACGGCGTCCACATCGATCTCGATGGCGTCTTCGAGGAACTTGTCGATAAGGATGGGAAGGTCGGGAGACGCCTCGTATGCCTTCTCCACGAACGATTCCAGGTCGCCTTCCGCATAGACTATCTCCATGGCCCTGCCGCCGAGGACGTATGAGGGTCTCACCACGATGGGATAGCCTATGATATTGGCCACCTTCTTGGCCTCTTCGAAGGAGGTGGCGATGCCGTTCTCGGGCTGGGTGAGATTGAGCTTCTTGAGGAGGGCCTTGAATTTCTCCCTGTCTTCCGCGACATCGATGCTTTCGGGGGTCGTGCCGATGATGCTCACCCCTGCCTTCTTCAGGGGCACCGCGAGGTTCAGGGGCGTCTGGCCGCCGAACTGGACGATCACGCCCTCAGGCTTCTCCCTCTTCACTATGTCGAGCACGTTTTCCAGGGTGAGGGGCTCGAAGTAGAGCTTGTCGGACGTGTCGTAGTCGGTGCTCACCGTCTCCGGGTTGCTGTTCACCATGATCGTCTCAAAACCGAGCTCTTTCAGGGCAAGGGCCGCATGGACGCAGCAATAGTCGAATTCTATGCCCTGCCCTATGCGGTTCGGTCCGCCTCCGAGGATCATGATCTTCCTTCGGTCCGAGTCACGGGATTCGTTTTCCGTCTCATAGGTCGAGTAGTAGTAGGGCGTATACGCCTCGAACTCTGCTGCGCACGTATCGACGAGCTTGAATACGCTCTCGATGCCGCGCTCCAAGCGCCACTGGCGTATCTCTGCCTCACGAAGGCCGAGGAGCGCCCCGATCTGCTTGTCTGCGTACCCGTACCGCTTCGCCCGTCTGATGAGCTCCTCGGGGATGTCCCGCTCCTTCGAGAAGATGGGGAGGTCGCTCTTGTACGCCTCCAGCTCACCCTCGAAATCGACGATCTCCTGGACATTCCTCAAGAACCACTTGTCTATCTTGGAAAGGGCATTGATCTCGTCGATGTCCATGCCCGCTTTCAGCGCGTGCCTGATGAAGAATACCCTGTCTTTGTTGGGATGATGAGCTTCTGCCTGATGGCCTCGAGGTCTGCGGGCCCTTCCGGGTGGCGGTCGTCCATGATGCCGTTCGCTCCGACCTCCAGGGACCGGAATCCTTTCTGCAGCGCCTCCTTGAACGTCCTGCCTATGGCCATGGCCTCGCCCACGGACTTCATCGACACGGTGAGGGTCTCGTCGGCGCCCCTGAACTTCTCGAAGGTAAACCTCGGTATCTTCACCACGCAGTAGTCGATGGTAGGCTCGAACGAGGCAGGCGTCTTCTTGGTGATGTCATTCGGTATCTCGTCGAGGGTGTAGCCGACCGCGAGCTTCGCCGCTATCTTCGCGATAGGGAAACCCGTGGCCTTCGAGGCAAGGGCGGAGCTTCGAGACACCCTCGGGTTCATCTCGATGACGACCATCCTTCCGTCCTCGGGGTCGATGGCGAACTGGATGTTCGAGCCCCCCGTCTCCACGCCTATCTCCCTGATGATGGCGATGGCCGCGTCCCTCATGGAATGGTACTCTTTGTCGGTGAGGGTCTGCGCGGGCGCCACGGTAATGCTGTCCCCTGTATGGACCCCCATGGGGTCGAAATTCTCTATGGAGCAGACGATGACGACATTGTCTTTCTTGTCCCTCATCACCTCGAGCTCGTACTCTTTCCACCCGATCACCGATTCCTCTATGAGGATCTCGTTGATCATGCTGGACTCGATGCCCCTGGCCGCGAGGGTCTCGAATTCCTCCACGTTGTAGGCCACCGAAGCGCCTGTCCCCCCAAGGGTGTAGCTCGGCCTGATGATGGCGGGGAAGCCTATCTCCTTCACCACCTTGCGCGCCTGATCCACGTTGTAGGCGAAGCCGGAGCGGGGGACCTCGAGGCCGATCTTCTCCATGGCAGCCTTGAATTCTTCCCTGTCTTCCGCCTTCTTGATGGCCGCGTAGTCGGCGCCGATGAGCTCCACATGGTATTTTTCGAGGACTCCCCGCTCAGCCAGGATGGTCGCCAGGTTGAGCCCGGTCTGTCCGCCGAGCGTGGGAAGGAGCGCATCCGGCCTCTCCGCCTCTATGATGGCCTCGAGCACCTCCGGGATGAGGGGCTCCACGTATGTCCTGTCCGCCATGCTCGGGTCGGTCATGATCGTGGCAGGGTTGCTGTTGATGAGGATGATCCTGTAGCCCTCTTCCCGGAGCGCCTTGCACGCCTGGCTTCCCGAGTAGTCGAACTCGCACGCCTGGCCGATGACGATGGGTCCGGACCCGATGAGAAAGATGCTTTTGATGTCCGTGCGCTTAGGCATGTCTCTCCTTCTTGAATGCCTCCATGAGCAGTCTGAACTTCCGGAACAGACCGTAGGAGTCATGAGGTCCGGGTGACGCCTCCGGGTGGAACTGGACCGAGAAGATGGGGTATATCTCGTGCTCCATGCCCTCCAGGGTGCCGTCGTTGAGGTTGACGTGGGTCGCCTTCACGCGCTGCCTCTCGATGGATTTCGGATCCACTGCAAACCCATGGTTTTCTGACGTGATGCAGACCCTGCCCGTGGCGAGCTCCTTGATGGGCTGATTGGCCCCCCTGTGGCCGAACTTGAGCTTGTAGGTGCTGCCCCCGTAGGCAAGGCCCAGGAGCTGCTGCCCCAGGCATATGCCGAAGATCGGGACTTTGCCGAAGAGCTTTCTTATCTCTTCGACCACGTCGGGCACTGCCTCAGGGTCGCCCGGACCGTTCGAGAGAATCACGCCGTCGGGCTGCATGTCGAGGATCTCTTTCGCCTGTTGTCCGCGCGGGGACTACGATCACCCGGCACCCCGCCTTCTTCAGCATCCGGGGTATGTTCGCCTTTATGCCGAAATCCATGGCCACGACAGTCAGGTCCCCATCCTCCCCGCCGAAGAGATACGGGGCCTCGCACGTGACCTCACGGACGAGGTCTATGCCGAGGATGCCTGCGGACTCGCGGGCCCTCTGCACCAGGCTCTCCGGCTCCAGGTCAGATGTGGAGATGATCGCCTTCATGGCGCCCCTCACCCTCAGGTGCTTGGTGAGGGCCCTCGTATCCACCTCTTCTATGGCCATGATGCCGTGGCGGGCGAGGTATTCCAGGAGACCTTCTTTCGCCCTGTGATTGCTCGTGATCTTGCTGAACTCCCTCGCTATGAAGCCCTCGACTTTGGGCCCGCCCGATTCCACATCTTCCGCGTTTACCCCGTAATTGCCGATGAGGGGATATGTCATGGTGACGATCTGCCCCTTGTAGGACGGGTCCGTAATGATCTCCTGATACCCCGTCATACTCGTATTGAAGACGATCTCACCCTCCTGTTCCCCTTCGACTCCCACACTCTTCCCCTCGAAAACCGTCCCGTCCTCGAGCGCGATCAACGCTTTCATGCATTTCCTCCGCAGGCCTTCACACACAGGCCGCATATGTGATGGCCAAGGTTCCTTTTATTCTTGAAAACCTGGAGCATCTCGAAACAACCCAGATGGTCGAAGCCTTCTGCGTCTTCCCTTATGGCCTGAGGCCGGACAGAAGGACGCACAAGCCGTGCACACGCCGCACCCGCCGGAAAGAGGCTCTCCGGTGATGAGAGCCATGTCCGTGAGAACCGTGTTGTACCTCACCCTCGCGCCAAAGCGGGGGTGGACGAGCAGATTGTTCCGCCCGATCCATCCTATTCCTGCTGCCACGCCCACGTGCTTGTGGGAGATGTGCCCCAATTGGCGCTGCCAGTCCACCATCTGGGAAGCCGCCAGCGGCAGGGCCCTGTGGCCCCGGGCTTCGATCTGCCCGGCGAGAAGATAAGCGATCATGTCGAGGCGGTAATTGACCTGCCTGTAATGGTGAAGATAGAGCGAGGTGGGGCCGTCAATGAGGGTCTCCAGCACACCCTTCGAAACGAGAAGGCCGAAGGAGATGGCGATGGGGTATTTCTTCGAGACGTCCTCGCCGAGTGCGATGATCTCCCTATCGTAGCGCGCAAAGTCGGCAAAACCCATCACGTCGGCGCCCATGTCGCCCAAGGTCTTCCTGATGAAATCGGTCGGCTCTGTGAGCCGAACCGAAGCATTGCCCGCCATTTTAGGAAACTCCCATCTCCCCTACCATGCTCCTGTCTTTTTCAGGTGGACGAGAAGGGCGGTCACCGACGCAGGCGTGACCCCCGGGATCCGCGTGGCCTGGCCGAGGGAAAGGGGCCGGATCCTGGAGAGCTTCTCCACCACTTCTCTCGAAAGGCCCGACACTCTCTGGTAAGCGATATCGTTGGGGATCTTCCTTTCTTCGAGCCTTCTCGCCCTTTCCACCATTTCTTTCTGCCTCTCCGTATACCCCTGGTACTTGATGTCCAGTTCCACCTGATAGGCAACATCCTCGTCGAACCCTGCGATCCTCGGATCGAGCGCCGCCAGATCGCTCATGGCGACACCGGGCCTCTCGGAGCAGCTCCCCGAGGTTGATCGGGTTCCTTATCCCCTCCATCCCGAGGGAGGCGAGCCGAGCGTTCGTGGCGCCGGAGGGCGAGAGCCTCGTCGCCGAGAGGAGAGCGGACAGCTCTTCGATCCTCGACTGTTTTTCCTTCATCGCCCGTACCGCTCTCCGATCGACGACCCCCAGGCGATATCCCTTTTCGGTGAGCCTTAAGTCGGCGTTGTCTTCCCTCAAGAAGAGGCGATACTCGGCGCGGGACGTGAACATGCGGTACGGCTCATCGACCCCTTTGGTCACGAGGTCGTCTATCATTACCCCCATGTATGCCTCTTCCCTGCCCGGACAAAAACCCTCCTCCCCTCTCGTCTTCAGCACGGCGTTGATGCCTGCGATAAGGCCTTGGGCCGCCGCTTCCTCATACCCCGTGGTGCCGTTTATCTGCCCCGCGAGAAAAAGGCCCTGGACCCGCTTCGTCTCCAGGGTGGGAAAGAGCTGGGTGGGAAAGACGAAATCGTATTCTATGGCGTAGCCCGGCCTCGTGATCTCCACCTTCTCGAGGCCCTCTATGCTCCGCAGCATGCGGAGCTGGATGTCCAGAGGAAGGCTCGTGGACAGGCCGTTGGGGTAGTACTCGATCGTATCGAGCCCCTCCGGCTCGAGGAATACGTGATGGCGGTCGCGGCCGGCGAACCTCACGACCTTGTCCTCGATGGAAGGGCAGTAGCGGACCCCCGTCCCCTTGATCCTGCCCGTGTAAAGGGGTGATCTGTCGAGCCCTGAGCGTATCAACGCGTGGGTCTCCTCGTTCGTATACGTGAGGTAGCAGGCGCGAGCCTCCCGCGGCAGCTCCTTTGTCATGAACGAGAAAGGCGTAGGCGGATCGTCGCTCCATTGGGCTTCGAGGCCTGCGAAGTCTATGGTCCTGCCGTTGAGCCTCGGACACGTACCGGTCTTGAGCCTCCCCATGTCGAACCCGAGGGAACGCAGGGACCCGGAGAGCCCGCATGAAGGGGAGTCACCCATCCGGCCCCCCTGGCAGCTCTCGAACCCCACATGGATGAGACCGTTCAGGAAGGTCCCCACGGTAACAACGACGGAGGCAGCCTCGAACCTCTCCCCCCATGCGGTCTCGACGCCCGACACATGCGAGCCGTCGGTGATAAGCCGCTCCACCTGGGCCTGCCTCAAGTTCAGGTTCTCCTGCCCTTCGAGGAACTTCTTCATCGCCGCTCGCGTAGCGCGCCTTATCTGCCTGCACCCTCGTTGCCTGGACCGCAGGCCCCTTCTTCATGTTGAGGGTGCGGAACTGGATCCCTGTCTCGTCCGCGTTCCTCGCCATGCGGCCGTCCAGGGCATCGACCTCTTTCACGAGGTGGCCCTTGCCCAGGCCTCCTATGGCCGGGTTGCAGGACATATAGGCCACCCTGTCGAGGTTCATGGTGAGGAGGAGCGTTCTTGCCCCCATCCTTGCGGCGGCGAGCGCTGCTTCGCAGCCGGCGTGCCCTGCACCGATCACTATTACGTCACACATGCCTATTCCAGAAGGATTTATTCGGTAGCCCGGAGATTTTCCGACGAGAGGCCATGGGGTTCATAGACCCTCTCTTCACGGCGTACCACGTAATTGTACACGATTTCCTGAAGCAAATCTACAGCCTTGTCGGACGGATCATGACCGACCTTTTTCGCAAGGCGGTTTGGCTGGACGGCCTTCCACCGGTCGCATTCGGCAGTTTTCAGGCAGAGAGTGTGAGCTGGACGGGCTTCAGAGTCGGTTTTGAGGGCTTCTTGAGACGACTGCCGCTTTTACCCTCGATAGTCTTCTTCCTTTAATAACGGTTCTTTAAGGCGCTAGGCAGGGATGATATCCTTGATAGTTGCCGATCACAACCCATAGCAAATGCTACGTTCCTTTGATACCAAGGGATATGGCCCTCGGTCCTCTCTGACGACTTGACGAAATGTGACGAAATCTGACTCTTTTTCGAATTTTCTTTTCTCTCGTTTCTCCGATCGCGGGCGAGGATGGTGACTGATGGCCGAAAGGAGTATCCATCGAGAGCACTATATAGCATTACACTATAACTTGTCAAGAGAAATCGACAGAGCCGCGGCTCGACGCTGTCTCTTTTACTGTCCGAAAGCCTTTAGGATCTGTACCGTGTCGTATTCGAGCATGTCCCCCAGCGTCGCCGTTTTTTCGGCCCCCGGGAAGGTGATCAGCGTCGCATAGGGGCACCGGGCATTCTCGGCAATCATTCTTGCCGCAGGCATATCGAGGATGTCCAGGACGATGTCCGGCTGTTTCGCCTTTGCCTCGGCGACCGTATTCGGGGATATCTCGCCGGGCATGATCACCTGAACCACGGAAAGGCCGGCCCACGCGGCGAAGCTTTGCGCGTACAAATGAACCACAGCCTTCTTCCCTGAATAGGGCGCGAGCCTCGACTTGAGAAAGGCGACTCTTTCCAGAAAGTCCTTCTCCCACGCTTGCTCCGCCCTCCCGGTACGGTAAACACCGGCGATCTTTCTCGCCTGGGCGATGAAGTTGTCGGGGGAGATTGTCGTATCGACCTGCACAACAGGAAGGCCCCTGCCCTTCGAGACTTCGACGAGCCTCCGGCCCATTTTCTCATTGCCTCCATAGACAACCGCGCTCGCGCCATTGAACTGGGCTATGTCGGAAGGACGCAACTCATACTCGGGCGGGTGTCTCACGTCGAGGGGAGTCAGTATTCTTACCTGTCGGGCCCCTGCCGCTTGAGCAAGAGCACCGGTGAGAGATGTCGAAGCAACGACCGCTTGGTCCCGGTGCATCAAAGCAGCGCGGGCGACCACAACCAGTGATGCTGCGACGACGAGGTAGAGGAACATGCTGTTACGGGTTGCCGGCACAGCCGATCAAGCCTCCTTCGAAAGAGTATGCGCACACCAATCAAGCCAATGGCCGATCTTCATCAACGGGTCTTCCCATGAGACTAATCTTTCCGAAGGGGCCCACGTGAATCCCCTCACAGAGCCTCTCTTCGCAATGCACCACGTAGTTGTACATGATTTTCTCACGCAAATCTACAGCCTTTCGGGTTGATCACGACCGACCTA
>CAVVNC010000034.1:0-25104 GCA_963749525.1 uncultured delta proteobacterium
TCGTGGAAGGGGCTTCCATCGTCGGAAGCTACGTCCGGAAAGCGAAAGAAGCTACAGCACCTCCACGACATCGCACACGTTGAGCTCGATCATCTTGACGCTCGCGAGTATGCGGTCTGCATTCCTCCTGACAGCCTCAATCCCTTGTCCCAGCTCTCTTATCTCCTCTGCCGTCCTGTGAAGCTCTCTTATCCTCGCATCAATCCCTTTGAGGTCGTACTCTCTTTCCATGGTCTCTCCCCCTTCCTTAGTGCTTCCTCATATCCTTGAACCTCTTTGCTTTCACCTCGTATCTCGGGAGGCTTCCGGCAGGACAGACCTCGATCTTGTAGCCCAGGTTCGTCTTCACCCGAAGCTCGTCCTTGAGGCGCACAAGGATAGACTCTTTCCGGTCTTCCATACCCGGTTTGATCTCAATTTTCAGCGCGATGTCATCTATATCACCCTTCTTCGTGACGATGACCTCGTACTCGTCGCTCAGCTCGTCGAAGCTCCGTACGACTTCTTCGATTGCCGTGGGGGCAAGGAGCACGCCTTTCACTTTGGTGATGTCGTCGGCCCTGCCTACCACCCCGCCGTCGATGATCCGGAACGTCCTTCCGCACTCGCATGAATAGTCCGCCCAACGGATCACGTCCTTCGAATCAAACCTGATGCACGGCTTTCCGATCCTGTCGAAGGCGGTTATCACCATCTTGCCGTTCCTGCCCGGCTCCTCGATGATCTCGCCTGTCTCCGTGTCCTCTATCTCGACGAGAAAGAACGCTTCATTGACGTGGAGCCCCCGCTGGAATACGCACGAGTAGCTCCATGCCCCTATCTCGGTCGCCCCGATGTGGTCATAGACCTTCGCTCCCCAGGCGTCCTCGATGCGCTGCTTCGTCGTGGGTATGCTCGCCCCCGGTTCGCCGGCGCAGGTGATCCTTTGGATCCCGATCCCTTTCGGATCGATGCCTATCCTGTGTGCCGTGTCTGCCATGCCGAGGACATAGGTCGGGGTCGCTCCGAAGGCCGTGCATCTCAATTCCTTCATCTTCATGATTCTCGCTTCCGTATCGAGAACCCCTCCCGGCACCACCTCACACCCTACCTTTTCCGCGCCGTAGTGGCAGGCCCAGAAGGCGACGAAAATGTTGTAGCCGAAAGGGAGGAAAAGGCGGTCCGTTTCCCTGTAGCCCTGGGCGTACAGGATGTACGCCCAGCACTCGGCCCACCATTCCCAATCCTGCCACGTATCCGCCTGGTAGACCGGCGTGCCCGTCGTTCCGCTCGTCTGGCGGAATTCCGTCACCTCGGAGAGAGGCACCGCCAGGATGTCGCCATAGGGAAAAGGCTCTCTGCTCTGGACATCCCTGAGCATGCCCTTGTCGATTTTCGGCACTCTTCGGATGTCATCGAGCGTCCTGATGTCTCCCGGCTCGATACCGGCGGCTTGATAGAAGCTTCTGTAGAAGGGAGAATTCTTATAGGCCCATTCCATGATGCGTTTGAATTTCTTTAGCTGAAGCTCGCGGAGCTTTTCCCGGGGAAGCGTTTCGATAACCTGGTTCCAATAGATACTCGAGTTCACCATGTCGCTCTCTCCTTTTAAACGTAGGTCTGTTCGGACCGGTTACGCCAATCTTGCCCGGCCGTTCGATCTTGAACCCTAATCTTCGAAGGAGGGTCGACTTAAGTCGCTCTCTGTAGAGCGTACTTTGGTGCATCTCAAGAAAGGGTATTTCGACCCTTCCCTTCGCGCCGCGACCATTCTTTCTCTTGAACTAAAGAAACTCACAAGAAACCTTTCGAAAACGATACTAAAGGACGGTTGCACTCAATCTTAGAGTACGGCACAGCCTCAAGGACCGGTCGCCGGAACGCGAACAAAGAGCGCCTATCGCAGCCGGTCGCCCTCATCGTAGGGCGCTCAAGGCTTTTGAAACCGCGTCTGCCACGATGCGCGCAAACTCAGTGCTGTTTATGTCAGTAGCGACCTCGATCACCTCTATTTCCGGGTCCATCTGACCCTTTGAGTGATTCCGTGAAAGCACGATCGGCTGCCGGGTCATAGAGCTCGCCTCCCGCAACGCTCAAGGCCGAGAACCCTTCGAGGGGAATAACCACCTTGACCCTGGTCTTGAGGATGTATTGGTTGAGCCTTTCCGAAACAGCCGTCGCTATCTGCCTCATCTCCTCTATGCTCGTTCTTGCCTGAACCCTGAAGGCATCCTGCACGTGAAGCTTTCGCTCTCCGAGTTTCCTCGAGACCCAGAGGGGATCACCCTTGTCCCTCCTCTCGAGAGGACCGCAGCTCACCATATCGAAACCGCCGGGGCAGAGGATGTATGGGATGGGCTGATCGGCGGCGATGTCGAGCCGGTCGGGTCCTGAGGCACGGTTGCCGCCCAGGAGATACTCGCTATAGGCGCCGGGGACGAGGTCGACGAAGGCCGCGAAATAACCCTGCCTTACGAGCCCCACTGCGGCCTGGTCGCCCAGGCCGTTCGAATGGAAGGAGACGACTTCGTACTCATCTTCGAGCAGCCGGCGGACAAAGTGGGCTCCTTTTTCGCAGAAGCCGAACTCAGTCACGGCAGCGGAAAGCCTCTTCTCCGGGACCTGGAGATGCCTCCCTTCCACCATTCCCGATATGGCGTTGGCGCCGTTCGTTGCCAAAGTCCTCACGAGGCCGTTCATGCCTACCGTGTCGATCATGGCGTGCATCACCGTGATGTCTCCAAAGGCAAGATACTCGGCGTATTGCTCCGCGTGGGCAGGCATCGCGGCCGAGCTCGTGATGAGGAGCTTGGGCACACCGAAGGGCAGTGCCTTCATGGCCTCGAGGGAAATGAGGGCGCCCGTCATCCCGGTTATGGCAATCATTCCCTCAAGCTCACCCGACTCGTGGAGGGCAAGGACTTTCCTTTTGAGGCCGTCCGCCATGAGGGAAGTCGCCGTCTCCTTCTTCCCCGCATCCGAGTCCTTCGCGCCCTTTGCCAGGGCAAGCAGCTCCCCGCTCGTCACGTCCGCCCTGAGACCGGGAACGAGGGCTCCGGTCCCCACGGTGATATCCATCAGTAGAGCCCTGTGGCCTCTTTTCTCGATCTGCTCCTTGATCACCTTCAGGGCTTCTTCTCTCTCGTCGAGCATCCCCACTATCGCAACGGCCATCGTCTTTCCTTCCTCCAGCCCCGGCCATGATTTTCAAGCTCCCTGAAAAGGCGCCCTGTCCCGCGCCCTCATCCGAGAACTATCCGGATCGTAAGCCTATTCTGCCACCTTACGGTCTTCTCCTATCGTTTAGGAACCCTAAGCCCGGTGGATAGGGGCGCCCAATCAATCATTCCTTGGCAAGCCCCGCTGATCACCGAGGAGGTCCACATCATCCGTTTCATCCACAGTCGGCGCGCCGGCGTCAGCCAGGCCTCGATAGGCCAGGTCCCTGGCGGCTGACGTGAATAGCCACCTGCTTACCCTCTTCTTCAGCCACCTCACGTATCTGGCCCGGTCCACATCGAAGCGTCTGAGGTCCGTTTCCAAGCCCACCTGCGAAAAGCGCCACAGCTTGTCCGCATCCTTCACTATGGCATCGTTGAGAGAAAGGGCCTCTTCGCGGGAATCGTGTCCTTCTATGATAGAGAGAATCTCCTCGGTCTTTCCCCTCTCATAGCCAAGGGAAGCGAGGATTCGGCGTGCGATCACCACGCCTTCGATCTCGTGGATCCGCCGGGTTTCCATGTCATTGGCGCGGGGCCCGAAAGCGGTGAGCTGCTTCTCTTCCGGCACCATTTTCCAGCCCACGTCATGGAGCAGGATCGCCGGCAGCACCACCTCCGGGTCGGCTTCGGGATAAAGGCTCAGGAGCCGCTCCGCCATGGCGTAGCACACGGAAACGTGGATTTCGTTACAGCGCGTATCCAGGTACGGTTTGGCCTGCGCTTCTATCTCCTTGTATATCCCCTTCTCCGCCATGCCGCTTGACTCTTTCGCCGTCCTCGCTGCCTTAGCCGCCCGGCATGATGTATACCACAAACCCATGTCGATGTGAAGAACTCGCCCTAAAGGAACCGCCACGGACGTAAGCGCCTATCGACGGAACATCTCGAGCGCGGTCCCCACTACGGTTTGGGCAAACTCGGGACTCTCCATGTTGGCATCCACCTCGATGACCTCAATTTCCTTCCTCAACATGCTTCTCAGGCCTGCGACAAAAACGGCGTCCTCACTGGGGTCATACGTGGGACTGCCCGGCGAATCGATCGAGGACCACCCCTTGAGGGGAACGAGGACCTTCACGGGGCCTTTTGATTTGTTCAGCTTCTCGGCAAATGCCTCTGAGATCTGCCGCAGGTCGTCGGGGGTCACGCGGAGCCAGGTCCGGAACCGATCGAGGTCGTATTTCCGACCCGTCCAGAGCCTCGGGGAAGCCCGCGACTTCGATGGGGTGGCATGGTTCACCCCGCAGGTCGAGATGATTTGGGGGATCGCCATCCTTCCGGCGGATTCCAAACGGAGTGGCCCTGCGTCCCGCATGTACCCGTAGAGGTGCTCACCAACGGCGCCGGGCGCGAGGTCGATGACGCCACTGAAGAGGCCGGATGCGACCATCTCCTCCATGGCGCGGTCACCGACTCCATTGGCATGGAAGCCGATCACCTGGTAGCCTTCCTTCTCCAGGGCCAGCCGAACGGACCGGGCGGTCCTCTCACAGGGACTCATCATGGTCATGGCTATCGCCCTCTCCCTATCGAAGAGGGGAACGACCACGGGTCCCCGTGCCATGGCGATGACGGCACAGGCCGCCCGTTCGAGCACGTTCCTGACGGGATCGGAGAGCCCGGCGATTTCGACAACCGAGTGGAACAGCATGATGTCGCTCGTCTTCAGAAACTGATTGGAAAGGCCCGGCTGAGCGGCCGCGGAGGATACCATCACTTTTGGAAGTCCGAAAGGGAGGCCCTGGAAGACGGCTGTGATCATCAGGGTGCCGGTGCAGCCTCCCACGCCGATAACGCCCTGGACTCTTCCTTCATCCACGAGCCTCCGGGCGGCGGATGACGCGCCGGAGGTCATGATCTCCATGTTGGCGGTCATATCTTTCGAGCCTGCCACAGCCTCCAGAGTGCTTCCCCCGGCTTCGGCCACCTCTTCCGACGGGACGTCGCACGAAAGGATGAGGGTCACCATGCCTCATGGAGAGGTCCATGAGGAGAGGCCTCCCGCCGAGGTCTCTCAGTCGGTCCCTCAAGTAGAGGACTTCCGGTCCCTTGGTATCCATGGTAGCAAGGAGAAGAAGAAAGGGCTTCACGGCGCCATGTACTTCCACGAGGCGGAAGCCTTTCGTATGTCTTCCAGGGGGAGATCGTCAAAGAAACCCCTGTCCATGACATACTCGACGTTGCGCCTTCCGTCCAGGGCATAGGCCGGCAGCATGGCGTCCCCGCTTCCATCGAATTCGACCGGTTCGACTCCCGCCTTCCTGCAGTATTCCTTGTCGTACGTGGGCGTTGCCTTCACCCAGCGGCCCTCGATGCAGAGGTCCGCCAGGCCGTGATAGGAGAAGAGGTTGCTCCCTCTCTTCTCTACGAACCCTGCCGGGGTGAGATGACCCCGGATATCGGCAAACCTGAGGCGGGCGGGAATACCGGCGGCACGGGCCAGGGCGACGAGGAGAACCGCCTTCTGGACGCAGTAGCCCTCCATGCGGCTTAAGGTGCGGCTCGCCCTGTAGTCGGCGTCCGTCCGCGGGGAAAAGGCATTGTATGTGATCTCATCCCTCACAAAGTAGAAGACGCGGATCGCCTTCTCCCGCTCCTCGCCTACGGGGAGGGAGAGTTCTCTGGACTTCCCGACAATGGCAGGCTCATCACAATCGATGAAAAACGTGGGACTCAAGTACCGGGGATCCATCCTCTCCACTCGTCACCCCTCCACCAGGGTGAGGGCGTTGGGGGCGCACCATTTCACGCACTGGGGATCGGGCGGGTCCCCGCAGAAATCGCATTTCAGCGGGATGGCTGTGTCCGGCTCCTTGTACACCGATTTCACCGGGCATGACGCACGGCAGACCACGCAGGCACTCACCTCGACGCCGTCGATCAGGAGGGTCTCTTTTGAGTTGCAGGATGCCTCCGTGTAGGGACCCGCGATGACGGGAAGGCAGAACTCCTCCCCAACGAAGACCCGGATGCGCGACCGCCAGGGGGTCGCGCTATCGGTGTGGGCAAGGGAGCAGGCGATTTCGCACTGCTTGCATCCGGTGCATACTTTGTGGTCTACCCTGATTCTCATATCAGCCCTTCCCCTTCCTTCTCCAATCCCAGGATGCGCAGTTTCTCCCTGGTCGGGACTCCGAGCTTGTCCCATCCTCTCCGCTCGTAGTATTCCGAGAGCAGCCTGTCGAGGGGAACGACCCGGTTCTTCACCCGGGGCTCAGTGAGTATCCTCGGCGGCAGAGTGTCGTCCTTCGCCGTGAGGCCGGCCTTCAGGTTGAAGAGCCGCTCAAGGTTCCAGATCCTCTCCCCGAGGAGCTCCATTGCGTCGGGAGCAAAGGAGGCGCCGGTTACGTAGGTGAGCCACTCCGCGAGCTTCTCCCCCCAGAGGGGCCCATGGTAGATGATCCAGCAGAGAACGCCTGAATCGGCCGTAGCCACATAGTCCTGATCCTTCTTGGTAAACTCCACGAAGTACGCGGGGTCTTTCCGTCCCTCGTAAAAAGGCATGGTTGCCTTGGTGTGGCATGCCCCTGTGGTGCTCGTGGCGTATTGCAGCCCGAGGGCATCGAACGCCTGAGGGTGCCAGGCGGGTATGCCCATCCCCTTGCTCCCCATGAAGAGATCCGGGCGGCCGTATTTCGTGGCGAGGACCACGCCGCCCTCTGCCATGAGGTCTCCCAGGCCCTGCCGCAGGGCGATCTCCTTGAGGAGCCTCAGCATGTTCCTGCTCCCGAACGGAAGCGGGTAGCCAAGGTCAGCCTCGGGCAAGTGGCCTTCTTCGAAAAGCTCCATGGCACAGGAGACCACGGCGCCGGTGGTGATGGTATCCATGCCCAATTCATTGCAGAGATAATTGGCCCGGCATATGTCTTCCATGTCGGCCATGTCGCAGTTGGTCCCCAGAAGGGCCATCGTCTCGTGCTCCGGACCTTTGGCGGTCAAGGGGAATTCAGGATCCTTGATGCGGCTCCTCTTCCCGCATGCAAAGGGACAGGAGAAGCACGCCTCGTCTCTCACGCGGATGAGGTCCCGAATCACCTCGGGGTCTTCATACTTCTTGAACGCCTCCGAGTAGCCTTCCCTGAAGTTCCGGGTGGCCTGGCTCTTGCTCGCGTTGGCCCGGCCTGGGAGGGACCAGGTCCCGTACCTGCGGCGCTTGTAGAGTTCGCCGTTGTCCCGCCCTTGCTTATAGAATTCCATGACCGCATTCCGGAAGCCGGCCACATCGGCAATATTGACCTGTCTGGTCCCCAGGGCCGCCACTGCCTTGAGGTTCTTCGAGCCCATGACCGCCCCGAGGCCGGAGCGTCCCGCTGCCCGCCCGCCGTCCGACATGATGCAGGCGAACCTCACGAGGTTCTCCCCCGCAGGGCCTATGTCGGCAATGCCCATGGTATTGATGGCCCATTCGTCCAGCTCGCCTCTCGCCCTCAAGTCGGCCCTGACGGCCCTTTCCGTTTCGGTGGACGTCTTTCCCCAAAGGTGGCCCGCGGGAAGGATCTCCACCCGGTCGTTGTAGATGGTCACGTAAACAGGATTGGGCGATCTGCCCTCGAATATGAGGAGGTCGAAGCCCGCGTACTTGAGGTTGGCGCCGAAATAGCCGCCGCAGCACGGATTGGAAACGCAGTTGCTCAAGGGGGACTTGGCGGAGACGATGAACCGGCTCGCCGCGGGTGCTCCGCTCCCCGTCAGCGGACCTGTGGCGAAGATCAGCTTGTTCTCGGGGCCGAGGGCGTCGATGGTCGGGTCTATCTCGTCAAAGAGGATCCTCGTGCACATGCCCCTGCCGCCCACGTAGTCCCGCATCAGGCCGGCGCTCAGCGCCTCGGTGCGCCACGTGCCCGCAGAGAGATCGATCCTCAGGATTCTTCCGTGCCAGCCGAACATATCACGTCTCTCCAGTCGCCTCTTTAAGTCCCGTCCTGTTGAAAGGGGCCAAGAGCCCTGACTTCCTCGGTCATCCGGTTCACGATGCCGGCAAAGCGGATGCCCTCGGAAGCCGACACCCAGTCGAGCCGCACCCTTCCCTCCTCCACGCCGAACTGGGCAAGCACATTCCTGAGAAGGGCCATTCTCGCGGCAGCCCGGTAGTTCCCTTCAAGATAGTGGCATTCCCCAGGATGGCAACCGAGGACAAGCACCCCGTCGGCGCCCGCGTGAAGGGCTTCGAGGACGAAGCGCGGCTCCACTCTGCCGCTGCACATGACGCGGATCATCCTGACGTTCGGGGCATACTGGACCCGGGACGTACCGGCCAGGTCAGCACCCGCGTAGGAGCACCAGTTGCAGCTAAAAACGATTATTCTTGGATCGAACCCGTCCACCCGTTGATCCTCTTGTCCTAATCTGCAAGGGCCGCCCGTATCTCCGCCACGATCTGCTCGCTGGTAAAGTGCCTCCCTTTCATGGCACCGGCGGGGCATGCAGCCACGCACGTGCCGCACCCTTTGCAGAGCGCCTCATTCACGACGGCGACCCTCTTCTCTTCGTCTTTCTTCACTGCCTCGTAAGGGCAGGTTATCTCGCACACGCGGCACCCGCCACAAAGCGATTCGTCCACCTCGGCGACGGCAGCGAGTCCCTCCAGGCTCTTCCGCGTCAGTATGGCAAGGGCCTTCGAGGCAGCGGCCTGGGCCTGGGCGACGCTCTCGTCGATGAACTTCGGGCTGTGGGCGGCGCCGCACATGAAGATCCCGTCGGTGGCAAAATCGACGGGCCGAAGCTTCATGTGGGCTTCGAGAAAGAAGCCGTCCTCGTTCAGCGGGACCTTGAGCATCCTCGAGAGGTCCCGATTGCCGGCCGGCGGGACGGAAGGTGCGGCCAGACAGAGCAGATCGGCATCGAGCTGCAGTCTCTGGCCCAGGATGGGCTCCATTACGGAGACCCTCAGGAAAGACCTTCCCTCCTCTTCAACGGCCTGAACATCGGGTGCGTCTTCCGGCTGATACCGGATGAAGAGAACACCCAGGTCCGAGGCCTTCTTGTAATAGTCCTCCTTGAAGCCGTAAGTCCTCATGTCGCGGTAAAGGACATAAACGTCCATCTCCGGCTTCAGCTCTTTGAGCCTCAGCGCGCTTTTTATTGAATGGGAGCAGCATACGCGGCTGCAATAGGGCCTGTCAACATTTCTCGAGCCCACGCACTGGATGAAGACCGCGGTATCGCAATCCTCGAGACGGCCGGCGCCTGTCTCCATGATCTCATCAAGGCCAAGCTGCGTCACGACCCTGGGGTCCTGACCGTAGAGGTATTCCCGCGGCTCAAGCTCACTCGCGCCGGTCGCCACTATGGTCACGCCGTGTCCTATTTCCACGGGCTCGTCTTTCCCGCCTACCCTGATCTTCGACAGAAAGTTGCCCACGTAGCCGGAATGGGCTATCAACTCTGCTCCCGTCAACACCTCGATGAGGTCGCTTCCCCTTACCTGGGCAATAAGGTCTTGCACGAGGCTCCGTACGTCCCCTCCCTCCAGCGTCTCCGATATCCTCGTCGACAATCCGCCCAGCGCGCCATTCTTTTCGACGAGAAGGACTCTTATGCCCTGCCGGGCCAGAGCAAGACTGCTCGTCATTCCCGCGACGCCTCCGCCGATCACGAGGGCTGCCCTGGTCACATCGTAGGTCGTGGCATGAAGGGGCTCAAGGAGGAGGGCCTTGCTCACGGCCATCCTCACAAGGCCCTTGGCCTTCTCGGTAGCAGCCGCCTTGTCCCTCATGTGCACGAAAGAACACTGCTCGCGGATGTTGGCAAATTCGAAGAGGTAGGGGTTGAGGGCCGCCTCGCGCAGGGCCCCCTGAAACACCGGCTCGTGGGTCCTCGGGGTGCAGGCAGCCACCACCACCCGGTTGAGACCTTTCTCGCGGATGGTCTCCGTCATGTGGCTTACCGCATCGACGGAACAGGCGAAAGTCTCTTCTGCCGCGTGGACCACACAGGAGAGTCCCTTCCCGTATTCCACCACCCGGCCGACGTCAACTACCTTCGCGATATTCGTGCCGCAGTCGCACACGAAGAGGCCGACCCGCGGGGTTTGTCCGAAAACGCTTCGTTCCTCGGGATAGACCTTCTCTTCCACCATGGTCCCCCGTACCTCCGAGAGGAGTTGGGAGGCAAGGGACGCTGCGCCGCTCGCCATGGTGACCGTGTCCGGGATGTCCATGGGCGCGTGAAAAACGCCGCACGAGAAGATCCCCTTCCTCGACGTTTCCATAGGCGAGAAGAGGGGGCTCTCGCAGAAGCCGTGCGAATTGACGTCGATTGCGAGGGTCCGGGCAAGCTCCCGATTGCTCTCCGGGACATGGAGACCTACGGAGAGCACCACCAGATCGAATTCTTCGTCCCGGACCTCGGTCCCGTTGACGCGGTACCTGAGGAGCACGCTCCCCGTGTCCGGCCGCTCCTCGAGTATGGAGGCCTTTGCCCATTCGTAGCGGACCCCGGGTAAGGCCCTCGCCCGCTCGTAGAATCGCTCGAACCCCTTGCCGAAGGCGCGAATATCGTTGTGGAGGATTATTGCCTCGATCTCAGGATGGTGCTCCTTCGAGAGGATCACCTGCTTCGTCGCATACATGCAGCAGACCGCGGAGCAGTAGGAACAGCCAGCTTGCTCGTCCCTGGACCCGACGCACTGGATCCAGGCAATCCGATGGGGGACCGTGCCGTCAGAGGGACGGAGTAGATCACCGCTATTGGGGCCCGAGGCGCTGATGAGCCGTTCGAACTCGATACCGGTGACCACGTTCGCGAACCGGTGGTACCCGTAGTGGCTTTGGGAGGCCGGATCGAACGGTTCGTACCCCGGGGCCAGGATAAGGCTTCCCACCTCAAGGGTCGTCCTTTTCACTTGCTGGTGAAAATCGATGGCCTTGCCCTTACAGGTGGGCACGCAGATCTGACATTCCTTCCTGTTGAGGAAGAGGCAGCGGGCCGCGTCGACAATCGACACGGCCGGCACTGCCTGGGGGAAGTGGACGTGTATGCACTTCTTTCTCGCCAGGTTCGCGTTATACGAATCAGGGACGTAGATGGGGCAGTACTCGGCGCAGGTGCCGCACCCCGTGCACTTCTCCTCATCCACGTACCGGGGCTCCTCGACGAGACGGACCTCGAAGCTGCCCGCCTCCCCTTCTATCGCCTCGACCCGGGTGTTGGTCATGATCAAGATGTTGGGGTTCTCGGCGCATTCGATGAATTTCGGGGAAAGGATGCACATGGAGCAATCGTTCGTGGGGAAGGTCTTATCCAGTTGGGCCATCCGGCCCCCGATGGCAGGGCCCCTGTCCACGAGATATACCCTGAACCCAGAGGCAGCGGCATCGAGAGCGGCCTGTATGCCGCCCACGCCTGCTCCCACCACCATGACCGCTCCGACCACCTCTACATCACCTCATCCACGATTTCGGAAAGGTCCCTCACGTCCAGCTCGTTCTCCTTGCCCATGGTGAGGACGCTGTCCTTCAGATTGAGGATGCAGTAAGGGCATGCCGTGGCAATGACCTCGGCGCCGAGGCTCACGGCTTGTTCCACCAGGATATCGGAGAATCGCTCACCTTTCTTTGTCTCCATCCAGATCCTCGCCCCCCCGCCTCCGCAGCAGAGGCTGTTCTCCCGGCTTCTCATCTCGTCCATGAGAATGAGACCGGGGATGGCGGCAAGGATCTTCCGCGGCTCGTCGTAAATGGCGCTGTGGCGCCCCAGGTAGCAGGGGTCGTGATAGACGACCTTCTTGGGGAAGGGCTTCTTGAAGGCCAGCCGGTCCTCATCCATGGCGCGGGCAAGGTACTGGGTAAGGTGGACCGCCTGGAATTCCGCCCCCATGGCAGGATACTCATCCTTGAAGGTGCGAAAACAGTGGGGAGAGGTGACGATTACCTCCCTCACCCCTGATTCACGGAAGGCATCGATGTTGCTCCGGGCAAGGCGTTCGAAAACCTCGTAGTTGCCTGCCTTTCGAACGCTCTCGCCGCAGCAGCTCTCTCTCGCGCCGACCACGCCGAATCCCGCCCCGGTCCGTTCCAGTATCCTCGCGGTGGCCCTCGCGACATTTCCCATCTTCGGATCGAAGGCAGGGACGCAGCACGAGAAATAGGCCCTCTCAATCTCCCCGCCCACAGACGGAAGAGCGAGGTCGCGGGCCCACTCAATCCTCTCCCCCCTTTGCCCGCCCCAGGGGTTGCCGTTGCTCTTGAGGCTGGCTACCGCGCTCTTAAGAGACGCGGGGACTGCCCGCGGCAGGCTCCCGAGGGTGACATTCCTCACCGCACGAATCACGTCGGTGATGGCAACCCCCCGGGGGCAGCGGCTCACGCACAGGTGACACGTAGAGCAGAGCCACCAGTCCTCTTCTCCAAGCTCCACGAGGCCGTACTTCGACTCCGTGATCTTCTTGTGGGGCATGAAGGTCCGCACGCTGTTCCAGGGGCAGCTCGCCGTGCAGAGGCCGCACTGAAAGCAGGCCCGGAAGGCCTCGCCGCCGGCTTCTCTTATCATTTCGACCGCTTCTTTGAAGGGCGCTACAGCTTCCACTCTTCTTAGCTTACCTCTCGTTCACCGTCGAATAATCCGCATGTGGAGCGAGTCGGCGGACCCGTTGGGGCCATGGGCGAAAAGTACCAAGAAAGCCCGGGGTCGCTGCCTGGCTTGGGGTCGGGAGAGCTTCGCGGGCTTCCAGAATGCCTCATCCGAAAAGCCCCTTACCCTGCCCGCTCTTGCGTCGCCTTGAACGGCTCCCGGTCTTCCCCTTTGTTCGAGCCTGGCTCGAGCATCTCGAGGAAGCGGTTTGCGATGGCCTGGGCGAAAATGTCGTCTCTATAAGCACAATCCATCTCGATGAGCTCGACCACCGATCTGTCCAGGTGGCGCCGCAGGCTCTCGACGAGCGCCAGATCGGATGCCGGGTCGCGCAGGACCCCTCCTTCGACTCCCAGGGAAGAGAATCCGCGCAAGGGGACGAATACGGCCACCTTGCCTGTGGCCCTGTTCACCTTTTCGGAAAAGGTCCTTCCCACGGCCTCCATCTCATCTTTGGAGATCCTCGCCTGCACCCTCAGCTCGTCCTGGATGTAAAGCTTCCTTTTCTCCAGACCCATCCTCTTCCAGACCGGGTCGGAGAGTCTCCTCTCATAGGGTCCGCACGAGAGGAAGTCGAAACCGGAGGGGGTGAAGATCACCGGGATGCCGCTCGCCATTTCCTTCTCCAGCCGGTCCGGGCCCGCGGCCCTGTTGCCCCCGAACATCGCCTCGGAGAGGCCCGCAGGAACGAGGTCAAGGGCGCCCCTGAAAAGGCCGTCCCCGATCATCTCCTCCATGATGCGGTCCCCCACGCCCTGAGAGTGAAATGGTATCACTTGAACACCCTTCGATTCAAGGATGCGCACAACCTGACGGGCACAGGCCTCGACGAACTGGAACTCCGTCATGCCGACCGCCTGCGTATCGGCGCGCATCTTCTCCCTGCTGATCCCCGCCACGCCTGCTATCATGCCCGCAAACCTGTCGATAACGTCCATCACGAAGGGATTGAGGCCGTTCAGATCGACGCACGAGTGAAACATGACGACATCTTTGAAGCCGTAATAGGCCCCGGCGTAAGCCGGCATGGCCGCGGAGCTGGAGAGAATGAGCTTGGGACAACCGAAAGGGAGGCCTTTCATGATAAGGGAAAGGGCCATGGTGTTGCTTGCGCCGCCCAGACCCGCGACGCCGGCTACCTTCCTCGCGTCGAGCAGCCTCCGGGCTATCAGGGTTGCGCCCCGCACCATGGTCTTCATGCTTTCGTTGGTGCCCAACGCTCCGGATACCTGGTCAAAAGGGACCCCTGCCTCACGCGCCACGTCGATGCATGTATAGTCCGCGCCGCACTCCCTGTAGGCGCCCATGGAGAGGTCGAGAAGGACGACCTTGCACCCGAGGCGCTCGATGCAGTCCCTGGCGTAGAAGGCCTCCTGGGACCTCGTGTCCAGACTGCTCATGAACAGCACGCTCGCCATGCGCTTTAAAACCCCGCCGTGAGGTTCTTCATGAAATAGGGCAGCTCCAGCCTTCTCGTGGGCGCGAGGATCTTGCTCTGATAGTCATGGACATACCGCGATTTCAGAGTCCTCGTGAGGGTCCTGTACTCGTCCTCGGCGATTGTCCTGGCGATCTCTTCTATCTTCGGGCTCGTGCCCTCTACGAGATTGAAAGGACTCGACCCGATTATGGTCTTCCATATGTTCGTTATCTTGATGCCGAGCCGTTCCATGGTGGGGATGAATTCCTCCTCCAGGAACCTGCCGTAGTCCTTCTCCATACCGGGAATGACGTTGAAGAACTGGTTGAACTTCCATACCCCGAACTGCATATCGTACTTCTCGACCCGGATGGGGCCGCATGACTTGTAGAGCTTGCAGGAGTAGTTCCGCACCAGGGGGAAGAGCGCCTCTTGGAGGTCCTCGTATTTCTCCGAGGTGATGCCCTTCTGAAACTTGACGGGGTCCTCCGCGGTCGAAACGCTCACGATGCGCGGTCCGGCGCCGACCACAACGTAAAAGGCCCCGGCGAGTCTCAGGCCCGCCTTGTTATGGGCAGGGATGTACGTCTTAAGGATGAAGTCCTCGTACTCCTTCTCCTTGTTCTCTACTACGTCCCAGTATTGCGCGAAGAGTATGGCCATGGCGCCTCCTAGAAAATGCGCAGTATCATCGGTTCCGAGCTGGCCGTCACCTCGTACGACTTGAGTATCGGCTCGCCGCTGAAGAGTTCCTTAAATCGACTCACAATTGCCTGGTAATCCCCGCTCTTCTCGTACCTCTCCACATCTCCCTTCGTATCCCAGGCGGTCACGGAGATACCCTCCTCCCGATTTTCCAGATTCTCGAAGAGATGGACGAACCTGATGCCTTTGTGGCTCGAATGGGCGGGAATCACCTCGTTCACATAGAGATTGCGCAGATCATCCATCTTCCCGGGCCTGACCTTGAAGAATGTCATCCTCACGTACACGGAACCCCTCCTATTTTCGAAATAGCTGAAGCATGAGATCGATCACGTAGTTCTCGTCCGTCCCCGCGGCTTTCTTGGCGTACTTCGCTCCCCTTGCCTGGACCCAGAAGATGTTCTGCGGGAAGGGGAACCGCTTGTCGATCACCCACTCCATGTCCTGAGGGGCATTAAAATGACCCTCCACTCCCTTTGCGACCCTCACTACCTCCAGAACCTCATGATCGTCGATACAGGCCAGTTTCCTCGACTCATCCGGCACATCGCAGATGCGCGTCCCGGTCACGTCGTAGACGACCATCTTGGTCTTCTCTGCAATGGACTTTGACTCGACGCGCATCTCCCCTTTGTGGATGACAAAGGAATCGGGCGTTATGTCTCCGCTGACGACGCTTTCTCCGAGGCCGAAATTGCCTTCCACGATGGCCCTGTCCGTATCGCCGGAATTCGGGAGAACGGTCAGTATGACGCCTGCGCACCTCGCATCGATCATCATGATTACTGCCACGCCGATGGGTGCCCATGCGACGTCCATTTTCTGCTGCACCCTGAAGGCAACGGCGCGGGTCGTGAAGGCGCTCGACCAGACCTTCTTCACATGCTCTATGATGGCCTCTTCCCCCGCAACATTCAGATATGTCTCCATCTGGCCTGGCATGCTGACGGCGCCGCTCGATCTCACCGCGCAGGCCACGCCGGCGATGGCAACCCTTTCTTCCAGCTCTTTGTAGTAGCGCTTGATATCGCCTGCGAGATCGGGGGGCATTGGGCATCCCTCGATCACCTCCCTTACCTGGGTGCTCACTTCAATCATCCGCCCCATGTCCCGCTCTACGTCGAGACCGGTCTTCACTGCGCCCTCAATGATCTCGCGCACCCGTTCCTTGAGCCCCGTGGCCTCCATGAAGTGCTCGTAGGCTTTCACCGAAAGGGCGAAACCGGAAGGCACCCGAAGTCCGATTTTGGTCAGCTCGCCCAGGTTGGCGCATTTCTTGCCCACGATATCGTTGTGTTCCTTGGATAGCTCGTCGAGCCAGTAGATTTCCTTGGCCTCATCCATGACACTCTCCGTCTTGGGTCAGGACAGCTTGCCTCGAGAAGTACGATGCCATGCGCACCATTAGCTCCGTGGGGCTCACCCGGCGAAGGCGGAAGGGAGAACCGGCACACGTGGTCGGTTCGCCCCTTCGCCCTTGCCGGGCTCCCTCGGGCGTTTTTGGACCCCGCGGGCTCACTTCTCCAGAATGTAGACGGCACCCATGTTGGCGTCCATCCTCACTTTCATCCCGTCCTTCAGCACCTTCGTGCCCTCGAACGTGTTCATCACGACGGGAATACCGAATTCCCTTCCCACGATGGCTGCGTGCGACAGGCTCGCTCCCCTGTCGACGATAACGCCGCCGAGAAGGGGAAAGACGGGTGTCCAGCTCGGCGAGGTGGTGGGCGCAACGAGAATGTCCCCCTTCTGTATCTTGGTCAGCTCGCTTTCCGACCAGACCACCTTCACCGTCCCTTCCGCAATACCGGGGGAGCCGCTCACGCCGAAAAGGTCCGCCTTCAGTTCCGGCCTGACCACCGGCATGGTCCCGACAACCACCTTCAGGGCGATGGGGTCGAGCGATTCCACGAGGCCTTTCATGGCGTCTTCCATTGAGAAGCCCTCTTTCATGAACACGGGGACATTCCCCTTCGCCACCCAGCCTTTCCAATCGGCCTTCCTCCGTTCTACGATGGGCCGGAGGTTGAACATGTCGGGATTGATCCCTGCCCTGCGCACCTCGTCGGGAATGAGGAAGAAGATATCTTCGGGAGCGTCGATCGTTCCCGACTTCGCAAAGCGCCTGCCTACGCCTAAGGCGCTCCTTCTCATCATCGCGTGGCAGTAAAGGTCGAGATAGTGGTTATGCTCCTCGCTGAACCAGGCGCTGTTCTGCGCGAATTTCAGAATCGTCGTGAACCATCCCCTCTGCTCAGGCGCGATCTTGTCCAGCACCTCTTTTTCGGTGACCATTCTCTGGGCCTCGATCTTCTTTCTTTCCTCGTCAAGGTTGTAGTCGATTCCCTTCTCGAGACCCATCTTGATCACGTTGAAGGCGGGGGTAGGGTCCTCCTGCCACGTGGGAACGTTTATCTCCGCCATCCTCTCCATTCTCCAACCCGCTTCGTTCTCCATGAAGTCATCGAACGCCTTGAGGAACTCCTTCCCTGATTGAGAGGCCTGGAGGGCGTTTCTCGCGCCGGAGGCGGGTGTGGAGACGAACACATCTTTGAGACCCATCTCACTGGCTTTCTTCGCCAGCTCAAAGAGACCCTTGTCAACCTGGAAGCTCTTGTTGTCGAATCCGCTTGTCAGCTTGTGGAACTGGGGGCTCGTGTCGTCTATGCCGAGCATCTGCTTGGTCATCTGCTCGAAGAGCACGAAGGCCGTATAGGTGCCGTACATCATGTACATGTGGATCTCCCACATCCGCCGGCACGTGTTTATGGTCTCCTCGAAGTTGTCGAGGAGCTGGATGTTGCTCGCCGTGTCGAGGTCGAGGGCCTTCAGCTTCTTGTATCTGCCGAGCATCTCATCGACCAACCCGCGCCACAGACCCTGGAAATCTTCGACGAAGGGCTTGATGGCAACTCTGAAGCGCTCCTCCCGCGCCTTTCTCTCGTTCGGATCGGTGACGATGAGAAGGGCGAGATAGCCTCCCCCATCTTTAAAACGCCAATCCCAGCCCTTTACCGTGGGCAGAGAGAGCTTCTCCGCCCCGTACTGCATCCCATGACGGCAGAAGTTGACCCAAAACCAGCCGAACATGGGCGTCCAGGGCGGCACCGAGTGAGTCGCGTCCTGGAACCAGCATGGAGATATGTCGAAATCGGTAGCCTCCTCGAACTCGAGACCTGGCACACAATCGTACACCTTCATAGTCATTCCCCCCTTTGTTTGTTAGTGCATTGCCCTTCCGCCATCCACGAGGATGGTTTGGCCTGTGACAAAATCGGAGGCATCGGAAGACAGATAGACCGCCATACCCACGAGGTCTTCGCTTGTTCCCAGTCTTCCGAGTGGTGTCCTGGATACGTCGTACCTGTTCACGTCCGCGATGGTCCGGCTCGCCTCCGTATCGGTGAAGCCCGGCGCGATCGCGTTGACGCAGATCCTGTCCGGTCCGAGCTCGACCGCGAGGGCCCGGGTGAGGCCGACAACCGCCCCTTTTGTCGCGACATAGTGAGCAAAACCATGGGAGCCGGTGAAGAAGACCTCGGAGGCAAGATTGACCACATGCCCCTTCCCGGCTTTCTTCATGTAGGGATAGACGGCCTTGGTGGCAAGCCAGATGCCCTTGACATTGACCCTCATGACCGCATCCCACTCGTCCGGGCTGATCTCGTAGAAGGGTTTCCTCCGAAGTCCGTAGTAGTACGCCGCGTTGTTGATGAGGATGTCTATTCTCCCGAACCGGTCCATGGCGTACCTCGCCATCTTCTCCGTCTCTTCCTCGGAGGTGACGTCCATCATGATGGACTCGCCCTCAGTGCCCATCTGCCTCACTTCCTGAATGGTCTCGTCGAGGCCCGCGGTCTCGTTCGTCGCTGCCAGGATGCGAGCACCTTCCGCCGCGAGCCCGGTTGAGAAGACCTTGCCCAGCCCCCTGCCGCCACCCGTGATTACGGCAACCCGCCCATCAAGCTTCCCCATGACTCTTTCCCCTTCTCATTGTTCCGTCATATCCGGCTTCGGATGACTGCCTTCAGCGACCGTCGCGAGCCACGGCCAGATCTTCCCGGCTCGCGACATGAGGGCTCCCGGTCTGTCGAGCCCGATCACCACCTCCCCTTCAAGAGCGCCCGTCTGTCTCGCAATCGGTCTGCACTTCACCTTGAGCATGACAACCAGCGGTTTCCCTCCCATCTCGCCGTGCAGGGCTTCGTAGCTTCCCGTGCCCTTGCCGATGACGAGGTCACATCTCCCGAAAGCCTCCCGAAGCTCAGGGGAGATCTCGCAAGGGGCAAAAAAACCCTCAGCCGTGACCCATTGGTCCACTTTTCCGTCTATGCCGAAGAACCGGGCGTCATCGATCGTGGCATCTTCGAAGAAGGTCCTCTCTTTCACCACAAGGGTAACCTTCGCCCCCAGCTCCTTGAGCACGTCGATGACGAGCGAATCGAACCCTATCTCCCCGGCGTTGTCCGCCACGTAGAGGACATGGCGGGCTCCCCGGACGGTATCGTATACGTCGCCTGTGAAGAAACAGGAGGAGCTGCCTCCCCTGATGATGCTTCCGATCTCCTGGAATGTATAGGCTGCCGAGGGCGAAGAGATGGGCGCCACGTTGCTCGCGGCAGCAAGGAGGCATGATCGCTCGAGTGCTTCCCTCCGTGTCTGACCGGACATGACGAAATTCCGGGCCTCGGGCAGCAATGCCATGGCGTTTTCGTTGCTCTGCCGCTTCAGTTCCTCATAGTGGAGAGCGGCCCTGGGAGAGAAAGGAAGGACGCAGGCGACCGCCTTGTTGCAAAGGGCGCCTACGTTGGCGCTGGGATTGATCTCTCTCAGGAGGGTCTTGAGCATGGTCGGCCAGATCATTCCGGTCTTCCCTTCGTCTGCGTGGGGCGCTACCCTTTCGTACACCCAGTGCATGAGACAGGTCCCGCACTCAGACTCAGGCTTCATGAGCCATCCCTTAAGAAGCCTACCAGCCGCGTTCCTCCCACGGCTTGTAGGGCAGACCGAGATCCTTGGCAATCAGCTTGTAGCAGTTGTAGCTGCTCCCCCGCCCTATGCCGTGGGCAGGATGGCACGCCGATGAGCAGAGGTAATACCCTTTCAGGGGCATCCGCTGTCCCGAAAGCTCAGGCATGGGCCTGTTCCTTCCGGAGCACTCGTAGTGGGCATCCAGGGCACCCCAGCCACCCTGGGGCATGCAGGGATTTCTGTTGACCACGTCGTCGGGAGTGGCTATCCACGCCGATATGAAGTTCTCTCTCGTCACGTTGGGCGCATACCTGCCCCATTCATCGACAAACTTGAACTCAATCTCCCGCTTCATCCTGAGCCAGTCGCGCTCGCTGAAGTTCCTCC
This sequence comes from uncultured delta proteobacterium, assembly GCA_963749525.1. Taxonomy (GTDB): domain Bacteria; phylum Desulfobacterota; class Syntrophorhabdia; order Syntrophorhabdales; family WCHB1-27; genus CAVVNC01. The sequence continues at coordinate 20,254 of CAVVNC010000034.1, forward strand.
AGGGGCAGGTAAACTCCTCCACAAGAGCGGCAAACCTGTTCTGTGGCGCCCGGGTCTTGTCCCACTGCACGTCCGGGGCTACGAGGAGGTAGAGTTTGTTGGCAATGCCCTGCTCCCACCGCTCCTTCTGGTAGCGGCCGCTCAGGAAGTACTCCGGATCGGCCTCGCCCAGATAGAGCCGCGGAACAAGGCCCAGCTCGTCCGTCTGGGGGTACTTGGGCGCTTCCATGAGGGCCACGTTTCCCCAGAAGAGCTGAGTTCTCTCATAGCCCTTGTCGTCGAGAGTGGGCGGCTTCTCCTTGAGCTTCTGTCCTTTTGCCCAGACCTCTTCGGGCCAGCATTCCTTGCCGACCATATCCATGGTCAGCTCGGTGGATAGGTCGCTCACCACGATGTCAGCCAGGATCTTCCGTCCGTCGGCCAGCTCGATGCCGTAGGCCTTGTTATGGTCCGTGAGGACCCTCTTCACCTCATTCAACACAAAGAACTCGCCGCCGTATTGCTGGAAGGCCCGGAGGAGCGCATGGGTGATGCTGTGGGTCCCTCCCGTGACGATGGCTGCCGCGTCCATGGAGAGGATGAGGCCCAGGGCATGGATGTGCCAGTAGGGGCCCGGCCTGTCCTGGGGAAATAGGCCTGTCGAGGTCTGGATGGCCCTCATGTAGAAAGTCTGCATCTCCGGGCTCTTGAAGAGGGTCGTCGCTATGTGGCCGACCGTGCCGAAGGCGATGTCGGGATCGATGCCGTCCTTCGGATCGTTCACGAGGGCCTCGAGCGGGTCGGGGCCATCCGGCCACTCCGCGGGGCCGGTGAACCGATACTTCCCCCACTCGTTCCGCCATCTCACCCTGTATCTCCTGATGATCTCCTCGACCGTGTCCGCGTCGTCCTTGTTGATCTTGGCCACTTCCTTGATGGTATAGTCGGCGGCCTCGGGCGAGAACTCGGCTCTTCCGCTAAAGGGATCTTTCACGGGGAAGATGGTCTTGCCGAGGATGTACCTGCCGTCCGGGTAGATCCATGCCTCGTTATTCTCGGGAAAGAGATAGACGAGCCCGTAGTCTCTCAGGTTGAAATCCTGGTACGCGGGGTTCGTGTAGAACCGCGTGAAGTGGGCGCAGACGTTCTGGATGAAGCCGGGAACAGGCAGCTCCTCGCCGCAAGCCCCTCCACCCATCTCGTGCCACCGCTCGAACATGGCGGTCTTGAGGCCGGCCCTCTGCAGGTAACAGGCGATTATGGTCGCGTGATGTCCCCCACCGACTATGATTGCATCGTACTTCTTATCCGGCATACGGACCTCCTTATTCCTTCTATCTTTCTCGCCCTATCCTTCTACCTCGGCGGAATGGGCCCTGGCCCGCGTCTCGGGGCAGCGGCCGGAATGGGGCCTGCCTCCTTCTTCGGCGCGGGGCCTGCCGGGGCTTTTGCGCCATCACCCGCCCTAGGCGCCGCAACCGGCTCGGCTGTCGCGGATGTCGCGTACACCGGGTCCTTGGAGAAGAAGAACCGGATCCCTCTTAGAATCAACATAGGATGCGTGAGGACCACCTTTATCATGTGCCGCAGGTCGGACGGATCGACAAAAGCCCTCACCGTCCAGTTTACGGGGTGCACCACCTGCATGATCATGAGCATTCTCATCGGCTCGGCCGCCCCATCCTTTGGCGGGCTCGAGGGTGGAGGGAACAACCCGGGTGGTCTCTATATTGGCCACCCTGGCGGTCAGCAGCGTTCTTCCCAAACCAGTCGATCTGATAAACATCCCTTACCTCCGCTCGTGTGGGCTCATTAAAACAACCCGAGATCTGTCGCTTCCTTGACCCCGCGGGGCTCAGGCCACCATTTCTGGATGCCGAGATCCTCCGCTATTCTTTCGGCAGCATTAAAGCCGGGACCGTACGTTATCATCCCGCCGGAATGGGTACACGCCCCGGCCAGATAGAGCTTCTTGATCGGGGAGTCATGCTGGCTGCAGTACTCATTCGGCCTGAAATAGCCCATCTGAAGGGGAAGATAGGCTCCCTGTTTGAAGCAGCCGTTCTTCATGTCGGGAAACTTGTTCTCCGTGTCGAGGGGCGTTCCGATGTAGTCCCACACGATGGAGTCCGCGTTCATGTTGGGCGCGTATTTCTCGAGGGTCTTCTTGCACTGTTCCGCGTAGGGCCTCCTCATGCGGTACCACGCCTGCGGTCCCCCGTCTTTCAGGTTGTAAGGGGCGCACTCCATGCTGATGAGCCCGATGTGCTTCACCGCGCTCCCGTTCCGCCTGTGAACGCGAACGGGGTCGTGGATCGAGGGGAAGCAGCAATTGAATCCCCCGTCGTGGAGCTCGCCCCGTTTCGATGCCTCGAGATGGTCCACCAGGTCCTGCTCGCTCTCGTAGCCGATTACATACATGAGGGACTTCCCAAGCTCAGGGTCGCCTTTGAGGGCGGCAAACTGAGGCGCTTCCGTGAGCGCCAGATGGCACGTGAAGAAGCTCGTGTCCGAGTATTGCCACTGGTCGAGCCTCCCGATCAGTTCCTCGTTGAGATGCTGCTTTCCTATGTAGTCGTAAAACGTCTGATGGGGGTTTAAGGCGCTGCAGACGAACTTGCTCGCCTTTATGAAGGTCCCGTCGTCCAGCTCAACCCCTTTTGCCTCGCCGTTCTCAACCACGATCCTCTTGATCACACAACCGGTGATCACCCTGCTCCCATTCTCAGAGATATACTTTCCGAGGAGGTGAGCCACGTGGTGCGACCCCATGCGAGACAGCCTGAAGTGCCATCCCCGGTTTATCATGAGAGGCACCAGGTATCCCAAGCCTTCGAGGTCATAGTCGAGCCCCCACATGGTGGCAAGATAGAGGAAGAGGGCCCTGACCCTGTCGTTCTCGAACCACGAGTCGATGATATCCTTGGGCGTATACCCGGTCAGCTCATCGTCCCATTTGGTGACCGGGTGCTTCTCCAGCTTGGCTGCCTGTTCCAGGCTCGGCAGCGGGTTGACGTAGCTCGCCGGCGCCAGGAAGAGGTCCATGGCCTCCTCCGACCACTTGACGAAGTTCGAGAAGGCCTCGGCATCCTTCTCCGAAAACCGCGCTATTGACCGGATCGACTTCTCTGGGTCCTTGTAAAGGGCGAGGTGAGTCCCGTCCGCGAAAGGCATGACCACCTGAACGTCCGGGTAGATCCATTCCAGATCGTATTTCTTCTCCAACTCGAAGTCCCGCAGAGGCGGCGCATACTCCACCATCATGTGGTAGATGGCGTGACTGTCAACGAGCATCCCCGGGAGGAGGAGGTTCTCCGTGGCCAGTCCACCCCCGATTTCGTACCGTCGCTCCAGCACCGCAATCTTCAGTCCGGCCTTGGCGAGATACCCCGCGGCGGTAAGGCCGTTTGGGCCCGCCCCAATAATGATGCCGTCAAATTCGAGCTCCCTCATAAGACCTCCTAAAGCGTTCCATCCCTGAACCGGTCGAAGGAATAGGCCACTCGGTTTTTCTGCTTCTAACCTAGCGTTATAGCCGGTGGCGGAATGACGGTCAATATAATTAAATTGTTGATTTTATTAAGCAAAAGTTAAGACAGTGGGCCCCATCGATGGGACCGGCTTTAGCTGCCTAAGGCTTCTTTCAGGCCCTCGATCCCATGTTTCTGTGTGCAAAAATGTGCTTTTATGTTGTACAATACGATCATGCCCGCCGAGTTGAACCTCAATCAACTACGGTGCCTTTACGCAGTAGTAAAGACCGGCAGCTTCTCCAAGGCGGCCGATGAGCTTTGCGTGAGCGAGCCGGCAGTCTTTATCCAAGTGCGCTCTCTCGAGCGCTTCGTTGGCTTCAAGCTCCTCGAGAAATCGAAAAGAGAGCTCCTGCCTACGGAATCAGGCAGGCTGCTCTACCAATATGCCGAGAAGATCTTCGGGCTCGTCGAAGAAGCCGCCAACGCGGTGGAAGAGCTTCGGGACCTGAGGATGGGACACCTGCACATCGGCGCCACCAGGTCACTCTGCCAATACCTTATGCCTGCGGTCATCTCCGTTTTTCAGGACCAGTACCCTGATGTCAAAGTCCATCTGGACGAAGGGCGTTCGGCAGAACTGGTTCAGGGGGTCGCGCATCGTCGATATGAAATCGCGATCCTCGGCAGGGTCAGCTACCCGGAGAGCATTGATGCCACCACTTTCAGCAGGGACGAGGTGGTCTTGATCGTTTCCCCGGAGAGTAGGCTGGCGCGAAAGGACAGGGTCTCTTTCCAGGAGCTGGCCAAGGAGCCCGTAATCGTCTCCGACACCGGCTCGGGGGTGAGAGAGGCCATCGAAAGGGCCTTCGAGAAAAAGGGGCTCAAGCCCCTGGCCACCATCGAGGCGGCCAATCCGGAATTCATCAAGTCCCTTGTCAAGCAGGACAGAGGATACTCATTTCTCGCCGGTCTCGGCGTTCGGGACGAACTGCGAAGAGGGGGAGCTGGTAGCGCTTCCATTGACCGAGGGCACGTTTTACCTGGACATTGACGTCATATGCCTGAAGAACCGGATTCTCTCTCCCGCTGCCTCGACCATACTCAATTTCCTGAGGGAGCACAAGAACACCCGCGATCTCGGGAAGCTCACCGACGCGATGAACCGGAGGGCAACGGTGTCGCATAAGCGGCTGCACATTCCTCCTCGCTCAGCGTAAGTTGGGGCGGCCGGCCGACGAGGCCTCAAGAGAGTCCTTTCCTTCCAAACAGTGCAACGCCCACTACCGGCTCGAGCTGGACGGGAACAAGGACCTGAAAATCAAAGAAATAAAATGTTGGACGCAGTCGAGCGTGCCTGACGAGACGACGCCCTTGCAGAAGCCGTGGATTGAGCGGAGAG
>CAVVNC010000035.1:0-42037 GCA_963749525.1 uncultured delta proteobacterium
AACCGTCTTCTCTTCAGCACTAATGCGGTTATTCTACCTCAAAGGCAAAGAAAAGGCAAAGAACCCGTTTTTCCGGCCCGCACAATCAAATCCCTCTCACGAGGGTCGCGCAATGGCGGTGCTAAAATCATATGACCACCATCTCGCCGCCCTTTTTGTCTTCGGCATCCCTCACGGTCACACCGCAAAGGAGCTCAGGCCATGCAGATAGCAGAAGTGCAGAAGAACGCAAAAGAGAGAATCAGAATCTCTCTCACCGAGTACCACGGGCACCAATTTATTGACTGTCGGGTCTATTACGAGGACGGCGAGGGCAAGTGGAGACCTACCAAGAAGGGAATTGCCTTGAATGAAGATACCATTGATGAGGTAATCGAGGCCCTGCAGAAAGGCAGCGCCGCCTTGGAGGATGCCTTGAGCCCAAGAGCAGAAGACAGGAAACCACGGCCAGGTGCAGAGAAGGCGCCTCCGGATGCAGAGGCGGAAGCGCAGACCGAAGCACCGAAATCTGACAACCGCAACATTTCGGAGAGGGTCCGGGCTTGGGTATCCTCAGTCAATGGTAGTCAATCCTCAGTCAATGGTAGTCAATTCTCAGTCAATGGTAGTCAATTCTCAGTCAAAGATTGTCGAAGAGCCCTCTTGTTGACTTAACCCAAGCAGGCGCACCTTGTGAACGTGGTTCTTTCCAAGCTCTGCGATGAAGGGGTGATCGAAAGGACCGGAGTGGGCAGAGGAAGCTACGGGCGCGTAGAAGTAGCTCGACATCTCCGGCCACGTGGAGACTCATGAGCACTGCACGTTCCCTGAATAGGCGCTCGAAAAGTGCCTCGCCATACAAGGGATGGAAGCGAGTTCATCATATCTCGATGCCTGCGGCTCTCGCATTCAGCGAGCAATATTTGACGGTTTCCCCGATGGCGGCGAAGGTCTTCGAGTACCTGCTATGCGTTCTGGCGGATCGGAGCGTTTTCCTCGTAAGCACGAAGAGAGATGCTTGCGCCGTGGCAATCACGAATAAGGACATTACCGGCCTGCTGCAGGTGAAGCGCTTTGGTATCCCCCGAGAGATGACTTTTTACGAAGCAATTGCAGCCCTGGAGAAAAAGGGTTTGATCGATGTAGCACACGACAAGAAAGAGCTGACCGTCAATGTGTCCCGATGCTGGCAGCCGCGCGCTGCCCTACATGTCGCCGGCGCAGATGATCGACGCCCGTTTTCTGAAAGCTATCTTCCCTTGCCCGTCGCCATAGTCAAGAGCAAGGCTTATGCGAGCCTGTCCGGCTCGGCCTGTCGTGCCTTTCGGTTCCTTCTATTTTGTGTGAGCCGGTCCGGCGCGGGTCCCCAGGACGCCGCCTACTTCAAGAAGAGCTTTTTCCTTTCATACAGGGAAGCGGAAAAGCTTCATATCGGCTCGGTAACATATCGGCGCGTAATCCGTGAGCTGACAATTGCCGGCCTAATCGACGTTGTCAAGCTTGGCACCATGCATCAGCTGAGCCGTGACGGCGGCGGCGGCGGCGCTACCACCTTCTGTCTTTCGGCGCGCTGGAGAGACTTCGGCCTACCTACCATGCGTTCAGGTGTGGAACAGCTATCGCGGACCCCCGAGGCAATAGCAGAGTATCTGCCATAAAGGGCGGATTGTACCTCTTTCGAAAGCGGTACCCCGCCTGCGAGCCGCGCGGCCCTCGATGTCCTGGAGGCTTCGATGCAGCTCGCCGGCTGCAGCCGGTTCGCTCGCGGAGATGATCTCCGGCGAAAAATCGTCGCGCACAATGCACTGTGGGCGCTTTTTCCGGGGCGCCCTGGGCGATAATACCCCTGGATTCGAAGCCGGGAAGCCTCTTCGCCCGCGCGCGCGAGGAGCGGCCCGCGACTCCGCACCACCCTCCGACTCCTGTACTCAAGCCTCTTCGCCCGCGCGCGCGAGGAGCGGCGCCGTCGACCAGGTCCGCGCTGATCGCCGCCGGCGGAGCCGGGCTCGCCCTCGCGCGATCCTGGAGCCTCACGGCCGGTCCGCCTTCAAGCTCGCAGTCATCGGCCAGGCCGCACCGAGGACCTTGCCGGTGTGATCGAGGCGTCCCGGGGATCAGAGAGTTTGGGGCCAATTGGCCCCAAACCCGCAACCGATCCTGCCGGGCATCGAGGCCGCCGACGTCGACCACCTTTCCCGAGCCTCGTTGATCGCCGAGGCGGTCCGGTCGTGGCCCGGGCCCTACCTGCTGTTCCTCCGGACCCTCGAAACTCGCCTCCACGGGTCGCCTGTGCCGTCGATCCTGCCGGCGTCAGCTCGATATCGGGGTAAATGACTCCTGACCAGGTCCCGCGCGTCCAGGCTGCCCTCGCCCTTGCGCGATCCTGGAGGCCTCACGGCCGGTCCGCCGGGGGGGGGGCTGACCTATTGCCCTCGTGCTTGCCGGGAAAGCGATCCTGCGCGATCATAGAGGGCGAGCCCAAATCCCTGACCTAGAGGAGGGCGCTTCCGACATCCCAAAAAGTGCGCAGTCCCTTCGATATAACGGCTTCGAGTTCGGCGAGCCGGGAAAGCTCGGCCGGGGCCGGAGGGCGAAGGATTCCCCCCGGGACCCCGCCCGTTTCGACCCCCCATAGCAGCGCTTTCGAAAGCGGTAGACCCCAAATGGCGGCGAAAATAGCAGCGGTTTCGAAAGCACTTATAATAATACCATATGCATCACCGCCCTCCTCTATTTGTTCCCGGTCTCTTCTCAGCAGTACCTCGGGTCTGACACGCGCGGGCGCCCCCAAGGTGGAATACCACAAGGAGGCAGGCGGATGCTACCGACGAGGCAGGAAGGCCGGAGATGGATGGTTCATGGCGGCTAAGCAACCGATTCTGCAAGTCCGACCAGGCCGGTGTCAAAACCATGGGGGGGCGGCCCAGGGCTGACAGCCGACGGTGCACTTCTCCAAAGAGATATCGCATGTCTGCGGCCGAACGAGAGAAGGCGGATCGCACGACGCCTGCCGGGTTCATACCCCAGGTCGACTTGGGAACCAGACTATTGGGGTGGTTCACGGGCGATTATCGGAGTCGCACTTCTTGCGAGAGGCTTGCTGCGTCCATACCGCCAAGTAAATGGGGGCAAACAAATACAATGTTCCGAAGGTCTAGACGATAGCGGGTCCTTCCAGGAAAGGCGGCTAGCGCAGTAATTCAAACCCCAATGATTCGGAACTTTTGGCGAAAATTCCCAGTGGAAAACAGGAATTTCCAGGAAAATAGAAAAGGCTCTCACCCGGGCTGCCTTCACCCTTACGTGATCACGGACCAGTCCGGCCATAGCCATCCCCTCCCTGCAGTTCCGCCGGACCCTCGAAACTCGCCTCCACGGGTCGCCTGTGCCGTCGATCCTGCCGGCGTCAGCTCGATATCGGGGTAAACGACTCTCGCCCGCCTTCCCGCACGTCCGGGGTGCCCTCGCCCCTTGCGCGATCATGGAGGCCTCACGGCCGATCCTCCGGGGGGGGCCTGACCTATTGCCCTCGTGCTTGTCGGGAAAGTGATCCTGCGCGATCATAGAGGGCGAGCCCGATCGCCGGTGAGGCAAGGCCGGGGCTGACCAGGTGATGACGGCCCTGGCTCGATCGAGCTGCGCGTGTGACGCGCCCAGGTCGACCAGGTCCGGAGGACGAAGGTGCCCTGGATAATAGCATTCCCGGAATTGGAAACTGGGAGGCCTCTTCTGCATGCGCGCGAGGAGCGGCGCCGTCGACCAGGTCCGCGGGGATCGCCGCCGGCGAGTCGGTTCCAGGTCCCCGCGAAGAATTTTGTTGACATGCTTTCCGCCTGTGCTACAATGGAAGTGCGAGTAAGTCAACGAGGGCACAGTCCCCGCCCTCGCATATTGTGTGCGGAAAGGGGGTTTTTTATTGTGAGTGCAAATGTCCCGATCGCGAGTGTCCCGGACGCCGCAAGGCCCGGGCGGGTTTCGTTGAGCCCGTCGCAGCACTTGTGATCGGGCTTTTGTTTCACAAGAATCAGGAGGTTTATCATGAGGAAGGCAAAAGTGGCACCGGCAGTGAAAGAGCATGGCGAAAGCCTCGACTTGGGCCACATCGGGATGCGCATCCAGGAAATAGGCTCAAAGGTGTCCGCCATGGTTACCATACTCGGCGAGTATGGGTCCGGGAACCTCGGCGCGGATCTCTCCAATGGGATATACATGATTCTTTCGGAAAGTGCGCGCGAGATTGATGAGATTGGAGACAAAGTGGAGGCCATGGGGATGGGGATCGCGCCTGTCTCCGGGGCAGGGGTCCCGCGAAAGGAAGGGATAGATGAGGCCGAGGAGGATCTCATCGCGGCCGTGAGAGAGGTCCTCGCCTCGGACAACGATCTTTCCAAACAGGCGCTGAAGGACAACATTCTCGCCCATCAAATAATAGTGCGAGCGCTTCCATCAGGCGCCCCAGCTCGCGTGGAAGAAGCACCGGCAGCACGGGCGAAAGGGCGTACCGCCGAAGAGACCCTCGGCAGGCCCACGCCCGGGGCGCACTACATAGTGAGCTATCCAACCATCGAGGACGCGCGGGGAAATGTTGGCGATCAGTTCCAGGAGATCAACGAGTTTTCCGAGATTGCGTGCAACCTCATCCGGGGACATGGCTATGCGAAGCTGGCCAAACTTGAGACCATGGCGGACTTCCCTACGCTCGAGCTCGCCGATCTGAATGAAGCTATCCAGGAGAGGGCCGGCATGATCGACAATGCCCTGGGTTACATTATAGACCAAGAGAGCAAGACCGAGTAAAAGGCACGCTGCCGGGGAGATCGGGGGCCGGCCCTCACAGGCGGCCCCCCCGGGGGAGAGAATATCCGATGAATTACCCTATTACACTTTCAAGAAATCCCTATTGTGGTTCCAGCGCAAAGCATCACAAGAAAGCCGAGGCGGACAACGTACTGATCGAGGGGATTGAGAATTACCTTAACCGGAAGGTCGCGGAGGGGCAGGCCGATGGTACCGAGGAAGGCTACAGTTATAGCGTGATAGCCGCAGCTCTGAACGTCGAGGAGGTCCGGGTTTTTAACGTGCTGGCCTACCTCGATCCTGCCTGCGGCGCGTACGCCATCTACATAAGGAGGCCCATGCCCGCAGCCAGGCGCTAAGGCGGATGAAGGGCCTAAAGGCACCGGGGCGATTCGGGGCGCCTTGTACAGTGGAGAACCATGAGGAGACATGGGTGAAGAGTGGGCGCCGCAGCACTCAGGACAAGTCAACCTCACAGGACGCGTGCCACCAAAGGACGCCCTTTCGCTTTGAATTGCGCATGAATTCTGACGAGAAGGCCCATTGGCGGGGCGAAGCAGACAGAGCCCGCTTCGAAGAGGATATTTTTTTATACATTCACTTCGAGGTGGCTTTCCTTGGAGATAAAGACTTACGAGTCTTTCCCATGGCCACGTCGGATAATGGGAACGCTATTATCCCATTTCAAGGGCTTGTCCTTTCATCGACCATGGGCAATGCCTTCACGATGCAGGACGTGCTACAGACAGCGAACACCGGACTCCCCGACCCATGGAACGGCATCATCGACAGGAGGGGCGCGTTCCAGGACGTTATCGAAGAACTACGTGCTGAGCCTTGGAGAGGACTGATGGGCCAAGAGGGGCTCATAGCGGCCAACGAATCCACCGCGATAAGGCCCGATCTTCTTGTGAGAAGACTTATTGCGCACGGGCCGGCTCAGGCAAGTGGCGACCACAGAATCCCTATACTAGTCCAGGACCCCGGCATAGTAGCCGACCCTGACGCCGATCGGGACGCCCTACGCGAGATTGCAAAACGCCCTTGGCTCCTGCAGGACGATTTTCGCAGAGTAAATAGGCTCGTCCGCATCCTCATGGAAGCAGCTTACGACACCGACCACAAAAAGAGAAAGGCTGCCAGACAACTGCTTCAGGATCACCTCAAGTATGACCGCTCGCACAGAAAGAAACTCATAATTCCAGCCGGAACTGGACGACTCGCGGCTGATCTCCTACTCTATTTAGCGCCGATCGAGGAGCCTAAAACGACCCCGCATTTATACGCCGACCTACAGCTCAGAGAAAAAGTCAATATCTCCCTGCACCAACTCGAACTTATTTGAGGACGATAGACACCGTCCATCGTCCCCTCATATCATTGGACAGGGGTACGGCCATTTTCGCTATAATAAGCGATGAGCTACCCGCTTTCGAGCATGTCAACACAATTTAGACTAAGGAGGAAAATTTAATGAAAGCAGGGAAACGCACCATCACCATTGGCGAAGTGTCCGACGCGCTTGGAATAAGCAAACAAACTCTCTGGAGATGGGCCAAGGATGGCAGGCTCCCCGTCATTCAGGGACTCGGGCATAAGATCCTCATATCCCGCGATGCCTTTGAGCTTCTCTTCAGTCCCCCCGGCCAGGGCCGTACGAATGAGCATAACCAGGTCTCCGGCCTGGGGTCTTTGTGGACTTTCACCGGTGGTGAAAAATGGTCGGTAAGGTGAGTCCCACAGACGTGGTGGTAGGCCTACTGGCTCAGATTCTGGATGCGCTAAAGGAAATAATAGCTTGGTAATTGAAATGGGAAACCTACTAGAGCAGTCGCGAGAAGCGTTGATGGATCTCCACGACATGTTAACCTTAGTCGCAGCCGACGCAATATGCGCGAAAAGGGCTGTTAGCAACTAAATCCTAATGGGGAGGTCACAGGGCGAAAAATGGCTGAAATGAGCGCATACATCCGTGCGGTGGCATTCTCGATGGGGCCAGAAAGATGAACTCATTTGGTCATCATGGGAGGCATCGCCATGCACAAGGTCTTCACCATGACTGAAGATGGCGAGTGGACCCCGATACCTAGACGAAGATATGGTGGACAGTGCCAATCGCAGGTCCAGGGATCTTGTCGGGGCACTGCGCGTGTTTCAGAGAATCGGGGCCGGCAGTCAGACGGAGGTAACCCATGGCTGACAACGGACTTAGAGGAGGGCGAAAGCAGGATCGCTCTACCGGCGCGAGCGGTGGCATCGCACAGCGCCTCGCCGCGGAACTTCTCGGGGGGCATATAAAGCTCGTTGAGCTACTCGACCCCGTCAAATGCACTCGGGCCGTGCTCCACGTCCTGTATCCCGGTGCCCGTTGTCCGCAATGCGGAGCGGCGTTTGAGGGCCCAGTGTTGGACCGCCTCGATGACCCTACTTGCTCGTGCGGTAACAAGCTCCTCGCGACCCTCCATTCCCGGTCTCTCGCCGCCCCGACCTTGGTAGCACTCTCGATCCTCCTTTCCCTTGGACTCGAGGACGGCCCCCTCGCACAAGCGATGGGCGCACGCGAGTGCGACGTGCGGTTGTGGAAGCAGGGGCTCTCCTCGGATGGCCTCAAGAGCAAGGAAGAGCTGAAGGCCGCTCACCTGCTCGACAACGTCCGCAAGGTCTTCCTTTTCCTTCGAGCTGCGGGCTGGAAGGTGTCCCAGGCCCAGGTCTACCAGGATGTGAAGGAGGGGAAGCTGTTTAAGGCCTGGCCTTCGGCTTACTTTTCGGAGGCCGGCGCCTTTTCTTATGCTCGCAGTCACCTGCGGTATAGACCAGGATGTTATGACGATGATGGGTCGGGCACTATCTTGCGGACCGTGAAAGAGATCCGCAGCTTTTTGGCGCAAAACAGGTACGCTGCGAGCCGGTCATCGCTGTATGATTATATTCGGGAAGGCCGTCTGGGGAACAGAAGGGATGGGTTTGTAAGCAAGGTTGAACTCCTGACCTTCGCCGAGAGATGCCTGAAGAAGTTGCCGGCCATCACCTCCGGTGAGCTACTGGAACAGGGGCCGACCCCGTGAAAAGGCTCCCTTTTATTGCAAATCTCGTCTACGAAACTCCGTGGGCCATACTGCCCTCCATACTCTCCGAGATCGCCCGCATCTACGAGGCCCACGTCTCGCGTAAGACCCTCGACATCCCCGCCATCGAGGCCGCCCTCGGCCGTCCCCTGGAGCGGGAGAGGCGAGAGGCCCCGTATGAGCTCAGGGATGGCATCGCGGTCATCCCCGTAGAGGGTACCATCGCGAAACGCATGGACACATTCTCCAAAATCTCCGGGGGTACATCCGTAGAGTCGATCGCTTCCGCGTTTCGCAAGGCCCTCGCAGACGACGAGGTCTCCGCGATCGTCCTCAAGGTCGATTCGCCCGGCGGCTCGGTCGACGGTGTCTTCGAGCTCGCCGACCTCATCAGATCGGGCCGCGAGGCGAAGCCGATCCACTCCCTCGCCTACGGCACCATGGCCTCCGCAGCCTACCTCATCGGCTCGGCCGCCCAGTCCATCTATGCGTCCGACGTGGCCACCGCCGTCGGCTCCATCGGCGTCGCCGCACTCTACCGGGACCGGTCCGACCCGAAAACGACCGAGGTCTACAAGGGCAAATATAAGAGGCTTCTCTCCGGTCCCCTCACCGAGGAGGGCCGCGCCCACATGGAGGGCCAGGTCGATTATTTCTACGGCCTCCTCATCGATGCCATCGCGCGGAAAAGGGGCGTCCCCTCCGACGAGGTCCTGAAAAGGATGTCGACGGAGGTCAACGACCTCTTCATCGGCGAGCAGGCAGTCGAGGCGGGCCTTGTGGACGGTATCCTTCCCCTCGATCGCCTGATAGCCTCCCTCTCTGAATTCGGCTTGCGCGATAATGGGCAATCTGGGCAGGGAGAGAAGGTATGAAGGATTTCATGGCAGTCCGGCCGCCGAGCGGAGGGACACATAGGCTCCGGACTGCCGGCCGCGAGGTTTCATGCGGCGAACGTCTCCAATATGTGCGCCCACGGGTGCCTATCTGACGGGATGGGCAACGAGGGGGCTCCCGCTGCCGCCTTCGACGGCCGACAACCCCCTCAAATTTCAAGTAAGGAGGTACCATGCTGAAACTGCTTGAAGACATCCTCACTAAGAATCCTTCTCCGAAGGTAACCGGTTCGCTTGAGCGCCTCGCCGAGGCTCGAGGGCAGCTGTCAGCACGCCGCGGGGACTTACAGGCGCAGCAGGCCGCCTTGGGCACCTCTCTCGAGGAAGCGGTTAAGCTGGAGGCTTGGGTCGGGAAGGTTTCGACCCGGAGGGCCGATCTGCTCGTTAAGCTGGCTACGGGACAGGCAGTCAAAGAGGACGCCGCACAGGCCGCCCGCGACGAGCAGGAGGCGAGGGTGAAACTTGCGGAAATAAGCGAGCGACTGAATGCCTTGCAGTCGGCGATTCCGGGAACCGCGGCCGGATTCCGTATCAGTCAGACAAACTGGGAATTCCAGCTCAAGGCCACTACGGCAACTATCTGGGAGGAGCTCAAGGCGGCAATCATCCCACCGGATACGATACGCACCGTCAATTTGCTCATAGAGTTATTGCCTTCCACGGGGCGGCATGGGGTCTGGGCCGAAAATTTTTACGCGGAGGTCCTGAAGCCGAGCGACAAACAAAGAAAGGAGATCCACCAAGAGGCCGGGGCTCTCAGACAGTACCTTGTCAACGTCGGCGAAGAGCCCGATGGGGCCCTGCGATGAAGGGTGAGAGGATCAGGGGCACCCAGGGGCCCCAAAATATCGGCCCTCGCCTCCGGAGAGCGGAGTGCATTGAGGGCTAAGAAAAGGAAAGGAGGATCTAACGTGATGACATTCGAAAACAGGATTCAGGCAATGACCGACCTGGGGAAGCGGCTGGTAGCAGCGACGGCCGAGTCTCCGAGCTGGACCGGAATAAAGGTCCAGGCGTCTATCATCTCCGAGCTCAAGCAGAACTTTTTCTCGGGCCGCCCGGAAGCCATCGAGAGCTACTGTTTCTATAGTCTTGGCCTCCGGCCGGGCTATATCAGAGCAGTGATCACGTCGGCCGAGAACGCGGAGGCCCTGAAGCAGGCCGGCATCACGCCCGCCCAGGCGCTCGCTGTCATGGGCGTCCTATCCCCGTGATGGCCGGGGCGGCAAGAGATAGCCGGCAGCTCCGGAAACGCAGGCGAGGGGAACAGAAAGGACCTTGTTCCGAGGGGGGCCGAACACGCGGCCGGGTAGGAGGACCAACCTATATCAATGACCAATGAGGAGATCCTGTATCGGATCAACGTCGATCTGGCGAAGGAGCGGGCCGCTCTCCAGGAGGGGCAGCGCCACATCGAGGCCTTCGGCCAGAAGGCAAAATCGGTCTTTTCAAACATTGGCCGCGGCGCCGATGGACTGTCGAGGCACTTTGGCATGATGTCTACGGCCATCACGGCTCTGACGTCCGGGCTCGCTGTAAAAAAGCTCTTTTCAGTCACCGACTTCATCCAGCTCGACACATCCATGCTGAAGATCCAGGCCAACCTGGGCCGGTCGGCGGCCCAGGTAAAGGATTTTCGAAAAGAGATGGACAACCTCGCGTCGACGCGGGGGTACGCGCCCGAGGCCGTCTTCGCCGCCGCGGCCGAGCTGTCGGAGGTTACCCAGCAGCCGGACGAAATTTTGAAGGTCCTCGACGCCGGCACCCATGCAGCCCGGGCAATGAACAAGGACCTGGGCTCGACCGCCCAGGTGCTCGGCCGCATCGAAAGGTTGTGGGGGGTATCGGTCGACAAGTCGCATGAAGTGGGCGACTCCATCGTCGCGGCGAAGCTCGACCTGGAGGATCTCGACAGCATACTGCAGCGGGGGGCCATCAAGGGCGTTACGAGCGAGAACTACAAAGAGGCCTTGGCCTTCTTCTCCGGCCTGAAGAAATCCGGCGTGGAGCGGGGAAGGACCGTAGCGGCCATAGCCTCCCTCTGGAACGCCGTCGGCACGAAGCAGGCCGAGCTCCGCCAGGGCTTCATGGGCGCCGGCCTGCATGCGGATCCGCGCAAGATGAGCCGAATCGAGATCCTCCAGGAGATAGGGGAGGCGGAAGAGGTCTACCGGCGACTGGGGATGACGCAGGAGCAGATCAATAAGAGTCTCGATAAGGCATTTGGCGCTAATGCCGGTGAGGGATTCGGCCTCATGATTGCACACCTTCAGCAGCTACGCGATGCGTGGAAAGAGCAGCAGGACTCTGCAGCTCTCGCCGCCGAGCACGAGAAGACGATGAATGAGGGACTCGGCGCGCAGCTCGACAAGATAAAGGCCAACCTCGGAACCATCAAGGAGGACTACAAATTTTTGTACGATCTCCTGAAAGACCCTGCGTCTTGGCTCGCGGAGCACCCCCAGGCCACGAAGGCCGGAGTGGAGGGCGGGACGGCCCTCGGTCTTATTCTCGGCAGCTTCTTCCTCGGCAAGAAAATTCCCGGGTTTCTCAGAGGGATCGGCGGCACGGTCGCAGGTACGGCAGAGGGAGAACTTCTGAAGGAGACCGCCGGCGTGCCATCCGTTTTTGTCGTTAACATGCCGGGCAGCCTTGGCGGGCTCCTGCCGGGACTGGCGGGAGGAGCCGGGGCCGTAGAAGCAGGTCTCGTGGCCGCCGCCGGCGCTCTCGGGATGGCCCTGGCCGCGGCCCTGGCGGTGGTGCTTACTCTGTATTCGGGAGAGAAGTACGCACCGAAGGTAGCGCGGGCGCTGATCGAGGGGGGGACACCGCCGCAGTATTACGACCGGGGCACTCTTATGTACGACGTGAGGGGCTTCGGCGGCGGCCCGCGCGGACCCGTGCAGGTGGCGCCGCTGGAGATGCAAGCCTCACACCATCACCACATCGAGCTGAGCCTCCGTGATCAGCGTACGATGGTAGTGAGCCACGACCAGAACACGAGTATGACCGTCCACGACCGGGGGCAGCAATGAGCGGCCGCAGGAGCAAGAGAGCGAAGTGGCTCGAGGGGCACTGGTTTTCGCTTGAAGGATACCGGTTTAAGGTCCGGCCGCCTTTAACTGAGAGCGGCGATTTGTGGCAGATGTTCCAGTACTGCTTTTGTGGCCTGAAAAAGGACGGCAAGGCCCTCGATCTGTCGAGCGAGACCAAAAAGGAATTGCTCCTGAGCGGCAGCCCGATCGCCGCCGGCGTCCTTTTCCTGATAGACAAAATGCGGCAGAGTATCGCTAGCCGGCGCAACAAGGCGTCGGGAGCCGGCAGCAACTAACGAGGAGGTAAGTAACGATGGCAATTAGGGCAGGTGAAACGGCGGGCGCTCTCGGGCTTCTGGAGCGGCTCAAGGCGGGCAAGAGGAACCGCAGGGAGATCGCTTTCCCGGGCATCGAGGGGGCCAGGGTGATGCTACAGGTCCTCTCGAATCAGGAGACTCAGGAGGCGATCATCGCGAGCGAGTACTACATGACGCGGATAAAGATCGCGGTTACTCCCAGCTCTATTGATTTTTACACCGACGTGCGCTCCTCCGAGATCCTGTGGCGCGCGCTACGCGACCCGGAAGACCCCACCCGGCCCGTAGCCATTTCGGCCGACGAGCTCCGGAGGCAGATCACGATGGCCGAGAAGGAGGCCCTCATCGCGGCATATCAGGATTTGGAGAAAGAGTCCTCGCCGAACTTCACGGCCATGAAGGCCGAGGATTTCCAGACCCTGTGGGACGACCTAAAAAAAAATGCGACGATCCTTTCGAGCAGTTTAAGTATCGGAACGCTGCGAGGGCTCGTGATCTATTTGGCGTCCCTGCCGCCCAGCTCACCAACGGGCAGTGGCTCTACATAATGGCCATGAACGCGGCGCTCAACGAGGAACAGAAGGGCAAGAAAGGGGATGGCGAGGAGCGTCCGGGACGCCGGGGCAAGAAAGTATGGGTTGTCCGCAAGAAATCGGAGCAGCTTCCATGAGTGAGCAGGACAGGGCTTCGGGCGGCCGGTGGGTAGACTTCGGCGGAGAGGTGCGCGCCTTTATCGACATGGACCTTAGCAACGAGCGGGATGCTGCGGCGATATTCGAGAAGTCCCTTGTCGCGCTCGAGATAGACGGCGACTGTTGCGCCGACCTGACGCCGGAAGTCAAAGGGCGCCTGCTCCAAACCAACTGGAAAGGCATCGCCGAGTGGATCCTGACCACATGGCTTGCTGTTGCGCAAACAGTCGTCGTCGCGTTCGAACTGAGACGAGGAGGGTGCGAGCATGCGCGTCACGTGTACAATTGAGGGCCTCGACGGGGTAATCGCGAAACTTAAGGACATCGAGCGCCGGCACTTTCCCTTTGCCGTCTCGAAGGCGCTGAACGATACAGCGGCGGACGTGCGCCGGGACCTGCAAATCGAGATGAAGCGCGTTTTCGACCGCCCTTCACCCTTCGTGCTCAACAGCATGTACATCTCGCCGAGCTCGAAGAGAGAGGACCGCTTTTATGCCGAGGTGGGCTTCAAGAGCGACACCGCCGGCCACAAAAGAGCGGAAGAGATAATGCGCCCGCAGATCTTCGGCGGCGAGCGCAAGCTGAAGCCCTCGGAGTGGCTTCTCTATGGCGAGTACTTCGTCCCGGGCCGAGCTGCCCGGCTGGACAAGTACGGCAATCTTTCCCGCGGGCAGCTTGAGCAGGTACTCAGTGTGCTTAAGCGGCTGCCGGAGGTGGGCTACAACGCGAACGTCACGCCCGGGTCGCGCCTGCGCAACCGGAAGCCCCGCGCTTATTTCTCCTTGGCCTCGAAGCGTGGCGGCCTCATCCCGGGAGTGTGGGAGAAGACAGCGCGCGGGACGCCGAAGCCCATCATGATCTACATCAAATCCCCCCAGTATCGCGAGCGCTTCCACTTCTATGAGGTCTCTGAGGCAAGTGCGCGCAGAAATTTTCAGCGCCGCTTCTATGCGGCCCTGGAATACGCATTGAGGGGCGCGAGATGAAAAGACGGCGTGGAGCACACAGGAGCAACCTGCTTGACTAACCCGCCCTCGACGTCCTACAATCCCCCTAAATCTTATGTGGGGGGTCTTATCATGAAGCTCATCGAGCTGGGGGGATTTACTGTAACAAGTCGGGCTGCCATATCAAGATGGACCTGGAGGCTGAGAAGTGCCCGAAGTGCGGGAACGTGAAGTGTCTCATCATCTTCTATTGGGAGGGGAAAACATACACTTACAGGCGCGACGACAACCACAATATCTTCCGGGTCTTCACGGCCGTGCAGAGGCTGGAAGAAATCAACAAGGCGATCAAGAATCCCAAAATCCCATTCAAGCCGAAGGAATTCACGGATACGTCGCGGCTGGAAAGGCAATTCGAAAATCAGTTTCAGGAATATCTTGATGAGAAAGAAGGCGAGCTGAAGGCCGGGGAAGCTGAGCCCGAAACACTTCTCCACGATCAAGGGCTACAGCCGAAATCACTTCGCCTATTGGACCGGATGGGACGTAAAGGCGATCGGCAGAGATGAGATCGCGACCTTTAAACAGAAGGTACTTCATAGGCTGCCTGGCATAAAGACCCGCAAGAATGTGCTCAATGCCCTTCACGCCTTCTTCGGGTGGCTTTACGAAAACGGCAGAATTGATAAAATACCGCCCTTCCCTATCATCAAAGGCGACAACTCGACCCCTCGCCGGGCGCTGAGGACCGAAGGTCAGGAGATCGGGCTCGACAATCTGCCCTCCGGCCACCGCGACCCGATCGAGTTCATGATGAAGACAGGGCTTCGGCCCGGCGAGTGCATCGCCGTCCTCGTCAAAAGCGTGAACATCGACCAGCGCGTTATTTGGGTTGAAAGGTCTGTCTCTGGATCGACCCACGTGGAGACGACGAAGAACAAGAGCAAGTTACCTATTCCCCTCAACGACAAGGCCTTGGAGATCGCAAAGAGGAACATCGAGGGTAAGTTCCCGAACGACTTTCTTTTCGTCAATCCTGCGACGGGCCGGGGCTATGCAATATCTTCGCTATCGAAGATATGGAGCTACTATTCGGGGCTCGATATTACACTCTACGAGGCCACAAGGCATTCATACTGCACGCAGATCGTCCCCTTGACGGACCCGCTCACCGCTCAAAGACTCATGAGGCACAAGAGCCGGAGCTCGACCGACCACTATTACCACGCCTACTCCGAGATCCTTCTCGATGTAGTGCAGCGGATGGACGGCAACGTGATTGACATAAAAAAGGCAAAGAGAAAAGGCAAAGGAAAGGCAAAGAGTGAAACCGAATAATTCCAAGGGAAGACTGGCGGAGAGAGAGGGATTTGAACCCTCGGTGCCAGTTTTAGCCAGCACACACGATTTCCAGTCGTGCTCCTTCAGCCGCTCGGACATCTCTCCTTGTACTCTATGTTTTATACCATAGGGGTAAGAGATTATGCAATCGCCGGAAGGATGGGTCGGCCGGGTGAATTTCGCGTGCTACCCGCCTGTCGACGGCGGGTGCCCCGCACCGTGCTTTGTCGCGCCGCGGCCCAAGACGTTTCGACGTACAAAGAAGTACGCCTTCGCATCTTCCGGCCTTGCGCTTCGCGTTATGCATCGAAATTCCCTCCGGCCGAAAACCAGGGCTGGAGTAGCTCCAGGCGCTTTAGGCCTTCGGGGCAGAGACGAATCGCTCGATGAGCATCCTCACGTCCTCGCGGATATCCTCCCGGTCAAGGGCGTATTTCAGGACCGCGTTGAGATAGTTCACCGGATCCCCGGTCGTGATCCACTCTCCTTCCACCACCTCTTTGGCGAGGAACACCCCGCCGTGCCTGACATAGTGGCGGATGGCGTCGGTGACCCACAGCTCGTTGCCTTTTCCCAGGGGCATCTGCCGCAGGATCTCAATGATCTCTTGATTGAGGATCATGCGGCCGAAATCGGCCAGTTGTGACGGGGCTTCGGCTACAGTTGGCTTCTCGATGATGTCCTCGATCTCCATCGATCCTGGGCGCAGCTTCACGATGCCATACCGGTTGACCACGTCTCTCGGTACTTCCTGCACGCCTATGCTCATGCGGCCATGCTCTCCATAGTCGTCGACCATCTGCTTGGTAAAGGAGATCCTCGATTTTACGAGGTCGTCGGCCCATACATATATGAAGGCTTCCCCCCGCACCAGAGTGGCGGCCGTGAGCACGGGCGTCCCGTTCCCATAGGGCCCCTTCTGCCTGAGGTAGACAAAATTCACCTTCTCGGCAATGTCGGAGAGGTTCTCCAATCTCTTGCGCGCCCCTTCCCCGCCCACATTGTGGCTCAAGGCGGGGTGATTGTCGAAGTAATCTTCCAGGGGCTTCTTGTCCCATCGGGTGACCATGATGATGTCTTCTATGCCCGCCTCGACAAGCTCTTCCACGACAAGGTGGATGATAGGCTTGTCAACGATAGGCAGCATCTCTTTCGGAATCGTCTTGGTCACCGGCAGAAATCTCGTTCCGGAACCGGCCACGGCGACCACTGCTTTCGTTATCTTACCCATCTCTTCCCCCCGCTTAAGTCTCGAGCCAAGCCGCCCGCTCGCGGGCTAACATACCCGCCCGAGCTTCATTATGACACAACACCAACGCGTTTCTCCATATTTTCCTCGCTGTCTTTACTTCATCGACGATGACGATAGTGCCTGACCCTTCGCCCTTCACTCCTCCTCGAACCCGAGATAGGCATCGACCACGGCAGGGTTGCATTTCACCGACCTTGAGGGGCCTTCCAGGACGATCCGCCCGGTTTCGAGGACGTACGCCCTGTGAGAATAGTCCAGCGCCATGTGGGCGTTCTGTTCAACGAGAACGATGGATATGCCCTTCTCTTCATTGATCCTTCTTATGAGGGCGAAAGTCTCCTGCGTGATGAGAGGTGAGAGTCCCATGGACGGCTCGTCCAATAGGAGAAGGTCGGGATTCCCCATGAGGGCCCTACCAAGGGCGAGCATCTGCTGCTCCCCCCAGAGAGCGTGCCCGCGTGCTGGGTGAGCCTCTCCCGGATCCGTGGAAAGGTGCGGAGCACCATGTCAAAGAGCGTTGCTTTCAGCTCCCTGCTTCGAAGCGTGTGTCCCCCCAGCTCGAGGTTCTCCTTCACGGAGAGGTTGGGGAAGATGCGGCGCCCCTCCGGCACCATGCAGATGCCCTGTCTCACGATCCGATCCGGCCTCTGCCTCGTGATCTCCCTTTCCCTGAAAAGGATCGTCCCCGTTAAGGGCTTCAAAATGCCGGCCACGGTCCTGAGCATGGTGCTCTTCCCCGCGCCGTTCGCCCCTATGATGGAGACTATCTCTCCTTTGGCCACTTCGAGGCTCACGCCGTCGAGCGCCTTTATAGGCCCGTAGGCAACGGAGAGACCGGAGATGCTCATCAACATGTGTTGTCCTTGACTTCGCCGAGGTATGCCTGAATCACCCTCCGGTCTTTCTTGATCTCTCCGGGTGCGCCTTCGGCGATCTTCCTGCCGAAGTCCATGACCACCAGCCTGTCCGATAAGTTCATGACGAGCCTCATCTGATGCTCTATGATGAGAATCGTGAGGACGAAGGCCTTCTTGATCTCCCTGATGTCCGCCAGCAGCCCCTCGATCTCCTTCGGATTCATGCCTGCCCCGGGCTCGTCGATGAGCAGGAGCCTAGGGCTAGCCGCGAGGGCCCTTGACATCTCGAGCCTCCGCTGCTCCCCGTAAGGGAGGCTTCCGGCGGGGAGGTTCGCCTTGCCTGCGAGACGGAAAAGGCTCAAGAGCTCCATGGCCCGGTCTCGGGCAGCCTTTTCGGCAGTCACATAGCGGCGCGATTGCAGCACTGCGCCGAGAGGCCCGTACCCCCCCTTCACGAGTATGGGCACCGTGACGTTCTCGAGGACCGAGAGGCTCCCGAAGAGACGGAGGTTCTGGAACGTCCTCGCAATGCCGAGGGCCGCCGGCCGCGCGGGGTCAATGGCCGTAATGTCCTGGCCGAAGAAGCGGACCCGGCCGCCGCTCGGCCGATAGAGCCCGGTGATCAGGTTGAAGACCGTGGTCTTGCCCGCCCCGTTGGGTCCGATGATGCCGACTGCCTCGTGCTCTTCCACGAAGAAGGAGAGGTCGTCGACCGCAGCAACCCCGCCGAAGCTCTTCTTCAGGCCGATGCATTCGAGGGCAATCATAGCGCCTTATCGATCCCGAGGAGCTTCGATTCCTTATTCGCCATGAGGCCGTAAGGCTTCCAAAACATGAGGATGATGAGGAGGAGTGGGATGAAGACCCACCGGTACTCGAGAAGCCCCGTTGGCAGCACGATGCGCAGGCCCTCGATGAAACCCACCCAGACGAGGCCCGCCATGATGGTCCCCGTGATGCTCCCCATGCCCCCCACGATGACGATGATGAGAAAGTCTATCGACTTGAGGAAGTCGAAGTTCGAGGGGTGGAGAAAGGTGTAGAGGTGGGCGTAGAGGCCGCCTGCAATCCCCGCAAGGAAGCAGCCGTAGGTGAAGGCCATCGATTTCATCCGGCCCGTGTTGATGCCGAACGCGGACGACGCCAGCTCGTCGTCCTTGATACACTGCCAGAAAAGGCCGTACTTCGAGAAGATCACGTTCCTCGTCACGAGGACGAGGATGAAGACGACCGGAAAGACGACATCGAGGCTGGTTATCCTGGGTATGCCCACGAAGCCCCGGGCCCCGCCCAGGGCGTCTATGAGCCTGTCGGAGTTGTCGAGGAAGACCCGCACGAAGATGCCGAAGCCGAGCGTTGCTATGGCAAGGAAGTCATCCCGCAGCCTCAATATGGGGAAGCCTATGAGATAGCCGATAAGGGCTGACATGAGGCCGCTTACGAGCAGGATGGGGAGGAAGGGCAGCGCGGACCCTACGGAGAAAACGTGGGTCATGTAGGCCGACGTATAGGCGCCGATGCCGTAGAAGGCGGCCTGGCCCAGGGAAAACTGGCCCGTGTAGCCGTAGATGACGTTGAGGCCGAGGGCGGCTATGATGACGATCAGGGCGTAGAGGATGATCTGCTGGAGGTACTCGGTGGCAAACCCCGAGAGGAATAATCCCTTGAGGAGGAGGTAGGCCACTGCGGAGACGATAAGCAGCCTTCTCGCGCTTCCGAGGAGAGTCATACCTTCTCTATCCTACGCCCGAAGATTCCGTTCGGCCTGAACAGCAGAACGAGAATGAGGATGACGAAGATGAACCCGTCCCGAAACGTAGAGGAGAGATAGGCGGAGACGAACACCTCGGAGACGCCGATGATGAGCCCTCCGAGCACAGCGCCGTGTACGAGGCCTATGCCTCCGAGCACCGCGGCGATGAAAGACTTTATGCCGGGCATGATGCCCATGAACACATTGATCTGGGGGTAGGCGAAGCCGTAGAGGATGCCGCCCACACCGGCGCATGCGGCGCCCACGGCAAAGGTGAAGGAGATCGTGGCGTCCACGTTGACACCCATGAGGGATGCCGTTTCCTGATCGTGGGAGAGGGCCCGCATGGCCCTGCCGTGCTTCGAGCGGTAGACGAGGAGGTAGAGAAGAAAGAGGGAGGCCGCCGTCACGGAGAAGATGATGAACTGGATGTTGGTGATGGTGACCAGCGAGAGGTCATAGCCCGCGACGTCGAAAGGCCTGGGAAAAGCGATGTAGTTGGGGGTGAACATGGCATTGAGGCTGAGGAAATACTCGAGAAAAAGAGAGACGCCGACCGCGGTGATGAGGAGCGATATGCGGGGGGCTGCCCTGAGCGGCTTGTAGGCGATCTTCTCGACAAGGACGCCGAGGGCCGCGCTTGCACCGATGGTGATCACGAAGACGAGGTATATGGGGAGGTGCCACCTGGCGATGCAGAAATAGGCAATGAAGGTACCAAACATGAAGATGTCGCCGTGGGCGAAGTTGATGAGGCGGAGCACGCCGTAAACCATGGTATATCCCAGGGCGATGAGGGCATAGACCGCGCCGAGCTGGAGGCCGTTGATAAGCTGCTGAAGGGTATAGCTGAAAAACTCCATGGGCCCCTACTTTGAGGGAACCTTGAGGAAAGCTAAGAAGACTCGGCCCAAAACCGTCTTTCCTCTGGCTTTCGTCATGGGTTTACGGTCGTCACGTACTTGGAGCCTTCCTTTTCCACCTGGAGTATGACCGCTGACTTGACCGCGTCCCCTTTCCTGTCGAACCCTATGGTGCCGGTGACGCCGTGAAAGTTCTTAAGCTCCGACAATGCCTTGGTGATCAATTCGGCGTCCGGCTTCTGCACCTTGTCGAGCGTCTCGAGGAGTATCATCGTGGCGTCGTAGGTGAGGGCGCCCAGGGCGTCGGGCACGGAGCCGTGCTTCTCCTTGTATTCGTTGATGAACCTCTCAGCGACCTTATCTTTTCTCTCGGGGGAGTAATGGTTCGTGAAATAGCCGCCGATGACGGCGTTCTTTCCGATCTTGACGAGCTCCGGGGAATCCCATCCGTCGGTGCCCATGAGCACGCCTTTCACGGCCCTGTCGCGGAGCTGCTGGGCGATGAGGGCCACCTTGTTGTAGTAGTCCGGCAGGAAGACTACGTCCGGCTTCTTGACCGCCACTTTCGTCACGAGGGCTGAAAAATCGACGTCGTCCTTCTGGTACGACTCGAAGGCGACGATAACACCCTTGCCCTTCTCGAAGGTCGATTTGAAGACCTCGGCCAGGCCCTTCGAATAATCGTTGCCCACGTCGTAGAGGATGGCGCCCGTGTGGGCCTTCAGATCCTTCAGGGCGAAGGAGGCTGCGACGCTGCCCTGGAAGGGGTCTATGAAGCATGCCCGGAACACGTACGGCTTTCTCTTCCCGTCGGAGATCGTCACCTTCTCTGCCGTAGCCGTCCCGGTGACCATGGGCACCTTGTACTTCACCGCATACTCGCTCACCGGTATGGCGACCTTCGAGGTGAGGGGGCCTACGATGGCGAGCACCTTGTCCTGGGTGATGAGCTTCAAGGCCCCGTTTGCCCCTTCCGTCGGGTCGTTCCTGTCGTCAGCGACTATGGGGCTGATCTGGTACTTCCCCGTCTTTTCATAATCCTCGATGGCGATGTAAAAGGAGTTCTTCGCCGATTCCCCATACGTCTTCACGTCGCCCGTCAGAGGGGTGATCAGCCCGATCTTCACCGTTTCTTTGCCGAAGGCGACGCCGGAGGCAGCGAGAAATAGTGCAACAACGATGGCAAGGGTCCTGTTCACGCTCATGGCTGTTCCTCCCACGCATGGTCTTATCTTGGTCAATCCTTATCACTGTCTATCCGCAGGGGCGAGGTAATATTAAATAGAATTCGCCAGACGTTGTAAAGCGGTTTTCTGCCTTACTTTCCGGCCAATTGCCCGAGGGCCCGAAAGACGCGGCGAGGCGGGCCGTTCCCGGACAGACACTCCGCATCCGGTGTATACAATATTGATTTTTCGCATGTCCGATGTTATGTTTGTACGTTCAAAAACATGAGCGGGCAGGGGATCCAAAATGAGTCTATACAGGGTACTGGTGACGGACAATATCTCCGAAGAGGGGATCAGTAAACTGACCTTCGACAAGACGATAGAGGTGGACGTAAGGCCCGGGATCTCGGGCGACGAGCTTCTCAATACGATCGGCGACTACGACGCCATCATCACGCGGAGCGGCACGCCCATCTCGGCGCACCTTGTCGCGAACCCGGGCAGGCTGAAAGTGATAGGCCGGGCAGGGGTGGGGCTCGACAACATCGACATCGAAGCGGCGAGCAAGAAGGGGATCATCGTGATGAACGCCCCCACGGGGAATACCCTGGCCGCGACCGAGCTTACCATGGGCATCATGCTCGCCGCCGCCCGCAAGATCCCCCTTGCGAACAACTCCCTGAAGGAGGGCAAGTGGGACCGCAAGAAATTCATGGGGATCGAGCTTTATAACAAGACCCTCGGCATTGTGGGGCTCGGGAGGATCGGGACGAACGTGGCCATCCGGGCCAAGAGCTTCGGCATGAAAGTGATCGCCTATGATCCCTACATCAAGAAGAGCAAGGCGGACGCAGCGGGCGTTCTCCTGTACGACAGCCTGGAAGACCTGCTTAGGGAGTCTGACGTCATTACCTTTCACACCCCCCTCACGCCGGCCACGAAGAACATGATCACCGCGAACGAGCTTGCCCTCACGAAGCGGAACGTCATACTCGTCAACTGCGCCAGGGGCGGGATCGTCAACGAAAGCGACCTCTACGATGCGCTGAAAGCGGGTAAGGTGTTTGGCGCGGGCGTGGATGTTTTCGTGAAGGAGCCTGCCGGGGCAAACAAGCTCCTCGAGCTGGACAACGTCTTTGCCACGCCCCACATAGGGGCCAACACAAAAGAGGGGCAGGACGCGGTCGCCACCATCATCGCCGAGCAGGTCTATAACGCCCTCCACGGCAAGGCCTATCAGAACGCGGTGAACATACCCTTCATCAAGTCGCAGCTTCCCTCGGAGATGCAGCGCTACTTCGAGCTGGCGGAGAAGATGGGAAAGCTTGCGGCCCAGCTTACCAAAGGGAGGGCTCAGGAGCTCCGATTCGTCATGGTGGGGAAGATGTTCGTGGAGGACCTCTGCGAGCGCAAGTTCGACGTGCCCTTCAGCTACCAGCCTTTCACCATCGCCGCCATCAAGGGGTTTCCTCGAGGTCTCGTGCAAGGAGACCATTACTTTTATCAACGCTCCCTACATCATGAAGGACAGGGGCATCACCGTCGAAGAATCGAAGACGCAGCAGTTCGACAAGTTCAATGACCTCGTGCTCGTCGACATAAAGACGGACGTTAGGGACACGATCGTGGCGGGGTCGGTCTTCGCGGACGGCTCCGGGCGCATCGTTCTCTACGACAAGTTCAGGCTCGACATCATACCGGAGGGCACTTTCCTCCACTTCAGAATCATGGACCGGCCGGGCATCATCGGCAAAGTGGGCACCATTCTTGGCAGCAACGCCATAAACATTGCGGGCTTCGGCCTGTCGAGGCAGACGACCGGCGAAGAGGCGGCCTTCGTCTCTGTTGACAGCCCTATCGACAACGAGGTTCTCGGGCAGATCAGGGCCATAGACGGCATGATCGAGGCTGTCCTCATACAGTTGTAATAGCCCCTAGGCGAGTCAGGAAATCACTATGGAAAGCATAAAGGCCCTCCGCGGATTCAGGGATGTCTACGGGGAGGAAGTCGAGAAATTCAGCCTCATAGAGAGCGTGTCGAGGCATTATCTCGGGCTTCTCGGGTATAGGGAGATACAGATACCCGCCCTGGAGAAGACGGAGCTGTTCAAGAGGAGCATCGGGGACACCACGGACATCGTGGAGAAGGAGATGTTCACCTTCACGGACCGGAGCGGCGATTCGGTGAGTTTAAGGCCCGAGGGCACGGCGGGCGTGGTCCGCGCGTACTTGCAGGCCTCGTTCTACGCTCGGGAGAGGGTGAGCAGGCTTTTCACCATGGGCCCCATGTTCCGCCACGAGAGGCCCCAGAAGGGCAGGTTCAGGCAGTTCTCCCAGATGGACGTGGAGGTCTTCGGCGTGGCCGAGCCCATCGTCGACGCAGAGCTTATCTGGATGATCCGGCTCATTCTGGATGGGTTGAGCTGCTCGGGCTATGCCATAGAGATCAACAGCGTGGGCTGCAAGGAGTGCCGCGACGATTTCAGGCAGGCCCTCGCGGGGTTCCTCGAGGACAGGAAAGAGAGGCTCTGCGAGGATTGCCTGGGCAGGCTCGAGAGAAATCCCCTTCGTGTCTTCGACTGCAAGGTACCTCAATGCAACGAGGTCATCAGGGATGCCCCGGTGCTTTTCGACTACCTATGCGGGGAATGCAGAGACCATTTCGACCAATGCCTCGATCAGATCAAGGGCTTCGGTGTTCCCGTCTCCGTGAACAAGCGCCTCGTTCGGGGCCTTGACTATTACACGCGGACCGTCTTCGAGGTGACCTCCTCGGAGCTTGGCGCACAGAAGGCTTTTGTTGCAGGGGGGCGCTACGATAACCTCGTCAAGGAGATGGGAGGACCATCCATACCCGGCATAGGCTTCGCCGTCGGCATGGAGCGGCTCGCGTCCATCATTCCGGAGCCTCCTCCCCGCAAGGGGTACCTCTATTTTCTCGCGACCGTGGGCAAAGGGCGAGGGCCTTCCTCATCCCGGCGCTCAAGGCGTTTGCAGCCTCCGGCACGCGGCTCGCCTACGCGCCGTCTGCGACGTCGCTCAAGTCGCAGATGAAATATGCGTCTGCCATGGGAGCGGACTTCGTGGTGATAGTAGGCGACGAGGAGGTGGATAAGGGGAAAGCGCTCGTGCGGGACATGTAGGACGGGAGCCAGAGGGAGGTGGCGTTAGACCCGGAGGCCTTGCCTGATCTTCTGAAGTCGCCCTAAAGCGGCCGAGGCGCCTTTCGCGGGCGACCCGGGAACACTGGGGCCGTACCGCCCGGGTGCCCCGCAAGAACAGGCGGTTGCCCTGTGATGCTTCGACGCACACAGAAGTACGCCTTCGCACCCCATGCCTCGGGACGCCTCGTTATCCATCGAAACTCGCCGCGGCCGTAGCGTGGTTAATTGCTGATTGATTCAAACAGAATCATCGAATGGAAGCGAACATGTAACAAGCTGAAAAAAGATGTTAACCATGGGCCGATAGAGAAATGACCGGCTATTCTATTAAGCGCTATAACAAGTATTCTGATACTGAACTAATTCAGAAACTTGTTGAATACGCCCAATCCATAGGCTGCGACTTCATTTCTAGTTTCGCCTTTTCAGAAGCAACTGGTATTGCCGAGTCCACAATATCCAACCACTTCGGCAGTTGGAAAGTGTTTTGTCAGAGATCGGGGCTGTACCCTCGCTATGACAGGCAGATTGATAAAACGGTTCTTTTGGCGAACCTTGACCGGGTGTGGCAGGCCCTCAATCGCCAGCCTCGTGCAAAGGAGATGAAACAGCCATTGTCTCCAATCTCTGTTTCGAGGTATCAAAAGGTTTTCCAAAAACCATGGTATGACATATGTGCTGAGTTTCTTTCTTGGAAGTCGGGTGGCTCCTCCTCAGAAATCGAGAAAGAGCCGCAAACAGCCCCGCCCATAGTGGCGGCGTCTCCACATACAACTCGTCGAGGCATTTCATTATCACTGCGATACGAAATCCTCAATCGGGACGGATTCAGGTGCGTGAAATGCGGTCGATCACCAGCGACTGACCGAGGCATTGAACTGCACATCGACCATATTGTTTCGTGGGCAAACGGAGGAGAGACGACTTCAGGCAACTTGCAGACATTGTGCTCGGACTGCAACACCGGAAAATCAAACAGATTTGACGGTTAACAGCGCCGGCAGCCAGATGAAAGGGGAAGGACGGAGGGGACCCTCTGGGCGGGCGGTCAGGGACGGTCATTGAATTATCACTTCTCCCTTGATCCTGGCGGCGCGCCGCCATCGCGCTCGCGGGGCCACCTTTGAATGAGCACGAGAGACCCTGAAAACTGTGGGACTCGCCCTGCCGTTTTGCAAATCCTATTGCTCATTCCCAAGTCTTCACGTATAGTTTCAGACAGCGCAGCAGAGAAAGCGAGTGAAACCATGGGCAGGAACGCCCGAATAAACATACCGAATGAAGTGGTGAGACGTTTCTGTGAGAAATACCATATTCGGCGACTGTCACTTTTCGGGTCGGTCCTTCGGGAGGATTTCGCCTCCACGAGCGACGTCGACGTCCTCGTTGAGTTCCAGCCCGCGCAGAGGGTGGGCCTTCTCAAGATAGCCCGGATGGAGAATGAGCTATCGGGTCTGCTGGGTCGGCGGGTAGACTTACGGACCCCGCAGGATCTGAGCCGCTACTTCAGACGAGAGGTATTGCGGGATGCCGAGGTCCAATATGCGGAAGGATGATCTTATCCGTCTCCGACATATGCTCGACGCCGCCAGGGAGGCCGTGTCGTTCGCCCGAGGCAGAAAACGAGACGATTTGGACGGCGATCGGATGCTTACGCTGTCCATTATTAAATCCGTGGAAATGATCGGCGAAGCAGCATCGAAAGTTACGGACGAGACTCGGAAGGCGTATACTGCCATACCTTGGACCGACATAGTGGCTATGCGGAATCGGCTGATTCACGTCTATTTCGATATCAACCTCGATCTCGTGTGGGCTACTGTCACAGACGACCTACCGCCGCTCATGGCTGCCATCGAAGCTGCCCTGACGACCGCCGACAGTGAGTGACGAGACAACCTGCGAAACAACAGACTGATAGCTTTTCTTTTTGGCGTCCCGCCCTTCTCTATGCTATCCTGGCGCATTAGCCTGTTTTCTCCGTCTGGAACATCCCTTGCGCGCCGCCCCTTTTGTCGTGGAGGCAATGCGCGGCGGACGGGTCGTCTTCACCACATATATCCAAGGAGGAAGGAACGATGACAGCCCAATCTTTCAAGGACCCGGACGCGGGCAAAGCCCCAGACAAACTCCTCGCCGAGCGCCTCAAGCGCTTTCAGGACGCCATGCAGCTGAAACAGCCGGACCGCATCCCTATCCAGCTAGACATGAGCTATATGCTCGCGGAGATGTACGGCGTCACCCGCCAGGAACAGCACGAGAACGCCGACAAGGAGCTGGAGATGCTCGAGAAGGCCGGCCTCTATTTCCAGTCGGACTCTGTTCTCGGCGTCTACAACAACCCCGGTCCGAGCTTGGCGGTGGGCGACCGCGCGGTCCGTTTTCCCGGTCACGGTGGCCACAGCCCCAACGGATCCTTCCAGTTCGTGGAGGGAGAGTATATGAAGCCCGAGGACTACGACGCCTTCCTGGAAGACCCGGCCGACTGGAGCATCAGGAAGCTGTGGCCCCGCATCTTCACGGAGCTTGAAGGTCTCGCGATGCTTCCCCCCCTTGGTCTCGCCGCATACGGCTCCTACTCCCTGCTTAATTTAGGGATGCTCGCGATACCTCCCGTAACTAAGGCTTTTCGGCCCTCGGGCGAGCAATCGAGGCCCAGGCCGCCGCGGACGCGCGTGCAGTCCGCACAGTGCAGCGCCTCGCCGCCTTGGGCTTCCCGCCTCCCACCTTCGTTGGCTCCCTTGTGGAGGCCCCCTTCGATTTCATGTCGGACACCTTGCGCGGGATGCGCGGCATCATGATGGACCTTTACCGCCGGCCGGAGAAGCTCCTGGCAGCGGAGGAGAGGGTCCTCCGGTTTCAGCTCGAATATGCGGTGAACTGGAGCCGGGCCACAGGCATCAACTTTTCTTCATACCCCTCCACCGCGGCTCGGACGGTTTCATGTCCCTTCCGCAGTTTGAGAAGTTCTACTGGCCCCAGCTCAAGGCCTTGTACCTGGGTCTCATCGAGCAGGGCATCATGCCCTATGTCTTCTACGAGGGGGCGTGGGATCAGCGGCTCCCGTACCTCGCGGAGCTGCCCAAGGGTAAGACCGTGGGCTGGTTCCAATCGACCGACATCTTCAAGGCGAAGGAGATCGTGGGCAACACCATGTGCATCGCCGGCGGCATGAAGAACACCCTGCTCCAGGCCGGCACGCCCGAGAGCGTGCGCGAATTCACCATCAAGCTGTGCAAGGAGGTGGGCAAAGGGGGCGGCTTCATCATGACCACCGGCGTGGGCGAGATGGAGGGCTGCAAGCCTGAGCTGGTTAAGGTGTGGGTGGAGACCACCAAGGAATACGGCGTCTATTGACCGCGCCGGGGGCGCACTGAGAGGCTCTTCGATCCCATCGTCGGTCTACCGGGAGGGACAGGACCTTACTTCGCTGCCTCGAATCCCCGGGCCACCTGGGAGATCCTGTCCGCCATGGCAGGCAGTTGGGCCACGGTCCTCTGAAAGGCCAGCAAGGCCGTATTCGTGTTCGCCTGATCTTGGGTGTCCTCCATGGCAGAGGCAAGAAGAATCCCCGCGGTCTGATACGACTTGCAGAGCTGCGCGTAGGCCTCTCTGAATTCCTCCTTCTGATCCGCCGTCAATTTAGGCTCCAGGGCCCTGTAGGTGGCGACGGCCCTTTTCAGGGTTTCGGCGGCCCCGTCGTAAGAAGGGGAAGCCGGGCCCTGTGCAGCCGTCCCTGCGCAGGCGGCCGTCAGAAGAAGCAGCAGACCGGCAAGAAAGCGTTTTCCAAGCATGAAGCCTCCTCTCTTATTTCGCATTTCCGTCACCCGCCCCAACGCATGTCTCTGGAAGCGCGGGCCCGTCTTCGCGTAACCACAGTATAGGCTTCGTGTGAAGGTTCGGCACGAGGGCGGGCAGGCGAAGAGGGAATGCGTAGGTCGGCTATGGAATCAATTCCACAAATATTGTGGAATTGATTCCATAAAGCGGCCCTCCGTCATCTATTACTACATTTAATATCAAATACTTATAATGTGGCATAGCCTTTGCTTCAGCTATCCGTTGTGCAATGAACATCGAGGAGGTTTGGCGCTATCCATTTGTACATACGAGCTAAAGACGGAGCTGGCGGAGCAAGTTTCGTAAGCGAGAGGTCTTCATCGCTCCCCACGGTCTGCCGGAGTCGGAAGATATGCCCATTCGCCCGTCACAACATGTCACCACACCGCGGGATTACGAGCGAATGGACCGCACGAGACATATCCCGACTCTTTCAGCTCCTTCTGCCGGTTAAGGACATCGCTGACACCCGGAAAGCGCAGATGAATCGAAAGCCAAACCTCCTCCCCCCTCCTATTCGCCCTCTATAGCGTTCCGCAGAATTCATTCCCGTTACCGACCGGCTCCATCTTATCCTTCGCTAAGCTAGGCTCCGCTTTAGGAAAAGATTACGCCGGGGCAATCGCTACTTTATTCTGCGGAACGCTCGATATTCTTGACACAACAGGGTTTGACGATTACCTTCCTAGAGGATTTAAGACCTATGTTTTAAGTCCATCTCCAACGGCAGCAAAGGTTGGAGAGGATGTCGGGCGTGGAGTCCGACACATCAGACTAAAAAGGAGGCGTGCTATGGAACTCTCACTCAGACGCATTGAGAATGAGCCCCTGGACCTTTGGAGGGAAGGCGAATTCTTCTCCGATATCGAGAGCGGAATGGATTGCCTGTTCGATGAGGTCTTCGGGGGCTCGTGCGTAACCTATGTGGTGCCGGAGACGAGGGGTGTCTACTCTCCGAGGATCGACATCAACGAAACAGCCGACAGCATTAACGTTTCCGCCGAGATGCCGGGAATGAGCCAGGACGACATAGATGTATCGGTCCACGACGGCATACTCACCATCAGCGGTGAGAAGAAGGTCCAGGACGGGGGAAAAGTGTTGAGCTATCACCATACAGAGCGGTCCTACGGATGCTTCAGCAGGGACATATCGTTGCCTGGCGCGGTCGACATCGAGAAAGTGGAAGCCGCGTACAAGAACGGCGTGCTCTCCATCAGGGTGCCCAAGACGCAGGAAGCCATAGAGGAATCGAGGAAAATACCCGTTTCAACTGCCTAGGGATGTTGTTCCATTACCCCGGTGCTTCCACTGCGCCGGGGTTTTTTTGTCTGCCCCCTTAAGATGAGGGGTGCGAAGGGGAGAGGCTTTAGGCGAAAAAGGCGGTGGAGGGTCTCTAAATCTTCCGCGCCACGAGATAGAAGAAGACGGCTATTATGACTACCTCGATGAGAATGGCGAACGTATGAACCAGCGAGTTGAAATTGGATGCATAGGTGGCGTTGTTGGCGACAGATTCACCCAGGCTCCCGATCACGCCGAGGCTGACCGCCTCTAATTTCACCCGAATTGCGTCATCGAAAAAGAGATTCGAGATCCATTCGGGGCCATCGGACGGGTAGAGACGGAGGCAAACAAGCGCGAACCCGCACGCAAGCACAAGCCAATGAAGAAAGCGTCTCATGGTCCTCTCCTTGAGATGCGGTCCTTTCGTAAAGACGTTTTATATTAACATAGATGGCGGGGCAGGGGTCGAGAAATCATTCGATGCCGGCGGAAGAAGGCTGATCGTCTGGTGCTCGAGGCTGATCGACGGACCTTAATATCCTCACCCAAGGCGCCGATAAGGAAAGAGGAGGCCGACATGTCGAGGGCCGAACGCACGGAGACGTGGGTCATTCTGTTCATCGTCCTCATCCTGGTGCTGGGCATACTCATTCTGTGAGGAGCACCCTGGCGGAAGACCCCAATGCGGGCAAAGCAGCAATTGACTTAAGGTTATCAGGCGGCTACTATCTGTCGCCCTCCCTCTTCCCAAGGATTGCGCGGATTTCCGGACCCGTAAATCCCGCCTCTCCCAGGTAGGCGCTCCGCTCCCTCACGGTGGAAAGACCTTTTTCGCTCAGCACCGCGGAAATCTCCTTTAACGTGTCCACGTCGCCCGCAGCCAGGGTGATGGCCCCACGGAAGTCCTTCAGCGCCTTATCGTACATGCCCAGCCGCCTGTAAGCCTTTCCGCGCTGGTAGTAGCTGTTCCTGTCCGTCGGCGAAAGGAGGAGGACCTTGTCGTAACAGGAAACCGTCTTGTCGTACGCCCCGATCTCGAAGTAGACGTCCCCGAGGCCGATGAAGGCGGAGACCATGCCTGGATCGATCCTCAGGGCGCTTTCGTAGGAAAAGATCGCCTTTTCGTACTCTCCCTTTCCGGACCATGCGTTGCCGAGGTCGCAGAGCACCTCTGCCCTTCTGTTTTCCGTGAAGGGAATCCATCTCAAGCGGTTCAACGCCCTTTCGTAAAATAGCAAAGCCTCCGGATACCTGCCTTCGTCATAATATTGTGTGCCCGTGCTCACCGACGCTCGTATGGCCGAATTGAACATGATGCAGGGGGTGATCAAGGCGAAGACGATAAGGGCCGCGCCGAGCAGCGAGACCAGAGGGTTCCTTCTCGCGCGTTTGAGCTGCCTTGCCGCCCTTCCGATGGGACGGGCGTTGACCGGCGTGCCGGCGAGAAGCCTGTCGATGTCCTCCTTCAGACCCTGCGCATTGTCATAACGCCTCGCAGGCTCTTTTTCGAGGCATTTTGCGACGATCGCTTCCGCGTCCTTCGGAACCCTCCTCGATCGCTCCCTCATCGGCGAAGGGTCCATTTTTGCGATCCTTCCGATGGTGCCAGCCACATCGTCTGTGCGAAAAGGCTGCCGGAGCGTGATCATCTCATACATGGTCGCCCCCAGGGACCAGATGTCCGACTTCTCGTTCACGATGTTGCGGCTGAGGTGCTCGGGGGAAGCGTATGCCAGGGTGCCGAGGAAATCCTGCGACCGAATGCTCACGAGGGACTTCACGTCCCGGGCGAGACCGAAGTCGACGATCATGGGCACGCCGCCGGACGACAGCATGACGTTGGAGGGCTTGAGATCGCCGTGGCAGACGCCGTTCCGGTGCGCGTAAGCGAGAGCGTCCGAGACGTCTGAGCCGAGGGAGAAAACGAGGTCCAAGTATGGCTGATTCCAGAACGAAGGTTCCCTTCCGGCCGCCATCGACGTCCCTGTTGGCAGGCCGATGCGGGGGAGATCGGCGCGGGTCTCGATGATATCCTTCACCACAGATGCCCTCTCCGGCTCGATGCCCGCCGCTCTCAACCCTTCCAACACCCTGGCGAGAGAGATGCCCGGGATCAACGCCATGGCGATGTAGTACATACCCTTGTCCTCGCCGGTTGAATAGACGGGCACGATGTTAGGGTGGCTAAGTCGGGAAGCGGCCCTTGCTTCGTTCCGGAAGCGCGCTATCTCCCTTGTGTCCGGGAGGAGGCCCATGGGAAGGACCTTGAGGGCCACGTATCTGTCAAGAGGCCGTTGGAGGGCGAGATAGACAACGCCCATGCCGCCGCGGCCGATCTCCTCGACTACGAGGTAGTCGTCGATCTCGACGCCGGCGAGGCTGTCTTCCCTGAACCCCTCCTCCAGGGCCCTTACGCATTCAAACTTCCCTTCGAAGGCCCTTCGCATGGAGGGGTACCGGCCGCAGTACTCCTCAAGGGTCGATCGATCACCGCCTTCGAGCAACTGCTCGACGAAGTCCTCGATGATCTCCGCCCTACTTTTCGGCTCCGTCTCGATCATCCGAAGCCGAGCCTCTCGGATACCTTGTTCTTCTCTGCGAGGGCGATGAGTTTCTGGAAGGAGCGGTTGAAAAGCTTTCGCACGGCATCTTCGCTCTTGCCGAGCTCAGCGGCCATCTCTCCGAAGGTAAGTCCCTCGAGCTTTCTCTGGATGATCAGCTCCCGTTCGGGCTCCTCAAGCTCGAGGAGAAGGTTATCGACGATTGACCTGATGCCCTTTCTCACGACCGCTTGCGT
Source organism: uncultured delta proteobacterium (assembly GCA_963749525.1). GTDB lineage: Bacteria > Desulfobacterota > Syntrophorhabdia > Syntrophorhabdales > WCHB1-27 > CAVVNC01. Next base: position 32,052 of record CAVVNC010000035.1, read on the forward strand.
GGGAGAAGTACCCTCGTCCGGGATCAGGTCGCGCAGATGCACGTGGCCCGATTGCAAAGCGATGGACTGGTCCAGTGAGCGCTCCGCCGCAGAATCCCTCTTTCCGGCGCGCGAGTAGTCGATCTGGTCCCGGATCACGTTCTCCACGATCCGGCTCAGCCAGTGGAGAAAAGAGGCCTCCGTGGTCGGTTCGAAATCCTTGAGCTTTCGGATGGCGTGGAGGAATGTCTCCTGGAGGATGTCCATCGACTGGAGCCGAAGCCGGTCGCGCAAGGGCGCGCTCAGTCTGAGGCGGACTATTCTCAGGACCCTCTCCTGATAGCGGGCGAAAAGGGTGCTCAGGGCGTTTGCGTCGCCTTCCTTTCCATCCCTTATCAAGGTCCGGGTCACAGAATCTACGAGACGGACAGCCATGGTCGATCCGCTATGGTCAGGATTCCCAGGGAGAATCCATACTTCTTAGTATACGCTAAAGAAAGGCGTGTGGCAATTAATGGGGTTCAGCACCCTCTCCACCGGCCAAGCCGGCGGAGCCTCCCCGCTTAAGAGACTCGCTTCGCTCGCCTAAGAGCGGCTGGTCATAGCTTACCCTCACCCTCGCTGTGCTCGGTTTTGCCGTTGGCTTAGCACCCCCTCCACGGACAAGCCGCGGAGCCTCCCCTCACTCCTTTCGCTGGTGTGGTGAGCTCCCTCCTGTCTCCTCCGATTGGCACCCCCTCCAGGCGGGCGGAGCCTCCGCTAGGATCGTTTGGGGCTCTAGTAGAGTTGCCCTTCGCCCGGTTTTGCCGCTGGCTCATGGTGTGTCGATTTCGGTCAAAGTGTGCGGAAACGGACTATTGGGGCCTCCGCGCCACGGCCTTTTCGACCGGGGGAACGAACCACAGGGAAACGGCGCAAACACTGGCTATTCCTGGGCATTCGGCCGATTTCCGGAAAGTGGCACGGGGCTTGCTTTATCTTGGGTATCTTCATTCCTTCCCTCCAACAGATGGAGGAAAAACCCCCCAGCCACCGTTCCTCCCGGTGGCTGGCCCTTTTTTGGGGCAGAACCCCTCACCGTTTCCCTAAGCCCGCCCTGTGCACCAGGTAAGTCAAGAGGGTCGCGAGAAAGAACCTCCCGAGAAGGAGGACTATCCCGTTCGCCCCGATCACCACGAAGATCAGGGTGTCCTCGATGACGGCGTGGCAGATGGAAAGGTAGAGGAGGATGAGAAAGGCCTCTCTTTTTCCGATGTCCGTCGAGCGTATGGAGTGGATTATCACTCCCGCCCCGTAGGTAAGGCCGATGACGATGCCCGTCAGGAGGGGGATGAGCCCATTGCCGGAGATGCCCGCGAAGGAGCGCCTGTTTCCGCCGAGAGCGGCCTCCCTCGACTTGAGGAACTCGTAGAAAATGGTGAGGGGAACGATGATGAGGAAGAGCTGACCGCAGAGAAGGAAAGACCCTTTCAGGGCGCCTAGAAGAGTTTCCATACCAGATTGAGCACCATTCCCGCAAGCAGGCTGAAGAAGAGCCTCGCCGCGAGAAGCAGCCATGCGTTGACGCCCGTCCTTTTCGTAATAGGAGTCTCCATAGGCAGGCTATGTGAGATGCCAAGCATAAGGGCGATGATCGTCACGTCCTTCGGGGAGAGATGGAGCGGTTTGAGAACGGCAATGGCGGCATAGAGATTTGCCGTGTATCCGGCTATCAGGGCGAGTGCCGATTCTCCCGGAAGGCCGAAAAGGCCCATGAAGGGCCTGAAGATCCCGCCGATGAGCTGAATGAAGCCGAGGTACCTGAGTAGCTCGACAAGCAGGTAGAAGGGAACGATTACCTTGATTATGTCGAGGGTAAGGGAAAGCCCGTTCAGAAATCCTTTTTTCAGTGTGCCTACGAAATCCAATTCTCTTCCCATAGGAGATTACTCTATACACAGGTGACCAGGGTTTAGCAACCGCAAAGGCAATCGTTTGCGATTCCCGCCGCTGACATGATATGATGCGGCTCTGATGGGACCCGCGCACATTGAGACCCTGGCCGATCTGCTGAAGACAAGGGACGCGATGCTGAGGGCGATACGCCGGTTCTTCTTCGACCGCGCTTTCGTGGAGGTGGAAACAGCGTATCTCGACCGATCCACTCCCACCGATCCCTACATAGAGCCCCTGCGAGTGTTCGCGGAGGATTCCGGCCCCTACTACCTCCATACGTCGCCGGAGATGGGGATGAAAAAGGTTCTCGCCTCGGGCCTCGAGCGCATCTTCCAAATCTGCAAGGTATTCAGGGTGGAGGAATTGGAAGAGGTGCACAGCATGGAGTTCACCATGCTCGAGTGGTACTCACCCGGTACTTACGTGGAAGCGATGGAGGAGACGCGGGAGCTGATCCGGTTCGTGGGGATGAGCCTCGGGGGGAAGGCAATGCAGTACGTCGACAAGCCGTGGAGAACCCTTGTGCTGCGCCAGCTCTTCCTGGACGCGATTGATATCGACCCCTTTCCCCTGCCTGCCGATGTCCTTCTTTCACGGATGAAGGAGCGGGGCTTCGAGGGCTTGTCGGAAGAAGACACGTGGGAGGACCTCTTCTTCAAACTGTTCATTCAGGAGGTAGAGCCGCGCGTCAACAGGCAGGAGGAGGGTCCTTGCTTCATCAAGGATTGGCCGGCAACCCTGACGGCCATGGCGAGGAAGAAGGACCCTCACACGGTGGAGCGGTTCGAGCTCTATATGAAGGGCCTCGAAATAGCAAACGGCTACAGTGAGCTTCTCGATGCAAAAGAGCAGCGCATCCGGTTCGCGGCGGATCAGGCGAAGAGGAGGAGTCTCGGAAAGGCGCTCTTCCCGCTCGACGAAGCTTTTCTCGAAGCTCTCCCACGCGTACCTGGTCCGAAGGCGGGCGTTTCCATCGGCCTTGACCGGCTCTTCATGGTGCTTTTGGGATATGAGGCCATCGACGAGGTCCTGCCCGGCCGCCTGAAGCTCCGAGAAGAATAGGGGTCAAGCCGGTCCGGCTTGTCTGATTCCGGCAAAACGACTACAATAGGCTATGCGCATCATCGACGCAAGTTTCCTGAAAAGCCTCACCAAGGCCGGCGACAGGAAGGGAATTCCCCTGCCGGAGATCTGCTTTGTGGGGAGGTCGAACGTGGGGAAGTCCTCTCTCCTCAATACCCTTGTCGCGCGAAAGATCGCAAGAACGGGGAGTACCCCGGGGGCCACCCGTCTCATAAATCTCTATGGCGTCAGAAGCGAGAGTAAGGGGCGGCGCAACGAGATGATCTTCTCCGACTTCCCCGGCTTCGGCTACTCGAAGGTATCGAAGGGGATCTATGAGAACTGGCAGACCATGGTGGAGGGCTACATGATCGGCAACGAATGGATCAGGCGCGTCTTCTGGGCCTTCGATATCCGGAGGAGCTTCGACGACCTCGACCGGATGCTCCTGGAATGGCTGAATGACAACGGTCTTGCCTTTTCCCTCGTGCTCACGAAGGCGGACAAAGAGGGGAGGGACGGGCGAGCCCGGGCGAGGCTCTCCTTTCAGCAGCTTCTCGGAATGGAGAAGGTCTTTCCCTTCTCCGCCAAAGACGGGTCCGGGAGAAAGGATCTCCTTGATCATATCGCCGAAGTCCTCGCGTGAGGCTTAAGTCGGCTGGCAGTTATTGGGGCTCAGCGCCCCCTCCGGCAGCAAAGCTGCCAGAGCCTCCCCCCTCACCCTCGCTTCGCTCGTTTTGTCGCTGGCTCATTTCCGGCCCTCACTCCCCCCATCCCCCTAAGCTTTTCGCTCACCGGGGCATTCGCTATTCGTGCCGGATTCCGCCGTACGTCGCCACCGAGAAGCCTTTCCCCGTCACATAGACGCCGTAGGTGAACGATGTGATGAGGTCCCCTGTGTTCATGTAGGTCTTCTTTCTGCCGTTCCACTCGTATTCTTCGATATCCGCCATATGCGAGTGGGCCAGTATTACCGCGTCATAACCCTCCTGAAGCTTTCTTTTCCCGTATTTGCGGAAGCGGTCCAGGGTTTTCTTATTATAGGGTTTGTGACTCTTGGAAAGGATGGGTCTGCTCATCATGGCGATCTTCCACGTAAGGCCGGGACCGAGGCCATCCATGATGGAATAGACGAAACGGGACTTCAGGACCCTCCTCAGAAGAGGGGAGCCTATCTCGTCCCCGTGGGAGAGGAAGACCTTGCGGTCGTCCATGTTGATGGTCAGGCTCTCCACGCACCTCACGCCGGTGTAGGACTCGAAATGCTGGCCGAGCCCGAATTCGTGGTTCCCCTCGATAAAGTAGACCGGCCTGTCTGAAGCGATTTTGCGCAAGAGGTCCGCCGACTCACGATAGAAGGGATAGATATAGCCGTCGTAACCGTGATAGAACTCGAACAGGTCGCCCAGGACAAAGACCAGGTCCGCGTCCCTCGTGATGTCGCGTATGATCCCGGAGACGGTCTCGATTCTGTCGGCTTCATTGTCGGTCAGGTGGGCATCAGAGAAAAATATCGCTTTCACTGTCTGTCAAGTACTCCTCGACGGCCTCCTGCCAACTCCTCATGCGGATACCCGCGTCGGCCGCTACCTTCCCGCAATCGAGCACGGAATAGGCCGGCCTTGGGGCCTTTCTCCCGTACGAGGCGGAGGAGACCGGCGTGCACAGAATATCCATGTGGAGGAAGGAGAAGATGTGCTTTGCAAACCCATACCACGTGCAGGTGCCGCTATTCGTGACGTGGTAGATGCCGTGCCGTCTTCTTCGCGCCAGCTCCGCGATGGGGCGGCCGAGGTCTCGGGCATAGGTAGGCGCGCCGGTCTGGTCGTCCACCACTTCCACGCTACCCTTGATGCGGGCAGCCCTCACGACCTTTGTGATAAAGTTCGCCCCGCCCTTTCCGTAGACCCACTCGGTCCTCAAGATTGCAGCGGTCGGAAGGCTCGCCTTCACCCTCTCTTCTCCCAGCCTCTTAGATCTTCCGTAGATGGAGAGCGGGTTTGTCGCGTCCTCCTCGGTATAGGGCGCGCCCTTCCGCCCGTCGAAGACGTAGTCCGTGCTCACTTGTATCATGTGCACGCCTCGGCGCGAGCAGATCCCCGCGAGCATGCCGGGGGCTTCGCCGTTCACGAGAAAGGCGGCTTCCTGCCTGTCCTCACACCCGTCGACGTCCGTCATGGCGGCGAGATTGAGAAGGACATGCGGCCTCGAATCGCGTATGAAGAATTCGCTTTGCTCCGGGCTCGTTATGTCCCACTGCGATTCGACGGAAGAGATGACCTCGAACTCGGTGCCGAGGTAGGGCAGGATGTTGGTGCCCATGAGCCCGTCGCTGCCCGTGACGAGCATCCTCATTTTCAGTCCATTGCCCTGCCTCGTCCCGAGACTCCTGCCGGTATGATGGCTTTTCATTGGGAACTTCCAGCCATGAGCAAACCTAGCTCCCCATCACATGGTCCGCCTGTGAGATCGTCGCGGGCTCCCCGGGCACCGACGGGCTCTGCGTCGCAGGCGGGGTCTGTGGGGCCAGCGGGCTCTGCGGGACCGCCCCTGGAACTGCCGGAGTCTGGAGAGGGGCCGAAGTCCCCTGGGGCGGCGGCGGGAAAGGCGGAGACGTTGAAGATGTGGCTTGAGGACTCCCTACCTTCTGCGTTAGCCCCTGCAGGTTGAAGGAGAGGTTATAACCGATATTGTTCGGCCTCACCGATCTCGTCACGGTTAAGGTTACGCTCCAGCACGACGGGTGGTACGTAACAGCGGCAGCCGTATCGACCACGCCGGAGGGGTGAGCAAAGGAATTCCAAATCTGGTAGTTGAAATCAAACTGCCTCCACTTCAGGGTGGTATTGAGATACACCTCGTTGCTGGCTTCCTTGGAGATCTGCTCGGTCGCGGGTTCGAGGAACTCCTTCCCGTAGCTGTGACTGAGGTCGACCTGTAAGAAAGGCGGAAGCGCGTAGTGTAGGCTGTTCGTCATCGTGGTGAAACCCTGTCCGTGGACGCTGAACACGTTCTCATTGACATACCAGATATTCGTGGTGGGAAAGAGGGTAAATCTCTCGTGTATGTCGGAGAGGCGGCTCCCCGAGCCGTAATAGAGGAAAGGTTGGGGCTCGAGTTTCTCTGTAAGTCCGTAGGTCTGCTCTATCTCGAGGAGCGAGACCTCACGTATCGCATTGTCTTTGACTGCATTGAAGTAGTGGTTGAGCGAATACGTCACGATGTTGGCGTCGTTCGTCCGGTCCGCGGGATCGATGGACGGAACCTTCCCCAAGGACTCGTCGTTCTTCAGGTACGTGTAAGTCACGCGCGGGGAGATGATACTCTGGACCTGCCCGAGGTCGAAGAGGCTCGTGGACGTGTTTTTTAGGAATTCGGCATTGGCATCCCCTTCGATGGTGGCAGCCTCGTGGTGCACGGTATCGCTGGCACCTGGAAAGGGATTATTCGTCTGGTACGATTTTTCCGTGACGCCCGCTGAGGCGAGAAAATTGAGCCCGTTCAGCGAGTAAGGCACGCGCACCGTGGGGGTGGCAGTGAGCCTCGTGGTCCTGTCGCCGGTACCTTCCTCGAAATTGGTCAGGTCAGCTGACAGGTCACCGTAGAGTTTCTGCTTGAGGAGGGAGAAGTACTCCGTGAAGTAGGAGAGGGACGGGAGGTCCTGCAGGGTCGCGTTGTTATGCTTCTGCGTCAGGTCCTGAAAATAGGCCGCCTCTCCGGTCAGCAGAGAATGCTCGAGAGGCTTCTCGGCAAATACCACCGACCGCAGGGAGTTCTGGCTCCTGTCATTGACGGTTGCGCCGAGGTCCTCGAGATACGTGTAGTCCGAGACGTGATTGACATCGGCCTTAAAGTTGATGTCGCCGAAGGTCTGTTGGTGCTGCCCCTCGATCTGGTAACGGGTATGGCCATAGCCCGTATCGTCGATTATCGATCCGTACCAGAAGCCCTTCGTCGTCTCCGTAGGGGCGTACCGATACTCCACGCCCGGCTTCACGCCGCGGTCCTGGAGCCAGTCGAAGTAGAAGGTCGCGTCCTTGTCTTTATCTATAGCCCAGTAATAGGCATCCTCGAACTCCTTCCCATTGAAGCTTGACAACGTCACCGCCGGGACGAGAAGGCCCGACTGCCTTTCCGTCCTCACGGGAAAGACACCCCACGGCAGATAGGCCACCGGATGCCCGAGGATGTTGAAGTAGGCATTGTCGACAGTGGCGTAGCCTCCGACCGTGAGGTCGACGTCTTTGGCCTTGAATGTCCAGTCGGGGTGGTCGAATCCGCAGGTGGTGAACTCCCCCTGGTGCATGAAATAGGTATACTCCCCCGTTTTCTCGATCTCATTGCCTGTGGCGTAAAAGTTTCCGTTCTTCGCGAAGACCGTGCCCTTTTCTATGGTTCCTCGCTGCGTCACCGTGTTGATCGACATCCTTTCTGCGTGGACGACATTTTCCGGGTCCTGAAAGATCACATGCCCCTCGGCAAAGGCATCCTTGGTAGCATCGTTGTAGAGAACGAAATCGGCTGTCAGAAGCCTTGTCCCTTCCTTCATCTCCACGTCGCCCTCTGCCGTGTAGATGTTCTGCTCCCTGTTGTACTTAAGCTCCCGGGCTGTGATGTCGACGGGACCCGAGGTAGCCGACTCTCTCTTGACCTCCCCCCGTGCGGCGAGGGGCGGAAGCAACAGAAGAAGAGACAACGCTATGAGTATGCTATACCGGTTCATCGAGAAGCCGCTTTGCCTCTCCCAGAGTGTAGAAGGATCCCGCGACAACGATGAGATCCTTGCTGGTTGCCGTCTTGAATGCCGCCTCAAGGGCCTCTCTCACCGAATCAGTGACAAAAGCACCGGGGGCGTGTGGCGCGACGTCGGCGGGTGCCGCTGCTCGCGCGGTATCCGGCCTTGTGATTATGACATGCTGGACGGCCGGAAGCAATTCCCCGAGCATCCCCTTGAAATCCTTATCTTTCATCACGCCGAAGATGAGTACCTTCCGCTTGTCCGGAAATTCGGTTTTCAGGAACGCGGCGAGGGTACGGGCCCCATCGGGATTGTGGGCCCCATCGTAGAGCACGGGGGGCTTACCCGGCAGGGGGTGGGCGAATTCGAGCCTCCCTGGCCAACGCGTCGACCCGAGCCCCTTGCGTATCTGTGATTCATCGAGAGGATATCCCCGGGCGGCGAGAAGCTCGAGGACGCAAAGGGCGAGGGCCGCGTTGAACATCTGGTGGTCTCCCCTCAGGGGAACGGAGACGTCGTCGAGAAAGGTCCTCACGCCTCTGTACGACATCGTCTGCCTCCCCTTCTTGGAATAGGAAAATGCGTCGTCCAGAGCGTAAAGATCCGCCTTGTCCGCCGCAATCTCCCGTATCACCGCCAGGGCGGGCCCGGAAGCGCCGGTCACGACTGGGACGCCCTTCTTGATAATGCCCGCCTTCTCCCGCGCTATCTCTACGACGGTGTCTCCGAGATAATCCTGGTGATCCAGTCCGACATTGGTGATGACGCTCACGAGGGGGCTGATGACGTTGGTCGAGTCGAGTCTGCCCCCAAGCCCCGCCTCCACGACTGCCACATCGACACCTTTTCTCTTGAAGTAGACAAATGCGAGGGCAGTCGTGAAATCGAAGAACGTGAAAGTTCTCTGCCTATCCTCTCTGTCCATCCGCTCCTTGATGAGTTGCGTCAGTTCCACGACCTCCGCTTCCCTGATGGGCTCCCCATTCACGGTGATGCGCTCCGTGAACGAAATGAGGTGAGGAGAGGTGTAGGCGCCCGTGCGGAAGCCGGCTCCCTTCAGCACGGTGGAGACCATGGAGGCGACGGAGCCCTTCCCGTTCGTGCCGGCGACATGGATTGACTGATAAGAGTCCTGTGGGTTATCGAGGAGCGACAGTATCCAGCGTATGTTCTCCAGCCCGAATACTATGCCGAATTTCTCCAGACCGTAGAGGTAGTCCAGGGTCTCGGAATAGCCCTTCATGTCGAGACGAGGGAGAGGATGTCATAAAGCTTCTGCTTAAGGTCCTGGCGCGAGCATATGAGGTCTATCATCCCGTGCTCCAGCAGAAACTCCGCCCGCTGAAATCCCTGAGGCAGCTCTTCCTTTATGGTCTCCTTGATGACCCTCGGGCCCGAAAAGCCTATCATGGCCTTGGGCTCGCCTATGATGATGTCGCCCAGCATGCCGACGCTCGCCGTCACGCCCCCGGTTGTCGCGTCCGTGAGCACCGTGATGTAGGGGATACGGTCTGCCTTGAGCCGCTGAATGGCGCCGGACACCTTGGCCATCTGCATGAGGGATATGATGCCCTCCTGCATGCGGGCGCCGCCTGACGCGCAAAAAACGATAACCGGTGTCTTCCGAATCCTGCCTCTTCAGCAGTCTCGCGATCTTCTCTCCGGCCACGGATCCGAGGCTGCCCCCCATGAAGCTGAAATCGAAGATGGCGCAGAGAACGCTTTGGCCGCCGATCCGTCCGCTGCCGCACACGACGGAATCGCTTTTCCCTGTCGCCTCCTTGCTCTCGGCAAGGCGTGACTTGTAAGTCTTCGTGTCCTCGAAGTCGAGGAAGTCGACTGGCTCTATGTTCGGATATAGCTCTGCAAAGCTCCCTGGGTCAAAGGTGATGGCGATCCTTTTCTCCACGGATATGGGGAAGTGATAGGAGCACTTGGGACAGACGTCGAGATTCCGCTCCACCTCCGACTTCAGGACCTGCTCTTTGCACAACCCGCATTTCCTCCACGGGCTGTCGCCGTCGGGGCGGGCTTGCGCCCCTCTTGCCCTGCCGGAGTCTCCATGGGCCGGTTCTTTCTCCCTTTTCGTGAATATTCCCATGCGCTTCTCTATTGAATTTTTGGTCAAAAGCTACCAGAATAAATAGGTCATGTCAACAAGAACGGTCGTCATAGAAGGCCCCGAAAGACTGGAAGGGGTGCTTCAGAGGGGCGGGCATCGGCGGAGCGGTCATACGCCATCCCCATCCCCTCTATGGGGGGTCCATGTGGA
>CAVVNC010000036.1:0-43218 GCA_963749525.1 uncultured delta proteobacterium
AGGAGGCGCAAGTCCGGTCCTGGCTAATCTCTTTCTCCACTATGTGTTCGATCTCTGGATGAAGCGGAATCACCCTGCACTGCCTTTCTGCCGCTACGCGGATGATGGTGTGGTCCACTGCCGTACGGAGTCGGAGGCCCGTACGCTCAGGAAGGCCCTTGAGGATCGGTTCAAGGAGTGCAAGCTGGACCTCCACCCGGAAAAGACCAGGATCGTTTACTGCAAGAACTCCAACCGCAGAAAGGACTACCCTGCCGTGAGCTTCGACTTTCTCGGGTTTACTTTTCGCCCGAGGATGGCGAAGAGTCGAGAGGGAACCTATTACACCAACTTTTCTCCTGCGGTGAGCAATGCCGCGGGGAGGAGCATGCGACAGCAGAGCAGGCGATGGAATCTTCATCTGAGAAGCGAATTATCCCTGGAGGAGATATCACGGATAACCAGACCCGTCGTTAGGGGCTGGATCAACTACTGCGCACGCTTTTACAAATCTGCGCTCTATCCGACGTTGCGTCACCTGAACGACATACTGGTCAGGTGGGCAATGAGGAAGTTCAAGAGGTTGCGCGGCCACCTCACGAAAGCGGTATTCTGGCTGGGGAGCATAGCCAAGAGGCAGCCCTCGCTATTTCCGCACTGGCAGTTTGGCGCGCGACCGACGGCTGGATGATGGGAGCCCGGTGAGTCGAGAGGCTCACGCCGGGTTGTGCGTCCAGAAAAGGCGGGTGTGTTCAGCAGGAGTCAGTCCTGCTATGGCAAAAGCCAGGAGCCATATAGCTTGGATGGCAGGATGGCGGGAAACCAAGATTCTGAAGCCCATCGACAGCGTCATCGAAAGGATGACGGCGAGCTATCAGGCCGTAACGAAAGTGAACGCAGAGGTGGCCCCGAAAGTGAGAAGCCCCGAAGGTCGAGCCTGCAACCTAGAGGTGAAGACAGTATGGATACCCGAAATCTGGCTGATACGGGTGTTCTACTTCGGCGGGGTGGGAGCGACGGCATGATGGCAAGGACGCACCATGCAACTGGAGAAGCCCTCGCCGCCCCGGTTGAGAAATCACCGGAGCAAGGTAGGTCCTATAACCGCACCAACGGGAAAGGGGCCGAAGGCGGCAGGGTGGCGGATGGGCCTGAAGTAGCGTTGATGCGGGGTAATGCCCGAGGAGCGAAGAGGCCCTGCTCTTGTTATTCCTCTTTCAACATACGTGAGGCAGGGGTGAGATGACAAAGACACCTATCAGTCTGCAGGATCTGAGAAAGAGGATCTATGCAACGGCGAAAGCCGATAAGCACCACAGGTTTTGGGGCCTGTATGTGCACCTGTGCAAGGAGGAGACGCTCAAGGAAGCCTATCGTCGGGCGCGACAGAACAACGGCGCTCCGGGGATAGACGGCATCACCTTTGAGATGATCGAGGAAGCCGGCGTTGAGCCGTTTCTTGCACACATACAGGAGGAGTTGCTCTCAGAGACGTACCTGCCCATGAGGAACCGGAGAAAGGAGATACCCAGCAACGGAAAGACGAGAGTCTTGGGTATCCCTTGTATCCGTGACCGCGTGGTGGAGGGGGCGCTGAAGCTGCTGCTCGAACCGATCTTTGAAGCTGATTTTCAGGAAGGCTCCTATGGGTATCGCCCGGGAAAGAAAGCCCACGAGGCAGTTGATCGTGTGGCGAACGCGGTGGTCCGCAACAAGACCCGCGTTATCGACCTTGATCTAAAGGCCTTTTTCGACAACATTAGACACGACATCTTGCTCACGAAAGTGGCCCGAAGAGTGGCGGATGACACAATACTGAGGCTCCTCAAGGTAATGCTTACCATGAACGGCAAACGAGGAGTTCCTCAGGGCGGAGTGGCTTCTCCCCTCCTCGCGAACATCTACCTGAACGAGGTCGACGCACTGCTGGAGAGACAGAAAGCGCAGACCGGCAGGTCGGGCTTTACCTACATAGAATATGCCCGATACGCGGACGATATAGTGGCATTGGTTGATGGGTACGGCGGGAAGTGGGAGTGGCTCTTCAATGAAACCTATGGAAAACTTCTTGAGGAATTGGCGCGCATCGACGTGAAGGTGAATGCGGAGAAGACGAGACTCGTTGATATGACGAAGGGAGAGACGTTCAGCTTCCTTGGATTTGACTTTCGCAGAGCAAAGACCCGGAGTGGTAAGTGGGGCGTGCACATGACGCCGAGGATGAAGGCGAGGACGAAGCTTTTGCAAGACCTCAAGGACATCTTCCGGCGCTTCGTCTCACAACCCGTCGGCCGGGTCATCGACATCATCAATCCAAAGCTGAGGGGCTGGGCGAACTACTTCCGCGTCGGACAGGCGAGTCGATGTTTCTCTTATATCAAGGATTGGGTAGAGAAGAAGGTACGGCGACACCTCCTGAGGGCGCGGAACCGGAGGGGCTTCGGCTGGGACAGGTGGAGTAGGGGATGGTTGTATGAGAACCTCGGTCTCTACAATGACTACAAGGTTCGACCCTACCGTCCCGAAAGCGCTGCCAGCCGATAGGCATCATAAACCCTTGCGTGAAGGCAAGAGGAAAGCCGGATGCGGTAAATCCGCACGTCCGGTTTGACGTGGCGGGGGTTGGAAACGTGGCAAGGCTGAGACAATGGGGCACTCGCGAAGCGAAGCCGTGAGCAAACGGGCAAATAAAGCCTCAACCTAAACCGGCGCGCCAATCCTCGACCCTACCTGGGAGAGCGCAGGGGGGAGGTTCCCCTGCGCCACTCGCCCTTCTGTCTTTTCGGTTCTTTTGACCGAAAACCGCGTTGATTTTGATAATAAAGCGCATCGACTATGCCCGGAGCTGTCCGCCCAATGGAGTAACGATAAAGAAAGCTACAAGTAGAAAGGTCGGCCAGAGGCTGCAAGAAAACCCTCTCCAAGGAAGTACTCAGGTGAAATGTCAGGGGAAGGGGAGTAATCAGATACGTGAAGAAATACCCCGCAACCATGAAAGCAAGCATGATGATGCCTGTGAAAAAGGCAGTCTGATTTTTCCTGTTCAGTCCGATGCCGCTGGCTACAAGATAAACCAGGAAAACGGCCATAAGCCCGTTCCCCCAATGGAGAAACTCACGCCCAAACGCCTTTGCTATCACCACGTACCGGTGAGCATCACCCAACATCTCAACCAAGCGCTGAAAATTATGCGACCCGAAGAGATCGTTTGGGGGCGCATACTTCAACTTGAAATACAAAACTACTGCAAGAACCGGCAGGAGTCCCACGAGAAAAGAGCCAAGTTCCTTGAAGTACCGTCTGTAGTCTCGCCTTAGGAGCAGCACAAACGATCTGGAAACTATCACCGCCAGCAAGAAGAGGAACCCCTCATTTTTTGTCCAGGCGGCAAAACCCGCTGTCATCCCCGCAAGAGAAATAAGTCCTCGACGTTCCCCGCTTGTTGTGTCCTGCAAAGCCAGTAGCGCAACTGTTACCAGAATGAAAAAACCTATGGGAATGTCGGCGTACTGATCGGCGCCGCGCGTTATGAACGGAGCGGTTGCCATGAGAAACAATGCAGCCACCAGCCCCTGAGTCTTCGAGCGAAGAATCGCAAGGGAGGAGAGCAGCACCGCAATGGTTCCCATCGTGAAAAAGGCGGCTATGAATTGGGGCACTTTTACCGTTTCGAACCCCAGGTGGGTCCACAGACGGGCAATAGATGCAGGGATAAGGAGCGGATAATCAGGATGAGAAAGGAGCCAATAATCGGGACGGGAGAGGAGCGGATAATCGGGCTGAGAGAGGCCTGAAACGACCGAAAACCCTTTTGCCCATTGTTCATGTCCACGGAAGAGGAATCGTGCGTGCAGATTCCAGATGGCGTAAGAATCAATGCCTCCATGCGGCTTGTCGATTAAGACCAGTACCAGGGCCGCTGTTGCTGCTGATAGGACGAGATAGGCGCCGATTATGAGGCCTTTCCGCGTTCGGTCCGTATCAGCCACGTCCGCGTCAGATAAGGTCCATGAGCAATCTGAGCCGCCGACCAGCATGAAACGTCGTGCTTTCCCGGACATGAGAAGGGATGCGACAGCCCCGAGAAGGAGTATTGGCTCAGCCGCGCTGAACGGGAGGCCGATAGAGAAAGGCCTGGCCAGCCAGAGAAAGAAAAGGCAGGACGATATTCCGAAGGATAGGCCTGACGCGAGGACTATTTGGAGCAGGCACGTATGGAAATCGGCCTTGGGCTGCCACGCCAATCGTAAGAGCAGAAGCGCTATTGCCATGGGCGGCACGACTGCAAGCAAGAGACTCCGTATCATTTCGGATTGCCTCTATACAATCGGATGCCATAGCCGAAGTCCTTCTCAAGACCGAAGTCCTTCACCAAGGAGAGACCCGTCGTCTCCGAGCCTCCTCGATCGGTGATGTCATAGTACGCGCCTATCACGAAAGAGTATTTGTTTCCTTGCATTACTATTAGGGGACAGAGATCATAGCGGGTGACATAGAACCATTTGATGTGTTCTTGAGGGTCTTTCTTGGTGTCATCAGTGCTCACATAACCGATAACCGCATCTCGTGGCAGCATCGCCTTGAGCGGCGCAAGACGGGCCTCATACACCGTCTCTTCGAAACGGCCGGGCGTGTGCAGCCTCTCCACTTCCTTATTGATTACTCTCAGATTCGCATACAGGGCAAAAGGAATTACTATCGTGAAAAGCAGATAGAACTTGAATTGCGATCGCTTCATGGGCCTAATTATAGGATCATCAACTGAGCACAGTAAAGTAAACAAACGGGTAGATGATCCGCCAGTCTCCGACCCTGAACTTAGGAAACTATGTTTCCCAATGCCGGTGGCCGACGGCGCATAGGCTCCTGCTCTCTTGACAGAGGCCTTTTCACGGCTGATACTTCAGTCAGACCGTCAAGAGAAGAAACCTTAGAGTAACGGTTCAGGAAGATATCTTCACCGATAGGCTTGATACGTGAGCTATACTGGGGTGGGAACGATTTCAGGGAAAAGGAGCTGCCATGCATGACCATGACCATCGCCCCAATGCCCGTGCATTTTTGACCAATCTCCATGTCGATATGCCTCTCTCCAAGAAGATATGGCTCTTGTTCAGGAACAACATGAAGAAGATATTGACGTTGAGCAGTTGCTGCGGCCACCATGGCGAACCCGGATGTTGACAACGGGATGACCAGTCCACCGGCCGGTGAGACTAAGCCGCCTGAAGTCAACGTCCCCCTTCCTTCCCCTAAAGATTGGTGGACAAGCGCCGGTTCAACATTACGGTGCGGAAGCACGAGCCTACTTAGTGTACTTAGGCTGGTAAAGCTGAACCTTGAAGTCGCCGGGAACCTTGAAAAAGGTGACGAGGCCGTAGTCGTGATCTTCAACGTCTTGCGTGAACTCGACTCCGCGTGCTCGAAGGTCGGCGACTGTTTGAGCAATGTCGTCGCAGTAAAAGGAGATGTCCGCAGTTCCTGAGGGGACTTCGTTGCCCTCTGTGGGATGCACTCCTAAATCGGCCTTCGGCGGGTCAAATATCAGCCAGCCGCCACCCACATCCGTTCCAGCCAGACCGAGCTTGTCCTTAAGAAATGCTCGCAAGGCTTCTGCTTGCGATGAATAGAGCATTTCTCAAAATTAATTACCGATTGATGTTGATATTCCTAGACATTTGCTGAGACATGTGGATATATATGAATCGTGGCCCAGAGGTATCTCAACGCCAATCCAGAAAACGCGTCCCTCTCCGATCTGCACGGAGCCATGCGTGCAGGAAACAAGGAAACGTATCGCCGGTGTATCGTCGTTATCATGCTCCTGACAGGCAGTTCCCGGGACCAGGTCATGCGTGCCTTCGATCTTTCTGAAAGTGCGGTAAAGAAGATTGTCAGGGCCTTCAACCTGTATGGGATCGATGGCCTCGTCGCCGGGAAGCGTACGGGACGGAAGCCTCGTATATCGGACACACAAAAGGAAGAAATTCTCGAAGAATTCGAGGACCCAGGCCGTGCGCAGAGAACCTTCTGGACCGCGACTGCCTTCCATGGCCATATTGCCAAGAAGTATCAGGTGGACTGCTCGTATAACACGGTCGTGCGGCTCCTTCATGAAAAAGGGTACGTCCTGAAGGTGCCCCAACCCTGGCCTGACCGGCAGGATGAAGAGCTCCGCGAAAAGTTCCGTGCTCACTTACGCACTCTTGCGGAAGACGAAGAGGCAGAGCTGTGGTACGGCGACGAAACAGGGATAGACGGAGAGCCGAAACCCCGCAGGAGCTGGGCGATCAAGGGATCGAAGCCCCGCGTGGTACACAATGGTGACCATGTCCGCCTCAACGTCCTTGGAGCCGTGTGCCCCCGCACCGGTGAATTCTTCGCCATCGAAGCAAGCCACTGCGATACCGAGGTCTTCCAGGTCTTCCTCGACGAGGCGGCAGGATCGATCACTCCTGCCAGGAAACGGAACATCCTCATCCTCGACAACGCCTCGTGGCACAAAGGAAAGAAACTCAACTGGCACTTCTTCGAACCGCTCTACCTTCCGCCCTATTCACCCGACTTCAATCCCATAGAGCGGCTGTGGCTCATCATGAAGGCGGAGTACTTCACGAACATTCATTGCAGGAACAGAGCTGCCCTGATGGATAGGGCCGATCAGGCCCTGTGCGACCTGATGGATAATCCCACGAAAGTTGCTTCTGCGGCCACTCCAATCGTCACTCATTTATGAGAAAGGCTCTAGAACATCGCATGCATACCGAGGATCATAGGGCACCTCCTGCTTCAATATACCTCCCGGGAATATAGTGCTCAGTCATTCTTCTTTCAACCCACGCGCCCGCGCAAGACGGGGCGTAACGAAGGCGTCTATTATGATGCGTAATGCCGGAAAAACTGGTTGTATGTGTGGCCAACCTGTCCCGGGGGTACTGGGGAAAGCGAACCGCCTGTGTCGCTGCCTCGGAAGAAAGCATCGCCATCCCGTTGCCCCCGTACTCATCGTTATTGAGAAGGGGATCAATGGCGGCTGAGGTTCGGAAGGATGGGCAGATTTTATTTCCCATGCTCCCCGGCTCTTTAGTTTCGACTGCCAAAAACCGAGAACTGATACAGGCACCGGAAGCGCTGCACGTCCTTTTGGGCCCCGGGGGTTTATGAGGCGACGTATCAGGATCACGATCCTTACTGCTCTACTCACCTTGTTGTGCGGTGCGGCCTCTATCTGCCTCTCTTTCGAGAGCGTATCCGAGAGCGGAAGAGGCGAAGGAAACATTGTCGTCGACAGGATCGTGGCATACTTCATGGGAAAGCATGTGGATATGAAGAAGGACAAGCTGAGAGCCGTGGTACGTACGGTGTGCAGCGAGTCCCGGCAGCGCGATCTGGACTACCGGCTTGCCTTGGCTGTCATCAAGGTGGAAAGCAACTTCAAGCAGGATGTAGTATCCCGGAAAGGCGCAAGCGGCCTTTTCCAGATCGTGCCTTCTCTCGCACGGCACATCGCGAAAGATGCGGGGGTGAAATGGAATGGTGCACGCTGCCTCCGTAAGCCTGATGACAACATCAAGCTCGGGGTCTACCACCTCTCGAAGCTCGTGGAAGACTTCGAGAGCCTCCCCGCAGCTCTCCACGCGTATCATGTGGGAGCCGTCAAAGCGAAAGCCTGCGACCCCAATGGGGACGAGCCGAAGACTGCGTTCACAAACCGGGTCCTGAGGGAGTACAAGAGAAACTGCTCCCGCCTTCCCGATTGGGATGAGCCGGACCAAGCTCCCGAGGTCGAGTAGCTCCCGCTCGTCCGTACCTCCGTATGCCTAACTATGTCGCCACAAACGAGGGGAAGGAACTTACCTGTCGAGTACCTGCCTGATCGTCCCGGCGATCTCCCGCTTAGTCAGCGGCTTCATCGCAAATGCCCTGATGCCTGCCGCTTTGGCCTTGTCCGCATTGACCACATGGCTGAAGCCGGTACACATGATGATAGGCGTATCTGCTCTGATGGCCAAGATCTCTTTCGCAAGGTCAACTCCCGTCATCTCCGGCATGGTCTGGTCTGTAATGACCAGATCGAACCGGGATGGGTCCAGCCGGAAAAGTGCAAGCGCCTCGTGTCCGTTCATCCGGGATATCACCTCGTATCCTAGCTCCGCGAGCATGTCCTCACCCATCTCTACGAGGGCTTCTTCGTCGTCGACGAAGAGGATGCGCTCACATCCCGTGGGGAGCGCGTCGTCAACGATCGCAGCGACTTCATCCTCTCCTGCGATCTTAGGGAGATACACCGTGAAAACGGACCCCCTGCCGGGATCGCTTGTCACCGTGATGTAGCCGCCGTGCTGCTTCACGATGCCGTGGACGACGGAGAGGCCGAGACCCGTCCCTTCGCCCAGCTTTTTCGTCGTGAAGAAGGGGTCGAAGATCTTATCCATGATCCCCGCAGGTATCCCCACCCCCGTGTCGCGGACAATGAGCCTCATGTAAGGTCCCGGCTTCATCCCGTCGGCCCATTCTTTCCCCGAAGCGCTAAAAGCACTTAGCTCTACATCGAGAATGCCTCCTTTCTCCTGCATTGCGTGGGCGGCGTTGGTGCAGAGGTTCATCAGGACCTGCTGCATCTGGATGGAATCTGCAAAGACGAGTTCCGAGGCGCCGTCCACCTTGACCCTGACGCTGATGGTCGAGGGAATGGAGGCCCGAAGGAGCTTCATAGCCTCTTGGACGACACCGCTCAATCGTAACGGTTTTTTCTCCTGCTCGGTTTTTCGTGAGAAGGTGAGCATCTGTTTGACCAGATCCCTTCCACGGAGCCCTGCTTCGAGAACCCGCTTAGCATGACGCATCTCTTGACTCCCCTTCGGCAGACGCTCCTGTATGAGCTCCGTGAAACCGACGATGGCGGCAAGGATATTATTGAAGTCGTGCGCGATGCCCCCGGAAAGGGTTCCAAGGGCTTCCATCTTCTGGGCTTGGCGGAGTTGGGCCTCAACCCGCTCCCGCTCCTCTGTCTCCACCCTGAGCCTGTCGTATGCCTGCTGCAGCTCGGCAGTGCGCTCTTGGACACGGCTCTCAAGTTCGTCGAGGGTATCTTTCAACACTCGTTCGACCCGGCGCTGCTCGGTGATGTCGCGGCCGACAGCCACGGCGCCGGTAACTCTTCCTGTGGGATCGCGTAGCGGAGCAGCACTGAAGATGGCTGTGAACTCCCGCCCGCCGGCGCTGCGTTGGATAAGCTCGACGTCCCGCACATCCTCGCCCGTACGAGCGGCCTTTTGCAGGGGGAGCTCTTCCGCGGGAAACCTGGTACCGTCGGGGCGGTAAAGCTGGTAGTAATCGGGATGGGCCTCCACTCCGAGGTTTTTGGCTATAGGTCTCTCTATGAGCTTCTGGTAGGCGCGGTTCATGTACGTGGCCCGGCCTTCGGCATCACAGACGGTCACAGGATCGAGCATGTTTTCAACGGTGGCCTGCCAACGCGCCCTCTCCGCAGAAAGCTCCGCAAACAAGCGTTCTTTTTCCTCCTCCGCCTGCTTGCGCTCGCTGATGTCCTGAACTGTGCCACGTAACCCCACGATGTGGCCGTTCGCATCCCTCACTGCTTCACTGCGCGTCGTAACCCATATCTTGGCCCCGCCGCGGATCGCCTCCACGTCCAGTTTGCAGCCAACTCCCGTTTCCAGCGTTTCTTGCACTCCGGCGTTAATCTTCTCCCAACTATCGTGCGGGTAGAGGCGTCCGTCCTGCTCTTTGAAAGGGGGCATGGCTTCTGTCGCCGGGTCGAGGCCGTAAATGCGGAGAAGTTCGTCCGAGCCGGTGGTGGCGTCGGTCGACGCGTCCCAATACCAGCTCCCGATGTGAGTGATGCGCTGGGCTTCTCTGAGATCTACTTCTTTACGCCGGACCTCTTCTTCGGCCCGCTGTCGTACCATGAGGACAAAGCCGATGCTCGAGAGCACCGCGGCAGCAAGCGTCGCAATGTTACCCGCATTCCGGAAGGCCGTTGCGTACAATATAGACAATTGTCCGGAAGGGAGCGTGAACGCCTCCAGGAGCCGATTGACCATGACCAGGGCCATCAGGATAAAGGCGAAGCCGGTAAGGCGATAAGGTAGCCTTTCTCTCACCGGGACGCTGCGCAGCACTGCCACGACGATAGCGGTGATTTGCAGTATGGAAAGAAGCGATATGAATATGATCCTATAGGACAGGTTGTCCACATATGCCGAAAAGTACCAGAAGAAGATAAAGGTGGCTGCAGCGGGAACAAGGAGAATGGCCGTGTTGCGGGAGCGACCCCGGAACTGCAGCACTGCGGCATAAAGGAGGGAATAACTTGCCGTAGAAAGAGTGTTGGCGATGACAATAGAAATAAAGTCCCCTATGATCCCGCGAAGACCAATGAGCACCATGAAGCCGCCGTAAAAGGCCCAGCCTATGGCCCATTGGAGCGAACCGTCCCGCCGAAATTGTCGCGTCTGGAAGGTGAGTAGTGCCGCGGCGACGATGAAACAGGTTATCCCCAAAGCAATGTACATCGTCCGGAGATCCAGAATCATAGATGATCCTCTCTACTTCACGAATGCCGTGGAATCACTTTTTCCGGGAGAGTTATCGTCCCGGAGAACCTACCGAAGCAAGGGACCAGCCGCTGCCCTCAGGCTTTGGGCGTAAGAAAGGCAAGGCCGGAGCCTCTTGGACCCGGTTTCTATATTGTCAACAGCGGTTCGTTGTTCTTCAGAATCTCGGTTAATGGCTGCCCCCAATACTTGACTTCAATTTGCAGGTTTTCCAAGGCTTCCGTAACGCCCAATTGATCTGCGCAGGCTTTGCAGGCAGTTACGTGAACACCCGCATCCAACGCCTCTTTGATCTTTTTCTGAATGGCGAGATCTTCGCTGACCAGCTTGGCCGGCGCTCCCCAAATTATGAGAGTCACCTTTTCCCACCAACCATGGACGAGGGAATTGATGGTATACATGAAAACCATCTTTTCCGCGGTAACAAGATCGTCGTTAGTCCATAGTACATAGAGATGCGTCCTGTCCATTAGCTTTCCTCCATATATTCTTCCGGCTGTCTTGCAATATCATGATCCGGGCATGACGTGGCCTCAGTCATTGTACCACCTTCGGGGAAGGAACACATGGGGACATCGGCATCCCCCTGACAGCCCGGAACCGAAAAGAGGCTCACCGTCGATTTTTGTTGACATTATATTAGCTTTATGCTATATATAATAAGAAGGGAGAGTAACATCTGATGATGCAATCAAACGACTCAAGAAAGCGGGGAATGGCCTATTTGACAACGGAATGAGGTCTCATTGGTCCGGGTCTGCGAGGGACTTCGTTTACGGAAAAGCTTCATGATCTCCCATTCCGTGCATAGTCCTGGAGCAAAACTGATTGCAAAGGACTAATAAATGTCCAAATTCCTTTGAGCCCCCTGTGAGTCCCTTATCCTTGGCGCCGTAGGAGAAATGATGAAAAGTGCTTTCTCCTTGCCTGGCACGGTTTTTTTCTCTCTCTTGCGTCAAAACCTGAAGGATTGTGGGCATTTGTGCGGGTAAATGAGGAAAGGGCTGATGAGAAAAATTTTCAAAACCGTCAGATTCCGTCAAATTCCGTCAAGTTGGGGGTCTCCAATGGACGGTCGGCAGCCTTCTTCGAGAAAGGCATGTCCTGCCGTATGCGCTCTTTGACAATCGATTGCGGGAAAAGGAGCTCCCGTGCTGCCTTCCACCGGAGGCGCGGGAAAGGGGCGAGCCGGTAGTTCGTGATATTGCAATATCCCGCCTCCTTGGCTACAATTGACCGTGGGTGGAGCGCCGTCACCTATCCCATAGTGTCCGGCAACTTCAATGGCACTGTCGGTGACATAAGCGCGAGAAGGATGGCCGGATGGGATGAAAACACCATGATCGCCTCAATGCCTGCGGAGAAGATACAGGGAGTGGCCGACGCGGTCGATAGAAGCACCGCGGGAACTGCAGAGTCATCCGACCAGTTCAAGACTCTCACGGCACGGATGAGGGCGGGCGAGGGCGCATAGGCAGGATAGCTTTTCTATCGTATCGCGGGGCTCGAAAAAAGACGAGGAGGTTCATTCATGAACGATGTCGGCAGATACGATGCTCTTCTGGAGTTGGCAAGGCAGAGGCGGACAATACGACGGTTCAGGCCGGACCCTGTTCCTGCTGACTACATTACCAAGATTGTCGATGTGGCCCGCTGGGCCCCTTCCGGGTTTCATACCCAGCCGTGGGAGTTCGTGGTAATCACCGAAAAGGAGTTCAAGGAGAAGGTCGTTGCCGTCCTGCAGCAGCATGCTCCTCCAATACGCAACCCCAATCCCGAAAGCATTGAAACAGAGGGTTCGCGATTCGACGCTGCCCCTGTCTTCATCATACTGCTCGGCGACTGGAGGGCGAGGATAGGACTGCCGGAGGCTGCCCAGTCCTCCGATGCGCGGGTCGACAATACTTTCCACACGGGCCTGGCCTGCGCTTTTCTCTCAATGCAGCTCGCGGCCACCTCTCTCGGGTTGGCCTCGCAATGGTATTCCGCCGTCTCGGGCGAGCGGGTGCAGAAAGCCCTCAAGTCCCTTATCGGCATTCCGGAAGGGTTGCGCATATTCGATATGATGGTCCTCGGCTACGGCGCCGAGGAGCCCATACCCAAGGATGTGAGAGGGCTGGACGAAATGATTCATTACAATGCCTGCGGGAAGGAGGATTTCCGGACCGATGAGGAGGTCGTCGCCTACGCCAAGAAAACCAAGGCGTGGTGCCTGGCCGCCCATTAGTCGGCAATAGATCCGAATCTTGAAAATCGCTAAGGGATCAGCCTGACCGGATTTTGCGCGGGCAGGCTGAAAGGAAGACTCTCCCCTTGTACTCCCCTGGAAGTTCTCACAATCCCTATGACGCCATCCTATCACGCTAAGAAATGTCGTTAACTTTCCGTCAGTACGCCGAAATACCGTTCATACGGTGACAGGCTCTTGACGAAAATGGCCGGAAAAGACTGGCTAATGCGGAATAAATTTCCCATTGATGAGGCCTCGATTCAGTGGCTCCCCTTCTAACCATTCGCGAAATACGATGAATTTGGCTGCATCTTTGGACGCGTGGCTCAATTCGGCATGACAGATGCATCAACACGGACTTTAGGCTGTCGGTGGGTTTGCCTAAAAGGGGTGACCATGAAAGCGGAGACTCTTACAGTGCACCAACAGTCCGCTGGCCCTTCGGCGCTTACGGATATCAGCTCAATATTCCCGGCTCTCACGAGAATATTTTACCGGGCGTTCTCTATTCTCCTTGTCTTTGGCGGAATCGCTGTAGGGGCTTCTTTTTACCGGATGCTCACGCAACCCGGCTGGCACGCCATCTTCGTTTTGTACGTGGGGCTTTACCTAGTAGCCGGCGTTCTTTTCGGCGTCCGCACGCGTTTGTCCTTATCCTTCGTCTTTTCTGCGCTCCTCGTCATGGGTTACATAATAGGAGCCGTTGCTCTCTGGACCGGCGGGCTTGCCGCCACGGGTATCATGCACCTGGCGCTTCTCTGCGCCTTCGCGGGTGTCTTCCTCGGAATGAGGGCGGGGATCATCGCCTTGTTCGCGGGGGCCGGGATAGCAACCCTGGCGGGCATAGGAGTCTCCACCGGCCTGACCCAAACCCTCCCTAACGTGGCAGCTTATCTCAGCTCACCAGTCACCTGGGTTATTCACATCGCCAGCTATCTCATGTACCTGATACCGCTTATCGTATCCGTGAGCGGCCTCCGGGAGAGGATGATGACGAGCTTAAGAGAGCTTCAGGCGAATATTCGCCGTCTGGAAGAAGAAGTGTCACTCAGGAGGGAAGCCGAGGAGGAGTCGAGAGAAAACGCCGAGAGGTACAGGGAACTGGCCGACCTTTTGCCCCAGGCGGTGGCCGAGTTTGATCTGGAGGGCAACTTCGTCTACGGGAATCTCGGCGGCCTCAAGATGTTCGGTCGTACCAAGGAGGAATTGCACGGATGTAATGTGCTTCGAATGATCAAACCGGATGAGCACGAAAGGCTGATGGGAAACATCAAGCAGGTGCTCGACGGGCAGGAGTCGCAGGGCAGCCACGAATACACGGCCGTGAGAAAGGACGGTAGCACATTCCCCGCCCTTCTGTATGGCGCCCGCATTCTCCGGGAAGGCAAGGTCGCGGGGATGAGGGCGATCCTCGTGGACATCACGGAGCGCAAACAGTCGGAAGAGAAGCTGGCATCGACGCTGAGCACCCTCCGGAAGGCCATAGGGGGCACCATACAGGCAATAGTCCAAGTCGTCGAGATGCGGGATCCTTACACGGCAGGACATCAAAGACGGGTAGCGGACCTTGCCCGCTCCATAGCGACCGAAATGAACCTTCCCCATGATACGATCGAGGGAGTCAGGGTGGCAGCGGTGATTCACGACATCGGAAAGGTGTCGGTGCCCGCGGAGATCTTGAGCAAGCCGGGAAAGCTTACTCAGAACGAGTTCGAGCTCATCAAGGACCACGCGGAGACGGGGTACGACATCCTCAAGGATGTGGAGTTTCCCTGGCCCATCGCCGAGATGATACGCCAGCACCACGAGAGGCTCGACGGCTCCGGCTATCCCAGAGGCCTCAAAGGGAATGACACGCTTATCGAGGCGAGGGTTATCGCCCTCGCGGATGTCGTCGAGGCGATTGCGTCCCACCGGCCGTTCAGGCCCGCCCACGGGATCGAAGTAGCCCTGGATGAGATCAAGAAGAACAGGGGAACCCTCTACGATCCGGAAGCTGTCGACGCCTGCCTGAGGCTGTTCACGGAAAGGAAATACACGCTTGACTAACAAAGATGCCAAAAACCTGGTGAATTGACCGCCGCCTCCCGAAGTATTCGTGACATGGTAGCCAGTGTCGTTGGCTTTCAGGGGATTCCCCCGGTATTGGTCCTCATCCTGAAACAATTTCACCTCTCCCACCGTCAGGGAGGGATGCTTATGAGCATGTTTGCCCTCCCATTAATTGCAAGGGCTGATTGCGCGTTCCGGCAATCGGGACCTCTTCGCGCAAGGGGAGTCCACCTATTGTTTCGCAAAAGAATCCGTATGCGCCATGGATAGACACTATTTCCAATGTGTGATAAGCTCGAAAAAGCGCTATATCGGGGCAGAAGCTTACTGAGACGGATCTACAGCTGCTTCCGACCTCACGCGAGATAATAAACCCAAGGGAGGGCTATTCCATGGAAGTCAGGATCAATAACCACGGACCGAATAAGCTATCCACCAAGGTCTTCTTCAGCGACGAGAAAGGCTTTGAAGTTGCTTCCGTCATCGTCATGGGAAAGAAGAACGCCGTTCTCATCGATGCCCAGTGGACCCTGTCGAATGCCCATAGGGTGATCGCAGAAATAGCGGAAACGGGCAAGCACCTCGAAACGATCTATGTGAGCCATGCCCATCCCGACCACTACTTCGGCTTAGGCATAATCGCCGAGGCTTTCCCGTCCGCCAGGATCCTCGCCCTCGCTTCCGTCGCCCATACGATCAACCACCAGTTCTTCGGAAAGCTGGAGCACTGGGAGACGGTCATCGGCCCCGCCAACGTGTGCCGGAAAACGGTCCCCATCGAGCCTCTGAGCCGGAACTACATCGAGCTGGAAGGAGAGCGCATAGAGATCCTTCCGGAAGTCGTGGGGGACCTGAAGTTCAACTCCGTGGTCTGGATACCCTCCATAAAGACCCTCTACGGCAGTGACGTGCTCTTTAACCAGGCCCACCCCTTTACGTGCGAGGTGACGCCGGAAGAGCGTGCGCAATGGATAAGCGATATAGAGAAGTTGGAGAAGTTGGGCGCCCACGTCGTCATTCCGGGTCATCAGAAGCCGGGCATGCCATTCGATTACTCCTCCTACGACTTCACGAAAGAGTATCTCGTTGCCACGGAAGAGGAGATAGCCAGGACCGACAGCGAGGGCTCTTTCTTCTACGCCATGGTCCAGCGCTTCCCTGAGGCCAACCTTTTCATCAGCAACGAAATGAACGCGGGTGTCTACAAAGGCGGCAGGAACTGGAACTGGAAAGACGAGTAGGATGAGTCTTCGGAACCCGTTACAGAAATAGGCAAGAAGAGGACGAACTCGACAATAACCCAATAAGGAGGCGAAGCATGAACCTTTCAGGAAAGGTAGCGCTCATCACAGGAGGGGGTCAGGGTATAGGCACTGCGATTGCGCAGCGGTTCGTCGCAGACGGTGCGAAAGTCTGCATAACCGGGCGGACTCAGTCGAAGCTCGACAAAGTGGCCGGGTCGCTCCCGCCGGGCTCGGTGGCAACCTGCTCCGGAGACGTCTCAAAGGACGAAGACGCCAAGCGAATGGTGGATGCCACCGTCTCTTTCGGAGGCAAGATTGATGTGCTCGTGAACAATGCCGCCATAGACCCGGGTGGCAGCGTGGCCGACCTCGACTCCGCCCTGTGGCGTCAGGTGATCGAGATAAACCTCACAGGCCCTTTTCTTCTCATGAAAGCCGCAATACCCTATATGATCAAGAACGGCGGCGGTTCGATCATAAACATTTCCGCCCTATCGGCCATGCGCTGCCTTCCCGGTATGCCCGCGTACGCGACGGCAAAGGCGGGCCTGAATATGCTTACCCAGCAGGTTGCGCTCGATTACGGTCCCTATAAGATCAGAAGCAATGTCGTGTGCCCCGGCGGAACCAGGACAGCCATGATAGAAGAAGCACTCGGCAGCCTCAAGGGCGCGCTCAAGACCGATGTGGAAGGTGTATTCAAGGTTGTATCGTCAGGTCTCCCGCTTCGCCGGTTTGCTACCCCGGAGGAGATCACGGGCATCTGCAGCTATCTCGCGAGCGATGACTCGTCCTTCATGACGGGCTCGGTCCTCCTTATCGATGGGGGCTCTGCCGTGGTTGACGTCTCGGGCGCCACCCTCACCCAGGCCGGCGTCAAGTGGGGGATGTAGGAGAGAAGGACTCTCTTTCGAGAGCAACAGGGGGACCGCAAATAGGTTGACTTCTCACAATTTCTAGAGAGCAGAAGGGGGACCATGGGTGTCCCCTGGTGCTCCCTCGAAAGGGCGCTTCGTCGCACCATTCGGAGGGGCAACGGGACATGCGCGACCATTGGGCCGCTATTAGGGATATCTATCCCGTAGTCTCATCTTCGACAAAACTCAGCTTTGCCGACAACAGCTCATCACATGCAGAATAGGGGTCTTTGGTGCCCTCGATGATGCAGTCCAGGTACTGCCTGAATTCGAGGGTTTCCGTTATATGGCTCAACGCCTCCTCAACGAGCCTGCTTCTTATCATGTCCGTCAGCTCGAAGCGGGCTATGGCCTTCTTGTGGCGAATAATCGACTCCCGGGGTCTCGTCTCTCTGCTTCTTCTATGGTTCTCGATTTCACCGAGCAGTTCAATGATCCCCTTGTTGTTGACCGCCTCGGCCATGAGTATCGGCGGCTCCCAGCCTTCCTGCTTGAACTTCTTGCTTGTCATGTCGATCATTGCCCTTAAGTCGTTCAACGTTTTTTGGGCATCGGGCCGGTCCGATTTGTTGATAAGGAAGATATCGCCTATTTCGAAGATCCCGGCCTTGATAGCCTGAATATGATCCCCCATGCCCGGCACCACAACGATCACCGTCGTATGCGCGCTTGTGGCAATGTCGATTTCGTCCTGGCCCACCCCCACTGTCTCGACAATGATGTAGTCTTTGCCCATGGCATCCAATACGACGATCGCCGAGCGTGTGGATTGGGTAAGCCCTCCGAATTGGCCACGGGTGGCGAGGGAGCGTATGAAAACCCCGTCGTCCAGGCTATGCCGCTGCATGCGAATGCGGTCTCCCAGTATCGCCCCTCCGCTCAGTGGGCTGGTCGGATCCACGGCAAGGACACCCACGGTCTTCCCATTGCTTCTCAAAGCGCGGATGATCTGGTCCACAACCGTGCTCTTGCCGACTCCGGGAGCGCCGGTAATCCCGATTATGTATGCGTGTCCTGCGTGCCGGTAGAGGGATTTCAGGATTTCTCTCGTACCCGGGGCCCCATCATCGATGTCACGGATCAGCTTCGCGGCGACTCTTACGTCGCCATTGACAATCTTCTCGACAATGCTCTCGACCATTCAATCTCCGACGATATTCTCTCTTTTGACATTGGAAACGATGTAATCCACGATTGAATCCGAAGTGCTTTGAGGCGGAAATATCTTCGCCACCCCCTTCTTTATCAGCGCTTCGGCATATCGTTTCGGGATAGTGCCGCCGCACACCACCGGAATATGGCTCAGGTTGTTCTTCTTCATCAAATCCATCAAAAGATTTATCTGCTCGTAGTTCGAAGCGTGGCTGCTTATGCCGATCACGTCCACACTCTCCTGAATGGCGGCACTGACTATCATTTCCGGTGTTTGATAAATTCCGAGGTACACGACTTCCATTCCGGCATCCATGAGAAACCGGGACACGACTTCCGCACCCGTGAAGTGTCCGTCAAGGCCGATAACGGAGACGAGGACCTTTATTCGCTGCCTATCGTTCATAGAGATACACCCCCTCTTTCAACAAATGCGTCATATCCTCGCGTCTAAAATCCAGTTATGACAGATCAAAAGGGCAATCGATCATTTCCAATGGGTCATAATGAAATCCGTGGGCCATCCGGATGGCTCCCATTATTTCCCCGGCAGTGCCATAAGCCCTGACTGCCTCAATGATCGAGGGCATGAGATTGTGTTTGCCACCCTTTCTTGCGTCGCCATAAAGCTGTGCGATTTTTTCCCTCAACAAGGGTATGTCCCTTGTTTTTCTCCAATTCTCCATCCGTCTAGCTATCTCTTCCGAATCCGATGTCTCCACCGACTGAATGGGAATATCGTCTTCTTCCTCCGGGGGAATCACCAGCTCATTTACCCCTACGATCAGACGCTCACCCGATTCGATCTCTCTCTGTTTTTTCCGGGCTGACTCCACCATCATATCGTGGATATAGCCTTTCTTCACCGCCGCGATCATGCCACCCTGCTCTTCTATTTGTTGGAGGATCTTATATGCTTCCCCTTCCACTTTGTTGGTGAGATACTCCACGAAATAGGAGCCGGCGAGAGGATCCGTGACATCCGTTACCCCGGTTTCGTCAGAGACGATGTGTTGAGTGTTCAGGGACATTCTCGCCGCAAAAGGGGATGGCTCTGCGTGAGCATTGTCGAGGCATGCATTATCAATTGCGGTACAGCCTGCAATGGCCCCGGCAAGGGTTTGTATGGCGCATCGCGCGATATTGTTGAGGGGCTGCTGGTATGTCATGGTCCGTCCGGACGTATGAACGGAAATCAGCAGTTGGCAGGCCTTCTCGCTCTTGGCCTTGAATGTCTCTTTTGCCATTTTCGCGAACATCCTTCGAAGAGCCCGGACTTTGGCTATTTCCTCAAAGAATCGGGACCCGATGCTTGCGAGCTCATAGGGGAGGAAGGCAACATCATCGAATTCAAGGCCCCGCTCATTGACCAGCAGGCCGAGCAGCTCCTTGAGCTGTGCTATCTCTACGGCAAGGGCCTGCGCGTTGTTGCCGCCGGACTCCTGAAAATGCTGGCTGAGAATACCGGAGCGCATCCGTATCTTATTTCTTACGATGTACTCAGAAGAATCCAGCCAAAGCTTGATGAGGAGGTCCAAGGGTTGATGATCGGTCTGTCCGAAGGTGCTGCAAAAGGGATACTCCGTCACGCTGCCGTGCACGTCCTTCAAGTCGATGCCGCGCTTTTCGGCAAGGACGACAATATAGGCCAATCGTATCGCGGACATCGCAGAGGAGCCGAGGAGGGTAATAGATTGTCCGGTCAAAGGGATGCCATCCATGAGCTCCTCAAATTCAAGCAGGGACGCTCCATGCCATCCCAATACACCGGCCTCTCTTCTGCCTACGGGATGATCGGCATCTATAGGCATCGCATTGGGCCTATCGCAGATGACCAGCATCCCCTGCGTTTGACCCATCTCCCTGTACTGCTTGAGCGCTTGGTTGGTTCTTTTGGAAGATCCGAGCCCTGCCGTCATCCGCCTCGTCCACACACGGTTGCGGTATCCATTCGCATGGTAGCCGCGGACGAAGGGATACGAGCCGGGATCCCCTACATCCTTTGCGTAATCGAGGCCCTCGATATCTTTGGGCGTGTATAGAGGTTTGATCTCGTACCCGTAATCCGTCTCTCTTTTCATCTCTTGCCTCCACAATCCGAAAAAAATCTTGAATCAGTGAGAATATTCACATATCGCAGTCCTTGGCGTTATTGGCCCTTTCTTGCGAAACCGGACAGCCCGTTCATGAAAGTATCGAAAATCAGCCGTGCCAATTGTTCGGGGTCGATGCTCTTCTTTGGGTCGTACCATGAAAAGAGCCAGTTGCACATGCCAAGGAGGTTGAACGTAAGGACCGTGAGCAGGTCTTTGTCCGCATCGTCGTTCAGATAAGAGGAGAGGGCCCCAAAGACAATCCTGAAGTACTCCCTTTCTTTGACCTTGATCTTCCTATGCTTCGCTGCAGGAAGGTTATGCGCCTCCTGCATCAGCGTCTTGGCCAGATACATGTCTCCCGTGTACGTTGTCACGTGTCGCAGGATCATGATCCGTATTCTTTCCTCAGGGTCATCTATCTCCTGCAAGTCGTGCCCCGCGTTCTCCAGTACCGCATCCATGAAGGTGGACAGAATATAGTCGAGAATCTCGTCCTTGGTGCTGAAGTAGTAGTAGATCGACCCTTTGCTTATCTTCGCAGCGGCAGCAACGTCCTCCATGCTTGTCGCCACGTATCCCTTGCTGCTGAAGAGCTTGGCGGCCGTGTTCGCGATGGTGACGATCTTTTTGTCCGACTTGGAGATTCCGTCAGAGGCTCGCTTTTTCAACATCCCTCATCCGTATTATACTGTCCAGTCGGTTTAAACTGACTGGACAGTATAATTGTATTATTCGGGCAGACCCTTGTCAAGAACAATGTAAGGCTCGCCGAGGTCCAACTTAAGTCAACGATAGACCCCGTACTCTCTCGTGAAGTCGAACATGGCCCGGAGGTTCTCCGGCTTTGCGTCGTCGACGCTCGCCGAAGCATCGACGATCAGACCGCCGTCTCTTCCGACGTAGTCGATGAGCCTTCTGCAGTATGCCTTTACGTCTTCCGGGGTGCCGGTCGAAACCAGCGAGATGGGCACGCTGCCCCTGATGCAGACCCTTTCGGCCAGGGCATCCTTTGCCTTGAACACGTCGGTTGCCTCGAAGCGGTAGATCGCCTTGCCCGGAGGAATATCCCTGATTACTTCCAGTCTGGACGTGCAATCACCCTCCCAGAAGACGTGGGGGGTGAGCCCCTCCTCGATCAGCGCGACTATCAGCTCCCGTAAGGTAGGCCAATAGAACTTCCGGAATTGGGCGGGCGACATGAAGCCGTCGAGCCCCTTGTGAAGGGGGATGTGGACGAATCTGCTCTCTGTGCGGCGCGCCATGGCTATGGCCGTCTCCACCTCCATGGGAAGGAGCATGTCGGTTGCCCTGAGGACCGTATCGGGCCTTCGGTACATGTCGAGCATGACGCCCTTCGTGCCTCTGAGGTTATCGCCCAGCCGGTCGAAGGGTGCAAGGGCGACGCCCCCTCCCTGGGTAGGGAAACCCTCCTGCCTCATCCTCTCTTCGTAGAGACGTGTGTAGTAGCCGATGCGCCCCGCTTCCTGGCCCGCCTGCTTCACCGCATCGAGGGCAGCTTGCATCGCTGGTGAGGCGAACATCCCGAAGGCTCCGTAGCCCATGAAACCCGTGAAATTCTTCAACGGTGGGAGGTTCTCGAAGGCCTGTAAAGCCCCGGAGATCCTCGGCCAGTATGTGCGCACGACGAAGTCCATGGGCTCCGAGAAGAAATGATCGTACTCCTCGGCTTTCATGTACTCCCCTTCCACGAACTGAAAGGCGATATCGGGCCCCAGTTGTCTTCCCGCCCATTGCATCTGCCGGAAGTCGAGGGCATCGAGGATGGGCCCTAAGAAGGTGTTGACGATGGGGCTCTGGGAGACGTCAGGCTTGAACTCCCGCGTGACCCTCACATGGAGGTCGAGGAGGGTCTCCGGATCGTACATGAGGTCCTTGACAGTGTAGCCGTAGTACCGGCCCGGGAAGAAGTAGAAGGCCGCGGTAACGGGCACGCGGTCGGGTAGCGCAAGCGCAATGACATCATCGTAGCGCTTCTGCCGCGCCTTATAGAGGCTCTCTCTTTCGTCGTCCATCATTTCCTCTCTTTCGTCAGCACACCGGTATTCACCCTATTGATATTGACACCAGGAAGTGTCTCCAGGGCCTCATGTGTGTGGCGGTGGACCCTTTTTCAATTCACCTGACATACCGGCTCCGCCGACGCTTCGCCTCAAGGCAAGAAAGCCTAGGTATTCTTGCCCTCCCTCTGCATTTTTTCCTGATGTCCTCCCGGATCAGCCTCGGCCAGAGAGCCGGCGCCGGGTATGATCGCCATCTCCAAATGGGGGGAGCTGTATTTCTTCCACACCAGGGGGCCGTGCTTCACAGATTTTGGGACAAACACCATCGAGGTTTTGTCCACCAACAGCTGCTGGCCTCCGAGTGAAAACTCAATTTCCGCGCCCAGCCCTTCGGGGTGCTCATAATCAATCCCGAAATGCAAAACCAGTTCTTCGAAATCACGGTGGACGTGCTCAAAAATATGGGGATTGGGGTCCGGCATTCCCCATACCCAGCCGCCTTCGACGTACGCATTGCTTTCGGGCACGAGGTTTCTGCTCATGAAGGTCATGGAAGAGGGACCCTGTCGGTTCTTCACCGGAGTGCCGGCAATCACCTCGTAAGCCGGTTTTCTCACCAGGTACTTCTCATAGTTGATGTTGGTTTCGGACCGGGCTTTCGCCTTGACGGCCGCATTGTGTCCTTCTTTCCGCTCGCCGGTGCCAAGGAGGATCGAGATCCGGACATGGGGATGGCGGAATCGCCTATAGGTCATTGGCCCGTGCCTGAGTCCCCGGGGGATGAAAATGGCGCCTGTCGAGCTGATCTCGAGAACCTGGCCCCCGAGGGTATACTCGATATCTGCGCCCAGGTCTTCGGGGTTTCGGCAGTCTCCTCCTATGTTCAAAAGGATCTCATCATACTTGCCGACCCGTTCCTCGAGATAAGAGCCGGGTTGCGGCATACCCCACACCCAGCCGAATTCGATATTGTAATGTGCTTCCGGGACTTGGGCGCTGCTCATATAGATGAGGGGAGGGAAAGTCCTGTTCCCGACCTTGAGAGCTGCCTGGCTCTGCCTGGCCGGTTCTTTGACAAGGTATCTTCCGTAGTCGACGGCAGTCATCTTCTTTAGTCTCCTCCTTGATTCCAAGAGTCAGTAAACGTCCAGATCTCCAGCGGTTGTCTCTCTCTTCACCACGTCGCCATTTGCCTCACTTCTTCGCATCGACATGTCCTTATCGCGTATCTGGTCGACTCCTCGTTTCGCGAAGAATCATCACGATTCGTGGGGCCCTCTGTAGTTCTTGTCGGTGGCTGTTGCAAAATGAAAGATGGGCCGATCCACCTTCTTCATGATCAGCGGACAGTGCTGAACACCCTTGGGCACGAAAATGACGCAGCTCTTTGTGATGATGTGAGGCTCATCTCCCAGCCAGAACTCGATCTCACCGCAAAGATCGGTGGGATCTTCCGGATTGGAGCCAAAGAAAGTCACTACTTCCCCAAAATCGTGCGTATGGCCCTTATCCACGACCACCACTTCTTTTGACTGCGGCCAGAACCAAGCGCAGTCGACGTACGGCGCTCCCTCAAATACGCCGCCATGCAGGCAATAGACGCGGGTGCCCAATGCATCCGCTACTTTGTTCAAATCAGTGACAACATACTGCCCGTACTTTGTGAGAGCCATTTTTTTCCTCCCCTTTTGTCGTTACTTGTAGTGTCGCTTGTTTATTATCACACGCTGACGTATCCTGCAACTCCTTGAGCTGAACTATCGTCGGCAGAATATTCAGAAGCACGTAAACTCATGGTTGAGTCTGCTTCCGATCTTGACAACTCGGGGAGGGGCCGGATAGACTCAACAAATGAAGCAAAAACAAAGAACGGTGCGGAGGGACGGTCGTGCTCTCTAAGGAGCAGATTCCCGAGATCGGTTTTCCGCAATAGCGAATGATTCGTCGACCGAAGAGAAGATGGTGTGCCGTTCTTTTAGGGCGGACATGGCATGATCAAAACACTACAAGAGGAGTTGTCGGTATTGTAACCGGCAAACAAAACAATGTACGAATGTAGATACCCGCATCTTTTCTCTCCCATCCGGCTGGGGGACACCCTATTTCGCAACCGCTACTTTGCCGCGCCTGTCGCCTACGAGTATCTTTCCTCAAGAAACTATCCCATCGACGAGACCGTCGCGTTTTTTGAACGCAAGGCTGTCGGAGGCGCGGCGACGGTGAATATCGGTTCTGCGATGCCGGATAGCAACCGGGGCGCCATCGGAGGTTTCGACAACCTCAACCTCGACGATCCTACGGCCTTGCCTGCGATATATCGTTTGGCATCCGCAATAAGCCGACACGGAGCAGTGGCGGCTATTGAGCTTCAGCATTGCGGTGCGAATTCGTATTCGTGCGCGGCTAGGGGCAACCAGATATACGGAGCCGTTGACGGCCTCAACCCCCTCGGGCAATTTGTCCCTGCTATGCCTGAAGAAGTCATCGAAGAGACTATCGAGTCGTTTGCGAACGCAGCGGCTTACGCGAAGTTCTGCGGATTCGGTATGGTCACGATCCATGCGGGGCACGGCTGGCTCCTCAACCAGTTTCTCGATCCGAAGGTGAACAACCGCAAAGACCGGTGGGGCGGCAGCCTTGAGAACCGCTGCCGTTTACCCATAGCGATAATAGAGAGGATCAAGGAGAAGTGCGGACACGGGTTCCCCGTGGATATCCGCATCAGCGGGTCCGCGTGCTACGAGGGTGGATACGGCATTGACGAGGGTATCGCGATTGCGCGGCAGCTCGACGGCAAGGTCGATATGATCCATGTCTCCGCCGGAAGCCACGAAGTGGCGGAGGTCTTCACCGTCACCCATCCCAGCATGTTCCTGCCCGATGGGGCGAACGTCGTCTACGCGGCGGAGATCAAGAAACACGTGAAGACCCCGGTAGCTACTGTCGGGGCCCTGGGCGACCCGGAGCTGATGGAGGAGATCATCGCCTCAGGCAAGGCGGACGTTGTGCTGGCCGCCCGCGCCCTCCTGGCCGATCCGGATATGCCCAGGAAAGCGCGCGCGGGAAGGCCGGACGAGATCAGGCCCTGCATACGCTGTTTCGAATGCTTCGCCGGTATCACGACGAAGCGCCAGTACAGGTGCGCGGTGAACCCGGAGATCGGATTCGAGCAGGAGTGCAGGTACGAGCCGCCCGCTGCTGTGAGGAAAACCGTTCTCGTCGCAGGCGGCGGCGTCGCCGGGATGGAGGCGGCGCTCATTGCTTCGCAGCGCGGGCACAGTGTAATCCTCTGCGAAAAGGGCGACCGCCTCGGTGGTGCGCTCAGATGCGAGGAAAAGGTGCCTTTCAAGAAGCTCCTTTTGGGATATCTCGACTACCAGGCGAGGATGATCTCTCGGGCGCCCATAGATGTGCGCCTCCATACGGAGGCAACGCCCGAACTCGCGAAAGCCGCCGGAGCCGAAGCCATCATCGCCGCCCTCGGCGGGCGCCCAATAATGCCGAAGATCCCGGGCCTAGACGGCGATAACGTTCTCGGTGCGGAAGAAGCATACTATCACCCGGAGATCACAGGCAAGGACGTTGTCATCATTGGCGGAGGGCTTGTCGGCATAGAGCTCGCCATCTACCTTTCGGGGCTCGGGCGCAAGGTCTTGATCATGGAGATGATGGAGACACTGAGCGACGGCGGAAATCCGGTCCACGGCCTTGCCTTGATCAACGAGATAAAGAAGTTCGCTATACAGGTATCGACCGCCACCAGGGCCGTGGAGATCAACGAGAAGGGAGTCATCGGCGCTTACGTGGGGAGCGCAGCGACCTTGCCGCCGTGTCCGACGGTGCAAGCGGCTGTACTGCAATCGAACAGCTTCGGCAGGGTAGTCCGGGCTGACGCCCAGGAGGGGAGCAGAAAGCTCTTCGAAGCCGATACGGTCATCTACGCGACAGGCCAGCAGCCGCTTCTTGAGGAGGTGGACGCTCTCCGATTCTGCGCGCCGGAATTCCATCAGATCGGGGATTGCCTGATTCCGAGGAACATACAGCAGGCGACCCGCATGGCATTCGCCGTCGCCCGGGACATCTAGGGTCATGTGGAAGAAAGGCTTCGGGTCGACATGCAAGGCCGGCCGGTCCGCATGGAGAGATCGCGATCTGCGGCGCCCTCTTCACCTCGTGCCCTCCGACGTGTGGGGACACTCCTCCGAAAACAGAAATAGCGAGAGGGGTGTCCCCATTCGCTTACGGGCGACGAGGTTCAGATTGCATCCACACCTCACGCGATCGTTTTTCCAAGGCGGGGAAAACGATCCTTGATCCCTCCATGCGCACCGTCCATTCGCCGCCGGAATTGAACCAATGGCCGCCAATTCCGGCAGCAATTATTGGGGCTCGCGTCGCCCCCTCCACAGGCATAAGCCTGCGGAGCCTCCCCCTCATAAAAAGGATGAGACGCAAAGGCCGGACCTCACGGGCTACTGGATCGGCGGCCTGACCGGAGGGCCGCCTCTAGATTTTGAAAAGACAGGGTTGTCTTTGTGTGGGCTTCGCGGCAGTACGGGATTGATATGGTACTGCCACAAGGCGGTCCCGTCCTTATCTCCTCGTGCATAGTCCGAGGACGGCTTAAGAATTGCTCGCGACGAATCCGGACACGTTTAACGAATGCCCCCGCAAGCTTTGCGTGGGGGACGGGGGGAGTGAGGGGCGGAATGAGGAGCGATGCAACGAGCGAAGCGAGGGTGAGGGGGGAGGCTCCTCAGGCTTTGCCTGTGGAGGGGGCGCTGAGCCCCTATGACTGCGGCGAGCACGCACGAGGTAAGGACGGGACCGCCGCCGGGGGAAGAAAGCCCCTCTCGGACCCTTCGTGCGCCTTTGGACAAGTCAGACTCTCGTTGGCCCGAAGGAAACATCGAGGGCATTGCACGCATAACGGGAGGCTAGGGCATTCCGCGGATCGACTCCCCTTTGAGTGGCTTCACCCGCTCGCAGCGCCTTAGGAGAAGTGATGGGCCTTTATCTCACGTAGTGATAGAGCAGGTCGAGCCTGCCCCGCTTGACGAGAAGCATCCCCGAGAACCTCATTACCTCCCGGATCTTCTCCCTGTACTCCTGCCGGTAGCAGGGGGCGTCGCATTTCTTGCATGGGGGCTTCGGATCATGCGGGCATCGGAGCCTCATTGAAAGGCCGTACTTCAGGAGTTTTGCGCAATCGGGACACAACTCCACGGCAGCCACCACGTCCTTGAGGCGAGCGGCTTCTATCGCAAAGGGCTTCTTCTCCCCCTCGTGTTTTTCCCGGCAGAAGAGGGCGACAAATCTTACGAGAACCCTGATGTCTGACTTTTCCTTGCGGGAGAGTCCGGTCGCCATACTTAAAGCTGCCCTCATCGTCCGATCTTCTTCCTCACCCCTTTGAGTAGTCTGTAGCCCCCGGCCAGGCTTTTTGAGCGAAAGCCATGCTGGACGAGCATGCGGTGGCATATGTAGGACCTCATGCCTGCCGCGCAGAAAGGCACGTAGCGCTTGCTCTTGTCGAGCTCGGAAAGGTTTTTTCGGAGCTGGGGCAGGGGTATGTGGACGGCCCCGGGCATGGTCCCTTCCGATGTGAGCTCCCCGGCGTTTCGGACATCGAGAAGCACATCGTCTTTGTCGCACAGGTCCGGCAGCTCGTTCCAGACGATCTGCTCCACGTCCCCCTTCAGGATATTGGCTGCCGCGTAACCTGCGATGTTGATCGGGTCCTTGGCCGACGAATAGGGCGGGGCGTAGGCGAGCTCCAGCTCTTCCAGATCGTAGACCGTCATGCCTGCTTTGATGGCAGTGGCCAGGACATCTATCCTCTTGTCCACCCCCACCTGACCGACGATCTGGGCGCCGAGGATCAAGCCGTCCCCTGGAGAGAAGATGAGCTTGATGGTCATGACCTGCGCCCCAGGATAGTAGGACGCGTGGGACACGGGATGGGTATAGCCGGTGAGATAGGGTATGCCGTAGCGGAGAAGGCGTTTTTCAGAGGCCCCGGTGGCGGCCACCGAGAGATCGAACACCTTTGCGATGGAGGTGCCGAGGGATCCCTTGAAGACCGATGACCTTCCCATCGCGTTGTCCGCGGCGATCCTTCCCTGCTTGTTGGCAGGACCTGCGAGGGCCACGACCACAGGCGCCCCGGTGACCAGGTCCTTGACCTCCGCGGCATCTCCCACGGCAAAGATATCGGGATCGGAGGTCCTCATGGAAGGGTCGACGCGAATCCCCCCTGTCTGCCCGATCTCGAGGCCTGCTTCCTTAGCGAGGCGGTTCTCCGGGCGGACTCCCACTGTCACAAGGACAATGTCAGCGGTCAAGTCGCCGGCAGTATCGGTGGAGACGACGATGCGGTCTCCCTCTTTCGAGAACCTGGTCGCCGTACACCCCAGCTTGCAGATCACGCCCTTGCTCTCGAGCTCTTCCTGGACCATGGAGGCCATCTCATAGTCGAGCACGTTCATTACCTGATCGAGCATCTCTATGATAGTGACCTTACATCCCCTCCTGACCAGGTTCTCGGCCATTTCGAGGCTGATGAAGCCCGCGCCTACAATGAGGGCGGATTCGGGCTTGCGCGCGTCTATGTAGCCGGCGATGGCGTCGGAATCGGGTATGTTCCTCAGGCTGAAGATAAAGGGGAGATCGATGCCGGGGATGGGCAGCCTTATGGGCTCGGCCCCCGGCGCGAGGATGATCTTGTCGTAGCTCTCCCTGTAAGTCTCACCCGACCTGACGTTCTTGACCTCGACTTCTCTCTTTGACCTGTCGATACGCGTGACTTCCGAGAAGATGCGTATGTCGATATTATACCTTTCGACGAAGTCACGAAG
This sequence comes from uncultured delta proteobacterium, assembly GCA_963749525.1. Classification (GTDB taxonomy): domain Bacteria; phylum Desulfobacterota; class Syntrophorhabdia; order Syntrophorhabdales; family WCHB1-27; genus CAVVNC01. The sequence goes on from CAVVNC010000036.1 coordinate 29,129, forward strand.
GGTGGTCACGAGGAGTTGCTCCCGCTTCGGAATCACTCCCCCGATGTAGTAGGGCAGCCCGCAGTTGGCAAAGGAGATGTGCTCCCCCCTTTCGAAGAGGAGAATCCGGGCCGCCTCGTTGAGCCTTCTGGCCCTGGCAGCCGCAGTAGCACCTCCTGCCACCCCTCCGATGATCAAAAGCTTTGTCTCCATGGGTGTCTCCTCTCTTTTCATGGCCTTGCTCAATCTTCCGGAACCGGCACTTCACACCGATCTAAGATTGCTTGCCCGCTATTGCGCCGTACAGGTCCGGTCTTCGGTCAAACCACACCGGGGTCAACCCCCTTCTTTTGACGACCTCCGCAACATCAATCTCCCCGTAGACGATGGATTCGTCATCCGTCCCTTTCGCAACGACCTTCCCCGAGGGACTTACGATCTGGCTTCCCCCGAAGCCGGGCCACGAGGGCTCGCCGCCTACTCTGTTGACCTGAACGAACCAGATCACGTTTGAGGCGGCTATGCCGGGCCCAAGGGCAAACCATGGGTCCGTATCGAAGGAGGGCCAATTGGCGCAATCCACGATGATCTGGGCCCCCTTCAGGCCCGCGATCCTTGCGCTTTCAGGGAACCAAAGATCATAACAGACGAGCATGGCGATCCTGCCGATATCAGTTTCAAAGACTTCTACGTCGTCCCCAGCCGTAAAATAGAGTTTCTCCTCACCGGGAAGGTGGATCTTTCTATGACGGACCAAGAATCCGTTCGGACCCACCATTACCGCGGCGTTATGCATGACGGGGCCGAGCCTGCTTTCACCCCGCTCGGCCATGCCGAATACCACGTAGACCCCAGCTCTATCGGCAATCTCGCCAATCCTCTTCGTGGTCGGCCCGGGGATCTCTTCCGAGGCCTCGTAGAATCTTGCGCGGTCGTCCGGGGCACCCGGTGAGATATACCCGGTGACGATCAATTCGGGCAGCACGATGAGTCTCGCCCCTGCCTTCGCCCCATCATTGACGAACCCTTCCATCCTCTCTACATTGGCCTTCTTGTCCAGATGGAGGGGCGACATCTGCACGAGGGCTGCCCTGAACTGGCTGACTTGAGATTCGGGATCTCCTCCCATGGCGCCTCCTTTTTGCTTTTCAGCTGCTCGACCTTGCATGGAGATTATGGTATTAGTTCTCTGGGAAAGCAAGGAGGGAAGCTTGTGCCTGGAATGAGCGGGGTTGAAAAGGCGCGCCCGGGAAACCTTAAGTATTTTCGTGGAAAGCCGATAATCGAATGGGTCTTGGCGTATTTCCGGGACACACATAGGGATGGTGCAGCGGGTCGGATCGGTTGGGCCCAACACTTCCCATCAAGACTCCTGAGCTTGCCCCACGCGCCGATTTCACCAAACTCCAAAGCAGAGAAAGGCCGGGGCAGGGGGAAACGATGAAAGATCTCCACAAGAGCCTCAAGCGAGACATCGAGATCTACTTGGGGGATCTTGCGGCCCATCCGCCGGAATATCGGAAGTTTATCGAGGCAGTCAATGAGGTGTACTGGCAGAACGACGCCGGAGAGGAAGGGGCCTGCCAGGCCAAGGGACCGGGCTCTCATGAGGCGCCCAGGGACGCTGCCGGGGGGCCGGAGGCAGTCATCCGCCCGGAGGCTTTCTACCGCGCTGTCTTTGAGAATACGGGGACCGCTGCCGTCGTGGCCGATGGGGAGGGCACGATCGTTCTGGCAAATTCGAGCTTCGAAAGGCTCTCGGGGTATTCCAGGGAGGAGCTGGAAGGACACTGCAAGTGGACTATGTTCTTTCCCGGGGAGAATCTCCATGAGCCTTCTCTGCTTGAGGCGACTCCGGAAGAGGGCGCGATCAGGCCTCTGACCTACGAGTGCGAGTTCATGGACCGGCAGAGTGTGAGGAGAAGGTGCATGAATAGCGTCTCCATCATTCCCGACACCCGGATGACGGTGACAAGCGTCTTTGAGCTGACGGACATGTTGAGCCTTCAGAAGCAGCTCGTCCAAGCCCAGAAGATGGAGGCCATAGGCACCCTTGCGGCCGGCATCGCTCACGATTTTAACAACCTGCTCACGGGGATCCAGGGCAACGCCTCGCTCATGCTTCTCGAAGCGGGCGACGGTGGCCCTTTCCATGAGAGACTCGTGGGAATCGAGGAGCACGTTCGCAGGGGCGCGGAGCTGACGAAGCAGCTTTTGGGCTTCGCCCAGACCGGCAGATACCAGGCCAAGCCCATCAGCCTGAACGACGTAGTCGAGAAGACTTCCGCCATGTTCGGCAGGACGAAGAGAGAGATCGTTATCCACAAGAGCTTCGAGGACGATCTCTGGACCGTGGAGGCCGACCAGGTGGAGATTGAGAGGTTGCTTCTCAACCTCTTTGTGAATGCGGCCCAGGCAATGCCGGGGGGCGGGCACCTCTATCTGACTACTTCCAACGTGACCTTGAGCCAGAGATACGTTCAGCCCTTCCATCTGCCTGCAGGCAGGTATGTAAAGGTGTCGACGACCGATACGGGCGTCGGCATGGATGAGCAGACCAGAGCGAGGATTTTCGAGCCCTTCTTCACGACCAGGGAGACCGGTCAGGGCACGGGTCTCGGGCTCGCGTCGGCCTACGCAATTGTCAAAGGACACGGCGGCATGATCAACGTATACAGTGAGAAGGGCAGGGGGAGCACGTTCAGCATATACCTTCCCGCATCGAGCAAGGAGAAGGAAAGCGAGAACATGGCCTCCTCCGAGCAGCAATTGAGGGGGAGCGAGACCATCCTCCTCGTGGATGACGAGCCGTCCATCGTCGATGTGGGGGCGCAGCTTCTGGAGCTGTTGGGATACAAGGTCTTCACCGCGGCGAGCGGTGTGGAAGCCGTCGAGGTTTTTCACAGGAGGTATTCGGAGATCGATCTTGTGATCCTCGACATGATCATGCCGCATATGAGCGGCGGCGAGACTTTCGACATGCTCAAGGCCATCGACCCCGGCGTGCTCGTGGTATTGTCGAGCGGCTACAGCATGACCGGCGAGGCCGGCGCAATCGTGGCAAAGGGGTGCAAAGGGTTTATCCAGAAGCCTTTTACCCCGGCGGAGCTGTCGAGAACGATCAGAGAGGCGCTCCAGAGAGAATAGGACGCCCCGCCTGCATTGCTTTTTCCCCTCTTGACGCGTAGAATGTTTACCACCGCGACATTAAGCCTAGAGAGCCGGCGTCCTGCGGATTTGCGTTTAATCGGGGCTCTCTAGCGTTTAGCCGGGGACGGGGAAGATGTGAATATTGCCCCGGCTAAAAGGAGGAAGGGGCGTGGAGGGAGAGGGAAGCAACGGAGATAGGGAAAAGGGCCCAGTATCCAATATTATCGGCGAGCTTAGCCGGGTGGCCAGAATGTCGTCCGTCCCGGAATTCGTGCAGTTCGTTTCTTCAGTGGAACGGCAGGAGGGTTTCAGCGACGAAAGGATAGCGGAAGTGGAGGCGGCCGTCCGGGAGGCCCTGACGGCTATCATCCACGAGGCTGCCAGGGGCAAAGGCGGCGATGTCACCGTCACCTGCAAGCATGACCATTGGGGAAAGCTCGTGATCTCCATTGAAGATCGCGGCAAGGCTTTCAACATTCTCCTGGCCGACGTGGTTTTCCAGGGGGAAGAGGGTCCGGTGGACGAAAAGAGAAGGGCCTCGGCGCGGCTCATCAAGAAGATGATCGACAACATCGAGCAGAAGCGGGTCGACGAAACGAACGTGCTCACCTTTACCGTATCGCCGGCCCTTCGCACGAAGCGTTAGCCGAAAAGCCGCCTTCGTTTGTCGATGAGCCCGTTTCTTTTCGCCCGGTGAGATCCGTGAAAGGCTGAAATTTTATCCGCCATGACGAGACTTTTTCTGGTAAGGCACGGAAACACTATAGACGAGGAATCGAAGAAGATATACAAAGGACGCCTCGACGTTCCCTTATCCAGAGCCGGCCTGGAGAGGATGGAGCGGGCAGGGGCCTTTCTCGCCTCTTTCAAGATAGACAGGGTCTACACATCCACCCTGTCGAGGAGCATCGATAGCGGCCACGCCGTGGCCAGAGCCCTGGGCCTCGACATAGAGATCGAGCCTGCCTTCGACGAGGTGGACTTCGGCCTCTGGGAAGGGCTCAGCTTCTCGAGATCCGCGAAAGATACCCCAAAGAGCTTGACCTGTGGATCCAGGATCCGGGAACCCATCCTCCTCCCCAGGGGGAATCGTTCCGCCATGCGAGGAAGAGGAGCATGGAGAGACTGCGGCAGATCGTAGACGAGTCTCAGGACAATACGATAGCGATTGTCGCCCATGCGGGCATCTTGAGGATCATGATCTTCTCACTCCTCGGTCTGAGACTGACGCGCCTCTTCAGGCTGGGACAGGACTATGGCTGCATCAATATCGTGGACATCTATGACGATGGTGTCGCGAGCCTCAACCTCCTCAACTTCACTTACTACTAAGGGTTCCTATTCCCTTCCCGGCGGTTTGGGCCTCGCTGCCTTTCCTTCTGTCCAGCCGGGCGCGGCATCGGGGAAAGAATCGAACCGGGGGATATAGGGCTTGATGTCGAGCAGAGGCGTCCGGTCGAGCGTATCGATGCCGCGTACGTGGAGAACGGGACCGTCCCGTCGCATCAGCCTCACTACGGTCAAACCGATTCCGTTCGGCCGCGCCGGGTGACGCGAAGCGAAAAGACCGTGCGGCTCGTCGTCGAGAAACGTGGGCCGCACAAGCTCGATTGCCCCTGCACGGTCAAAGGCGTAGAGAAGGAACAGGTGGGAGAACCCTTCGATATCCTTGAGTCCGTCGACGTACTCTGCGAAGACCTCGACCCGACCCTCTCCATCAGGACGGATTGCCCCCTGGATCGGCGTCTCTTCTTTTTCAGAGTAAGGAGAGTGGATCAGGCCTATGGGCCGCATCTCGATCTTCATGGAGACCCTCCGTGGGGCGAAAGTCTGATGCTATCCGCCTAGGAATGCCTTACGAACCATTTCATCGTTCATCAGGTCTCTGGTTTTGCCTTTCATCGTGATTCTGCCTACTTCCAGGACATAGACGCAGTCAGTCAACGTGAAGGCCAGGCCGGCGTTCTGTTCAACAAGAAGGACGCCGATCCCTTCCTTGTTTATTTCGCGGATCACGGTAGCAAGACTTTGTACGACCAAGGGTGCCAGTCCCAACGAAGGCTCATCCATGAGGAGCAGCTTCGGTTTCGCCATCAGCGCCCGGCCGATGGCCAGCATCTGCCGTTCTCCGCCGCTTAGAGTCTCCGCTCGTTGATTGCGTCTCAGCGACAGTACCGGGAAACGTTGGAATATTTTCTCCAGATCCTCCTTTATGCACCCTGAGTCCTTCCTCAGGTAAGCCCCCAATCTCAGGTTCTGCATGACGGTCATGAAGGGGAAAAGCCGGCCACGCTCGGGTATTTGGAGGACGCCTTGCTGAACGATCTTATGGCCCGCTATCCCGTCTATTCTCTTGTCTCTGAACCACACTTCGCCTGCGCTTATCGGATGCAGGCCGGATATGGCTTTCAGGACGGTGCTCTTGCCGGCCCCATTAGCCCCTATGAGACCCGTAATGGACCCTTCCTCCACATCCACGGTTATGCCCTGGATCGCTTCGGCCTTGCCGTAGTGAACCCTCACGTCTTTCAGTCTAAGCAGCATGTTCCCCAATCCCGAGGTAAGCTTGAATTACCTGCCTGTTGTTCTTCACTTCGTCAGGCGATCCCTTGGCGATCTCCTCGCCGAAATTGAGCACCACCAACCTATCGCAGATGCTCATGACCGCTCTCATGTTGTGCTCGATGAGGAGCACGGCCATGCCCTGCTTCCTTATTTCGGAAATAATCTCCAGTGCTCTGGTAACTTCGGTAGGGTTCATCCCTGCCAGAGGTTCATCGAGGAGCAGCAGTTTTGGATTGGCTGCCATGCCGATCGCGATGCCGAGGAGCTTCTGATGCCCATGGGAGAGGTTCCCGGCAATCTCATCCATCTTATCATCCATCCCCACGAGCTGAAGTATCTTCGCCGCATACTTATCCGTGTCTCCATCTTTCTTTCGATATTGCGGGGTATTGAATGCCGCCTCCCAAAAGCCGATCCCGGCATGAAGGTGGGACGCAACGGCCACATTCTCCAGAACGGTGAACTCATGAAATATCCTGTCTAACTGGAAAGTCCTGGTGATGCCGAGCTTGGCGATGGCATGCGGCTTGAGGCCGCCGATGTTCTCGCCCATGAAGAGAATCTCCCCCCTTGTGGGCTGAAGGAAGCCGGTAATCAGGTTGAAGACGGTCGTTTTCCCGGCGCCGTTTGGGCCGATGATACCCACTATCTCCTCGGCGGAGACATTCAGCTCCAGATCGTTAACCGCGCGAAGGCCCTTAAAATCCTTGGTAAGCTTTCTCGTCTCAAGCATTTGCCTTGATTCCTCGCTGAAGTATGGCGCCAATCCTGATGCTCATTCGCTCGAGCAGATAGGCAAGCCCTCCCGGTAGGAAGAAGACCACCCCGTACAACACCGCGACGAAGACGAATGGCTGGTACTCCTTAAGCACCCGTGACACCTCCGGGATGAGCGTGAGAACGAGAGGGCCCACGACAGCCCCGGCGAATTTCTTGGAACCCCCCACAACCGTATAGATCAGGAGATAGATACTGATGAAGAGATCGAAAGAGTCGGGGGTGATGACACCCATGTAATGGGCATAAAAACTCCCCGCCAACCCGGCGAAGAAACAACCTATGCAGAAAACGAGAGCCCTGTATCGCGCGACGTTTATCCCGGCGCTGGCCGCCAGAGAGTCATCCTGCGCGATGGCTTTGAAGGTCTTGCCGATGTATGAGCGGTCGATGCCATAGAGAAAGAGAAGAATGACGATCATCAGGATCAACACAAAATAGAGATTCGGCAGCCTGGTGGAGAAACCAATGCTGAACCTTCCCAGAACCGGGATCGTACCCAGGTGAGGGATATTGAGAAGCCCCGACGTGCCTCCTGTCATCCCCCTCCATTCCGTTATCACCAGCGTGACGACCTGTCCGAGAAACATGGTGAGCATGGAGAAGTAGACGGTCCTCACCCTCATGACGGGATAGGCAATGAGCGCCGCCAGAACCATGGCGGCTAAGCCTCCTGCGAATAGAGCCTCATAGGTTGAAAGGCCGTACTTCATCGAAAGGATGGCCGACGTGTAGGCCCCTATTCCCATGAATCCTGCGTGGCCGAGGGATACCTGGCCGACGGTGGCTATGGCGCGGAGACTGCTGGCCAGGATGATATTGATTGCGCACAGGATGAGGATATGAAGATAGTATTCGCTCTTGATAAATACCGGTAGTATGAGAACGACGACGATCAGGAAAAAGTAGCTCAGCTTCTTACCCGGCTTCATCAGGCTTCTCCAGCTATTATTGGGGCTCAGCGCCCCCTCCAGCGGCAAAGCCGCCGGAGCCTCCCCCCTCAGAGACTCGCTTCGCTCGCTTAGAAGCGTCCTCTAATGGCAGCCTGTCCTCTCCATAGGCATAAGCCTGCGGAGCCTCCCCCCTCACCCTCGCTTCGCTCGTCTAGAGGCGTCCTCCAATGGCGGCCTCCCCCCGCTCAGAGACTCGCTTCGCTCGCCTGGATCGGTCTGCCAGTGGCAAGCCTGCCCCGTCCATTGGCACTACTGGAGCCTTCGGGCCGGGCTCACTCATGGCCCAGAAGTCCTTGGGGCTTGACGATGAGAATGAGAATAATGAGGACAAAGCCTATGATTGAAGCAATGGTTGTATTTGCCCAAAGCGGCACCAGACCGTCTACCAACCCGAGGAGCAGACCTCCGATAACCGCGCCCCATATGCTCCCTAAGCCTCCGAGAATGATGACAGCGATGCCTTTCCCCATGGGAAACCCACCCATGAACGGCTGCACCTGGAATATGGCGCCCATGAGGCCGCCCGCCACGGCTGCCAGGGCGCAGCCGATGGCCATGGTGAGGGAGGAAACACGGTTAACGTCGATGCCGTGTAGGGTGGCTGCATCCGCGTCCTGGGAAATCGCGACCATTGCCTGGCCGATCTTCGTCAAACGGATAAAGAGAAACAGGAGAACAACGAGAATCATGGCAACAAGCACGCAGACGGCCCTATCCCACGCAAGCTTGATCATCCAGATCTTGAGAACGCCGGGAACCATCGTCGGGACCCATTTGTCCTGAGTTCCGAAACCCACCGCAGCCGCAGTTTGGAGAAGCAGGATGAGTCCGATGGCAACGATCATCCCGGGCTCGATCTTCCCGCGAAACCGTCGGAACAGGACCCTCTCGAGTATCACGCCCCCGACACCCAACGCAACCGCCGCTATTGCGAGGGACACAAAGACATTGACGCCCCGCACGACGGTCACATAATAGGTGCAATAGGCCCCAAGCATGTATATCTCGCCGTGGGCAAACTGCATGATGCCCATGATGCTGAAAACGATCGTCAAGCCGAGAGCGACGAGCACATAGATCCACCCCATCATCAATCCGTTGGATATGCCCTGAAAAATCGTATCCATGCTCTCTTAGCCGTCCTTCTTTTTTGTCCCGTCGGACGTTACCCCGGATCTTTCCCCTATTCACGTTCGGCGCGCGACACACCTCGACCAGGCCGCGTTCGTTCATGCGAAGCGCGAGTGCGGAAGTCCGGTCCTGGCTGCTCAGCGAAGTCGCGCGCCGGATGGAATGGGCTTATCGATCCCCTTATGGTCTCTATTTTTAGGGCACCCAGGTGTCGTACCACTTGATGAATTCTATCTTCCCGTCTTTCAGCCGGCTCACGGGACAGGGCCGGAAGACCATATGATTCATTCCGAAGGTCTTTGCGCCTCCCATCTTTGACGTTCCCCTCGAGGTGTCGAAGGCATCCGTTTTCTCAAAGGTCTTGGCAACTTCGACCGGGTCGAGGCTCTGCGCTTTCTCGACTGCCTGCGCCAAAACCCAAAGCACGTCCCAGGCGCTTAACCCGTCCAAATCACATGGCTCTTTGTGAGTGGCGGTCCAGAGCTTCACTATTTCCTTTATCTTGGGGGTCGCGGCCGGGCCGTATACATCGAGCGATGCCCACAGGAAATCCGTGGCCAGGTCTTTGCCTATCATGTTCAGCAGGAGACGCGGATCTCCCGAGATACTTGCGAACATCGGGCCCTTGAAGCCTTGTTCCCGCCCCTGTTTCACGCAAGCCGCCGTATTGGGCGGCATCTTCAGGCCATTATCCACGGCGTCCGGCTTCTGAGATATAACCTTGGTCCATTCGGGGTAGTACTCGGTCGACTCCCACGGGTGCATCTGTCCGTCCAACACCTTGAGTCCGTGGCCTTTGGCTATGTTCTGTGAGATATTGGCGACAGCGCGCGCCCCTGGTTCATCCTCTATGAGGTAACCGATTGTTTTCACTCCCGGATATGTGTGAAGCATGGCGTCATAAAGACCGGCCAAGGGAGACGCGTAGGAGTAGTTGCCCACGAACGAGAGCGGCCTGTCGGGGTGTATGACGTCACTCTGGCCGGCAACATACAGGACTTTGTTCTGCTCGGTGACAGCTGCCACGGCATCGATAAAGACCGGAATTGCACCCCCGATGATGAACTTCACCTGATCCTGAGACACGAGTTTCGTGGCTGCGGTCACCGACCCCGCGGTCGTGTTCTTGGTGTCTTCGACGATGCACTGGATCTGATAATTCTTCCCTTTTATCGTGATTCCGCCTTTCTTGTTGAGCCAGTCCTGACACATCAGCGTGAAATCTCTTCCTGCCATCTGCATCTGCGAGCCGGGTCCCGTCAGCCCTGCCAACATGCCGATCTTCAAGGTTTCAGGTTTGGGCGCCGCCGAGGCAAAGCCGGCAAAGAGCAGTAGAATTGCTGCAGCCGTCATCATAATCATCGGTGATCTTTTTCGAGTAGACATCTTTAGTGTAGCCTCCTTTAGGTTAGCTTGGTGCCCCTCTTAGAAACGAACGTTCTTGTAATACGACCCAAGAATCCGTTCGATGCCGCCGCCTCCCGTTCGGGTGCGGAACCCACCTAGGCGTCGGCCATATCCATCCTACCCTAGCATTTCTCTTTGTCAAGAAAAAAATGGACTTCGAAACGGACGACCGCGCATTGCCCCCCTTTTTTCCTTCCCTTTCGGCCTTTTTTGTCGCTCCTTTGTATTCTCGCCCAGGGACGAAAAGAGCGATGCCAGGGGGTCGTTTCGGAGACGGGTCTTTTCGGCACGAGGGGTCGCCGACGTGCGAGGAAGCTCTGGGCTGCGCGGAGGGAAGATAGACCGTCGGCACACCTGGTGCGTTTTCAGAACCTCATCCCTTCGCTATTTCGTGCTGAACCGGGCGGCGCCCGGCACGGCGTCCCTCAATGGCGCCTCTACGGGTCTCTCTTCAGGGGCATAGGGGATGACCGGCAGGAGCAGATGAGACGGGTACGCGGCGTCATGATAGATGGAAATCTTGCTGTTCTCCGGCGACAGCGGTGTTTCGACGTATCGCGAGGTGGCATCGAGGGGAGAATAGAGCACGTCGTCGCTCGCGATCTTCAGCCATATGCGGCACCCCTTCCTGAAGGTCTTGAACACGGGCTGAAGCTCGATCTGAAACTCGTAGACCTTGGACGGCTCGAGCTCCCGGGGATTCTGAAAAGGATGCCACGGCATCCCCGACCTTGACTTTTCCTGGTCGACTTCCCTGAACTTGGCCTTGAGGGAGCCCCAGCTCCAGAGCTGAACCTCATGGGGGGTGAAGGCGTCCGTGGCCTCCGGCTTTATCTCGGGTGCGCCGGTTACGGGATCGAGAGGAACGCCAACGGCTGCCATCTCCCCCATCTTCACGAAAAAAGAGAGATCGCTCGTGCATTCCTCGGTGGTCGAGGCGTAGAGCGTGAAGCTGACCGGCCCCCACACCGTAACGTCTTCTTTCAGAGGTGAGGAGAGATACGTTGCATAGTGCGGCCCGGACGGCTTTGGGGAGGCCATCCCGTACGAGGCCATAAGGGCCGTGTTCAAGCTGAGGTTGTCATAGATATCCGCTTTTTCTTCTCCCAAAGGCGGCGTCGGGCTGATCAGCCCGTTTTCATCTGTTTCTGCGGTTTTTCCACGGAGATAGTACTTCTCCCATCGCGTGCGCCGAAGGGGGTACTCATTCTCATATCGCCACTTTCCCGTGCCGTTGTCATAGATCGCCACTTCCGGCTCTTCCATGATGCCGGTATCGAATCCCTTTAGCCAATAGTCGAGCCATCTCAGCATGTACTCGTTGAACGCGGTGGTCTCGAAGATCCACGGCTGGTAGTTCTCGTTCGTCCACGGAGTGACGATGAGCTTCTTCGGAGATTTGATGTCCGAGTACGACCTCAGATGGTACGGAGCGTGGAGCCGGTTCGGTGCGTTCACGATGTTGAGAACAGGGGCTTTTATCCGGTCTATCCTCGTCCAGCCGCCGCCGTGCTCCCACCAGAACGGGCCGTCCTCCGTGTGCGACAGGATCTCCGCGATAATATTCATGGGAACATCTTTGCCCGGGACGGGTCCCGGCCAGATCGCAGCCTGCGTCAGACCCGACACCAGGTTGAGGACAAAGCCTTTCCGCAGTATGCCTCCCGGGTAGCAGAGACCCCGGTAGTTATCCGTCGTCCCCAGCACGACGAGTGTCTTCAGGTGGGGCGGATTGAGCGGGGCGGTGAGCCATTGCATGACGCCGTATCCTGAGGCCCCCATCATCGCGACGCTGCCGGTGCACCATGCAAGTCCCGCGATCCACTCTACAAGATCATAGCCGTCTTCGGCGGCTTTCGAGCCGTGAAATTCGAACTTTCCCTCGTTGAAGCCGCTGCCCCTCTCCGCGGCCTGGACAAGCGCATACCCCCGGGCACAGTAGAAGGCCGGTTTGGGACTCTCGAACGAGCGCTCTTTCTGAAATGGCGAGTAAGCGAGAATCGCAGGCCACGGCCCTTCTCCCTGGCTCGGCCGGTAGATGTCGACGGCTATCTTTACGCCGTCCCGCATCGGGGCCTTTATGTTCTTCTCAAGGGTGACATTGGCAGGAGTGGGATTGGGATAGATGATGTCACGACCGGTTTTGCTCATCGTTCTCCCCTTCGCGTATCGTATGGGAACAGAAACTTCACGAACCAGCAATCACGGACTGGGTTTGACGATTCTGCTATATGGTACGGTCATGAAACGCCATTGTCAAACATATCGCGCGAAACCATTGATGACGCACATCGAAGGCGAAATAGGCCTGCCTTTGGCCGCACGGCTGTGTTACAATGTGGAAATGGATGAGATTCCCGCGAAAGAGCGGAAGCCGCAGAAAGTCCTCCCCATCCGCGTGTTGGCGGAGCAAGTCTTCTCGAGAACGGCAGGCGCACCCCTCTCAAAGGGCAACAGCGTGAAGCTCCTCAAGGACGGGAGAGAGAACTACCCTGCATGGGCAGAGGCAATCAGCGCAGCGAGGCACTACGTCCATTTCGAGAACTACTTTGTGCAAGAGGACGACATAGGTAAAGGGTTTGCCGACCTGCTCACGGTAAAGGCGAGGGAAGGGGTCCGGGTGAGGGTCGTCTATGACTGGTTCGGAGAGCTGGGCAAAGCCTCCCGGGGCCTTTGGAAGAGGCTGCGCATTGCCGGTGCCGACGTGCGTTGCTTCAACCCTCCCCGTGTGGATAACCCGGTGAGCTGGTTCACCCGCGACCATCGGAAGATGATCTCCGTCGATGGTCGGATTGCCTTCGTGACCGGGCTCTGCGTCGGGCGGAGGTGGATGGGCTATCCGGAGCGCTCCCTCGATCCCTGGCGGGACACGGGGGTGGTGGTTCGCGGACCCGCAGTGGCCGACATCGATCTCGCCTTCGCCCAGGTGTGGGAAACGCTGGGCAAGCCGCTGCCCGAGGATGAGCTGCCGGAGCCGGACTCGATCCCGATCGACGGAGACGTCGCGCTCAGGGTCATGGCGAGTCTCCCCAATACCGCGGGCGTTTACCGCCTCGATCAATTGATCGCCGCCCTTGCGCGGAACAGCCTCTGGCTTACGGACGCCTATTTTGCCGGGGCGCCGTCGTACGTCCAGGCGTTGAGGTCCGCCGCCATGGACGGGGTGGACGTGAGACTCCTCGTGCCCGGAAGCAGCGATATTCCCGTCTTTCGGGCCATATCCCGAGTAGGCTACTACTCTCTGCTTGAGGCGGGTGTGAGGGTCTTTGAATGGAACGGGCCTATGCTCCACGCAAAAACAGCCGTAGCTGACGGCAGGTGGGCGAGGGTGGGCTCCACCAATCTGAATATGGCGAGCTGGATCGGCAATTACGAGCTCGATGTGGCGGTGGAGGACGAGCATTTTGCGCACGCCATGGAAGAGATGTACCTTGAGGACCTTGCAAAGTCCACGGAAATCGTCCTTGGCGAGCGCGGGGTGCGGACCGTCCAGCACCGTCCCGCATGGTCCGTCAAACAGAGGAAACGGCGAGCGGCGGCAATGAGCCGTGCGGGCGCCGGCGCCATCAGGATAGGCAGCGCCGTGAGTGCTGCCATGACGAACCATCGGGTTCTCGGCCCGACGGAGGCGCAGATCATGGCTGTGACAGGCGTCTTCGTTCTCGCTCTTTCGTCGGTCCTCGTGCTGTGGCCCAAGTGGGTGGGGATCCTTCTCGCGGTCCTCGGGACGTGGCTTGGGGTCTCGCTCCTCATCCGCGGGTACAGGCTCTTCATGATCAGAAGAAGGGCCGGTGATGACGGGGAAGAAGAGGACCGCGGGGACTCTCCTTCGATGCGCCCTACCGACGGGCAGGGCTAAAGAATGACCCTGAAAAGGCGGATGGCGTGCAGGTCCTGACGGGACGGTCATTCTAGGGCATCGGATTCTTCTTTCGCTCATTCTGAAGGTTCAGACGACGAGCCGCCTTTCACCGCGCGGTAGTGGGTCCGTTGACCCACTACCCACCGCACGGCACGGTTGCTTTTTCGGCTTCAACTAAGTATAATGCTCGAATCGGGAGAGATGACCGAGAGGCCGAAGGTGCTCGCCTGCTAAGCGAGTGTACGGCTTAAAACCGTACCGAGGGT
>CAVVNC010000037.1:0-63673 GCA_963749525.1 uncultured delta proteobacterium
GAAGGCGGCCGGTAGGTATAGGCTCGGGTATCTGAAGATGGCTTCACACAGGATCCTGATAGTGGACGATGAACAGCCCGTCCTCGATGTGCTGGGTGAAGTCATGCAGCTTGCGGGGTACGAGGCAACGACGGTGTCGGAGGAAGAGGAAGCCCTCCGGGCCGTGCAAGACAAGGCCTACGATCTCGCCATCGTGGATCTGCAGCTGCGGCATTTGAGCGGGATAGACCTGATGAAGAAGCTCAGGTGCTTCCTCCGGGACATGCCCGTCATCATTCTCACGGGCTACGGCACTATCGAAAGCGCCGTGGAAGCCATGAAGCAAGGAGCCTACAGTTACCTCACAAAGCCCATCGCTCCGCGCGATCTTCGCGACCACATCGAAAAGGCCTTGGAAGACCGCCGGGTCACCGCGGAGATCGACCGGCTGAAGGCCCTCCTCGAAGAGGAGTACGGCTCGGCCGTGATAGTGGCGAGAAGCGACGCGATGCAGCGAGTCCTCGATGTCGTATCCCGGGTCGCGCAGAGTGATTCGACCGTCTACATCCATGGAGAAAGCGGCACAGGCAAGGAGCTGATCGCCAGGACCATCCATCTGGCAAGCCGGAGGAAAGAGAGATCCTTCGTCGCCCTCAATTGCGCGGCCCTCCCCGAGACCCTGCTCGAAAGCACCCTCTTCGGACACGAAAGAGGGGCTTTTACGGGCGCTCTCCAGTCAAAGAAAGGTTTGTTCGCCCAGGCCCACCAGGGGACCATGTTCCTCGATGAGATCGGGGACATGTCCCTGGAAATCCAGGCAAAGGTTCTGAGAGTGCTTCAGGAGCGTAGGTTCTATCCTCTCGGCAGCGAGAAGCTCGTGGAGGTCGATCTGAGGGTGATCGTCGCAACGAACAAGGACCTGGAAGAGGAGGCGCGAAAGGGGCTCTTCCGGAGCGACCTCTTCTATCGGATCCATGTGATCCCCATCCATCTTCCTCCCCTGAGGGACAGGAAGGAAGACATTCCTCTCCTGGCGGACTATTTTCTCGGGAGGCTCGGCAGGCAGATGAAGAAGGAGATAAGAGGCCTCTCCCCCTCGGCGATGCGAAAACTGATGCTCCACGACTGGCCCGGAAACGTGCGAGAGCTCGAGAACGCGCTCGAGTACGCGGCAGCCGTGACCAGAAGGGACGTGATCACGGAAGACCTCGTGCTCGAGGCCCGTCGGTCTCCGACGGAGGAGAAGCTGAGGCCCCTGAAAGAGGAGAGGGACGCCTTCGAAAGGGGATACCTCATCAAGCTCCTTCAGGCCTGCCAGGGCAACGTGAGCGAAGCTGCGGATCTCGCCGGCAGGGGGAGAACCGATTTTTACAGCCTCCTGAAAAAGCACGACCTCGACCCCGCGGATTTCAGGTGATCCTCGCGCTTAAGGCGCCACGGGTCACTTAAGATTCAGGCCATCCCTGGCTTTCTCAAAGGAGCGCCGCAGCCTTTGCATCGCACCCGGCATGCGCCTATACTTGCAGTATCGTGAAAAAGCGGATTCTTTTCATTGACGATGACTACGCCTATCGGGAAGTGATGTCGGAGGTCCTGGAGTTCGCGGGATACGGCGTGGTGGCCGAAGGGAGCGCCGAAAAGGCCATTGACCTTTTCCTTGAAGACCCTGCGCGATTCGACGTGGTTCTCACCGATCTCGTGATGCCCGGCATGGCGGGAGACGTGCTCTCCGAGAGGATCCACGCCGTCCGTCCTGATGTGCCCGTCGTGGTGATCACCGGCTTTCCGGACAGATCACCCCGGAGCGGGCCGGTGTCGCGGGGATCCGCAAGATTCTCTCAAAGACTCTGTCAAGAAAAGAGCTTTTCAGCGCCCTGGAAGAAGTCGGGTAGGGCTAAAGCGTCACCTCCAGTGCCCCGGTACCCATCTCCATCCTCCGGGGCTTTCCCTCCAGTGTCCGGGAACCCATATCGCTCCGGGAAAAGGCGGCCTCGACCAATAGCCCGGGTTCCACACCCATTCCCCGTACCGATGCTCCCAGTGGCCGTCGATCCATACGGCTTCGGGGTAGGGGACCGCGGGTCTGACCTCGACTCTCGCGGGCGGCGGTCCGGTTCGCACGATGCAGCCGAACGCAGACACGGCCATGATCACGGCAACCGCGAATGCCAGAGCCACTCTTCTCATGCCACCTCCTTCACACGACAGTCAAAGGCTGCTCTTCCCACTTTCTCCCCCGCACATGTGATACTATACTTTACTATACCGCTTCTTATGGTAAGCACTGATTTCTAGTGCGTCAACCCTTCAGGTGGCGGAAGACTTTGGGGAGGAGAGCGATGGCAGAGGGCCCCTACAATGAAAGGGTGATGGACCACTTCACGAACCCCCGCAACATGGGTGAGATAGAGGATGCAAGCGGTGTGGCAGAGGTGGGAAACCCCGTCTGCGGAGACGCGATGAAGCTCTACCTCAAGATCGAGGACGGCAGGATCATCGACGCGCGGTTCAAGACATTCGGCTGCGGAGTCGCAATCGCCGCGAGCAGCGTAACCACGGAACTCGTCATAGGAAAGTCCATAGAGGAGGCCCTTGGCGTGACGAATGAGGCCGTCGCCGAGGCACTCGGAGGACTGCCTCCGGGGAAACAACACTGCTCGGTCCTCGCAGAAGAGGCCCTCCGCGCTGCGCTCGAAGACTACAAGAGGAGACGGCAGGCGGACGAGGATTGATGCCGCCACGATTTTGCCGCCCCCAAGTCCCTGATCAGCCGAAAGAGAGTCTTTTTCGTCCCCGAACTTGTTCTTAGCCCCTCCGTCTCAAGCGTAACGCCGCTGCCTTTGCCCAAGAAGGGTCATTTCAGAGAACCCCATCCGTCCGATGCGTCCACGACCGCCTTCACCTCCAGGGTTTCCCCGCTTTCTTAAGCCAGCCCATCCGCCATTGTCCTTCTGCGCAAGAACAAACGCGTCGATTGCGGCGTTCTCGCCATGCCTTTTCGGCCTAAAGATGAGGACGCCCGGATGAGGAAGGTCGGATGGGGAGACGCAGGATGGCGAGAAAAATTAAAAGAATTTAAAAAAAGCCTTGACAACGGCAAAACCCCTCGGTATATTGGCAGATAGTGGGAAGAAGTAGCAGAAAATGGGATAGGGTGGAATGAAGTGTTTTACGGCCAGTTCGACTACGCGATAGATGACAAAGGACGACTCAGCGTACCGGCCAAATTCCGTGATGCCCTGTTATGGGCCCACGACGACTTGTCACTCATTCTCACCACCCACCCCGATGGCTGTATTGTAGCGTACTCTCCGAAGGAATGGCAAGTGCTCCAGGAGCGGTTCGCGGCCGTCGATGACGATGTGAAATACGAAGCAAAAAACTGGTTGAGGGTATTCTATTCGGGCGTAACCGACTGCCCCTTGGACAAATTGGGGCGGATCCTGGTACCCCAACTCCTGAGAAACCACGCGGCGATCCAAAAGAACGTCGTGATCGTGGGGATGAACAAGAAGATCGAGATCTGGAGCGAGGAAGCATGGGCGGATGTCGCGAAAAAGGCTGTCACGGAGCTGGAAGTGCAGCCTAAGCTGGTTTCGCGATTTGGCCTGTGATGGATTCAACTCACACACCCGTCCTTCTCGACGCGGTGGTGACGAACCTGGTCGATGAAGACGATCTTCTGTTCGTGGATGCCACGATCGGGGGCGGCGGCCACGGATACCACATACTGGAAAGGTACCGCGGCCTGAGACTTGTGGGGATAGACGCCGACGAGGAGGCACTGGCCGTATCGGGAGAACGGCTCGCGCCGTTCAAGGACAGGGTACTCTTGAAGAAAGGGAACTTCAGGGATCTCAAACGGATCTTGCGGGAGGAATCGATCGACGAGATCGACGCCGTTCTTTTCGATCTCGGCATATCCATGTACCAGATGTCCGGCGACCGGGGTTTTAGCTTCTCCGACGAGTCGAGTCTCGATATGCGCATCGACCGCGACGAGGCGCTCACGGCCTTTGAAGTGGTGAACAGGTACGATTACCGGACATTGACAACGATCATCAGGGAGTACGGAGAAGAAGGAGACGCCCCGAGGATAGCTAAGGCCATAATCGAGGCGCGGAAAAAGAAGGCCATAACCGGCGCGAGAGAACTGGCCGCCATCGTGGCGGGAGCGAAGAGAGGGCGGGGAAGAATCCATCCCGCCACGAAGACGTTCCAGGCCATACGCATAGAGGTGAACCGGGAGTTCGTGAATATCCAGAGAGGGCTGCAGGATGCAGCCGACATGGTCCGGAAGTCGGGCAGGATAGGCGTTATCACGTTTCATTCCCTCGAAGATCGGATGATCAAGACGTTTTTTAAGAGCGATCCCCGCCTCGAGCCGGCAACAAAGAAACCGATCGTGCCGGGACGGGACGAGATCAGGTCAAACCGCAGGGCGAGGAGCGCGAAACTGAGAATAGTGGAGAAGAGATGATAACTAGGATCATGGACCGACCCGCGTATATCCAAGTGACCCGCGCGAGCATGCGAAAACCCATTTCCCCTTTCGCCGTCTTCATGTTGCTCCTCCTCTGCACGGCCGTGGCCCTGGTCTTCTTCTCATTCGCCTTCACGGCAAACGAAGACGCGAAGGCACAGTACATCGAGAGGCTCAAGAAGGAGAAGCAGATCGTGGAGACCAACAAAATGCTGAAAACAGAGCTTGCGGCCGTCACCCAGAAGGGATACGTGGAATTTGCAGCGCAGGAGAGACTGGGCCTTAAGCGGCCCGACGAAAAAGAGGTCGTGGTCGTGAGATGAACAAGAAGTCCAAAAAAAGGGCTTTCTTTGTCTACGTGATCATATGTCTTCTCTACGTATTCGTTGGTCTTAGACTCCCTGAGAAAATGAGCATAGCAAGGATTTCCGGAGGACAGCAAACTCCTTCAAAAGGCACCATCTTACCCCTCCCAAACAGCAACGCTGTTGAGCACATCTTCCCACCCCAAGGGGCTCCATCCTGCACGAGTGTTCCTCAAGCCGTGGCAGACGTAGCGGAAGACGCACAGGGGCCGGGCGCGATCACTGCGACGGCACCTTCCGCGGGTGCGCAATCTCCCGATGCGCTGTCTGCCGTCGTGGCACCGTCCGGGATAGAGCCCTCCCTCCTTATCTCAATCCCCGTCGTTTGTTACGCCTTCAAGGAAGGGTGGGTGGAGAAGGAAAGTTTGATTTTCGGGAAGAAGGATGCCTACAATAATGTTCGCTGGAGAAAACCCGTTGAAATCCTTAAGGATCACGACGAAGAAGGCATAAGGAATATCCTCAACACAATAGGACAAAAAAGGGTATTGGAGTTCATGAGGAGAGAGGGCATAGGCCTCAAGGGGCAGCCTCAGTCCCGAGGATGTCATGCTGGGCAAGGGGTACACCGTGCAAAAGGAGAAGCTCATAGCCCTGTTCGAGCGGTATGCGTCGGGTCTGGACGACGACTTTTTCCCCTTTTCGGCTGGAGAGTTCGCGATCGAGAAAGGGTCCTCGGGGTTCCGCCTGACGAGGGCGAAGGCGACAGGCAAGGACCCGGCCGGGACCGCAGAGGAAGAATGGATGATGCCGAACCTCGCCAATTTTCCCATCAGATCCGCAGTCGAAAAGCTTTCGGCTCATACGTCGCACATTCGCATAGTGGGCGGAGGGCAGGTGATGTGCCAGACCCCGCGCGCCTTTGAAAGGCTGAAAGGGGAGCAGGAATGCGTGCTCCAGGGGAGGCCTTGAGGATTGATGACGCTTAAGCAGCTCCTCAGTGAAATGCCGGTCACCGCGGTCAAGGGCGGTGCTTCATCCCTGGATCAGGAAGTACTGGGCGTCACCAAGGATTCGAGGGAAGTCCGTGAAGGATACGTCTTCTTTGCAACCGGCTCGAGCAAGCCTTTTCTGGGCAAGGCACTCGATCGAAAGGCGGCGGCGATCGTCTCGGACGAGGTGCTGCCCGGCAATATCCCCTGTCTGGTCGTCACTGAGAACGTGAGGCTGCTCCTCGCGAGGATGGCCGCTAAGCTCTATGGATTCCCTTCGCGGGAGCTGAACGTTACGGGTGTGACCGGCACGAATGGAAAAACAACGATAACCTATCTCATAGAGTCCATCGTTCGCGCAAGCGGCGGAAGCGCAGGCGTAGTGGGCACCATCTCCTACCGGTACGCCGGCCATCTGATAAAGGCCCCGAACACTACCCCCGAGTCCGTGGAGATACAGGCGCTCCTGCGGGCTATGAGGGAGGGGGGAGTGAACCACGTGGTGATGGAGGTCTCGTCCCACGCTCTGGATCAGGGCAGGGTAGAGGGGGTGGACTTCGATTGCGCCATCTTTACCAACCTTACCCACGACCATCTCGACTACCATGGTGATTTCGACCGTTACAGGGAGGCAAAGGGCCTCCTGTTTCACCGCTACCTTCAGCAGAGCATCAAAGAGCGCAAGTTTGCGATCGTCAATATCGATGACGCAAGCGCCAGGCAATTCATCCCCGCGCCGCCGGTGGAGACACTCACGTACAGCATGGCTAGCAGCGCGGATGGGTGCCTCACCTCGTACCGTGAGGACATATCCGGCCTCTCCCTAGGCCTTTCCCTCAAAGGGAGGCAGCTCTCCCTGTCGAGCCCCCTCGTCGGTCTCTTTAACGCCTCCAATATTCTCGCCGCCGTGCTCTTCGGCTTCACCAGGGGCTTTCCCCTCGATGCCGTCCGGAAAGGCGTTGAAACCCTCGCTGGGGTGCCCGGGCGCCTTCAAAGGGTGCCAACGGATAAGCCGATCCACGTCTTCGTCGATTACGCCCATACGCCGGACGCACTGAGAAAGACCATGGAGACGCTCAACCGGGTCCGGTCGGGCAGGCTGATCGTCGTCTTCGGCTGCGGCGGCGACCGGGACAGGACAAAGCGGCCCGTGATGGGGCGGATCGCATCGGAGCTGGCAGATTTCGTGATCGTCACCTCTGACAATCCGAGGGGGGAAGAGCCCATGTCCATTATTGAGGAGATACGGTCTGGGATCGCCACCTCCACATTCAGAATCGTAGAGGACAGAAAAAGTGCCATCGGAGAAGCCTTATGCATGGCGAGAGAGCATGACGTGGTGCTCGTCGCCGGTAAAGGCCACGAAGATTATCAGATTGTGGGCAACGTTACCCATCCCTTCAGCGACAAGGCCGTAGTGGAGGAGTATCTCCGTGTGGCGGGCTGATGCAATCGCTTCCGCGGTCAATGGCACCCTCTTCAGAGTCGAGAAGGGGTCGTTCTCCGCGATTTCGACGGACTCGAGGACCATAAGGGCAGGAGAGTTCTTTGTGCCCTTGAAAGGACCCAACTTCGACGGCCACCTTTTCGTGGAAGCGGCCTACGCGGCATCCGGCGGCGGAAGCCTCTGCGACAGGGCGAGGCAGGAAATCTTTGAACGGGTCCCGGGGACGATTATACTCGTCGACGACACGAACCAGGCCCTTCTCGACCTCGCCGCCTTCAAGAGAAAGGAGGTCGGCGGCACATTCGTCGCCATTACGGGAAGCAACGGCAAGACCACGACGAAGGAGCTCCTTGTCCACCTGGTGGGTGATCTATTCCCGCTTGTGTTCAACGAAAAGAACTACAATAACCAGGTAGGGGTGGCAAAGACGATATTGGCCATAGAGGAGAGCCCGAAATACAGCGTCTTCGAGCTTGGCACGAACCACAAGGGGGAGATCGAAACCTTGAGCCGCATGGTCAGGCCGCACATGTCGCTTATCACGAACATCAACCCCTCGCATCTCGAGGGGCTGTCGGACTTAAGCGGGGTCCGTCAAGAGAAGCTGAGCCTCTTCGAGACGACTGAAACAGGGGGACGCGTCTTCATCAATGCAGACGACCCCTCCCTTGCCTCATACCGGCCGAGAAGCGACCTAACGGCCGCCACGTTCGCCATGCGCGCGGAGGCAGACTTCATGCTCCGCGTGACGAAAGAGAGGGGCATCGAGGGCTTCGACGTGACGCTCATGCTTTCAGGAACGGAAGTTCGAACCACGGTGCGCCTTCTGGGACGCCACAATCTCTCCAATGTGCTTGCCGCGTCTGTCCTTGCCCATTCCATGGGGGTTGCGTCATCGAGGCTTGCCGAGGCGATGGCGGAATTCCGGCCCTACAAGGGTCGCTTCAAGCCCATCGAATCGCGCAAAGGGTTCGTCGTCATAGACGATGCGTACAACGCAAACCCTGCCTCGATGCGATGGGCAATCGATACCCTACTCTGCGCTTCCCTGCCCAGGGAAGAGGATCGCGGTACTCGGTGAGATGAGGGAGCTGGGGGAAAAGAAGGTGGGCTATCATCGTGAGCTCGGGAGGATCTTGAAGGAAAGCGCGCTCTCCCTCATCCTGCTCCTTGGTGAAGATACGAAGATTACCTTCGATGAGATAGGCAACGGGAGGGCCAGCCATTTTGAGGACAAGGCGCATCTCGTCGACTTTCTTTCGGGAAAGATAGGTAAAGGAGACATAGTGTTGGTCAAAGGCTCGAGGGCCCTCGGGATGGACGAGATAGTGGAGGCTTTGACATAATGCTGTACTACCTGTTTTACCTGCTTCATGTAAGGATCAACGCATTCAACGTGTTCCGGTACATAACGTTCCGGACCGTTCTCGCCATCCTGTCGGCGCTCATCATCAGTTTCTATCTCACCCCGCGCGCAATAAGGACTTTCCAGGCGTGGAAGATCAGGAACGGCAAACGGGAAGACGTGCCCGAGAGGCACGAGACGAAGAAGCATACCCCGACGATGGGCGGTTCCGTCATCCTCCTGGCCACCATCATTCCCACCCTGCTTTGGGCGGATCTGCGGAATGAGTACGTGTGGCTCGTCACAGGGGTCTTCGTCGCCTTCGGCCTCATCGGGTATCTCGACGACATAAGGAAGCTCAAAGGGTTGAACGGGAAGGGCATGCCGGGAAGGACGAAGCTTCTCCTGGAGATAGCCTGTGCCCTTGCGGTCAGCGTTCTCATTTACGCGAAGGGCACCTTCGCGACCCAGCTCTCAATCCCCTTTTTCAAGAATGCCACGCCCGATCTCGGACTCTTCTACATCGCCGTCTGCGTGCTCATCATCGTGGGCTCCTCAAACGGCGTCAACCTGACAGACGGTCTCGACGGGCTCGCCATCGGCCCTGTAATCACGGTGTGCGCGACGTTCCTTCTCTTCGCCTATCTCGTGGGGAACGTGAAATTTGCCCAGTACCTTCAGATTTTCTACGTGAAGGGGGCGGGGGAGCTCACCGTGCTCTGCGGCGCCATGCTGGGCGCGGGCATCGGTTTTCTATGGTACAACGCGTACCCGGCCGAGCTCTTCATGGGAGACACAGGGTCCCTTTCTCTGGGCGCCGCCCTCGGTACCATTGCAGTGATGATCAAGCAGGAATTCCTCCTCGTCATCGTGGGGGGCATCTTCGTCATGGAGACCCTGTCCGTCATCATCCAGGTCCTCTCCTTCAAGTGGCGCGGGAAAAGGGTATTCAGGATGGCCCCCATACATCATCATTTCGAGTTGAAGGGCTGGAATGAAGGGAAGATCGTGGTGCGGTTCTGGATCATTTCGGTGATCCTGGGCTTGATCGCTATAAGCACGCTCAAATTGAGGTAGCAGGGGCTGATAATGGTGAACGGAGCCACGGAGCGATATAGGATGGCCGCCTCCCGCATCCCCGACAGGGTCCTCGTTGTCGGCCTTGGCGCGAGCGGTGCTTCGTGCGTCCGCTTCCTTGCCGGCCTTGGAAAGAAGGTGACCGTCACCGACGCGAAGGAGGAGGGGGCCTTGTTGCCAATCCTGCAGGACCCTCGACGCAACGACTTACACGGGCCGGTTCGGCGGCCACGAGCGGAGCGATTTTCTCGACCATGAGCTGATCGTCGTGAGCCCCGGCATCACCACCGATCACCCTTTCCTCGGGGAAGCCCGCAGGAGTGGAGCGAGGGTGATAGGGGAAATCGAGCTCGCATCCACCTTCATCGAAGAGCCGATCGTCGCGATCACGGGAACCAACGGGAAGACGACGACGACCTCGCTCCTCGGCCACGTCTTCAAAGCGGCCTTCGGCAGCGTTTTCGTGGGCGGCAACATAGGCGACCCCCTCATCGACTACGTGACGGACGGGCGCCGGGCGCGCTATGTGATCGCGGAAATAAGCAGCTTCCAGTTGGAGACCATAGAGACTTTCCGGCCCCACACGTCCATCCTCCTCAACATAACCGAGGACCATCTCGATCGCTATGCATCGTTTGCCGACTATGCGGCCGCAAAAATGAGGATCTTCGAGAACCAGACACCTGCGGATCAGGCCCTCTTGCGTGCGGATATCCCGGCCGGCGGCAAGATCAAGGCGCGACAGTACCACTTCTCCACCGGGAAGAGTCTGGACGAAGGTGCTTTTCTCGAGGGGGATTTGCTCCACGTTCGTCTCGGGCACGAGGGTTTCACCTACAGGCGTGACATGTCCTCCCTCGTCGGCGTCCACAACAGTGAAAACCTCCTCTCCGTCCTTCTGGCGAGCCATCTTTACGGGATTGAGAAGGGGATCATCGAGGACGCCATACGGACCTTCAAGGGGCTGGCCCACAGGGTGGAGTTCGTGCGTGAGATCGGAGGTGTGAGATTCTACAACGATTCCAAGGCAACAAACGTGGACGCCACGAAGCGGGCCATTGAAAGCATGAAGGGAGACATCGTCCTCATCGCGGGAGGAAGGGACAAGGGAGGGAGCTACGGCTTCGTCACCGGTCTGGCTGAGAGGATAAGGGGTCTTGTCCTCATAGGAGAGGCGTCCGCGAGGATTGAGGCTGAGCTGGGGCCTTTTGTTCCGACTTACGGAGAGGCGAGCCTGGATGCGGCGGTGGGGAGGGCCTTTCGCGTTGCCCGCCAAGGAGATTCGGTGCTCTTCTCCCCCATGTGCTCGAGCTTCGACATGTTCGAGAACTACAAAGCCAGGGGCGATGCATTCAAACAGATCGTGGAGGCCCTGTGAGGAAGGCGCTCATCCTTTTCACTTCATCTCTCTTCCTTTACTGCCTCTTGCGGGACGTGACCCTCCTCAAACTCGTCCTGCTGTGCGGCGTTCTTGGCTTCGCCTACATCATGTCGAAAATACCGTCAAAATATCTCGCCGGCGCTAAGTACCCCCTCATAGGGCTCTCCCTCGCCGCCAGTCCGGCTCTCATCCTCTACCCTGGGGTCAGGCCCCATCTGATGGTCGCTGCCGGGGCCGTGCTTCTGACCTTTTACAGCATCGCCCTTTTCCTCGTTACCCTGGAGGAGAAGCCCAAGAAGCACCACATGGAAGTGGTGGGCCTCTCCGTTCTCTACGCAGCGGCCTTTGTCAATCTCCTCCTCACGCGCCATTTTGAGCTGTTTCTCCCGCTTTCCGTCTCGGTGCTCCTCTTTCTTTTCATCGCCAACAGGGCCCGGATCATGCCGTTCGCCGCGGGCTTAACCCTTGTTGCCG
This sequence comes from uncultured delta proteobacterium, assembly GCA_963749525.1. GTDB lineage: Bacteria > Desulfobacterota > Syntrophorhabdia > Syntrophorhabdales > WCHB1-27 > CAVVNC01. Next base: position 11,484 of record CAVVNC010000037.1, read on the forward strand.
TCGTTGCCCTCGAGATCTCGGGCGTACCCTTGCTCGGAGGCGTGCCCTGGCCGAATGCGGCGGAGCGGTACGTCCTTTTGGCCACAGCCTTCGCCCTCTTGCTCATAGGTTTTGTGGGCTTCGTGAGGCGGCCTGATTTCATCAACGTCCTCGTTTTTTTTGGTGTCCTTTACGTCTCGATCGACCTCCTCATGTCTGTCGGGTTCAGGCTTAAGGGCATCCTCCTCCAGCAACCGGTGCTCGCGCTTTTCGTCGTGAGTCCCATCGTGGGGATGGCCCTGAAAGGGGGAAACGAAAGGCCATGAAGCTTCTCATAGCCGCGGGAGGGACAGGAGGCCACATCTTTCCGGGCGTATCCGTGGCCGAGGCATTCGTATCGGACAAGGGGAATGAAGTCGTCTTTAGCGGCACGCCCTACGGCCTGGAGGAGAGGCTCGTGCCCTCCTACGGTTTCAGGCTCGTGAAGATTACGGCGAAGCCCTTTCTCGGTCGGGGTCCGATAGCGAAGGCAGGAACCCTCCTCGCCCTCGCAAAAGGCCTTATCCAGGCTCGCCGGCTTATCAAGTCGGAGAGGCCCGACGCGATCCTCGGCATGGGCGGGTTCACGTCCGTGCCCGTTGTTCTTGCCGGCCTCTACGAGGGGGTCCCCTGCTTCATCCACGAACAGAACGTCTATCCCGGAATGGCGAACAGACTCCTATCCCGGTGGGCAAAGGCCACTTTTGTCAGCTTCGCGGAGACGAGTCAATATCTCAGGGCACGGAAAGTGGTCCGCACGGGCAACCCTATCAGGAAAAGCATGCGGGGAAAGGGCGTGCAAAAAAAGGACTCGAATTTCAACATCTTCGTCTTTGGAGGCAGCAGGGGGGCTAGGGCGATCAACGACGGGGTTCTCGGGCTTTTGCCCTATCTCGAGGCATACAAGCAGACAGGGGTCTACCATCAGGCCGGGGCCGATGATTTCGACCGGGTATCGGAGGGCTACCGGGGGTCGAGCACGACTCACGAAGTCTTCCCCTTTACGAACGAAATGGAAAAGTATTACAATCTGGCAGACATTGTCATATCCAGATCAGGGGCCTCAACCATCTTCGAGCTTTCCTATTTCGGGAAGCCTGCTATCTTAGTGCCCTATCCTTTCGCGGCAGGCGGACATCAGTGGAAGAACGCGTCCGCCGTGGAAAAAGCCGGGGGCGCTCATGTGATAGGGAACGGCGAGGTCTCCGGCGAAAGGTTCTATACGGCCATCACCGAGTTGAGGGAGCATCCGGACGAGCTTAGCCGCATGAGAGACGCCATCCGCTCCATTTACGTGGAGGACGCTGAGCTGAAGGTAGTAAGGGGGATACAAGCGGGTGTTTCATAAGATAAAAAAGATACATTTCGTCGGCATCGGCGGCATAGGGATGAGCGGGATCGCTGAAGTGCTCCTCAACCTCGGCTTCACCGTCACAGGGTCCGACCTGAAGGCGTCGGACATCACGGTGAGATTGGAGGGGCTGGGCGCGCAGGTCTTTTACGGACATCGATCGGAGAACGTGCAGGACGTCCATGTGGTCGTCGTTTCTTCGGCCGTGAGACCGGACAACCCCGAGGTGCAGGAGGCGAAGCGACGTCTCATTCCCGTCATCCAGAGGGCGGAAATGCTTGCCGAGCTGATGAGGATGAAGTACAGCGTGGCCGTGGCAGGGGCCCATGGAAAGACCACGACCACGTCGCTGGTCGCCTCCATCCTGAGAAAGGCGGGGCTCGATCCCACGTGCGTGATCGGAGGCAGGCTCAACAGCCTCGGCACAAACGCCAAGCTCGGATCGAGCCAATACCTTGTCGCGGAGGCGGATGAGAGCGACGGCACGTTCCTCATACTCTTCCCCACAATCGCCGTCGTCACCAACATCGATCTGGAGCATCTCGACTTTTACAGGGACATGGAAGAGATCAAGGCGGCCTTTCTCGCGTTCGTCAACAAGGTGCCCTTTTTCGGGCTCGTCATCCTCTGTGTCGATAACGAGAACCTCGCGAGCCTCATCCCTTCGCTGAAACGAAGGTACACCACCTACGGGCTTTCCGAGAAGGCCGATCTCAGGGCAGTCGATCTCCGGCACGAGGGCTTCAACACGCGGTTCGATGTCGTGCATAAGGGCCGGCCCCTCGGTGAGGTCAAGCTTTCCACTCCGGGCGTCCACAACGTGGTCAATGCCCTTGCGGCCGTGGCGGTCGGGCTCGAGCTCGATGTGCCCTTCGTGACCATGAGGGAGGCCCTGGAGGAGTTCTCGGGCATACACAGAAGGCTCGAGCTGAAATGGAACGACGGGATAAAGCTCATCGACGACTACGGCCACCATCCGACGGAAATAAGGGCGACCCTGTCCGCCATCCGGTCCGTGTGGAAAGGGAGGATCATCGTCGCCTTTCAGCCGCACCGTTACACGAGAACGAAGGCGCTCCTCGATGAATTCGTCGTCTCCTTCAACGAAGCCGACGTCCTCATAGTGACGGAGATATATGCGGCATCGGAGGAGCGGATAGAGGGGGTCAGCGGCAAGGTGCTCGCTGACAGGGTGCGTTCCGGGGGTCACGGGAACGTGCAATTCCAGGCCACGAAAGAGGAGGTTGTCAGGGCTGTGGCAGAGCAAGCCCGGCCGGGGGACATGGTCGTGACGCTCGGGGCTGGCGACATATACAAGGTGGGAGAGGAACTTACGGGACTGTGGAGCCGCGCATCATAAAAGGACAGGTCATCAGGGATGCTTCGATGAAGCGCTATACATCCATGCGGGTGGGGGGACGGGTGCCCTACCTTTTGTATCCTGAGGACGAGGAAGACGTGACCGCCGCTGTTGCGTGGCTGCGGGACAAGGATCACCCTTTCCGGTTCCTGGGGAACGGAACGAACGTCATAGTTGCGGATGAGGGGATGGAAGGAGGCGTCATTCGAATTACGCGAATCAGGCATTTGAGCTTTACGCGGACTCCGGAGTCCACCCTCGTGGAAGCCTCCGGCGGTCTGGCCCTGGGAAGCCTCATCAGGGCATGCGGAGACCGGGGGCTTTCCGGCCTCGAGAAGCTTTACGGCATTCCGGGAACCGTCGGCGGGGCGATCAAGATGAACGCGGGAAGCTTTGCCGCCTCCATCTCCGACTGCCTAAGATCGATGCGCCTGACGAACCGGAATGGGACCATCTGCTCGGTCGACAAGAAGGACGTGGAGTTCGGATATAGAACCTCGTCGATCGGGACCGGACAGTCCATCCTTGCCGCGGTCTTTGAGCTGATCGACGGCGACCCGGCGCGGATAAAGGCCGACATGGAGCACGTCTGGCGCGAGCGCCTGGAAAAGCACCCGATGGAACTGCCTTCTGCCGGCTCCATCTTCAAGAACAAGAATGGCAACCCGAGCTGGAAGTACGTGGATCAGGCGGGCTTGAGGGGTTTCAGGATCGGAGGCGCATGCATTTCCGAGAAGCACCCCAATTTCATCGTCAATACGGGGAATGCGACGGCCTCTGATGTGCTGGGGCTTATCGACGCCGCAAAAAAAGGGGTAAGAGAGGCCCTGGGGGTCATCCTGGAGGAAGAAGTGGAGTTGTGGGGGTTTGATGGACACTAGGTCTGACCTTCTGGATAAGAAAGTGGCGGTCCTTATGGGCGGTCTCTCCTCCGAGCGTGAGATATCGCTGAGGAGTGGGGAAGCGGTACTGGCGGGACTTGGAAGGCGCGGATATCACGCTACCCCGATCGATGTCGACCGCAGTCTCTACGAGCCGCTGAAGGAGGCGCGGATAGAGGTCGCCTTTATCGCCCTTCACGGAAGGTGGGGAGAGGATGGTGTTGTTCAGGGACTCCTCGAGATGATGGGCATCCCGTATACGGGGTCGGGCGTGCTCGCTTCCGCCCTGGCCATGGACAAGTGCCTCTGCAAGATACTCTTGGAGAGTCTTGCCATACCCACCCCCGCCTACAAGATATGCTCGTCACGGGAGGATTGCTCATATTCCCTTCCCTTTGTGATAAAGCCGGCCCGTGAAGGATCGAGCGTCGGCATATCGATCGTGCGGGCGGAATCGGAGATAGGACCCGCGGTGGAGACCGCTTTTGCGTATGGGGCAAAGGTCCTCATCGAGGAATACGTCGAGGGCAGAGAGATCACCGTGGGCATCGTGAACGGCAATGCCTTGCCGATCGTGGAGGTGAGACCGCGATCGGGAGTCTATGATTTTGCTTCCAAGTATACGAAGGGTATGACCGAGTATCTCGTCCCGGCGGAGCTGAATGGCGAGGTCGAACGGGCGGCGCAAGAAGAGGCCCTTGAAATATGGCGCCGTTTCGATCTTGCGGGATGTGCAAGGATCGATATGATTGTTGATCACGGATCAATTCCCCAGGTGATAGACGTCAATACGTCTCCCGGCATGACCGAGACATCGCTCGTGCCAAAGGCGTGGGAGCATCTCGGCAAGACCTTCGATCAACTGGTTGAAGAGATTCTGCAAGGAGCGGGTCTAAAGGCATGAAGCGCAGCCTGTATCTTCTTTTTTTGATTCCGGTGTGCCTTCTCTCGGTACTGACGGTCATGTATCTTTTCTCCCGCACAGAGCCCGTCTTTCTCTTGAAGAATATCAAGATCAAGGGCGCGAGCCAGCTAAGCGAGTCGGAGATCCTCACAAGGATATATCCTTATCTGCGAGGCAGCATTTTCGAAACCGACATGGGAAAGGTCAAGGAGGCGATCGTAGCCCATCCCTTTGTCAGGGATGTGCGGGTAAAGAGGACCTACCCCTTCTCGATCCTCATAGATGTCAAAGAGCGGGTCCCTTCGGCCCTCTGGGTGAGCCCGGCAGGTGATATCTGCGTCCTTGACGAGGAAGGCCTGCCTTACAGGAAGCTCATGAAGGGCTGCAGGAAAGGCCTCTTTATCATCAACGGCGGCAAAGACGGCGAAGCACCCAGCATCTATAGGGAGGTCGTGGGCTGGGACCGGGAGGGCATCATGGAGAAGGATGCCATCTCGGAAGTGGTCTATCGCGAAGGTGACATGACCCTGTTCAGCCTGGAAGACGGAGTCGAGATCATATTGGGGAAAGAGGACCAGGGAGAGCGGCTCAAGCGGGCCGTCACTGTCCTCGATAACGCAAAAAAAAGGGGCCTCCTCATCAAGTGCATCGACGCACGATTTGAAAAAGGCGCCATCGTAAAAGAGAGGAAAGGGTGACATGACAGAAGGGGGGACATTCCTCGTCGGCCTCGACGTCGGCAGCACCAAGATATGCGTGGTGGTCGCGAAGATTGTCGATGATAAGGTCAATATCGCGGGCATAGGCTCCCATCCGTCCACGGGGCTGCGCAAGGGCGTTGTCGTCAACATAGACAGCACGGTCAATTCCATAAAGAAGGCCCTGGAAGAAGCGGAGTTGATGGCGGGGATCAAGATCTCGGGCTGTCTGGCAGGCATCGCCGGGGCGCACATCAGGAGCTTCAACAGCACCGGCGTGGTTGCCGTGAAGGAGAACGAAGTACGGAAGGACGACATCTCCAGGGCCATCGATGCTGCAAAGGCAGTGGCTATCCCCGCGGACAGGGACCTGCTCCATGTGATCCCGCAGGAATACATCGTAGACGACCAGGACGGCATAAAGGACCCGGTGGGGATGAGCGGGGTCAGGCTCGAGGTCAAGGTGCATATCGTTACCGGCTCCATCACGTCCGCCCAGAACATCGTCAAGTGCTGCTATCTCGCGGGGCTCTCCGTGGATGACCTTATTCTCGGCCAGCTCGCCTCTGCCGAGGCCACCCTGACGCGCGAGGAAAAGGAGATCGGCGTTGCGGTGGTCGATATCGGCGGCGGGACGAGCGATATCGCCGTCTACGCCAACGGAAGCATCAGGTACACCTCCATACTCCCGCTGGGAGGCAACCATATCACGAACGACATCGCCATAGGCTTGCGGACGCCCATCGAGGAAGCGGAGAAGATAAAGAAGAAATACGGCTGCGCCCTTTCAAAGATGGTAGGTGTCAACGAGACCATCGAGGTGCCCACGGTGGGAGGACGGAAACCGAGGACATTGATGCGCAAGACCCTTGCGGATATAATAGAGCCCAGGGTGGATGAGATCATCGCCCTGGTCCACGAAGAAATCAAGAAATCCGGTTACGAGAAGCTTCTGGCGTCGGGGGTCGTGCTGACAGGCGGGTGCGCCAACCTGGAGGGCCTGGTCGAGCTGGCGGAAGGGGTCTTCAGTCTGCCGGTGAGGAGGGGCTACCCCATGGGGATAGGGGGCCTCGTCGATGTGGTGAACAATCCCATATACGCCACGGGAGTGGGCCTCATCCTGCACGGATTTCAGGAGAACAAGTGGAGAAAAGGCGGCTTTCGAGAGGCGGGAATCGCTGAGGAAGCTGCTCGATCAACGATTGTTGAAGAAGGTAAAGGAGCTGTTCAAAGAAATCTTCTGAGGGGGAACGAAATGTTCTACATGGATGAAAACAATGGGTTTTCTGCAAAGTTGAAGGTCGTCGGGATAGGCGGTGGGGGCTGCAACGCCATCAACAACATGGTCGAAGGCGGTCTTCACGGGGTTGAGTTCGTTGCGGTGAACACGGACATCCAATCTCTCGCCTCCAACAATGCGCCCGTTAAGATTCAGATAGGCACGAAGGTAACGAGGGGGCTTGGGGCAGGCGCAAATCCCGAGACCGGGAGACAGGCAGCCCTCGAGGATAAGGAGCAGATCGCCGAGCAGCTCAAGGGCGCCGACATGGTCTTCATTACCTGCGGCCTCGGAGGCGGTACCGGCACGGGCGCATCCCCCGTGGTCGCCGAGGTTTCGAAAGAGCTGGGTGCCCTGACCGTGGCAGTCGTGACGAAGCCCTTTGCCTTCGAAGGCAAGATGAGAAACCTCCAGGCGGAAGACGGCCTGGCCAAGCTGAAAACCCATGTAGACACCCTCATCACCATCCCCAATCAGAGGCTCCTTTCCATCGGCGGCAAGCATATGACCATCAAGGATGCTTTCCTTCGGGCAGACGAAGTGCTCCTTTACGCAGTGCGAAGCATATCCGACCTGATCGTGTCGTCCGGCCACGTGAACGTGGACTTTGCGGATGTAAAGACCGTGATGAGCGAGAAAGGAATGGCCATCATGGGCGTCGGCATGTCGTCGGGCGACAGACGGGCCATCGAAGCAGCCCAGAAGGCCATCTCGAGTCCCCTGCTCGAGGACATATCGATCCACGGCGCACGGGGCGTTCTGATCAACGTGACCGGCAGCGGGAACATGACCCTCCACGAGGTACACGAGGCATCTACCTTGATCCAGGAACAGGCCCATGAGGACGCCAGAGTCATATGGGGCCTTGTGTTCGATGAATCCATGGATGACACCGTGCGGATCACGGTGATCGCGACGGGGTTCGAGGAGCCCGTGGCCAGGATGGAGGAGAGGCCTGAGCCGAAGACCGAGAAACTCTTCGATGACAAGGGCGTTCCGGCGTACCTCAAGAGAAACGTAAAGGTCGATTATCTCGGCGAGACAAGGCCGAGGCCCGCGAGCATCGATATCGACGACGACCGTTACGACATACCGACCTTCTTGAGGAAGCAGGCAGACTAGGTTGGGGTTCAGCACCCCCTCCGCTGGCATTGCCTGCGGGGCCTCCCCGCTTAAGCCTCGCTTCGCTATAGGTAGGCAGATCGTTGGATAGAAGAGGGGTCCTTTCCGGCGAGCAAGGGACCGTTCTGAAGAAATGGACGAACAGGGTGCCGGTCTGCGTAGCCTTCCCCAGCAGCTACTATATCGGCATGTCCAACCTCGCGCTCCATCTCCTCTACCGGGTGCTCAACGAGCGGCCCGAGGTCGTGTGCGAAAGGCTTTTCTTCGACGAAGGAGGGGGCGATGCGCTCCGTGGAGAGCGGACGTCCCTTCGATGCCTTCGAGCTTGTCTTTCTGACACTCTCCTTTGAGATGGACTACCCCAATATTCCGAGGATGTTAAGGGCAGGCTCCACAGCGGTCCTTGCCCAGGAGAGGGGTGGATCCGCACCCATCGTGGTGGCCGGCGGTATGTGCGCCTTGGCCAACCCCGAGCCTCTGTCGTCCTTCTTCGACCTCTTCCTCATGGGCGACGTGGAAGCCTGCGTTCCCCCGTTCCTGGATCGGTACCTGCAGGTCAGGGGGAAGAAGAGGGCTGAGATCGTGGACGATCTCAGCTCCTGGAAGTGGGCGTACAATCCTGCCCGCCTCGATGTGTCGTACAAAGATGACGGGACGATCGAGGCATTCACTCCTGCCTCCTTCAGGGCCGAGATCGAACGATACAAGGGGAAAAGCTCGCACAATCGGCGATCATTACGGGGGAGACCGAGTTCGCGAACATGCTCCTCGCGGAGGGGAGCAGGGGGTGCCCTTCGAGGTGCGCCTTTTGTCTCACCGGCAACGCCTCCCCTTTCATCTCGGACGACCTGGAACAGATAGACGGCGAGACCCGCGACGTGGGCATCATCGGCGGAGGCGTCTCCTTTCACCCCCGGTTGGGAGAGATCATACGCCGCCTCAAGGAGTCGGGCATCCGGGTTCATTTGCCTTCCCTCAGACTCGATGAGGTGCCCCTGGACGTGATAGACCTTCTCAAGGATTCCATCAAGACCCTCACCTTCGGCATAGAGGCGGGCTCCGAAAGGTTGCGTCGGCTCATCGGAAAGCCGCTTTCCGATGAGGATCTCTTCGACCGGATCGAGGCAATCGCCGGCATAGAGTCGTTCAATTTCAAGTTCTATTTCATGGTGGGGCTGCCCCGCGAACAAAGGGCGGACATAGGGGCAATAGTCGACCTCGTCAAACACATCCTCCATCTTCTGGTGAGGAAGGGCAGGAAGAAGGGGAGGATCGGGGGTATCACCGTTCACGCGAGCCCCTTTGTTCCGAAGGCGTCAACCCCCTTTCAATGGCTCGCCATGGACGACCCCAAAGAGTTGAAGGAGAAAATATCGATATTAAAAAGGGGCCTCGGCAAGGTGGCGAATACACATTTCACGCACGAATCCATCAAGTACAGCTTCCTCCAGGCGGTCTTCGCGCGCGGCGACCGCAGGCTAAAGGACATGATCGTGCGCGCTTCCACGGGTGAGAACCTCACCACTATCATGAGAGACAGCCCGATCAACCCAAGCTTCTATGCGACGAGGGAACGGGGGCGGGATGAGCTTTTCCCCTGGGACTTCATCGGAAATGAAGGCGAAAAGGATCTCCTCTACAGGAGGCTCTCCGCCTGCCTCGGGGCAACGCCTTCCCACTAGCGCCAAAAAAAAGGGCTTCACGAGCCTTTCGGCCCCCTATTTTCGAATTCCGAAGGACTATCGGCCCTGTATGTGCTGCCTCTTGATTACGTCGGGTGGCGTGATTATATTGCAAGTAGGGCATTGAAAACCGTACTCACTCCTCCCTAACGGGAGACGGCCACCTGACCCCCTCCTAAAAACCCTAACCCGCGGGTGGCTGTCTCCCTCATTATCAGCGTCCGCGATCAAAACTGCCATTCCTTCCGTCTATCCCCGGGAGAAGGGTTCTGCTATAATGGTGACCATTGTGAAGCCGCCGGAAGAGGAACATCGATTATTGCGAAGGCTCTTTCACGTCTCGGGAATAGTCATTCCCTTGACCTATCTGTTTTGGGGCAAGGGTGCGGCCCTGGCTCTGGGGACACTGATCTTTCTTCTCCTCTGTGCGGCGGAGACCTTGCGGCTCACAGGCATTCTTAACCCATCTTTCGTCAGAGGCCAGCTCAAGGAGAAAGAACGGAAACGGCCTACAGGCGCCCTTTTATACGCAGGCTCCTGTTTGCTCACGATGCTCATTTTCCGCGAACCCGTGGCTGTTGCCTCGATGTTCGTCCTTGCCATATCGGACCCCTTCTCATCCCTGATCGGATCCAGGTGGGGAAGGTGCCGTTTCTTCGGCAAGTCGCTGGAAGGAACGTCGGCGTTTCTCTTCTCTTCCCTCTTGATACTTGCGTGTTTTCGGTTCAGGATTCCGGCCGTTGTAGGCGGTGCGTGTGCGGGAGCCCTTGCTGAGCTTTTTTCGTCGAGGCTCGTGGACGACAACCTTTTCATCCCTCTCGCGTGCTCCTGTGCCTTGTGGATCCTGAGCTAAAGAAGGGGAGAACAATATATGGTCTTGAGGGCTTTCACTTCTGAACGCGGCAATTTCCCATGAAGTCCGCGGCTCGCGTCTTAGGTCCCTTTGGAGTCAGTAGCACGGTAGGGTTAACACTTTTGCAACATATTATGTGTTATCATTCTTGTCGCAAAGCATAGCACCCTGCTCTAGTTCAGGGGGTCCACAGGCAGGCACTTCTTGCCCTTACTTTAGGAATTCCGTGTCCTTCCTGTCAGGAAGTCTGACCGGACGAAGGGCACGGGTTGGGGCCCGGCAGTGGCAAAACAGGTTATCATGGCTCACGGGGGTAAAAGATGGGTGGAAGGCGAACCGGGATTACAAAGCACATTCTTCTTTATGCCGCCCTGTTGACCTGCCTGTTGGTCTTAGGCTGCGCCGCTCCTGAACGGCCGGCAATGATTAATAACGTACCGCCGCCGGAGGACTGGGCGAAGGTGCATCTCGTCCACGGGAAGAAGCTATTCGCCCAGCGTAACTACGATGGTGCGCTCCAGGAATGGCAGCTTGTCCTCACCATGTCCGGCGGAAAGCCCCCGGCCGACGAGTCCCTGCTCTACATAGGCCAAACCTATTCCGACCCTGAGAACCCGAAGAAGGACTTTGCCAAGTCTATCGCGGCCTTTCAAAGGCTTGCCAACGAATATCCGCAGAGCCTGTGGGCGGATACTGCCCGGATCTGGATGGACCACCTGAAGGAGCAGGAGAGGATGAAGAGGGTAATGTTCGAGTCCCTCCAGGAGAACGAGCGGCTCAAGAAGCAGTGGAACGACGCCGTGCAGGAGAACGAGCGGCTGAAGCGCCTCTCCAACGAGACCTTGCAGGAAAACGCCAAGTTGAAGAAGATAGTCGAGCAGTCGAAGACGGTAGACGTGGAGATAGACGAAAAGAAAAGAAGCCAGGCGAAATGAGGATACCCACGGCCGCCGCCAAGGTGCTGGTAGTAGATGATGACCGGAACCTCGTTGAATTGATGAGACTGAGGTTAGAGACCGCCGGATACGAGGTGATTCCGGCTTTTGACGAGGGCGAAGCCGCGGCAAAGGCGCAAGAAGAGGCCTTTGACCTTTCCATTGTCGGTCTCCAGCTCGTGCAGGGAGACGGCATTTCCTTGATGGAGGACCTCCATGGGAGGATGCCTCACATGCCAGTCATCATCCTTACCGCCCACGGCAGTATCGAAAGCGCCGTGGAGGCGATGAAAAAGGGCGCCTACAGCTATCTGACCAAACCCTTCGAATCGCAGGACCTCCTTTTTCAGATAGAGAGAGCCATTGAGAATAGCCGCCTTTCCTCGGAGGTCGAGAGGCTGAAGGGTCTGCTCCAAGAACGGTACAGCCCCGCCAATTTCGTGGCGAGGAGCGAGAAGATGCGGAGCATGCTGGAGGCCGTGTCACGCATCGCCAACACCGAATCCACGGTCCTTCTCCTCGGAGAGAGCGGCACGGGAAAGGACTTGATAGCGAAGCTGATCCACCTTGCCGGGCCAAGGAAAGCGAAGCCCTATGTGGCGCTCAACTGCGCGACCCTGCCGGAGACGTTGCTTGAAAGCTCCCTCTTCGGTCATGAAAAGGGGGCTTTCAGCGGGGCTTTCAAGACCACCAAAGGGCTATTCCAGCAGGCCCACGAAGGAAGCCTTTTTCTCGATGAGATCGGGGACATGCCCCTCGCCATCCAGGCGAAGCTCTTGAGGGTCCTTCAAGAGAGACAGTTTTATCCCTTGGGGAGCGAGAAGCTCGTCGAAGTCGACGTAAGGGTCATCACCGCCACGAACAAGAACCTGGAAGAACAGGTGAGGCTCGGCCTCTTTCGCGAAGACCTCTATTACAGGATCCACGTCATACCGATCCTCTTGCCGCCTCTGCGGGAGAGAAAAGAGGACATTCCACCCTTGGTCGATCACTTCATTCAGCAGTTCGGGGCGAAAACAGGGAAAGAGATCAAGGGACTCACTCCTCAGGCGATGCAGAAGGTCATGCTCTACGACTGGCCGGGGAACGTGAGGGAACTGGAAAACGTGATCGAATACGCGGTCGCCATGGGGGACAATGACCATATCACCGAAGATCTTATCCTCGGCCCCAGGGGTGCTGTCTCCCTCGACAAGCTCCAGCCCCTCAAGGTAGCCAAGGATTCCTTCGAGAAGAGCTATCTCTCCTATCTTCTTCAGACTTGCAAGGGGAACGTGAGCGAAGCGGCCAGACTGGCCGGGAAGTACCGCTCGGATTTCTACGCACTGCTCCGAAAACATCATCTGACTCCGGGCGCCTTCAAGAAGACCGGATAGCGACTCCTTCCGGTCTTCAGCTGCCGGTCCTGAGTTGCTCCCGCGGATGGCTCCGATGTTGACATCCGGCCGCCTCGTATGGTTTATTAAAAGGTTCCGCTAAAATGGAAAGGGTGAATCGATGAAGAGGACATTCCAGCCGCATAACAAGAGCAGAAAGAGAACTCACGGCTTCCTGGTAAGGATGAGAACCGAGTCCGGGAGAGACGTGATCAGAAGAAGGCGCGCGAAAGGAAGAAAACGACTCACCGTTTGATGGATCAAACCTTTGTTAAAGCGGAAAGGCTGAACAAAAGGGATTTCCGATATTCAAGGTGGACAAAGTCCGGTAGAACGCACCATTTTCTCCTTTTTCGAAGCAAAAATGAGGGTCCAGCGAGGCGGTTCGGCGTAGTCGTGAGCCGTAAGGTGAAAGGAGCGGCGAGAAGAAACCGGATAAAGAGGCTTCTGAGAGAATTCTTCAGGCAGAACAAGCCGTTGTTCGAGGAATCGATGAGTCACTCCGTGAGGGTGACGGGTATGCCTGAAAGCGTGACGTGGAAAGCCGTCAGCGCAGAATTGCGCTTACTGCTGTCGAAGGCTGTCAGGGAATGACAAAAGTAGCCGTTTTTGTGCTCAGGCTCTACACATTGCTGTTGTCTCCCTACATCCCTACCCAGTGCAGGTTCCATCCTACGTGTTCGCACTACACCATGGAGGCCATCCAGAAGAAGGGGATCTGGAAAGGCATTTCTCTGGGTCTGCTCCGGATTCTCAAGTGCAATCCTTTTCACCCCGGGGGATTCGACCCGGTAAAGTAGTGGAGGCTCGATGGAAAAGAGAACAATAATAGCGGTCGTCTTGAGCATATTGCTTCTTGTTCTATGGCAATATCTCATGCCCGCAAAGCCGCCCTCCCCCGGGGGAGGGCAGAAACCTTCCGGCCAGGCGCAGAACCAGGCAGCCCCGGGGCAGGTGCCCGAAAAGGGACCGGCAGCACCGGGTCAGGAAATGCAGGGGGCGGCCCTCCCGACCAATGCACCCGCACCTTCCGTTCAGCAGAAGCCGACAAAACTGATCGTCGTGGACACACCGAAACTGAAAATCACCCTCAGTGACCTCGGCGGAGGCCTTACGAGCGTGCGCCTCAAAGAGTATAAGGAGACTGTGGGAGGCACCAGCAGCAAAGAACTCCTCGACAACCCTTCCCCCTATTCATACCTGCCATCAGTCTTTCAGTCGGCAAACGGGAAGACGGTCAGCGACGCCACGATCTTCACGGCAGACCGGGGCGACATGGTGGTGAAGGATAAACCGGAGACCATTACGTTCTCCGGTGCTCTGACGGACGGGACCAAGCTGCAGAAGACTTACACCTTCTACCCTGACACGTATACCATCGGCCTTGCCATGCAGGCGCAAGGATCGGCCCAGGCAATCACTTACGCCGACTGCGCCGTCATGTCCATCGAGGCCAAGTCGAGGTACATATTCAAAGGGCCCTTCCTGTACGACGGGACCAGCTTCAATCAGATCGACAAATTGGATAACCCGGTCAATGCGGGCACCGCATACTCTTATACAGGCTTCGACGAAGGATATTTCTCCTTCATATTCGCCCCGAAAGGCCCGGCAAAGCCGGACCTCTTGATCACTAAGGTGAGCAACGCTCCGGTGGACCGGTTCATATTCCGCGACGGCCGCATCGAGAGTCTCCTCTATTTCGTGCCCAACAAGGTATCTCTGCTGAAGGAGCTGAACATCAGCGCCGAGAAGATAGTCAATTTCGGCTGGTTCGACATCATCGCCAAACCCATGCTGTGGGGCATGAATTACTCGAACAAGTTTACTCGCAACTACGGCATAGACATCATCCTCCTGACGGTCCTCATCAAGATCATCTTCTACCCCTTGAGTCTCAAGAGCTACAAGTCCATGAAGCAAATGCAGAAGATGCAGCCCGTCATAGCGAAGCTGAAGGAAAAGTACAAGGACGACCGAGAGAAGCTCAACAAAGAGATGATGGAGATTTACAAGGGCAAGGGCATTAATCCTCTCGGGGGCTGCCTTCCCATGGTTGTTCAGATCCCCGTCTTCTTCGCCCTCTACAGAGTCCTTATGGGAGCCATTGAATTCCGCCATGCCCCTTTTATGCTGTGGATCAATGACCTCGCGTCCCCTGAGAACCTTTACACCCTGAACGTTGCGGGCTACTCGCTTCCCTTGCGCGTCATGCCTCTTATCATGGGGATCACGATGGTGATCCAGCAGAAAATGACGCCGACCAGTGTCGATCCCATGCAGGAAAAGATGATGTTGTTCATGCCGGTCGTCTTCACTTTTCTTTTCTGGGGATTCCCCACAGGCCTGGTGCTCTACTGGCTCATTAACAATGTGATATCCATCGGTCAGCAATACTACATTAACAAGCAGGTTGCCTGAAGGAGGCGCTCGAATGGACTTCATAGAAGTTGAGGGCAAAACCTACGAAGAAGCGGTCAAGAAGGCCTCGGCGGGCCTCAACGCAGAAGAGAAGGACCTCGATATCGAGGTGACCGAAGTAGACACGAAAGGCATCCTCGGCCTCCTGGGAAGCAAGAAGGTGAGGATCGTTGCCAGGGTAAGGAACACGCCCGAGGAATACGGAAAGAGGTTCCTCACGGATGTGGCGGCTCTCTATGGCGTTGCCGTGCGGATCGAAGTGACGTCTCAGAACGATAGGGTTCTCTTTTCCATGGAGACTGCGGACGAAGAGGCGCTCCTGGGTGAGGACGGGGAGGTTCTCGAGGCTCTTCAACACCTGGTGAAGCTCGCGATCGCCAAGCGATACAAGGAGAACCCGAAGCTTCTCCTCGACGTGAACGGCTTCAGGGAACGCCGGAAGAAGACGATCATCGTCATGGCGAAGAAGCTCGCCGACAGGGTGAGAAAAGAGGGGAAGCCCGTAAGGACGAAGCCGCTGAATCCTTACGAACGACGGATCATTCACACCCTTTTCAAAGACAACAACCGCATCACCACGCACAGCGAAGGGGAGGGCCACACCAAACAGGTGGTCATCTCGCCTTCCGGCTCCGTGAATGCGCGCCGCTAGATCCCTTCTCAGATGCCTCGCTCGGTAAGCTTGAGAGGGGCTCACAAGCGGGGCCAAAGCTGACCGAGCAGCCGATGAAAACGGATGACCGTGACACCATCGCAGCCATATCATCTCCCCTTGGGGGAGGGGGTATAGGCATCATAAGAATGAGTGGGCCTGAAGCCCACGCCATTCTGAAGAAAGTTTTCAGACCAAAGAAGAGTAGAAGGATCTTTTCCTCGCATCGCCTTTACCTGGGCTTTCTCTTTGATCCCCGCTCGATGACGGACGTGGACGAGGTTTTCGCCGTTTTCATGGACGCACCCGGCACCTATACGAAGGAGAAGATGGCGGAAATCTACTGCCATGGGGGTCTGGCCTCCCAGAGGGAGATTCTCACAATAATGATGGGAAACGGCGCCCGCATGGCGGAACCCGGCGAGTTCACCAGGCGGGCCTTTCTCAACGGGAGGATCGACCTTGCCCAGGCCGAATCGGTCCTCGATATCATCGAGAGCGAGGGCGCCGACGAGCTGAAGAGCGCCCTGGCAATCGCGAAGGGAGAGCTGTCCGCGCGAATCGGCCGCCTTTCGGCCGAGATCGGAAGCCTTTCGGCCGAAGTTGAAGCATCGATAGATTTTGCCGACGAAGAACTCGATCTTGAACCCGGGGAATGGCCCGGCCGCATGAGGAGCATCCGGGAGGCCCTGTCGACGTTGATTGCCTCCTTCTACGAGGGGCGGGCGATCAAGCAGGGACTCGAGGTGCTCATAGTGGGAAGGACGAACGTGGGGAAATCGAGCCTCCTCAATGCCCTCGCCATGAGGGATCGGGCCATCGTCACCCCATTGCCCGGGACCACGCGCGACCTCCTCGAGGAGACTATCCACGTGAAAGGGGTAAAATTCAGGCTCGTCGATACCGCAGGATTGAGGCGCCCGAAAGACCCGATCGAGAAAGAGGGCATAGACAGGGTGAAAAGGCGCATACCCGAGGCGGATATCATCCTTTGGGTGATCGATGCGTCCGAGGAGTACACCCCGGAAGACGAAGGCGTCTTTGAGGCAATACGCGGCAGGAGGGGTGTGGCGGTGCTCAACAAGACGGACCTCCCAAGCCGTCTGGACGAGGAAGGGGTGGCATCGAGAGGATTTGCACGGGTGAGAGTTTCCGCCATGGACGGGTCCGGCCTGGAGGAGCTAAAAGGCGAGCTTTACCGCCTGTATGCGGACCATGGGACGGGCGGGCACGGCTTGCTCGTCACGAACGTGAGGCACAGGGACGTCCTTGCGAGGACGGACAAGGCCCTGGAAAGGGCCGAAGCCTCCATGAAGGCGGGCGATCCTGTCGAGTTCACGGCCTACGAGGTGCGCGAGGCCCTCTCGTGCCTGGGGGAGATCACCGGCGAGACCTGCACGGAGGACCTCCTCGACCAAATCTTCAGCAGGTTCTGCATAGGGAAGTAGGCGCCAGTGTGCCACGCCAGCGCAACGAGCAAAGGCGATCTCTTGGGCGCAGGGAAGCGACCTCGGGTGGACATGCAGGTACGGCCGGAATTGAACCAATGGTCGCCCAATTCCGGCATTTAGAGGACGCTTGAGCGACTATTGGATCGGCTCACCTGCCGGTATGCCAGGCGGGAGGGCCGCCTCTAGGTTTTGAAAAGACAGGGTGGTCTTTGTGTGGGCTTCGCGGTGATGTGGGTGAGACACGGTACTGCCACGGTGTAACATAGCAGCCAGTTTGAGCCTCGTGAGGGCGCTCTTCCTTCCTGTAGCCTTCACTTTTGATTTCTCCTCCTGGGTTCAAGAATATAGGCGGAAATAGAGTAACGGCACGGGTAAGCCACACGCATAGGCTGCGCCAGGGATAGGATAGTTTTCACAAGCGCCTCTTGTTTCTTGACATGAACAACTAGTACTGCTACGATCACCTATAGGCAAGCACTACAACTGCACGGGCACCGTTGACCATTTCCTCTCCCGAAAGGGAGAAAGGTTGGTGCAGTGGTGTATCCTTACGTTCGCCTAGTATGCACCTTCCTCATCCAAACCCTTGTCGCGTCGCTGCCCAGCGCTCCCGGTTTGTGCGTACCCGACCGGAAAGGAGGTGAGGTCCGATAGCTCTTCCACCACTGATGCCCTCTCCACTCTCGACGAAAGGAGGTGACGTGCAATGGTATTGCAAGTGACGAGGTATGATATCCACCCCGACAAATTGGAGGCTTATCTGAAGTGGGCGGAGGGTGCCATCAAGCGGATGATATCAGTCCCCGGCGTCGTTGAATTGCGCGCATACCGAGGAACCGCGGGAGCACCCCAGGTAGTGACCACCCTGGAGTTTGCCGACATGTCGCACTGGGCGACCTGGAATAGCAGCGAGGAAGCACAAAAGGTGTACGCCGAGCTGCACACGGTCGCTTTCAACGTGACGAATGAGCTGTGGGGCCCGTCGCCGGTTGTGCCGGCACCTGTTCGGCCGGGAAAGTAAGTTTGTGAGTTGAGTCACACCCCGGAGGTCCTCATGGGCTCCCGAACGGTAAGGATATGGAGCAGTGGAACTACGTTGACGTGCTCGGCCTTATGCAGCAGCTCGGGATTGGACCGGCTGCCGAGAAAGCGGATTAGCGCACGCGTTGCCGGCCGTGATTGTTTAGGCCGGCGAGCGATGCCTCTATCTTGAAGACGAAAAAGGAGGTGCACCGTGAAAAAGTACGCCCTCGTATCAGTAATACTGGCTCTTTTCTTGGTCTGGGGATGCGCGTCTGTCCCGACGCAACCCCCCGGATGGCCTCAGAAAGTTGCCGTCGAAGGAGGAGTGATATCCGGGCAGGCGAACGGAGACATCGAGGCATTCAAAGGCATCCCCTATGCCAAGGCGCCCGTGGGCCCCTTGCGCTGGAAGGCCCCTGAGCCGGCGGAGCCCTGGCAGGGAGTTCTCGAGACCACCGAGTATGGCGCTGCGTGCCTCCAGCCCGATCTCCCGGGCATACCAATGAAACAGGCGAAGCGGAGCGAGGACTGCCTCTACCTCAACGTGTTTACGACCGCGAAGAGTGTCAATGAGAAACGGCCTGTCATGGTGTGGATCCACGGGGGCGGCAACGTCATCGGCTCGGCCGACTTTGCGACCCCTTCGGGAACCGATCCCGAGAATCTCGCGAAGCAGGGTGTTATCGTCGTCTCCCTTAACTACCGTCTCGGCCCCTTCGGCTATTTTGCCCATCCCCTGCTCTCCAAGGAATCCCCCCGCAGCGCCTCGGGCAACTACGGCCTCCTCGACCAGATCGCCGCCCTGAAGTGGGTGCAGAAGAACATAGGGGCCTTCGGGGGAGACCCCAAGAACGTCACCATCTTCGGGGAATCCGCCGGCTCGCACAACGTCGGCTACCTGATGGCGTCTCCTCTCGCGAAGGGCCTTTTCC
The DNA here is from genome assembly GCA_963749525.1 of uncultured delta proteobacterium. Classification (GTDB taxonomy): domain Bacteria; phylum Desulfobacterota; class Syntrophorhabdia; order Syntrophorhabdales; family WCHB1-27; genus CAVVNC01. The sequence continues at coordinate 30,422 of CAVVNC010000037.1, forward strand.
ACCGGGCCATCGGCGAGAGCGGCAGCGTCTACGTGGGGATAATGAATCGTCATTTCCGTGAAGGCTGGTACGGCATGGAGCCCTTGGAGAAACAGGGCGAACGGGCGGCCAAGAATCTCGGATGCGCCGACGCGGCAGACCCCCTCGCGGGGCGCTTCGCGCGCTCAGCGGAGAAGAGATCCTCGCGGGCACCAAGCCCGTCATGATGCCCCCTGGCGATGTCTATTCCCCCGTGGTGGACGGCTGGGTGCTCCCGGACGATGTGATGACCATATTCGACGAGGGAAAGCAGAACAAGGTGCCGCTGATCCAGGGATCAAATGCCGACGAGATGACCGTCTTCATCCTGAAGTCACCCTTCCCCACGGTGGACGTCTATCGGGGCTTCCTGAAATCACCGCAAGGATACGGAGCGTTCGGGGACGACGTGTTCGCCCTATACCCCGCCGGCGAGCCTTCGGACATCCTTAAGTCGTTTCAGAACGTGTCAACCGATTCCTTCTTCGTCGCCCCGACGCGGAGTCTCGTGAGGGCGGTGAGCAAGAACAGGGGCCAGGTGTACATGTACCAGTATACGATGCGGTATCCCGGGGGGCCCTTGGCCGCCTTCGGCGCCTTTCACTCGGGAGAGATACCCTTCGTGATGGACGACCTCGAACGGATGAAGAACGTGACCCCGACACCGTTTGGGGAGAAGGATCAGGCCCTCGCCGTCACAATGAGCGGCTACTGGGTACAGTTCGCGAAAACGGGGAACCCCAACAGGGAGGGCTTGCCTGAATGGCCCGCCTATGATCCAGCCAAAGACCAGTACATGGAACTCGGGGAAGTCGTCCAGGTTGGCCAGGGGCTGAGAAAAGAAAAGCTCGACCTGTGGGACAGGTTCAACGACGACAAACGCAAGAACCGTTGAGGGGGACAGGGGCGCGGTCATGTCTGGCGGCGCCCCTGCGTTTATGGGGAGCACATGAGGGACGTTCCTAAGAAACGAGTCCTGAGAAGCAAGCACCGTTCTGAAACGGTCAAATCGTCACCCCGGTGAAGCTCTGGTTCTTGAACAAGACGACCTCAATCAGATCGGCGGGGCCAGGAGCCTTCTCTGCTTCTGGGCAGTTCGGGAGCTCGGGATATCCATGACCGCCGTAGCGCCCCGGTTCTCTCTGACAGACGTGGCCATCGGCTACGCAGTGGCGAGAGGACAGAAGATTGCGCGGGAGAAAGGCTACGTCATGGTTGAGGGATAGTGATCTAGTTTCTTAGGATGTCCCCAATGGGCCCCCAGGGGGTTCAGGTCCTAGAGCCAGTGGGAAAGAAGAACGGAGAAGAACTCCTTCAGCCTGCTGGAGATGGGCCTTTTCGACCACTCCTCTGGCGTGATCTCATTCGAGCGGGTAAGGTCCTCGCCAAATAGCTTCTCCAACTCATTGGCGAAATCCGTATCGATGACAACGACGTTGATCTCGTCGTTGCGGAGGAAGCTCCATAGGTCCATGTTAGTCGAGCCCACGGTAGACCAGACACCGTCTATGACGACGGTCTTTGCGTGGATCATTCTGGTCCGGCGTTCGTAGACCCGGACGCCCGACTCAAGAAGGTCCCCGTAGTGAAAGCGCCCGGCGTAAAGGGCAAGGGTGGAGTCGCTCGCGCTCGGGACTACTATCCTTACCTCTACGCCCCGCTTCGCCGCGTCGGTTATGGCCTTGATGAGCTGATGGTCGGGGACAAAATAGGCTGTGGTCAGGTCTATCCAGTATTTGGCATTCTCTATCGCCGCGACGTACGTGACGTAGGTGAGCCGGTGGGTGTCGCCGGAGTAGCTGACGATCACCTCTGCGAGCGCCTTCCCCCTGGCATCGAGGTGGGGGAAGTAGTCCTTTGCCGCCAGGGGCGGCCCCTTCTGATATTCCCACGCTTTGAGAAAAGACCTTTGCAGTTCGGCCACGACCGGACCTTCCATCATTACGTGCGTGTCCCGCCAGCCGAGCTTCGAGGTGCCGGCCGATCCTCCACTGGAAAAGGGACTCCCTGACGGACCGGAGGGGCTCCCCGAATAAACATCGCTGATATTGACGCCACCCGTGAAGCCGATGCGACCGTCCACTACCACTACCTTCCGATGATCGCGCTGGGTGGTGAGGAGCTTCTTGCGCACCTTGAGGGGGTTGACGGGGTTGAACTCGAGGACGTTTATCCCGGCGTCGCGCAGACGCGCGAAGAAGTCAGGGGGCGTGCCGAACGAGCCCACCGAGTCATACATGAGGTTTACCTGCACCCCTTCACCCTGCTTCCGCATGAGGAGGTCGGCGAATCTCAGGCCGACCTCGTCGTCGCTGAAGGTGAAGGTCTCGAAGTTGACATGGTCCTTTGCCGCCTCTATGGCCTTGAACATTGCCTCGTACGTCGCGGGCCCGTCGACGAGGAGGGTGATCTTGTTTCCGCTCGTCAGGGGGCGGCCCGAGAGCGACTCCATGAGGGCCACGGTCTTCTTGATGAGGTTCTCGGCGTCTGCGGCTTCAGCCTCTCTCGTAAGGAGGGTCCCGGCTCGGCGGGGGGATAGCTTGCCTTCGGGGCCGACAATCTCGGGTTTCGCCCCGCCCGCGGCTTCGGTGAGAGCCGGTACGTTAGGAAGGGAGGTCGCGCACCCTTCGAGAAGCATGCAAAGAAGGGATAGAAGCAGGCCCGGCGCGACTAAGGTCCAAAACAATCCAATCTTCGTGGAGGTCTCCCCGTCCTTTGTTCCGGTCATAACCTGTCCGTCTCTCCCGGCTCTCTCCTTGTTCTTGGGTTTGTAAAAGTATATCAGGACCGCTTCCATCGACGACAAGGTCTTCTACAAACCGGCTGGCAGCTCTACCCTGTCGTTCTCGTCATGGGTGATCTCATAGGCTACTTTCGATCCGCTGAGCACGACTTCAGTAGGAGTGCCTACAATCTCAGAAGTTCCAGACGTAAGAACATCCGTCGTAGCGTGAAGAGCCGCACGCCCGGCTTTTGCAGGCTTACTATAGCCCTGCACGAATGAAAAAACGTCCACCTTCTTCCCGTCTCTGATCTCAGTGGAGACCGGCTGTCCGAACTCTGCAAGCACCCGACTGCGCGGTGTTCCGACTTGCATCACTTCCAAGTTTTTCTTCTCAGGTCGCTTGGCACCATGTATACGGAGCATTTCAGTGTGCCCACAATGAGCAAAAGCAACGACACCGTTGTCATGAACCGGACTTTCCCATTCTTCATGCGCGCCTCTCATGAGAGGTTTCCTAGTAGATAGGTTCCCCGCTTGCGGATGTCAAGTGCCGGGTGTTCTGCCTTATCGTGCCTTGCGCCATAGCGAAGCTCAAGTCAGAGCACATCTTCGGCTAAGGTCCCTCCCTTTCCGTCCTGAAGTCGGTGACGAGCAAGCGTTATTAATTATTAATAGTTATGTTGTGGCAGTGTACCTGATTATCATTGGTCTTCTGGGCGACCAGATGTCTTAAGAACCTACACAAGGAGGTCCCATGAATGTCCTCATCGCAGACGCAATGTCCGACGAGGCCGTTGACATCTTGAGGTCCCACAATCTTTCCGTGGACATAAAAACCGACCTCAAGAAGGAAGAGCTTCGAGACATCATTGGCGGGTACCACGCTCTCATTGTGAGGAGCGCAACAAAGGTGACTCGGGACATCATCGAAAAAGCGGACAATCTGAAGGTAATCGGCAGAGCGGGTATAGGGGTGGATAACGTGGATGTTGGGGCTGCGACGGAAAAGGGCATCGTCGTGATGAACACCCCGCAGGGAAATGCCCTTGCCGCAGCCGAACACGCGCTGGCCCTCATGTTCGCAGTGGCGAGGAAGCTAAGCTTGGCGGACAGTACGATGAAGCAGGGGAAATGGGAGAAGAAAGCCCTTATGGGAGTCGAGATCCAAGAAAAGACCCTTGGCGTCGTAGGGATCGGCAACGTCGGGATGATCGTGGCGAAGAAGGCCCTCGCTTTGGGAATGCGGGTTATAGCCCACGATCTCTACGTGTCGCCCGAAATCGCGAGGAAGAAAGGCATCATGCTGGTCGATCTCGACGCCCTCCTCAAGACCAGCGATTTTATAACGGTCCACGTCCCGATGCTTCCCGCTACCAGGAATATGATCGACAAGGATGCCCTCGCCAAAACAAAGAAGGGTGTCGTCATCATTAACGCGGCAAGGGGGGGGGATCGTCAACGAGAAGGACTTGTACGGAGCCCTCATGAGCGGACAGGTCAGCGGAGCCGGTCTGGATGTCTTCGAGCAGGAGCCGCCTCCCGCCGACAATCCCCTCGTCTTGTCTGAAAAGGTCGTATGCACACCGCATCTTGGAGCGTCGACCAAAGAGGCCCAGTCGAAGGTCGCCATAGACATCGCAAACCAGATCGTCGACTATGCGGTCCACGGGCTGATCAAGAACAGCGTCAATGTTCCACCCGTATCGATCGAGGTACAGCGGCAGCTCTCTCCCTATATCGCGCTTTCGGAAAGGCTCGCAACCTTTGTCTCGTCGATCAGTGAGTTCCCCATAGAGGAAGTACAAATCGAATACACGGGGGATATCTCTCAGGTGGAGACAAATATCCTGACCCAGGCTATCCTTAGGAATATCCTCGCCCGTCACGTCGAAGGGGTCAACTACGTTAACGCCCCGACCGTTGCCAGGTCGCGGGGTATAAAAATCAAGGAGGTCAAACAGAAGGAGCACGAAGACTACACATCCCTGCTCGGAATAAGGCTGACCCACGGGAAGATCGAGAGGGCTGCCTACGGAACACTACTCGGCAAGAAGGCGCCGAGGCTGATCAGATTGGACAGGATCGGTGTCGACGCAGATCTGGCCGACAACATGCTGCTTACCTATCACCAGGACAAACCGGGGATTGTGGGCAGCATCGGCATGGCACTGGCGAACAAGGGGGTCAACATCGGCTGCATGCATGTCGGCAGGGAAGCTGCGGGCGGTCTCGCCATTGCGCTGCTTGAGTTGGATGAAACGGTGAGCGATGAGGTAATTAAGGAGTGCAAGGTGTCCCAGATGTTATAGAGATAAAGAGGATTTCGGTCTCCTAGCTCCGCTTACGGCCTGTTTGAGCCACAATCGGGAGAATCGCCGGAATGGCTAGAAATGAAAATGTGTGTACTTTTGTTACCTGATGAGAGAATGGTGTGTCCATCCACGGGCGCGGGCCGTCTTCCTTAGCACGGCCCGTTGCCTTTTTGCTCTTTGACAATTGAATCGCACCCTCTCCTCAAAATGCCCTCCCTATTTGTTGTAATGGGAGAAACGAAAGGCCTTAGTTGAAGACGGAAAGCGACCAATTATGAGGACTCGTCGGTGACTTCGTTAGCCGCCGCTTTTCCGAAATCCGGAGATTGGCAGAAGGTCTTGGGCGTACCATAATAGCGTTATAGCCTTCGGGTATATAGCACACCGGATAGCCGGGCTAAAATCTGCCCGGGAGGCGGCGGTTATGCCTATTGTCCAAGTAAGTCTCTCCTATGCTTCCCTCCCATAAGGCCCTGCAGGCCCCTATGCTCCCGTGTCATCATCCTCCTTCCGCGTTCGGCTCGCCCTTTAAGGGTTCATCATGGATATCTGTACGAACTGGTTGTTCTTGATCTGGAGCAGAAAGAATGGCGCCACTTTCTCGCCGTTCACATTCTTGTATTTGAACTGCAAGCCCTCCAGCTCCGGGGAGTTGTAGAGGAAGTCGTCGATGACTTTCCGTTCCTTGCCAGCTTCTGTGGATCGCCGGTGATTTTCAGCGTCTCTATGGCGGTCTTGATGGAATATACGGCGTCGCAGAAGTTCATCGTGTTGTTGGGCAACTGACCTTTGAAGTCCTTCTTGAAGGCTTCCACAAGTTTCCGGTACCTGGGACTCGTATTGACGGGGCTGAGGTTCTCGCAAAAATAGCTGTTCTCCAGGTAACCCTTGCCGACCGTAAAAAGTCGGGGCCGTCGCCTGCCATACTGCCGATTAGCTCCGTGCCTTTGGTGATTCCGCGGTTATACAGCTCCTTTGCGATTGCCACATGGTTGGGCGTCAGGTAGAAGAGAAGTAGCCGTCGACCTTCTGGCCCATAGCCTTCAATACGGGCGGGCCAAAGTCGAGCTGTCCTGCGAAATCTCTATGGGCACCACCTTCACCCCGGTGCCGGTGATGTTCGCCTCAAACTTATCGATGGAATCTTTTGACGCGGGGTCGGCCGGATCGTAGAACATGGCTACCGACTTGATCCACGGTTCCAGCTGAAACCATTTCTTGGCGCCCACGACATTGCCTTTGCTGGGGTCCTGGATGTAAGAGACGGAGTAGGGTTTGGACGAGCTGAGCATGGTGGCATTGGTATTGGAGTTTAGAGAGAGGATCTTGTTGTCGAGCAATTGTTGCGCCACGGCCCCTGATCCACGACCGTCCATGGGGCCCAGTACGACAAGGCTTCCGGGAATAGCCCTGGCCATCGCCTGCACCGCCTTGGCATTGTCCAAGGCAGTATCGTAGACGGTGAGCTTCACCGGCACTCCCCTCACTCCGCCTGTGGCATTGATTTCATTCACGGCGTATTCTGCGGCCCATTTCGCCTGCACGCCCGCAAAGGCAACGGGTCCGGTCAAAACGGTGAGCATCGGGATCTTCCACTCTTTCACCGCTACTGCGTCGTCCGCGTGTGCCATGGTAATTCCGGAACCGAGAAGCGAACAGATCATGATGAAACAGATCAACGGCGCCACGCCTAAGCCTCCGGACCGAGCAGAACGGAACCATCCCCTTTTTTTCTTCATCTCGCCTCTCCTTTTTTAGTTTCTTTGGTGCTGACTACCCCTCGTCTTCGTCTTTCGCCGTCAGCCTGCCTCACGTTTTACTCTTGCTCCCGCCAATTCACCTATCCTGCCTATGCACACGTTTGAGCTGGGCGCTCAATCTGTCTATCATTTCACGGCTCACGAGACCCTCCGGCCTCACGACAAGAACAATGACAAGCAATGCCCCATAGATGATATTCGTATAGGAGGCCATCTCGGGCGGTATCCACTGGGGGATGCCCCACAAAATCGGCGCTGAGATGAGGACCCCCCACATCGTATAGCGGCCTCCGATAAAGAGCATTGTCATGGTGCTGAGAAGCAGGGGAAAGCCGAATGACTCGGCGATGATGGTTCCCATGGTGAACGCATAAAAAGCGCCGGCAACCGCGCCGATGAAAGAAGCGAAGGTCATGACAAATACGCTGAGCCACCGGAGGTTCATGCCCAGGGTGTGCCAGGGCAGGGTCGGTTCGCATAGCCTCGAGCGCTCTTCCCACCCGTGATTTGTCGATCCGATAGACAAAAAGACCGGTGATGACGACAAAAACCCAAAGCACGACTGGTAAGTGTGCCATTTTGGGGATGCCCCACAAACCCTGGGCGCCGCCCACAAAATCGAGGTTCCGGATGACTGCCTGGATGATGAAGATAAGCGCCAATGAGGCAGTGGCCGTAACTATGCCGGTTGTCTTAGAAAACGCCAGGGCCGGGACGAATCCTGCTGTTGCGCCGGTAACCATGGCCATGAAAAGACCTATTCCGCTTGGCCACCCGACCATCTTGGTGACATACGCAGCGGTGTATGCCCCAATGGCCATGCAGTAGAAAGGGCCGTTGTATAGCTGTCCTCCACGGAAAGGCAGATAGACGGCCCACAGCAGCAAGATAAAGACACCTACAAACTCGATGTAGACTAATGTGGCTGGCGACATCTCTATCACTCCCTTCGCTTAAGCCCCTAGGACAATCTCGTCTCGGGAAGAAACCCGTTGTCCTTTATCGTCGTCGGATGCACCAAAGCCATGAAGCCTACGTCCGAGTTCCAAACACCCCGTTGGGCCTCACCAATATCACCACCATGACCACGCCGAAGACAATCGCCTCGGTCCATCGTCCGGGCAGGAATGCCTGCGCCATGGCCTCGACGACGCCGAGTATGAGGGCGCAGATCATCCCGCCGGTCAGATTCCCCATGCCTGCGAAGAGCATCAATGTCATGGCCTTGATAGCCAGCGAATCACCCAAGCCCGGGGATGCCGACTCCAGGGTCACTGCGATCAATATGGCGACGATTCCCGCGAGTATTCCGGCGATACCGAATCCGATGATGCCTGTCCGCTTGAAGGGGATGCCCAAAGTGCGGGCTACGTCGAGGTCCTGGGCCATCGCCCTGATCGCCTTGCCTTGCTTGCTGCGGTAAAGAACGTAGAGAAGGACCACGACTGCGATACAACTGCCCAGGAGAGCATAGACGTCCCCCAGCGAAAAATAGACGATGCCGAATCGTATTCTGGCCCCACCCCCGGTCAGTGCCCTTGGGAAGGCGATGGCCTGGCCGTAATTAAAGAAATGGGAACATACGTCCGTCAGAATGATCGCGATGCCCTGCCCGAGAACCATTGTTTCGAGGAAGGCACGTCTTTTGGGCCAGGGGGCGAAAGAGTGGTTCCGTGGCAACGGTTAACACCGTACCGATGACGATAAAGGCGGGGATCGATATGAAGAGATTGTCGCCCGTCAATCCCAATACGACCCAACCCAGATAGGCGGTCATGACGACGATATAGGCAAAACCGAAATGAACGACCCCCCTGACCAGAAGCAGCAAGGCCATGCCCACGACGATCAGGGCATAGGTGCTGCCGGTCGCAAGGCCGCAATCAACTGGGCGACGAAGTTTTCCATTCCGGCCATCCCCGTTATTCTCGGATTCTATCCTCCCAAGTACGCTTTGCGGACGCCTGGTCACAAGACAACTCCTCACAGGTACCGCTCAAGACAGTGGTACCGAGATCGAAGACATAGCCCCTATCGGCATGCTTCAGCGCTTTTCGCGCGTTCTGTTCGGTCAGCAGTATGGTTTGACCCTTTTCTCGGAGGTTGAGAACCACCTCGTATACCTGACTGGCGATAAGGGGCGCGAGCCCGAGAGAAGGTTCGTCAAGCAAAAGCAGCGTGGGTGAGGCCATAAGGGCTCGGGCAATGGCGAGCATCTGCTGCTCACCGCCGCTTAAGGTACCGGCCGGCTGCTTTCTTCTTTGGGCCAGAAAGGGAACGACTCGAAGACCTGCTTCAGATCGCCGCTGATATCGTGTTTAACATGGTAGTGCCCAACTCGAGGTTGTCCAGTACGCTCATCATGGGCAATATGCCGCGCCCTTCGGGGACCAATGATATGCCGGACGCCACAATATTCTCGGTGGGGGATTGCGTGATATCGCGGCCGAGGAAATAGATGCTCCCCCGGCTTGGCCTTACTTTGCCCAGGATCGCATTCAGCAAAGTCGATTTTCCCGCCCCGTTGCTTCCCAGGAGCACGACAAACTCGCCCCGGCTGACTTCCAGATCGACCTTTTTTATTGCCTGAATATGTCCATAGGATACGGCGAGATTCTCAACGGAAAGAACAATGCTATTCTTCTCTGCCAAGATAGGCCTCCACGACATGGGGGTTGTTCTGTATTTCTGCCGGAGTGCCGTCGGCAATCTTCCTGCCGAATTCTATGACCGTAATTGAATCCGATACGCTGGTGACCATGTGAACATCGTGTGAGACAACGATGATAGTTATCCCCGTGTCGCGAATACGTTCGATGATTCGCTGTACTTGCTGAGATTCTGCAGGGCCCATCCCGGCTGTGGGTTCATCGAGCATCAGAAGCTTTGGAGCGGTGGCGAGGGCGCGGGCTATTTGCAGAAGCTGATTCTCCACCCAGACACACTGCGAGGCGGAGCGCTCGGCCAGAGCCTCCAGCCCTACGTATCGCAATAGCTCCAGAGCCCGTTGTTCTATCCTGTCTTCCTGTGCGGAGCGGCAAAAGGGAACGCGAAAGTAGGTGCCTAGAATGTCGGGTTTGGTGCGGCAATGAAGGCCTGCCTTGACATTCTCCAGGCAGGTCATCCTGTCGAGGATCCGGGCGCTTTGAAAAGTTCGGCTGATACCCAATTTGGCGATCACGTGGGGCGGCAGACGAGTGATGTCAATGGAATCGAAGGATATCTTACCCCTGGTAGGCGGTATCAGCCCCGAAACCAGATTGAAGAAAGTGGTCTTGCCGGAGCCGTTCGGCCCGATGAGGCCATGAATCTCTCCTTTCTTGACCTCAATGTCGAGTCCATCGATTGCCCGTAATCCGATGAAATCCTTGGTCAGACCACCCGTGGTAAGCATGCTCAGAAGCGTTTTCCGTTCAAAACCAAACCTCCGGCCAAGGTACCCATGTCGAAATCATAGTCTACCATACGAGGCCTCTCAAAAAGAATCAAAGAAGAGAGGTGGGGGCTTTGTCACGGGCATGAGCAAGGCCTTTATCTCCGTGCCCGACATAACGGACATACGAGCTATCGAGACTCCTCAAGGAGAATACTCAGCTTACCCTGGGGATAAAGGCAATTTTGAGGCGAGTTGAGAAGGGCTCTCCGCCTCGTTGAAAGGCGGCACGGCAATTGGGCTTTACCAAGGCCTGTGATTACCCCTCTCCCTGACTGCTATCCGAAGGGGGAGCAGCGAAAGGGCACGGCTCTTTGGAATCCCTTCCCCGGCAGTGTTATTGCCCGGAGTTTCTTCCGGGCCTTCGCGGCCCGCAAGGACGTCGCTTGCAGGGCAGCCTCTGCATCGATGCTGCCCGCAACCATCCTACCAATACCCTTGCGTCGGGCTCCCATCCGCAGGTAGGATAGAGGATTAGGCAGCGATGGGCGTTGCGTGGACGATCTCCAGCCTCGGTCTGGCCTCTTCGGCCTGCGCATGATCGGGAGCCGCCCGAGTCCCGACCCAGGCGGACAACGGGGCAAATACCGATGAAGCGCACCTCGGGCACCGGGGATTGCACCGAGAGCCCTCGATTGCGAACACTTCATCACAATCGATACACAGAAAAGCATCCCTCAAATTCATGGTTTCCTCCGCGCCATCAGCTCTTATGGCGAGCAATTGTGCAATAGAGGGAGTTTTCTGCGTGACCGGCTCTCAACGTAGGCCGTGCAAGACTCCCTTCGTTCAATGTAATCGTTAGCTCGCCGATATGAAAGGGGAGCCCCGGGTAAGCCAGAAATCTGCCGCCGGCCTCACGGCAGCGGTCCGACCCACCGTCTGGAGAAGTCCCGGTTACGACCGGGGCACGAAAACCTGTCTCACCATGTAAAAGGGCGAGGCGATTCTTACATTGTTATCAAGTACGATCGACGAGGTAAGGGACCGGCGCCCGATTCATCGGTTCATTAGTCGTAACATTCCAGTTCCGCTTAGGACCGGGCAGAAATCTGGAATTGCAGGAAGGCGCGAAGCGTGTACTGACATTTGAAAAACCGCTGCCGCTCGGCATTGTTACCGGTACCGATCAGGCCACCGGAATAATTGGTAGAGGCGGAAAGCAGAGTTAAGAGGAGAGGAGAAGTTCATATTCTAGCCGGTGTCTCTGTTGCAATCTAGGGCGTAGAGGTTGAAAAAATGGCGCATCGAGTGACGCTCATTCCTGGTGATGGTATCGGTCCCGAAGTCTCGGAGGCTGTCCTCCGCATCGTCGCCGCGGCCGGCGTCGAGATCGAATGGGAAAGCTTCATCGTTGGAGGCCGCGCGCAGGACTCGTTGGGTTTTTCTCTGCCGAACGATGTCATCGAATCCATCCGGCGAAATGGCGTTGCCCTCAAAGGCCCGGTTGCCACGGCGATCGGAACCGGTTTTCAGAGCGTCACTGTGCGATTGCGCAAGGCCCTCGACCTTTATGCCAATCTCCGTCCCGTGCGGAAGCTTCCGGGCGTCGAGGCGCGGTTTGGCGACGTGGATCTCATCATCGTCAGAGAAAACACCGAAGACCTCTACGCAGGCCTTGAACATGAAGTAGTGCCGGGGGTCGTCGAATCGTTGAAGATCATCACGGAAAAAGCAAGCACCCGCATCGCGCTTTTTGCTTTCGACCATGCCAAGGCTTTTGGCCGGAAGAAAGTCACCGCCGTTCATAAGGCAAACATCATGAAAAAATCGGACGGACTGTTCCTGGAATGCTTCCGTCGCGTGGCGGCCAATTATCCGACCATCGGGCACGATGAAATGATCGTGGATACTGCGTGCATGCAGCTCGTCATGAATCCGCGTCAGTTCGACGTGCTTGTGACGGAAAACCTGTACGGCGACATCTTATCCGATCTTGCCGCCGGCCTGGTGGGTGGGCTCGGTGTCGTCCCCAGCGCCAACCTGGGAGAAAACGCAGCACTCTTTGAAGCCGTACACGGCACGGCACCGGACATTGCCGGAAAGAACGTCGCGAATCCCACCGCGCTCCTCATGTCTGCCGTAATGATGCTGCGCCACTTAAGCGAATACCCTGCCGCTGATCGCATCGAAGCAGCGCTGAATAAGGTCCTGGAAGGGCGGGAGTTGGCCACCCGCGACATTGGAGGCAAGGCCTCCACGACCGAATTCGCGGACGCCATCATCGCCGCACTTTCGACCTAAGCCTGAAGTTTCCGCAATCGCTCTTGCGGCCTTAAAGGCCGCCCGCGCCGGTTTTTGCGGGCATACAAGGGATCTCGCATTTTCATCGCCGGGTCGGTCGGCCGAACGCCTTAATCGCGTAAAGCCCTCTTTCCCCTATCCCCGGAACTTCCTGAAAAGGGACTTCGCTATGAGCATGCTCGCGATCTGGTTCGCCCCCTCGTAGATCTGCGTGGCCTTCGCGTCGCGCATCATGCGCTCGAGGGGATAGTCCTTCGTATATCCGTAGCTCCCCAGTATCTGGACCGCGTCGGTGGTCACCTTCATGGCGGCATTCGCGGAAAAGACCTTCGCGATGGCTGACGCCCTGTCCGCGGCGATGGCGCGCATCTTGTCCCTCTCGTGCACCTTGGCCAGGTCAAGGAGACGTGCTGCGTCGTAGACGAGGGCCCGGGCCGCCTCCACCTCGATCGCCATCTCGCCGATCATGAGCTGAATGCCCTCGTGGTCGGCGAGCTTCTGGCCGAACTGCGTCCTGTTCCAGGCGTACTCCACCGCAAAGTCGAGAGCCCCCTGGGCAATGCCCAAGGCCTGGGCCCCGACGGCAGGGCGGGAAAGGTTAAGGGTAGACATGGCGATCGCCCACCCCTGGCCCTCGCCTCCGAGGAGATTCGCCTTGGTGAGCTTTACGTTGTCGAAGGTGATCTCGGTCAGATCGGACCCGTTCATGCCCATCTTCTCTTCGTTTTTTCCCACGACCAACCCAGGGTAGTCCCTTTCCACGTAGAACGCGGTAATGCCCCTGTGCTTGAGGGTGGGGTCGCTCGTGGCAAAGACCGAGTAGAATTGAGCGCTTGCGCCGTTTGTGATCATCGATTTCTTGCCGTTCAGGTAGTAGTTGTCTCCGTCCTTGGTGAAGGTGGTCGTCATGCGGGCGGGATCTGAGCCGGCTTCAGGCTCGGTTAGACAGAACGCGGCCAGGTTGTCCTTGTCGGTCCGGGTGATCATTTCGTAGATGTACTTCTTCTGCTCCTCGTTCGCTGCGATCATCACCGGCATCAGACCCACGTTGTGGGCGAGACATATGAGCGACGCCGTACCCGATACCTTGGCAATCTCTTCGATGACGAGACAGAGTGGCGTGATCTCGCCGCCCAGGCCGCCGAACTCCTCGGGCAGCGTGAGGTAGAGGAAACCCTGGCTCTTGCAGGCCTCAACGACGTCCCACGGGAAGGTACACGTGGCATCTATCTCTTTCGCCCTGGGAGCAATTTTCTCTCTTGCCGTTTTCTCGGCTATCTTCTGAATCATGGCGTTGATTTCAGACAGTTCTAGCATTGATCCTCCTTCTCATTGTGGCGAAACTCAGGTATACTTCTCGTACCGGTTTCGCATCCATGCACAGGGCTTAATCGGACCCGGATGAGCTGACCGCGGGTTCCACGCCGCGCTTTTTCGCGAGAGCAAGGGTGCCGGCCAATCGCGCGCATATCCGCGGTCGCCCGGGCGCCTCCTTTCAGTAAGCCCTGTTCTTCCTGGTTGCGAAACTGGTATAGCACACTTCGTCCCTGAATTACACAAAAAAGAGGGAGAGAGCATGTCCACGGTCTACTTCACGGACCTGCGCACCAGGCCAAGGAGAAACCTCCTCGACAAGATCAGCGAGCTGCTCAGCAGGACCAAGATGGATAGGAAGATCAGGAAGAACGATCTCGTTGCCATCAAGCTCCATTTTGGTGAGCCGGGAAATTGCGCCTACGTGAGGCCTGTCTTCTTAAGAACCATCGTTGACCGCGTCCGGTTGATCGGGGCAAGGCCCTTTCTCACCGATACGAATACACTTTACTCGGGCCCGCGCAGCAACGGCGTCACCCACATCGACACAGCGGTCAGGAACGGCTTTGACTACGCGGTGGTCGGCTGCCCCATCGTGATTGCCGATGGGATCAGAAGCTCGAGCGGGGCCAAAGTGGCAATACCTGGAGAAATACTTGACGAGGTGCACATTGCGCGGGAGATCCTGGAGGCCGACGGCCTCATCGTGGTTAGCCATTTCAAGGGCCATGAGCTGTCGGGCTTCGGGGGGGCCCTGAAGAACATGGGCATGGGCTGCGCCACCAGGGAGGGCAAGCTCCTCCAGCACAGCACCGTGAGGCCCCGGATAAGCGTGGAGAAGTGCGAGGGTTGTTCTCTCTGTCTCGATTACTGTCCTTCAAACGCCATCTCCCTCAAGGAAAAGAAGGCCTTCATCGAAGGGCACCGATGCATCGGCTGCGGCGAGTGCGCCGTCATGTGCCCAACGGGTGCGGTGGAGATAGAGTGGAACGAGGATCCGGAGAGATTCCAGAAGAAGATGGTAGAGCACGCACTCGGGGTCCTAAAAGGAAAGGAGGGGAAGGTGATCTTTCTCAATTTCCTCATGCAGATAAGCCCCACGTGCGACTGCTATCCCCACAATGACATGCCCATCGTGAGGGACATAGGGATACTGGCCTCCACGGACCCGGTAGCCATAGACTCCGCCTCGTGCGACCTCGTAAACGGGGAAGAGTCGATGCCCGGGAGCGCCATAAAGGAGGCGCTCGGGAAGGGTGAAGACAAGTTCCGAGCAGTCTTTCCGAGGATAGACTGGAAGGTGCAGCTCGATCATGCCCAGAGGCTCGGGATGGGGGAGAGGGCGTACACGATGGTGAAGATATAGATGATGCGAAGGGGTGCCCGATGAAGAGCATATACGAAACATACGCGGAGCTCCTCGTCCGCTATTCCCTGGAGCTGAAAAAGGGAGAGAGGCTCCTCATCGCTTCGACTTACCTTTCCGAGCCCCTCGTGCAGGAGGTCTTCAGGCAGGCCCTGAAGGCAGGGGCCCATCCGGAGACCTGGATTACCCTGAACGGTCTCGCAAGGACGCTTTACGACGAAGGAAGTCCCGAGCAGCTCCAATACACCTCTCCCCTTTACCGGCACGCGGTCGAGCATTTCGAGGCTATCCTCTCCATAAGGGCGCCCTTCAACGTAAAGGAGCTTCAGACCGTGGACCCGGAAAAGAAGAAGACCGCGAGCATGGCCGATGCCGGGGTGCGGAAAATATTCAAGAAGCGGGCCGCGTCAAGGGATCTCAAGTGGACGCTCTGTGAATTCCCGACTGCTTCCCAGGCCCAGGAAAGCGGCTTCGGCAGCAGGGAATACGAGGAGTTCGTTTTTTCCGCCTGTTTCCTCGACCGGGACGACCCTGAAGGCGCGATGGCGGGCGATCCATGATGTGCAGCAACGGGTGGTCGCCCTCCTCAACGGGAGGGAGATCGTCCGCATCAAGGGCAGGGACACGGACATCTCTTTCTCCACCAAGGGAAGAAAGTGGATAAACTCGGACGGGAAACACAACATGCCCTCGGGCGAGGTCTACACCTCGCCGGAAGAGACCTCGGTGAACGGCTGCGTGCGCTTCTCCTTTCCCGGCATCTACATGGGCCAGGAGATAGAAGACGTGCGCCTGGAGGTCCGCGACGGACTTGTCTATGCGTGGGAGGCGGCCAAGGGCAAGGCCCTTCTCGACTCCATTCTCGAGATACCGGGAGCCAACAGGTTCGGCGAGGCGGCAATAGGCATGAACAGGGGCATCGACAGGTTCACGAAGAACATGCTCTTCGACGAGAAGATGGCGGGCACCATCCATATGGCCCTCGGCTCCTCATACGGGGAGGCGGGAGGCAGAAACGAATCGGCCATCCACTGGGACCTTCTGGCGGATATGAAAGATGGCGGTGAGATTTACGCGGACGGAGAGATGATATACAGGAACGGTGAGTTCCTCCTCTGACGCTTTTCCGGCGGCCTACCTCTGGCTAGAAAGCCGTTTCCTGCGAGATCCCCCATTGCCTCCGCGCGCTTCCACGATTAGGTTTCTTTATATGCGAGTCGGGAGGGTGCGATGAGGGAGCAATACAGTCTGGTCATGGTATTTGCCCTTGCATTGGTAGTCTGTTCTTCGGCTGTCCTTTTCAGCCAGGACATGGACCAGCAGGAAGGGATCTACAGGCAGCAATACGAAGAGTACACGGCCCGGCAGGATGACCTCCAGGAGCAGATCGACGGACTGAACGGCGTGCTCACCCAGATTCAGGCCCTCATCGATCAGATAAATGCGCTCCCCGCGGAGACCTACGCGCAGCAGGCGGACAGGTACGAGGAGCTCACGCTCCTTCTCCCTTCGGCGCAGAGATTCAGCCAGGAGATCAGCCAGAGACAGAAGCGGCTCGACGAAGTGATGCGGAAGATAGAGGACTTGAAATCGACTATACTCTCGCGCCAGAGCAGCCTTCCGATCTGGTGGAGGGAATGACCTTTACTCCAGGGGCAGATAGACCCTGAAGGTACTTCCTCTTCCGGGAGCGCTCTCGATCTCCACCCTTCCTCCGTGAGCCTCGGCAATCGATTTCACGATGGCGAGACCCAGACCCGAGCCCCCTTCAGCGCCGGAGCGGGCCTCCGCCGACCGGTAGAACCTTTGGAACACCTTGTGTTGTTCCTCGTGGGCGACGCCGATGCCCGTATCCTCCACCGCAAGCACGGCCCATTCGCCCTTTCTTTCGACCGAGACCCTTACCGTGCCCCCTTCAGGCGTATACTTTATGGCGTTGTCCACGAGATTGAAAAGAAGGCGCCGGAGGTGCACGAGGTCGCCTCGCACTTCCATCGGCTCCATGCTCCCCAGGGAAAGGGCGACTGACCTCGCCCTGGCCGGGGGGCCGAGGCGGCCGAGCACGTCTTCGACCAGGGCCATGGGGTCCAGCGGCTTGAGATCCATCTTGAGGACCCCCGCGTCGGACCGGGCGAGGAGGAGGAGCCCCTCCACGAGGAGGGATATCCTCTCTATCTCTTCCAAGGCGCTTTTCATGACCTTGACGTACTCCTCGGGGCTTCTCTCAGCGCGGAGCGCAATCTCCACCTCGCCGCGGAGGATGGTGAGCGGCGTCTGAAGCTCGTGGGAGGCATCGGCGGTGAACTGGCGCATCTCGGTGAAGGCGGCCTCCAGGCGGGTGAGCATCTCGTTGAGAGTCTCGGCGAGCCTGTCAAGCTCGTCATCAGCCCCGGTCAGCTCGATCCGGGCGTGGAGCTGGCTCGCTCCGATCTGTCTGGCCGCCTGGGTCATCCTGTCCACCGGGCGCAAGGCACGGTGGGCAAGGAACCAGCCCCCTCCGCCTGCGAGGGCCAGCGCGAGGGGGAAAAGGGCTGCCATGATGAGGAGAAAGCTTGACATGGTCCTGTCGAGGGCCGCTTCCGACATGCCCACGCGAACCACCGCGACCACCCTCCCCGAGGAGACTACCGGCCACGTGAGGGCCCTCACCGCGTAGGGCTCGATCCCTTTGAACGTCTCGAAGGTCGCCAGGCCCCTTTCCGCGTTGAGCCGCGCCTGCCGGGTGAAGGGCGGCGCGTTCGGCTCCCCCTGTTCTTTTCCCAGGTCCTTTTCGGGAATGAGCCACTCGAAATAGGGTCCCAGAGGGGGAGAGCCGAAGAAGCGGCGGAAGATCTCGTCTACTTCGGGCGGGAAGTATTGTCGCGTCTCGGCCGCATGGCTCTCGGCAAGGGCCGTTGCCACGCTCCTGAGCGCGGAATCCGTTTGCTTGTGCAGGGTATAGCTGACGAGCACGTACGCGATAAGGCCAAGGATGACGAAAGTCACCCCCAAGAGACTCGTGTACCAAAGGGTGAGCCTGATTCTGACGGATCTGTGCCTCATCCCTCTGTCTGGACCTTCATGACGTATCCCACTCCCCTCACCGTATGGATGAGCTTCTGCTCTTCCCTTGAGTCGATCTTCTTTCTCAGGTAGTTCACGTAGACATCGACGACGTTCGTCCCGCTGTCGAAATCATAGTTCCAGACATGCTCGATGATCATGGTCCTCGTGAGCACCTTACCCGGATTGCGCATGAAGTATTCGAGAAGTGAGAACTCCTTCACCGTAAGCTCGATCCGGCGCGCCCCCCTGGAGACGATCCGGCTCGCCGGGTCGAGGGCGAGGTCGCCGATTCGGACAACAGCCGCGCCTGTGTCCATGCGGCGCCGGAGGAGGGCCCTGACCCTTGCGAGGAGCTCCTGGAAGGCGAAGGGCTTGGTAAGGTAATCGTCTGCCCCGGAATCGAGGCCGAGGACCTTGTCCTCGATGGTGGCCCTCACGGTGAGAAGAAGGACAGGGGTGCGGACGCCATGGGCCCGCAGCTTCTTCAGGGCAGCAAGGCCGTCGAGCTTGGGCAGATAGATGTCGAGGATGATCAGGTCATAGGATGGGTCCTTGCCCAGCCTGAGGCCCTCTTCCCCGTCGAAGGTCAGATCAACGGCATATCCTTCCTCCTGAAGCCCTTTCTTCACGAAATTGGCTACTTTCTTCTCATCTTCCACTATCAGGATTCTCACGTCCTTGACCCTCGAAGAGAAAGAATGAAGATCTCCGCATTGATCCGCTTCCGTTCAGTGATACCACAAGACGTGACCAAACTTCAATGAAGGTACCGGGAAAAAGGGGTTAGCTCCGGCCACCCTGCGACCGGATGAGAGACGTGGCGATTCCGAGAGTGCTCAGCACCGCTCCGACGAGCATGGCTTCCGCAAAGCCCGAGATCGAGGCCAGCCTCCGTGCCGCGGCGAGCTCCACGCCTTTTGCTGCAAGCTGCATCACATGATGGGCTTGATAGCTGCCGTATAAGGCGCCGGCTATGGCGACCCCGCTCGATGTGCCGACCTGCCGGGTTGCTATGGCAATACCCGAGGCAAGGGCCAACATGTCTTTGGGCACCGAGCCGACGATGGCGCTGTTGTTGGGGGAGAGAAAGACGGCGGTGCCTGTCCCGACAAGGGCAACACCGACCGCTATCGCCGCGTACGAGGGATTGGTTATGGGACGGCTTAGGAGGAAGAGGCCCACCGTGCCCAGGATCATGCCGACGGTGCAGAGCACCGTCGTGCCAAACCTGTCGGAGAGTCTCCCGGTTACAGGAGAAAGGACCAGAAGAGGCGCCGCAACGATAGCCATGGTAAGACCCACGGCTGAGCCGGAAAAACCGAGACCCTGGACGAGATAGAAGGGCACGAGAAAGGTCATGGTTGCCGCCCCCCAGCCGTTGAAGAAGCCCGTCGCCGTGCTTGCGGCGAAGAGGCGCCTCTTGAAGAGGCTCAAGCGCAGGATCGGTTGTACGGCCCGGTTCTCGGCGATGACGAACCAGACGAACGAGCCGGCGCCCAATGCCCCTACGGCGAGCACCGATGGCGCGAGAAACCCCCGTTTGCCGCCGAAGCTCAGGAACAGCAGGAGTGACGTGATGAAGCAGGCCAGACCCAGGGACCCTGCCACGTCGAGCCGGAAAGCCTTGTCGTCGGCCTTCTGTTCCTTGACGATGAGCCAGGCCAGTACGAGGGCTGTCATCGCGATAGGGGCCCTGGCATAGAAGACACCGCGCCATCCAAGGAAATCGAGGAGCAGGCCTCCTATGACCGGACCCACCACCAAGCCCGCCGCACTGGAGCCGGCGAGTATGCCGATGGCTTTTCCCCGTTCTTCCGGGGGAAAGACCGCAACCGCGATTGCCATGCTGAGGGAATAGCCCGTCGCCGCCCCCACGCCCTGGATAGCCCGCGCCCCTATGAGGGCGGCCACGCTTTGGGCACACGCACAGCCGATGAGACCCGCCGTATAGAAACCGAGGCCCGTCATGAAGACCTTTCTTCGGCCCTTGACATCGCCTATCCTCGCAAGGATGAGCATGAAGCTCTGGCTCGTGATGAAGTAGACGAGGTTGACCCAACTGATTACCGAAGAATCGGTATGAAAGACAGCGGCAAGGCGCGGCAAGACGGTGACGAGGATGCTGTTGTCGAACGAAACGCTGATGCTCCCGAGGGAGACGGTGAGGAGAACCCACCATCTGTAGCTGCTCGACTCACCGCGGTTTGAAATGGTCATGGCTGTTTTGGCTTATCCCACGGGCACACCACGAATTCGTGCCTCTGCCTCAACATGATAGGCCACGCCATCGGGCCGGGTCAAGAGAAGACCCCTTTTACGTTGCCTCTATCTTTAGGGAAAGGGCCCGCGCTCTTGCCAGTCCGGGGATTGCCCGTTATATTAGTAGGATAAAAAGGGCTTGCCCGGCTTGTGTTTTTTTGGCCCTATCCACTTTCAGACGACGCGAGGAGAGAGCGATGAGCGTTGAGAAACGGGAATTTAAGACAGAGATCAAGCAGCTCCTCGACCTGATGATCCATTCCCTCTATTCCCATAAGGAAGTCTTTTTGCGGGAGCTGGTTTCGAATGCGTCGGACGCCATAGACAGGGCGCGCTACGAATCGCTCACCGACGCCGGCATCCACGAGAACGACACGGAGTGGATGATCAGGATAACGCCCGACAAAGAGAAGAAAACCCTCACCATCAGCGATAACGGCATCGGGATGACGAAAGACGAGGCAATAGAGGCCCTCGGCACGATCGCGCGGTCGGGAACCATGGAGTTCCTTAAAGGCCTCCAGGGCAAGGATATCAAGGACAATCCCGAGCTGATAGGCCAGTTCGGCGTGGGCTTCTACTCTTCCTTCATGGTGGCCGACAAAATAACGGTTCTGTCGAGGAAGGCAGGCTCAGGGGGCGCAAGTGGCGTCAAGTGGGAGTCCACGGGCGACGGCTCCTTCACGGTCGAGGACATCGAAAAGAAGGGAAAAGGGACGGACGTGATTCTCCACCTTAGGGAAGACGAGGCCGTCTATCTCGATGAATGGGAGATCCGCGACGTGGTGAGGCGCTACTCCGACTTTATCGAGCACCCCGTCGTCATGGAGGTGGAGAAGGAGCAGCAGAGCGCCCTCGACAAGTCGAAGACCGTGAAGATCAGGGAAGACGAGACGCTCAACTCACGCAAAGCCCTCTGGTTGAGGGACAAGTCCGAGATCACGGACGAGGAGTACCACCAGTTTTACAAGCATATCTCCCATGACGCCGAAGAGCCGCTCAAGGTGATCCACTACAAGGCGGAAGGGACCTCCGAATTCACTGCCCTTCTCTATGTCCCGTCTAAGCAGCCTCTCAATATCTTTTACAAGGATTACAAGATCGGGCCGATGCTCTACGTGAAGCGCGTCCAGATCATGGAGCATTGCGAGGAGCTTCTGCCCCCTTACCTGCGGTTCATCAAAGGGGTTGTCGATTCGTCGGACCTCCCCCTCAACATATCACGCGAGATCCTTCAGAATAACAGGCAGGTGGAGATCATCAAGAACAGCATCATCAAGAAGGCGCTCGACGTGCTGGGCGACCTCAAGAAGGACGAATACGAGAAGTATCTGGCATTCTACCGCCAGTTCGGCACTATTCTGAAAGAGGGCCTCTACTACGACTTCTCGAGGAAAGAGGCCATCGCCGATCTCCTTCTCTTCGCCTCCACCAAGGCGGAGAAGGACGAGTTCAGGACCCTCGAGGCGTACGTCGGCGACATGAAAGATGGCCAGGAGCACATCTATTACATGCCGGCGACTACGTGGGAGGAAGCAGTCAAATCGCCCTACCTGGAGGCCTTTCGCTCGCAGGACTACGAGGTGCTCATCATGCTCGACGAGGTCGACGACCTCGTGATGAGCGGCTTCACTTATAAGGGGAAGCACGTAAAGTCCATAGTGGCGGGCGACGTCGACCTCGACAAGTCCAAGAAAGAGGAGAAGGCCAAATCGCAGAAGAAATACCAGAAGCTGATCGACCTTATCAAGGAGCGGCTCGCCGGCCAGGTGAAGGATGTGCGCCTCTCCGGAAGGCTGAAGGATTCGGCGTGCCTCCTCGTGGCGGACGAGGGCGACCTCAACCCGCAGATGGAGAAGATCCTCAAAGCCATGGGCCAGACGGTTCCCGAGAACAAGAAGATCCTGGAGATCAACCCCGACCATCCGCTCTTTGCCGCCATGAACAGCCTCTTTGAGAAGGACAAGTAGAGCCCGGTCCTCGAAGAATACGCCGGCCTCCTTTACGACCAGGCGCTTCTCCTCGAAGGGTCGCGGCCGAAGGACCCGGCGGCTTTTGCGAAGGCGGTGGCGCGCCTCATGGTGGACAGTCTGAAAGTCGAAGCTCCGACCTAAGTTTCGGCTTGGACGACCGCCTGGAGGAATCGCGATCTATAACTGGGGCTCAGCGCCCCCTCCACTGGCATTGCCTGCGGAGCCACCCCCCTTAAGACTCGCTTACGCTCGGGTACGCTTGCGGCGCCCTCTTCACCGGGCGGCCTCGTGTGGGGACACTCCTCTCGCTGCTTTGCCTTCGGAGGGGTGTGTGGGGACACTCCTCTCGCTGCTTTGCCTTCGGAGGGGTGTGTGGGGACACTCCTCTCGCTGCTTTGCCTTCGGAGGGGTGTGTGGGGACACTCCTCTCGCTGCTTTGCCTTCGGAGGGGTGTCCCCATGTATTACCCCGGGGTATAGGGCCCGAAAAGCAGGTCCCGGATCGGCTCCGGGACCTGGCCTATATCACCCGTCCACGACTGACTTCTTCCTGAGGTCGAGTTTTCAAGGTTTCTCTTGCTCTTACCGAATTACAAACGGTATTCTTTGGGCAGGGGGCTTACCGACGGAAGAAAACGAAACAATGGAAGATCTCACCCCCATGAGCTTGTGTTTCTCTTTGTCGGAATTGGCGTTGGGGTTCATTTTCAAGTGCCACAGTATGGATTGCGTTCCCTGCCGCGCCCTTCATCCAGATGGGGGCTGAAGGCTGAAAGTCGAGTCAAACAAAGATCAAGTCAAGTGAAGTCAGGAGGTCATTAACAGGAGTTTAATTGCTATGGGTTTCGAAGTAATTGACCTCTCAACTGACGTATTAGTAGTGGGTAGCGGCGCAGCCGGAGCCATGGCTGCTATTAAGGCTACTATCGAGGGTGCCCGTGTGCTGGTTGTTACTAAGGGACCCTACCCTTCGGGAAATTCTTCAATTGCCGTCGGTGGATACGGAGTAGCTCTAGGGAATGCTGACCCGAGAGATAATAACCAAGTCTATTTTGAAGATATAATTCGATCCGGGCAGGGACTTTGTAACGAAAAGATAGTTAAAGCCTGGACCGATAGGATCGTCTATCTTACTAAAGAAATGGATGAGTGGGGCATTGACCTCATCAAAGAAAATGGCAAATTGTCTCAAGTACCCTGGGCAGGCCACACTTATCCGCGAATGGTACACCATTATAGGTCAGCGGGCGCTGTGGTCATGAAGTGTCTTGGTGCCAAAAGCAGGGAAATGGGGTTTAAAGTCCTTGGGCACACTATTATTGGCGGCTTATATAAAGATGGAGATGGAGTAACCGGAGCCTGGGGATTCCAAGACCAAACCGGCCAGCTTTTCTTCATAGCAGCAAAAACCGTAGTTTGGGCTACGGGTGGTATGGGACAGCTTTTCCCCTATACTGATAACGTCAAGATGGCTACCGGAGAAGGTTATTCCATCGCTTTCAAGGCTGGGGCCGAGATTATCGGTATTGAATTCTGTCACTTTTTACCGACCTTTTGTTACCCTGAGGCAATGAGACAATCTGGTGTAGTAGTAGGACTTATCAATAATCTCACGATCAAAGGTGGCGCTCGATATTATAATAATCTGGGACAGCGTTTTATGCGTAAATATTTTCCTCAAAAAGGGGACCTTGAAATTGATAATGAAGAAACACTAAGAGCTTTTAGCCAGGAGATCTACGAAGGTCGAGGCGGTCCTCATGGCGGAGTCTATCTGGATGTCTCCGACGTGCCGGAGGATGTATGGAAGAAAGACTGCCCCTCTCTCTGGGAAAAAGCCGCCCGTGCCGGCATAAATTTTACTTCTCAACCGCTGGAAATATTGCCTTACCCTCATGATATGGTTGGCGGCATCAAGATAGATGAAAATGGCCGTACTTCGGTACCCGGCCTGTTTGCCGCCGGAGAAACAGCCGGAGGTGCTCATGGAGCCAGCCGTATCGGTGGCTCGGCATTATCCGAAGCCCTCGCCTTTGGGGCAATATGTGGAGAAAACGCGGCAGTCTCTTCTTTAGATACCAGCAGACAACCTGTGATCGGCCACAGCCAAAAACAAGAAGTCAAAG
Source organism: uncultured delta proteobacterium (assembly GCA_963749525.1). Taxonomy (GTDB): domain Bacteria; phylum Desulfobacterota; class Syntrophorhabdia; order Syntrophorhabdales; family WCHB1-27; genus CAVVNC01. The sequence goes on from CAVVNC010000037.1 coordinate 54,996, forward strand.
AACATTTGCAAAGCTGGTTGGACAAAAAATCGGGCCTTTCACCATCTGAAATAACGAATCAGGTACAACACATTACCAACCAATATCTCAACGTAGCCAGAGAAGAAAACGGTCTTAATGAAACGATCGCCGAGTTAAAAGCTATTGAAGCTCGCGTATTACCTGAACTGACCGTCTGGAACGAAGAAGAAAAGAAAAAGAATTTACAGATAGCTCGTGGTATTGAGGTGGAAGGTCAAATTGAGCTTGGTAAGATTATTGCTCAGGCAGCTTTAGTGAGAAGGGAAACCCGCGGAGGTCATTTTGGCGGCCATTATCGCATAGACTATCCTGATCGTGATGATAAGAATTGGCTGAAGAATGTTGTTTTAAAAAGAGATCCTGGCGGTTCTATTAGCTATTATACCGAAGAACCGATGAAGGCATAGTTTAGCTCATGAAATACCCCTCTAACTTGAGAGTTCCCTGTACCTTACTACAGGGTGGTTTATTGCTCATGCCCTGCCTCCCAAAAAACCGGCCCAGGTGGTGAGTTACACTCCGGACTCGTTTCGGGGCCCTGTCCAGTACGTGCTAATAAAGAATGCTCTTGTGCGATCGCGAGAGTGCGAAATATCGGCTTTCGTCAAGTATGGGCACGTGATGTTTTTCTGGAGGTTTTTTCTTGCAGTATATGGATATAGGTGATAATGATTAACGCATGCGGCAAAAGCGGAGATGATAAAGGCACGGTGAATTAGAGTGGCCTGATCTCATTTTCTGCGCTTGTTTGAGGTCATTTACTTATTTCCCGGGAGCTACCCATCTTGATGCCGGCTAGATGTGAAAGAACATCGCGCACAAAGGTAACGGAGGGAGAGGATGGAAGCGAAAGGATTGAGTGATTCTGGCGACGCGAATGTACGTCGTGAGATATCCCCGGTCAGACGGGGCTGGGTGCTGGCTCTTCTTACGGCTATTTGGACGCTGAGCTACACGGACCGGAGCGTATTCGGCGTGGTGATCCAGCCTATCAAGAAAGAATTTGTCTTGTCCGACACGATGATGGGGCTCATGACCGGCTTCGGGTTTACCCTCATCTACCTCATCCTGTCCCTGCCGGTCTCCCGCTACGCAGATCGAAAGTCGCGGGTGCCGCTCCTCACTGTAGGGCTCGTGGTCTGGAGCGCCATGACCGCGCTGGGAGGCGTTGCCCGTAGCGCCTGGCAGGTTCTCGTGTACCGGATGGGCGTGGGGGTGGGCGAGTCGACGAGCCTGTCGCCTGCGATGTCGCTCATCGGCGATTATTTTCCTAAAGAGAAACGCGCCATGGCAACGTCGATCTTCGGCATAGCCCCGAACCTGGGCTTGGCCCTCGGCATCATGGTCGGCGGTTTCATGGCTCACTATTATGGCTGGCGTTCCGCGTTCTATGTCGCCGGCATACCGGGCCTCATCGTCGCAGCCATTTTCTATCTCACGGTAAAGGAGCCGACCCGCGGACTCGCCGACGGGCGCCTCGCGGACACGACAGATTACAACCTTGGAGACACGAGCCGATATCTGGCGAAGAACAAGACCTTTCTCATACTCATGTGGGGGCAGGCGATGTTTTCTCTCTCAGGAATATCGTTTGGCATATGGAATGTGCCATTCTTGATTCGGGTACATCACCTGAACATGATCCAGATCGGGGGATGGCTCGGGGCGGTGTCGCTTCTCGGGGTGCCCGGCGCCTTGCTCGGCGGCGTTGTCACAACCTTTGTAAGCAAACAAAACGACAAATGGAAGATCATCGTGCCCGGCCTGGCTCTTCTTCTTATGGCACCCGCCCTCTTTGCCTATCTCTTCACCTCTTCTATGCCTCTGCTCTGGACGAGCCTGCTCGTCCTGATCATCCTCATGGGCATGCCGACCCCTCTTCTGGCCGCCCTCATACCGACCGTCGCGAAGGTCCGCATGCGCGCCCTCGGAACGGCCCTTTACTTCATGGCCGGCAATCTCTTTGGCTGGGGCCTGGGCCCCCTTTTCATCGGCATGATGAACGACGCGTTCGGCCCAACCTTCGGCCAGCTTGCGATCCGCTATTCAATGCTAATCACTGTGGCAGCCGCCCTCGCAGGTGGCCTGGGAACAATCTGGGGCGCCAGGTACGTGGAAGGCGACATCAAGACGGCAGCGGCACGAGTCGAAGCGGCGACGGCGTAGCCGACCTTGCGGCAGGGAGAGGCCTCCGGGGCGTTGCAACCGCCCGGGAGACCTCTTGTTTGATCGCACCTCGTTCATTTCTTAATGGGTATCTTCGAAAACTCGAACCCTTTCCCCTTGAGCCTTAAGGCAAGGAAGGCAAGCCAGTTCTTGTCGTCCCGCTCGGGGTATTCGGCCCGGATGAAACCGAGGCCCCTGGTTCCCGTGCGGCTTTCTTTCCTTTCCCGGGAAGCGGCGAGTATCATCTCGCTGTTGTCCAAAACGGAACGCACCTCGAGGCAGCGCATCAGTTCATGAGGGTTCTCCGCCCTGAACGAGACAGTACGTCTTATCCCGTTCAGGCGCTCCAGCCCGCGGCTCAGCATGGGCTCCGACCTCACGTCGCAGGCGTAGTAGTCCATGATATTCTGTATGGCCATCTCGACCTCGCGCCAGTAGAGTCCCTCTTTTCTGCCGGTCGCGCCGGAGCAGAAATCTTTGAGCGATTCCAGCTTTTCCTGACCCGCCGAAAGAAAAGCAGTCTGTTTCTTCGACGCGAGCGCCGCATTTTCGCCTGCCTTCCATCCCATCGTGAATGCCCCTGGCGAACACATCCACGGCACTCCGCCGACGTCATCACCGGCGGCAAAGAGATTCGGCACTTCTGTCTGCATGTTCGTGCCCACCACGTATCCCGAAGCAGCCGTTCCGGCCATCTCACGGCTGTTAGGCAACCACTCCAGCTTGTCTTTTCTGAAATCGAACTTCTCCTGGTCTTTCAGATATTCCAGGAAAAGAGAGCCCTTGCCCTCGTTGCCGATCGACCACTCAATGTAGCGTATCTCCTCCTCAGTGCCGCCCGTGAGATCGAGATAGAAGGGGCCTTTCCCCTCCCGGTGCATCTGACTGTATGGAGGCATCAACCCAGACTCAAGAAAGACGCGCCGGCTTTCAAGAGGATCAATCTTTTCTTTGCCGAGTTTTTCCCAGTTGTAGAAATGGGTCCTGGGCACGATCGCTTCCCCGGCAGGACCGACCACGGCACCGGCAGGCTGTACGGTGTTTCTAGGTGAGCCGAGGTTCAGCTCGAAGCCGCCGATGGAATACCCCTCGGGAGTATAAAACTCCGAATTGATGATCGGTAGCCCCGCCCTGAGGCCCATGGCCCTGCCGTCGCCCGTTTCGCTCACGGGAACACGGTGATTGCCCCAGACGCCCGTGGCCCCCCGGGTCAACCTGTTCACCCTGCCCGTCGATACGACGACAGCCTTGGCCTTGAAAGAATAGATCTTCCCGTTGTTCGTGCCTACGCCGAGCGCACCCGCCACCTGCCCGTCGGCAAGAATCAATTCGACCATCATGACGCGGTTGACTATGGTAACCCCCCTTTTCTTGGCCTCCTTGGTGAGGATGGGCTTCAGATCCCTGCCGTCGAAGTTGAACGTGGTCGGGACGCTGTGAAACTGGGGAACGATCCTGAAGTTGCCCGGCAGTTTGCTGTCCGGGTATCTGAAATTAACCCCGAACTTCTCCAGGTCGAGCACTCTCTGATAGCTCTCACCGGCTACGACGTAAAGCAGTTCTCTGTTGATGAATTCCCGCGCAACCCCTTGCACGTGATCCTCGACGAGATCGTCGATGGTCCAGCCCATCTGCTCATGAATAGGAGGGATATAGCCCCACACGTGGTCAATCCCCGTTCCTGCGCATCCGCTGCTCAGAGTATTGCTTTTCTCGGCTATGGCGACTTTTACGCCGTACTCGCTCGCCTTGATCGCTGCCATACAACCCGCAAGCCCTCCGCCTATTATCAACACATCCGTTTCGATCGGAACGATTTCCGGAATCGCACTCATAAGCCGAACCTCCTTTTCCTTGGAACCTTATCCCTTGAGTATCGAAACCCGCATAGGAAGCGGCGGGACGACTTTGATGGCGCCCTTGTCCCTCTCCGGGCACCGTAGCCAGCATGCTCCGTCGTAGGCGCATTCATCCGGGTAGGCTACAGTAGGGGGCTTGCCTTTCTCCCCATTTGCCTGGAGGATCTCCATCAGGCATACCTCGACGCAGGTGTTGCATCCTTTGCACGCTTTTTCATTAAAGACTACAGGACTGAACATGTGTGGCCTCCTTAATGGGTTACTGATGATCATCAATACTTTCATCTTTCGTGGTTCTTGTCAAGGTCGTGCTGGCGGTAGATATCGTTGGGCAACGCCCTTCTTTCTCCTGCCTCCTATAGGAGATGCCCTCCCGCATTTCAGGCGGTATTGTTGGGAACCTCGGGTCCGGCCGAACGTGAACAATAGTAGGTGGAAGGTACGCAGCCGGTCTATACCCCAGGATCATACATGCGTTCTTCCATCCGAATATGACCCGAGAAGCCGCCCCCTTCTATGCTATACTCAATGAAGGCCCGATCGATCAGATGAAGGAAGAGATAAGAGGACAGCTCAACGACCGCCAGTACGAGGCCGTTACGGCCATTGACGGCCCGGTCCTCGTCATCGCCGGCGCGGGAAGCGGCAAGACGAGGGTGATCGAGTTTCGCGTCCTTCACCTCGTGGAGACCGGCGTCAACCCTGCGTCCATCATCCTCCTCACCTTCACGCGGCGAAGCGCGCAGGAGATGATATCGAGGGCAGCAAGTCACGACCCAAGGTGTCAGAGCGTGGAGGGCGGCACCTTTCATTCCTTTGCCAACAAGATCCTGCGCAGGTACAGCGAGTTCTTCAGTCTTCCCAACACATTCACCGTGTACGACGAGGCGGACGCGGAGGAGGCGATACACCGGTGCGCGGTCCGGCTCGGCTTCTATGCGAAGGAGAAGAGACGGCCCAGGAAGGATATGCTCCGGAAGATCCTCAGCATGGCCCTCAACAAGGAGATGACCATCGAGGAGATTCTGCAGAAGTATTACCCGACTTTCGACCAGTATCTCGACGAGATCAAGGCTCTCCGGGAAAAGTACATGGAGTACAAGATCGCGTCGCAGTGCCTCGACTACGACGACCTCCTCCTCTACCTGAAGATCCTTCTCGAGAACGAAGAGATCCGCGGCCGTATCTCCGAGCGTTATTCCTACGTGATGGTGGACGAGTTCCAGGACACGAACACCACGCAGGGGGAGATCACCTATTATCTGGCGCAGCGGCATCGCAATGTGCTCGTCGTGGGGGACGACGCCCAATCTATCTACTCCTTCAGGGGGGCGTCCCACGAGAACATCATGCAATTCCCCGACCGCTTCCCCGGGTGCAGGATCATCAAGCTGGAGGAGAACTACAGAAGCACCCAGGCCATACTCGACGTGGGCAACGCGATCCTCGACAACATGGCGCACAGGTACGAGAAGTGCCTCAGGGCCGTGAGGAAGGAAAACGGGGGAAAACCCCATCTCATCTACTTCCGCGACGGGTACGAAGAGGCCTCGTGGGTTGCAGAGCGGGTGAAGCAGCAAGAAGCTGTTGGGGTCGATGAAATAGGACGTAAGTCGCTTTTACTGCTGATCGGTCACGATGTAAACGCCCCCGACGATCGCGTCGGTTGCGTTCCTTTCCCTGAGCAGGGCGAGCATCTTCTCCTGCAGCTGAACACCTTTGGGAAGGAGCTTGATCCCGCTTGCCCCGTACACGTCTTCGGCCAGCACCATGCCCGCTGCAAGCTCGTCGATGGGTACCTTCTCCTTGTCCGTGCTTCTGTTCCTGCTCTCGGCAATCACGAATTCTATGAGCAGGTTTGCGATTGTCTGGTCGAGGATCGTGTGCATGGAGAGCCTGGCATGGTCGACCACGTCCTCCACGGGCAAGCTCTGGCTGCGCAGCTCTTCCCCGAAGACGATGGCCCGGAGAATCTTCGCCCCCAGGGGTATTTCTTTCCCCGTGAGCCCGTCGGGGAAGCCGGACCCGTCGTTGTTCTCCAGTTGGTGATAGATGAAATCCGCGGAGTCTCTGTAGCCTGTAATCGTCGATATCACCATGGATCCGACCGTGGCGTATTGCTGATACAAAGGCACGAGGGCCGTCGGCAGAACACATCCGTGTTTGCAGATGGCTTCGTCGGGAAGGCCTATCTTGCCTATCTCGTGCACCAGGGCTGCAAAGATGATGTGCCTGCGGCTCTCATCGTCAAATCCCAGTTTCTGCGCGATGAACTCGCTCATGGCCTTGGCCTGATCGGCCCGGTCGCTCGCCCCCGGTATCCTGATCTCAAGAATCTTGAGCAGGATAGATGTCAGCTCCTTGAAATTCCTGTCCAGAAGCTCGTTCGCCTCTGCGAGCCTCTTCTCCTCTCTCCACAATTCCTCCCGCAGCCTTCTCCTGTGGAGGAGCGAACGAAGCTTGGGAAGGAGAGTCTGTCTGCAAAGGGACTCTTCGATATAGTCATGGGCGCCCCGCTCGAGGGCTGCGACGACCTCGGTTGCGTCTGTCCCCTGGAAAAGAAGGAGAAAAAAAGGGGGCAGGGCCCCGGTGTCATCGCTTTCTCTCTCTTCGCAGACCTGGGACAGGGTTTCGAAGGCGCTGCAGCGGCAGACGATGAGATGGGGTTTTTCGGCGGCTATTCTTTCGGCAGCCTTGTCCGTGTCGGGTACGAGCCGCACGTCGAGGTTGGGATCGGTCTTCAGGATGTCCGCCAGGTCCGCGAAGACCAAGGGGGAGTCGCTCACGAGAAGGATACTCGATCCCATTCCCGGGGCGCTCATTTCTTTCGCTCCCCCGACGAGGCTATCGGGCCGGCCGCCGCGCTGGGACTCGCGGCCGCCGGAGCGGCCGCCGCGCCAGGCCTCACCAGTTCGATCTTAAGCGGCGGGGTGCTTGCCTTTGCCCCCGGAGCAGCAGGCGGCGCGCCAGGCCTCACCGTTTCGATCGCGGGCGCCGGTGTGGAAGCGCTCTTTTGGCTTTCCGCCGACGGCGTCACCAGAATGCTGACCCTTCTGTTCGAGAAGTCGAGAGGTTTGTCCGGCGTCCTTAACTTCCTGTCGGCAAAGCCCCGCACCTGGAGGATCTGGTGGGGCCCGAGCCCGTTGCCCTCGAGGATCGTGCGGGCGCTGTTGGCCCTGTCCGTGCTCAGGTTCCAATTCGAATAACCGGAAGAGGCGTAGGGCCTGGCATCCGTATATCCTTCTACCACGATCCCGTTCTCCAGGGGGGCCATGTGGGTGGCGATCAACTTCAGGAGCTTGACTGTCTCGGGCTTGACCGTGGCCTTTCCTATGTCGAAGAAGAGACCCTCGGAGTCTTCCACGAGATCGATCCTCAGGCCTTCGGCCGTGACGGTTACGTGGACCTTGTCCTTGAATTTCGAGAAGTCGGGTATTTCCGCGATCGCCTTCTCGATGTTCCCCGCCTCAGCCTTCAGTTTGTCCATTTCGGCGGCAAGCTTGTCGAGGGGCACGGGCGAGGGCGTGGCGAGGTGTTTTTCGCCCTGAAGGATGCCTCCGGACTTGCTGGTGTCGAAGACGCCCGGGTCCTTGAAGTAGGCCTCGACGGCCTGCTTCACAGCCTCGCTCTGTCCGACGATCCACAGCACGATAAAGAGGGCCATCATGGCGGTGACGAAATCGGCATAGGCCACTTTCCAGGCGCCGCCATGAGCCCCGCCGTGAGCCCGCCCTTCTTCTTTATGATCCTGATAGGGGTGTTGTGATCTTCTTCCACTATGTCTTGCCTTTCACGTAGTCTTCCATTTCCTGGAAGGTCGGCCTGCAGTCAAGACTATGACCCTTCTCGCGAATTCCACGCAGACTATGGGGTTGAAGCCCTTGCGAAGGCGATCAGCGCCGCCTTGATGGCCTCGAATACCTTCGATTCATCGTCATTGGCTATGTCGATATTGGTGGCCATGGGCTGAACGAAGCCATAGGAGATGAAGATGCCCAGGAAGGTGCCCACGAGCGCGGCTGCCACCTTGTGGCCGATCTGCTCGGCCGGCCCGCCGATGGCCTGCATGGTGATGATAATGCCGAGCACCGCGGCGACGATGCCGAGCCCGGGCATGGAATCGCCTATCTTCTGAAGGATCATTCCCGGCTTCGTTCCTTCGTGGTGATGGGTCTCGATGTCTGTATCCATGAGCGCTTCCATGTCGTGGGCAGGCACGCCTCCGAGGATGACGAGCCTGAAGGTATCGCACATGAAGGAGAGAAGATGGTGTTGTTTGAGAAACTGCGGGTATTTCGCGAAGATCGCGCTCTCCTCAGGTTCTCGATGTGGCTCTCAAGGGCGATGAGCCCGTCCTTGCGGCTCATCTGGAATACCTCGAACAGGAGCTTCAAAAGATCCAGATACGTTGCTTGTGATGGCGAGCCCTTGAAGGAGCCGAGCACCTCTGGATGATCATCTTGAGGGTCTTGGCCGGGGTCGAGATGAGAAGGGCGCCAAGGGCGGAGCCGCCTATGATCATGAACTCGGCGATCTGCATCAGCACGAGGAAGGGGCCGCCCTCCATGGCGAATCCGCCGAGAACCGCTCCCAGGACGAGAAAGAGCTACAATGACAAACACGAATCCTTCC
>CAVVNC010000038.1:0-41126 GCA_963749525.1 uncultured delta proteobacterium
GAGCTAACTACCAGATCGTGAGCTGAAGCAGAGGGAAAAATGGGTGACACTCCTGAGAGGGAGAAAGGAGTGAACCCATGGAAGATGAAAGAGAAGATGTAAAAGAGGCTAAGAAAAGAAATAAGGGGAAACAGAGTCGGCACGGCAAGCGGTATGGGTTGGAGTTCAAGCTTCGCTGTGTGAAGTTACTACTAGAAGAAGGGATCCCCATTTCTTTGTTGTCGAAAGAAGCGGGGGCCAGTAAATCTGTCATCCATCATTGGGCGAAAGCGTATCGGGAGCACGGAGAGGCCGGGTTGCAAAGCGGGGCTGCCCCGGCGCGGCGCCGGCCGAAGCTTCCCGAACCCGTGCGCGAGAAAATCGTCGAGATCAAGAAACAAGAGCCCCTTTTCGGCGTCAAGCGGATCTCCCAGCTCTTGAAGCGCGCGTTCTTCCTCAGCGCTTCTCCGGAGACGGTGCGGCGGACGCTGAAGGCAGCATCATTGGCCGGCCCCTCCGGGAAGAAGCCCCGTCGCAACATGACCCGCCCTCGTTCTTTTGAACGCTCCACCCCGAATCAATTGTGGCAATCGGATATCTTCACGTTCCGTCTGGGGGGCCGGTATGCCTATCTGATCGGGTTCATCGATGACTACTCCCGGTACATGGTGGGTCTGGAGCTGTGCCGGACCCAGACGGCGGACCAGGTGCTGGAGGTGTATCGCCGGGCGATCGGTGAGTACGGGGTCCCGAAGGAGATGCTCACGGACCGGGGCCGGCAGTATACGAACTGGCGGGGATCGACCCGGTTTGAGCGGGAGCTGGTGAAGGACCGGATCAAGCACATCAAATCGCAGGCCCATCATCCGATGACGTTGGGCAAGATCGAGCGTTTTTGGAAGACGATCTATGAAGAGTTTTTGGTGCGGGCGCAGTTTGGGAGTTTTGAGGAGGCGCGAGAGAGGATCCGCCATTGGCTGAAGTACTACAATCACAAACGGCCTCACCAGGGGATTGGGGGATTATGCCCTGCCGATCGGTATTTTGAGATCCAGGGGGAGTTGAAAAAGGCGATGGAGCAAGGGATTGCGGACAATGTCCTCGAGATGGCGCTGCGGGGGAAGCCGAAGGATCCCTTTTACATGGTGGGGCGGATGGAAGGACAGTCCGTCGTATTGCGGGCCGAAAAAGGAAAGCTGCGCTTGATGGTGGACGATGAGGAAAGCGGCAGAAAGCAGGAGATGGTCTATGACGTCGCCCCTGCAGAACATGGTTCCAGTGAAACGACTGAAAGGGGGGAGACAGATGGGAGAGCCGGAGAGCTCGGGGATGGAGGAGAAGAAAGGGCGATCCAGCTATACAGCGGAGGAGAAATGCCGGGCGGTGTTGTCGGTATGGACGGAGAGACGCACACCCGGGGAGGTCTGCCGGGAATTAGGAGTGGCGTGGACTGTATTGAAGCAGTGGCAGGAGCGGGCGATGGAGGGGATGCTCCTGGCCCTGCAGCCGCGAGCGCCGATGAGAGAGAAGACAGTAGCGTTGAACTCGCGTCTTGCGGTATTGTTGGAACGGAAGAGCGGAGCGATGAAAGGGTTGGAGAGGCGCCTAGCGCGCCTGCAGTCCAAGACCCGAGTCAGGCAGAGGAGCCCGGACAAGCCGGGGGGGTCGCGGGAGAGTGGAGCCTAGAAGAGTACCTGGCGATCCTGACGGAGATTGCGAATGGATCAGAAGCGGAGGCGAAAGAGGGGCGAGGAGCATGAGCGTGCGCGTCAGCGGGCGTTGGTGATCCTCAAGGTGCGGAGCGGAGTCTTCACGGTAACGCAGGGGGCTCAGTTCTTGGGGGTATCGCGCAAGACGTATTACGAGTGGGAAGAGAAGTCGTTACAAGCGATGGCCCTGGCGCTGGAGAACCAACCCGCGGGGAGGCCCCCTGCGCCTGTGGACGAGGAGAAGGAGGCCCTTCGGGAGCGGGTTCGGGAGTTGGAGAAAAAACTGGATGATGCCGAGAAGGCCATCGAGGTTAAGGAACTGCTGGGGCCTTGCGAGGAGCTCCCATGCAGTAAAAAAAACCGGTCGATCGGCAAAAGGCGATAAGAAGGATCGTGGAGATCGTTGAGGAGATGAAACAGCAAAGGAGGATGCCTTACGGGATGATCTGCACGACCCTTCATCTGTCCTTGTCCAGCTTCAAACGATGGCGGTATCGGATCCGGAGGGGCATGGCGGTAGTCAATCCGCCGGGCCCGAAAAAGGTGGAGCCGCTTGATCCCCTTCTTGACACGGAGATCCGATTGCTGGATCATGGGAGGAAGCGCAGTGCGGGGACCACCGGCTTGTACCAACGGTACCGCTTCAGGGTATCGCGGCGAGAGCTGGGGCGGATGGTGGAGCGGGTGCGGCGTGACCTGGAGGCGGATCGCCGTGCCCGTGTTCGCCGGATCGAATGGTTGATGCCGGGAGTCGTATGGGCTATGGACTTCACGGAATACAACCTGGGCGTACCTGGTAAAATCTATGTGCACAATACGCAGGACCTCGGTTCACGGTACAAGTTTTTGCCAATGGCTGGAGCGTATCCGGTCGGAGAAGAAGTGGCCGGGTATCTGAGCGAGAAGATTGATCGGTACGGGGCGCCTCTGGTGCTCAAGCGGGATAACGCGGGGAATATGAACCATAGCGCGATCAACGATGTATTAGCCGAATCATTTATTTTGCCTTTGAACAACCCAGAGTATTACGCACCCTACAATGGAGCGATCGAGGAATCGCAACGAGAGGTGAAGAATTGTTTGCGGAAGAAGCTTATGGAGGGGTTGCTCGATCCCGGGGATCATATCGCTGCGTACGCGGAGACCGTGGTCAACGACCTGAACCATCGCATCCGACCTTGCCTGAACGGGAAGACATCCTGTCAGGTGTTCTTCGATTCTAGCAACAGACCTACTTTTACGAAACGGGAAAGGAGGGGAATCTATGACTGGGTGATGGAACGAGTGGAAAGGATCTTATCAACAATGAGTCAATCCGACCAAACCGCCAGACAGTCAGCTTGGAGGATTGCGGTGGAATCCTGGCTCCGATCCAAGGGGTATATCAGGGTCCACGTCAACCAAAAGTGTCACCCAATTTTGTCCCCCTTTTGGCTCGTGAATAGGTAGCCCGCGCAGATACAAGAAAGTGGGCTATACAGGAGACTAAAATCGCCGTGGAGGACCGACGTTTACACATAGATGACGCGAAAACGATCAAAAAAAGTACGAGAAAAAGGAGATTATCAACATGAATATCGTTGAAACACGAAACAAAATAGCACAAGCCGCAACGGAGTTTCGGGCCATCTTGGAGAAGTCAGAGAGAGAGAATCGAGACCTTACGGACGCGGAAGATACACGCTGTACCGCCCTCCATAACGAGATAAAAGAACTCCAGAAAAGTACTGCCCGTTATGACGAACTGTATCACGTAGAAGAAGAACTGAGACAGCCCGCGTCCGGCAGTCTTCGCGGCATGCCGGATGGTATCGCCGGGACGGGCGGCGTCTTTCCCGGCCAGTTCCCCGGTAACGCACGCGGTGTCAATATGGACAATGCAGGATTCGGCGGTGGTGTCGCGGAATTCCTACACTCCCTCGCGGTGATGAAATCGACCGGGGCACGAGACGAACGTCTTGCCCGGCTCGAAAATCGCGATCAGCAGATGGGAGTAGGCGCGGCGGGCGGCTTCAACGTTCCCCCTTCCTTTGATAGTACATTACGATTTGTTCAGCCTGACGAAGCAATTTTTCGGCCACGTGCCACGATTATCGGGGGTAACTCGAACGCTCCCAGCGCACCCACCAGCTTTCCGGCCCTCGACCAGACCAATTCTGTAGGCACCCCCAGCGTCTACGGGGGTGTGATCATTAGCAATGGGGCAGAGTCGGTCAGCATTCAGGAGACCTCTGCAAAATTCCGCGAGATCACGTTGGAGCCTCACCAGAAATCTGCCTACGTTCCTATCTCGAACAAATTGCTTTACAACTGGAGCGGCTCGGGCGGCGTCATAGCGAACCTACTGCGCCAGGCGGTCCTCGGTTCCGAAGATACGGATTTCATGGTCGGAAACGGGGTCAACAAGAGCCTCGGGGCCTATGGCGCGTCTTGCGCAATCACCTACCCCCGCAACACGGCCAATTCCATCGTCTTTTCTGACGTTGTGGGCATGTTGGCCCGTGTGCTTCGTCGTCCGGGCGATCAACTCGTATGGGTGGCTTCCCCTACCTGCCTTCCTTCGTTATGTTCAATGGTAGATAGCGGTGGGCATGCCGTATATCTTGGCGGGGCACTATCAAATGCCGGGGCCGGGGCGGTTCCCACGGGCCTGCTCGGGATTCCCGTCATGTACAGCGAGAGAGCCCCGGCCCTTGGGACAAAGGGTGACCTCGCCCTCTTGAGCCCGAGGTACTACTGCATCCAGAACGGTTTGCAGCTTATGGCGATGTCCGAGCACGTCCTTTTCCTCTCGGATAGAGTCGTTTTCAGGATCGTGTGGGAAGTCGATGGCAGGCCATGGTTGACCGAGCCGCTCCAGTTGGAGGGTGCGCCGGGGTCCACTGTCAGCCCCTTCATAATATTGAGTGCATAGTTACTGCGCCGCCCGGCTTGTTCCACGCCACGACCTTGGTGTGACAAAATGACTGCGCGTCCGGGCAGCACGACGCCAGACTCGTCGTGTCCAATGATACGTGCAGTCGATGGTCTCCCGGCGAGCCAGGGACGCGGTTACCATGGCATCCCCCATGGCCCGCGATGGCTCTTTATTTGAAGACCTCGGTACACGGCCTACCGAAAGGGGGCAGCATCCACCGGACTAACCACCCGGTGAAAGATCATACGCAGACCACGTGTGATCCCGATGTAAGCCCCCCGGCCCTATTTGCGACTAACCCGCGATTGGGCTTCGAAGGTCCGGCGACGATCTGGTCGCGTCGGGTGAATCCCTGACACCAAGAGATTCGTGAGACCGCGTGGCCCCCCTTCCACCTACGAAGAAATGAGATTGAACACACGCCGATCTTGAGGCTTACCACTGTAAATGTTCAACCCAACGTGAGACAGTATGTGGTCATTTTGTCGCATTTCCCGACGAACGTTGAACCGTCAAGGTCCGTTCGCCGCTATTGAAAAGAAAAAGGGCAGAGCCAAACGCGCCCTGCCCTGATTGCCTCTGTGTACTGCTATCCTATGTATTTTCGCTTGAATCCGATCAGACCCGCCAGCACCGGAGCGAGAAACAAGATGGCTGCCGGTTCGGGAACCGACGATGTTAATGGATCCGGAGCGAGGGCTGTGAAATCATAACCCAGCTCACTAAGAGTCGTGGTCCAGGTTCCATATGGCGTCTCGATCCCGGTTGTAGGGTCGATCGTATACGCCTCAAGAACACCATCGCCTTGTTGCAAGATGGCATAGAGTGTGCCGTTCGTATCCATCATAGCCGGCCAACCGACAGCAACGAGGCTTTCGCCTACCACAGTACCAGCACCGGTGGACGTGTTTATTGTTCCGAAATAACGGCTACTTGCTCCGCCGCCGGCGCCGATTTCATAGAGCGAACCGGGGTCGCTGGATGTGGAGAAAATGGGGAAAGGACCAAATTCAACTCCTATCGGGCCTATCCCAGTTGGAGCGCCGGTAATTGTACTAATTGATTCCAACGTACTAGCCCCACCAACTGGGAGAATTGTAAAAAGGCCGTTGGAGGTCGAACCTAGAATACTGTAACCTTCACCTGAAACACCCGTACTTCCAATAGGAGTGGCCGCCCCAGTCACGGTGTTGATAGAATAGAGTGTGCCCTCGTTACTGGCAGCAGTATAACTGGTAGCGTATAGTTGACCGTTAGCCACGCCGAATCCGTTTACATAACTAGCCAAGCCGTTAGTAACAGTGCCGTTAGTACCAATTATGTTGATGTTTCCGTTGGTCAGATCAATGGTGCCGAATTGGCCAAGGGTATTCTCAAAATAGGCCATGACGTCAGCCCTTGCAGCCGTGCTGGCGCCAAGAAGGAGAATCCCGAGAGAAACGGATAAGAAAGCAAATTTGATTCTTGATACGCCGATGAACATTTTGCCCTCCCTATGCTATTTAGAGCCTGACTGGATGAATCCGTAGTAATCATCAGCAAAAACCGTACCGTTGTTGTAAGTGCTGATTTTTACTTGTCTGCTGCCAGTTCAAAATTAGGGCTGCCAAGGGAAGTGTAAAGAATTCCGACGCCGGATTTCAGCCCCTCTCGTGTCGCCTGGACGCGCATTACAGCCAGGGACCACAAGATTTTGTCATTTGCACACTATTACATACGTGTTGCACATGTAAGCGGTTGTAAAGATTTCCGACAAACAGAGTCCAAACAATGAGCGGGATTATGTCACACATGCCAAAAGAGACATATGTGACAGGGTCGAAGTATGCGTGACATCAAGATTGCCACTGGCACTCTGGTACTAGGCAGGGGCGGCTTAGCTGCAACGACTTCAGGAAGCAAGGTGTGATCTGTCCATCAAGTCCGCTTGTCCATGCAAAGCCGATAGCGTCTTGGAGTCGCCTTTTCATTCTCGCGTCATTGAAATAGTGGTCCCCGGCAATGATGGCAGGGGTAACGGATCACGTGTGGGAGATCGAAGATTATTGACCTAACCAAATAGGTCGGCTACGTATTAGGAATTTTAGCCCGAGACCTCGCGAAAGATCAGTAAAGGCGTAACGCCGTGCGCGTCGGCGGGACGACCGAATGATGTTCGGGCTGCAACGGCAAGATTCTGAGCGTTTGGTCCCATATTTTGGGGAGCGCCAAAAGGAAGAGGCGGAATAATAATCTGAGCCGGCAGTGGCCCTGGTAACGCGTCCATTATGCCCAATATCGACCATTGGCCCGCAATTTCGTAGCCATGCTTCAAGGCTATTTCGGCGCTGGTTCCAACCAACCATTGTTCTGCTAAGCCGCACCAAATCGAGTAATTATCGCCGCAGATCATTCCTTGAAGGAACTGCGGTAAAATAGGCAAAACTTCCATCAGCGCTGGCGCTAGAGCCGACTGCATTTGTAACGGCAATTTTTGGGGTTGCGGCTCTTGTTCAGGCGCGGGAGCAGCTTGAGCAGTTGAAGGAGGTGCCGCCGCCGCCGCAATCTGTTGGGCAATAAGCTGCGCTATTGTTGTCTGAAGTTGGGCGATTAAGGTTGCTTTTATTGCGGGGATTTCCCACATTTTGCGTAGCAAAGGAAGATCGGTGACAAGAAATTTGCCGGAAGCAAGAACAAACTGACCGACCTTAGCTTCGGTCACATTCCGCTGAATTAAGTCTCGTTCGTCCAGATAATCTAGTAGCGCGAAAGCATTCGTCCATAGTGGATCATAAATACGTTCTATGCCTTCAGACGCATACTCACCGGGAGAACGTTCAAAATTGAGACCTCCTCCCGTGCCCACAACGGTCCCAGTAGCGCCAATTTTGAATCCTCGCTGCGTCCCCTTAGATGCGCTTTTGTTTTCCTTTATTTGTTGAAGATGACCCGCATCGTTAAATTGAGCTAGAAACGAGGCGACGCGCTGCCTGTCATAATATAGAATATCATAGACGGAACCGTTTTTTTGCTTGTCTTGCGCCCTTGCGGATGTCTTTGCGGGTTTCTTCGACATACTCCGAAACCTCCCGATCTCGCCGCTTGATCTCGTCGATCTCGTCGGCGACCTCTTTGGGGTTGGTCTGGATTAAACGCGCCAGCGCCTCATCAGGCTTTTCTTTCCGCACGCTCATGTCCTTCACCTTTTCTAATATAATGCTATGATTATGGTTGTCAAGAAATTTTTCCCAAACTGCACCACTACCCGAAACCGGCAAGTCTTGACTTTTGATAGCTCAAGGGGATTGATGATGATGAAAGCAATGGGGATGCAGGGAGCGGTGTTAGCAGGATTGGGCGGACTTTCTCCCGTCCCTTGGTCAATCATCCGTCCCCTAAAGAAATAACGATCCTGGGGCATCCTATTGGCTTCTATGAGGCCATTTCCGATGGATAGAAGATGGATAAGTCACCCTATCAATACGAAAGGGGTTAACCACCTTTGGCTAACCCCTTGATTTTATTTGGCTGGGGGAGAGGGGGTCGAACCCCCATTCACGGAGTCAGAGTCCGTTGTCCTTCCATTGAACGATCCCCCAGTTGTGGACCCCATGAGATCCTCGCAACTGCACCTAACTTCTATCAAACCGGCGAGCATAAGTCAAACCTTTTCGAATATCTCGCCGGTGATCTTTCCGGAGTTTTACTCCTTGACTTTCGTCGCCAATGCATCTATTTTTCTTTCAGGCTCGAAGGACATAGAACGAGGTGGGCAGCATGGGACGGCGCGCGATTCTTTCCGGTGACGCGGAGCAAACGGCCGAGGTTTTGCGCCAGTTCGTCGCCTTTTTTGCCGGCAAGGGATGGCTCAACCGGCGAGTTTCCATACGGACCGGGGGCGTCCCGTACCTTCTTTTTTGCGACGAGAAAAAGTTCTTCGCTTACAGGATGAACGACAACTGGGGTGTTCCACCCGGCGCGCCGGGGTGGCCCGTCTGCCAGGTCACCTGCGATTGCCTCTTCGATGATCGAAAGGCGTGCGCCCTCCCGTCGGGAGAGCCCGGCCCCCGTGAATGGCTCCGTCGCTTGATCGCCGACGACTTTGAGGTAACGTAGAGATCATGAAGAAAACCATTATCGTCTCGGGTTCCCTGGCATACGACAGAATCATGGATTTCCCCGGCCACTTTCATGAGCATATTCTTCCCGACAAAATCCGCACCTTAAATGTCGCGTTTCAGGTGAATGGGGTACGGGAGAAATTCGGCGGGACAGCGGGCAACATTGCCTACGCCCTCTTCCTCATGGGGCAGAAGCCCGTGATTTCCGCTACCATCGGTCGCGACTATCACCGATATTTCGAATGGCTTGCCGCCAACGCCATTCCCATGGACAAGATCAAAGTAATCGACGATGAATTCACCGCAAGCGCCTACATAACCACGGACCTTTCAGACAATCAGATCACAGGCTTCAATCCGGGCGCCATGAAGTACTCATCGGAGCTGGATTTCGATGCCCTTGACCCTGACGCGACCATCCTCATCGTCTCTCCCGGCAACCTGGACGACATGGTGAGCTATCCGCAGGCCTGCAAAGCCAGGGGTATAGAGTATATCTTCGACCCCGGACAGTCCCTCCCCATGCTCAGCCGCGAAGGACTTCTGGAGGCCATCGAGGGCTCGAAAATCCTCATCTCCAACGACTACGAGCTTAACCTCATCATGACCAAGACCGGCCTCGGCAAGGAGGCCTTGCTCGACCTGACAGGGGCCATCATAACGACATTGGGAGAGCTTGGATCGAGGATACTCACCACAGGCGGCGAAGTGCGCGTGCCTACGGGCAAAGCCAGGCAGGTGCTCGACCCTACGGGCGCGGGCGATTCATACCGGGGCGGACTCCTTACGGGTCTGGTCCAGGGAAAAGGCATAGAGGATTGCGCGAGAATGGGGAGTGTCTGTGCCTCTTTCTCAGTCGAATGCGTCGGCACTCAGGAGTACAGGTTCGCCCCCGACGAGTTCACGGAGAGATTCGAGATATGCTGCCTCGACACCTGAGCCCCGTCCCCTGAGGCGTCACGCGACCAGGGACAAACCGAGCTTCGCGAGGGTGAGGGGGGAGGCTCCGCGAGCTTCGCTCGTGGAGGGGGCGTTTAAGCCAACGGCACATCCGAGCGAAGTGAGGGTGGGTTCGCTCGTAGGCGAGCGCAGCGAGTCTCTGAGGGGGGAGGCTCCGCGAGCTTTGCTCGTGGAGGGGGCGCTGAGCCCCAATAATAGCACGAAGCTTATTCTTGCTCCTGATTGTCCTGCCGTTTGTCAGCCCTGTAGCAGCTTCCCGAGTGGTCTTTTGCGTAGTGTTTCATCTCCGAGACGGCTTCGGTCAGCTCGCCGTAGTGGGAAAATGCCCTGTTCCTGTTGCTCGTGATGCCGATGGAGATCGTCATGAGGGGGAACGTCTTCTGGTTGCCCTGTCTGTCCGTCGAGACGATAACCCCCGCTTCCCTCTCAGCCGGGTCGTAGAACGTGGAGATAATCTTGTCGAACGTTTCGACGATCTCCGAGGCTGTTTCGTCCACCAGATCGGCATCCACGATGAAAATGAAGTCATCTCCGCCGATGTGGCCCACAAAACTCCCTTTGGGCTGTTTGTTCTTGACTACATTGAGGATCAAACGGCCGGTCATCTTGATGACTTCGTCCCCCCTGCTGAATCCATAGTGGTCGTTGAAGGGTTTGAAGTTGTCGAGGTCGGCGTAGGCGATGGCGAATACCTCCCCCTTGTCTATGAGACCCTGAACCGTCTTGATGATAGATATGTTGCCCGGGAGCCGCGTCAGGGGATTGACCTCCACTACCCTCTCCGACCGCAAGATGGCCAGCCTCGCCCTCTGGGCCAGGTCCTCCTGCACTGCCCCTCTCCAGATATAGTCCTCGACGAGGACGCTGTCCCATTCAGGCAACCCGGCCTTCTCCTCCACGACCGCAAGGACGGGAAGGTGCGTGAATATAGGATCCCCCTTCAGCGTGTTGAGTATGGTGATCATGTGTTCGTCGCTTGAAGACATATCGACGATGAGCACGTTCGGAACGATCGAATAGATGTAGTCGAGGGCAGATTGTATGTTCGTGAAGGGGATCACCCGGCAGTACCCTTGAAGTATCCTCTCGGCCACTGCGACGAAGGCAGTGTCACGGGATATGACAACGGCCGTCTTCATGGATACCACTGGTCAGCCTCCCAGCGTGAGATCTCCAACTTCGTCCAGCAGGTCTTCTGCCTCATCGAGGATACCCTTTATGTCCGACGATGAAAGGCCGACCAGGTCCCAGGCCTGGGGATCCATCGGCGGTACCGCATAGTCCCCGGCAAAACCGAATCCCAGTCCCCGCAGAAGAATGTCGGACAAGTGGACGATTGCGGTCTCCATGGGCGCCGCCTTCGAGAGTTGGACCTTGTGGTGGTAGCCGATCACGTCGATGAGACGCTTGGGAAAGCTCCACTGTCCCGCAATCCAGGATCCCACGGTCGCATGGGTCGTCGAGAAACACTCGTTTTCCACCTCGTAAATCGTGACCCCTTTTTCCCGGGCTTCGTTCATTACCTGCTCGTATTCGCTCGGGAACTGTAAGGCGAGAATGACCTTGCCTATGTCGTGAACCAGCCCGTAAACGGACATCTCCTCAGGTTCTTTCAAGCCCTTCTTCTTTGCTATGAGCCGCGCCAGGATGGCGCACCCGAGAGAGTGCTCCCACAGACCTATCATGGCCTGCTGCATCAAATCAAAAACCGTGACGCCGATGAGGAGACCCTTAACGACGTTGATGCCAAGGAGGAGAACCGCCTGGTTAACCGAGGAGATCCTTCCGGGAAAACCGTACACAGGGGAGCTGACCATTCTCAGGGTCTTCGTCGTGAGCACCGGGTCCCCCGAGATGAATTGGCTGATCTCGGTGACCGATACCGACGGATCGGAGACCAGCTCCATGAGCCTGTTCGCCACCGTCGGGATGGTGGCAAGGGTATTGACGGCTTCGATTCTATTCTTGACTGTCTGAAGATCCATGCTCTTCATACAAACCCTCTATATGGTCTGCTATCACTCTCTTGAGCAAGCCCATATTCGGCATCGCCTCAACGTTCCTGAATCGCTCCTCGAGCGCGGCAAGCACCTCCTCCTTGGGTGGGCGGACCTTCGACGCTCCATGGATGTAGACAGAGTCCACGCCCATGCCCTGTATTTTTTCGATGAGCATCTCGGTCAGCTCGACGTCCTCACCGATCATCACGAAGCCGCTTTCGTTGAGCACCGGCCGGGCGAGCTTCATTCCCGGAGTCAGTTTCGCCGCCAAGATTCTCGACATGTTACCTTCCCAATTCGTTTTGCAATGCGGCCAGGGCAGCCGACGCGGACAATCAGTCCCGGACAGTATAACAATTTTTTCGCGAATAAGACAGAAAAGATAACACGCCGCGTGGTCGTCTGCCTTCCCGTGCTCTCGGCACGGGGCTCAACCGGTCCCGGGAAGGCGGTTCGGGCCAAGAAATCTTCGCGGAGCTGCAAGGCTCCTACCCTTTCGCATCAGCCTGGAAGACCCCGTACACGTACCTGTAGGCGGAATAGAGACTGAAGCAGAGGGCTGCGTAGATAAGGACTAGTCCCGCTGTCTGAAACAAGCGGGCGCCGTAAGTGGAGCCCGAAAAGAGCACACAGGAAATGCCCACGATCTGGAACGTCGTCTTCAGCTTTCCCGCAAAGGACGAATGGAGCGTAGCGCCCCCAACCGCGTAGAAAGAGCGGAGCCCGTTGATAAGAAACTCCCGGCTCACCATGATGAGCGTCACCCACAACGGCACTCCGAATTCGTTGGACCTGTAGCACGAAAGTGCAATGAGCACGCAGGATACAAGGAGTTTGTCGGCGATGGGGTCGAGGTAAAGGCCGAACCTCGTCTTCATGCTCATGCGCCGGGCTATGAGCCCGTCCAGACCGTCGGTGATCCCCGCTATCACGAAGAGGAGGCAGGCAACGAGCAGAGCCAGTTCCTCTTGTCTCGATATGAGGTAGACGATGGCCGGAATGAAGACTATTCTTACTAAGCTGAGTCTGTTCGGAAGGGTCCAGACCGAAGTCTTTTCATCCCCGCTCTTCATTGGGAGTCTTTCAGCTTGCCGTAGTACAGCTTCACCCTCTTTACATAGTTGATGGTCTCATTGATGGGAGGAATGGACATATTGTTTTCTATGACCCTCTGAGGGCCCGCATTGTAAGCGGCAAGAACAAGCTCGAGATCTCCCTTGAAAAACTCGTAAAGCGACCTCAGATACCTTGTACCGGCCTGAATGTTCTCCTCGGGGTCAAACGGGTGCTGGAGATCCAGAAGCCGCGCGGTGTCCGGCATGATCTGCATGAGGCCCTGCGCACCCTTATTGGAGACCGCTTGAGGATTGGCGTTGGACTCCACGATCATGACCGCCTTTACCAGGCGCGGGTCGAGTCCGTATGCCTCGGAATGCTGCTTGATGAGGCCGTCATACGCATTCTTGTTGAGCAGTCCCAGGAACGGCCTGGGCTGCACGTCGTCCCGGTCCTCTATCATGACGCGATAGTTCTTGCCTGGAGGGCGGATGTTCGTCATGTGGTAGACGCCTTCGTCGTCTACGAAGCCATATATGGCGCAGAAGGCGGGGGCGGGCACGAGGAGGATCAAGAGCAGAAAGACAAGCAGTCTGTTCATAGCACTCCCTATTTTCTTAAAATTATCCCCGATTGTCAAGTTTTTTGGCCGTTTTTGCGGGCGGTTTCCTCTTTTTCGAAGAGGGGCCGCAAAAAAGTCCCTGGAGCTTTCGACAATGCTAATCGTATGATATTGGTTGCTATCGAAGGAGGCAAGCATCGTGCAAAAAAATATCCTCTATGTTATCGGCACACCCATAGGAAATCTTAAGGACATCACCTTCCGCGCCGTGGAAGTCCTCCGCGAGGTCGATTTCGTGGTCGCCGAGAGCCGGGAAAGAGCCCTCAAGCTCCTGAGCCATCTCGACATCGGAAAGCCCATCTTCACAATCAATACGTTCAGCGAATCGAATCGAGCCAGAACCGTGGCAGAACAGCTTTCAAGGGGAAAAAGCGCAGCCCTTATTACGGCTGCGGGCACCCCCGCGATCTCCGACCCAGGAGACACGGTAGTGAGAAAGTGCTACGAAGCCGGTGTTGAAGTACGGGCCGTTCCCGGGCCGTCTGCGGCCGTGGCAGCCCTCTCCATATCGGGCCTGTCTCCGGACAGGTTCCTATTCTACGGTTTCCTCCCCCTGAAGACGGGCAAGAAGAGAAAGATCCTCAGGGAGATACTGTCCGGTCCCTATCCCGTGGTTCTCTTCGAATCGCCGAGGAGAATAGCGGAAACCCTGAAGGTCGTCCTGGAGGAGGGAGGGGACAGAATGGTTGTGGTCTGCAGGGAGATGACAAAGGTGCACGAAGAGGTGATACGGGGACCCGCAAGCGAGGTACTTGTGGAGGTGGCGGCCTCCGATACACGGGGAGAGTATACCGTTATCGTCGACGGAAAAGGAAGACAGGAGCCCTCTTGACAACGCAGAGGAGGAGAAAGAAGACGAAGTTGAGGAGCACGATGAAGGTCCCTGTAGGCACATTGAGCAGAAAAGAGACGACAATGCCGGCCCAGACCGAAAGGACCGCCACGGTAGCCGCCACAACCATGGTGCCCCTGAAGCTCTTTGCCGTCCGAAAAGATTGACAGGTTTTCTTATCCTATGCTATCATTCGCCTCATTGGCGGTAGATTGTACTTTTTTTCTCAAAGGGTGCCCATCTTCCCGCCGGGCGAATGCCCTTGGTCTCCTGCCGAGACACTAATCAAAAAGGAGGGATAAGGAAAAATGGAAGGGACAAAACTGGCAAACCCCGGGCCCCTCGGCCTGGCGGGATTCGGCATGACCACGATCCTCTTGAGCATCCACAACACGGGATGCCTGCCCATCGCTTCCTTGATCTTGGCAATGGCCGTTTTCTACGGCGGCATCGCCCAGATCGTGGCGGGCATCATGGAGTTCAAGAAAGGGAACACCTTCGGCATGACGGCGTTCATTTCTTATGGTTCGTTCTGGCTCACCCTGGTCTTCATCGTGATCTTCAAGGGCCTACCCGAGTCTACGCCCGCCTTCATGGGGTGGTATCTCTTTGTCTGGGGTCTGTTCACTTTCTTCATGTGGTTCGCAACCTTTGGCAGCAACCGGATGCTCCAGTTCGTCTTCCTCAGCCTCTTCGTGGTCTATTGGCTCCTCGCCATCGGCGAGTGGGCCGGCAGTCCGGCTACGAGCCATGTCGCCGGCTGGATAGGCATCGCGTGCGGATTGGCCGCATTCTACCTTTCAATGGCGCAGGTTATCAACGAGAATGCCGGCAGGACGGTCCTGCCCATTGGAGCGCTCCAGGCGTAGATACCTTACCTCAGAATTCCGACAATCCCCGTTATCGTATCCCCTCAAAGCAAGAAGAAGCCCAAAACAAAGGGCTTCTTCTTGCTTGCGCGCTCTCTCTCATCTGCGCCTTCCGTTGCAGATGGCCGGAGACCCCGCCCTCGGGTTAGAAACCTGTTATCACGTTGGCCGTCGGGGCGGAGTCGATGGCCCTCTCCAACAGCTTAAGCGCCTCCCGAACAGCCAGATCGTGTACCTCCGACAGTGGGGCGCCGGCGACGGCGTCTTTGCTGAGCCAGACTTCCACCGTGACGACCGAATTGCTCACGAGCTCATCCCCTGCGCCCCAATTGAATTCAACCCTCACAGGGAACTTGGGCTCGTCCGGCTCCATGGGCTTTATTGCCAGGACGATTATGTTCATGGCCCGACCTCCTCGTTCATCTTCCCCTTTCTCCCCGCCTCTCCATGCTAATATAATGCGCCGCCTCCGGCGCGTCCGTTTGTCTTTCGGAAGGTACCCTGCCCCTACCTGTGCTCGATCCTTCTCGTCTGGCCCAGTCCTTCATCCGCGTGGAGGCCGCTGCCGCAAAAGAAGGCAAAATCGATGAGGCCGTTGAACAGGGAGATCTCCTCCTCGGTCCTTCCCGTCTCCATCTCCAGTCTCACCCACCCTGGGCGCCCGGCCCATAGGGGGTCGAAACGCAGGAGATCTTGAAGTCAGTAGTGCGGATGTGCCTGAGAGCGCCGGCGCCTCCTGGAATATCCGCGTCGGAGAAGGTCTTCCATATTTCGATGTATCCCCGGAAGATCGCCGGGATGACGGGGAAGGGCACGATTTCGCCCGAGACCTCGAGGATGACAGGGGTGGCGAACTGCAGGGTAGCAACCCTTCCGCGCCGGTCCGCCTCCTCCATAAGCTCCTCGTAGGTCCGGCTTCTCACGTCCCTGTCCGAGGGCGCAGCGAGGACGGCAACGCCCTTTTTTACGAGCTCATCGATGGCGGGCATGAGGATACCATCGCGCAGCTCACAGACCCTTACGCGCAGATTTCCGGCGTCCGTCTTCTGGCCGTACGAGAAGGTATAGGGTTTCGTAAGATCGTCCGCGTACTCCTTTCGGGCAAGGTCCTTCAGGCCCGAAAGGGCTGCGGCATCAGTGTAGATGACTACTGACCGGGGCATGTTCGAGGACGGCGGCCACCCTTTCTCGCATCGTCTTCATCTTCTCGCTCGAGAATGGCCTTATGTGCGCGTACTTCGGATTGAGGGTGTCCCGGGGGACGAAATCCTGCAGAAAAAAGCGGCGAGCCCCCTTGATCTCTTCCGCTACCCCGAGGGCGTCCTCCTCCCGGTGAAGAAAGGGGACAAGGGTCATCCTGAATTCGTAGTCGACGCGCTCCTCCAGGATGAATGCGATGCTCTCCCTGATCCGCTCCCTGTCCACGCTCACCCCGCACCACCTCTCGTACGCGTCGAGGGGCCCCTTTACGTCCATGGCCACATAGTCTACGAGGCCGTCGGCGACGAGCCCCTTGACGACCTCAGGATTGGAGCCGTTCGTGTCGAGCTTCACCAACAGGCCCCGCCTTTTCAGCATCTCGGCCACGCGGGGGAGGCCC
The DNA here is from genome assembly GCA_963749525.1 of uncultured delta proteobacterium. GTDB lineage: Bacteria > Desulfobacterota > Syntrophorhabdia > Syntrophorhabdales > WCHB1-27 > CAVVNC01. Next base: position 16,645 of record CAVVNC010000038.1, read on the forward strand.
TTGTGCATGGTCGGCTCGCCCCCGGTGATCACGACACGCTCTATCCACTTCCGGAACTTGGCGAGGCGCTCCACGATATGGTCCATGGGCACCTCTGCCATTGACTGGTGAAGAAGGACGAGGCTGCTGTTGTGACAAAAGGGGCACCTGAAATTGCAGCCCCCGGAAAAGAGAACCATGGCGAGCTGCCCCTTCCAGTCGATAAAGCTCGTCTCTATGAGCCCTTTGATGGGAAAATCAGGCAGATTGAACAGTGCTGAGCACCTCTTCCATCCTGGGAACTTCGCCCCTCCATTCCCCTATGCCGTTCTCCATCCCGTCTTCCACAACGACGGTCGGCAAGGCCATCACGCTGTAGAAGCTCGCCTCCGCGAGGCCGTCCGCTGTCCCCACGTTATAGTCGAGGACATTCACTTTGTGCTCCTTCAGTCTGTCTCTCAGCTGCTTCGCCAGAGGACACTTGGGACAATCGTCTTTGTAGAAGATCTTTACTACCCCCATCCTTCTTCCCCCCTATTAGAGAAATCCAAAAAAGCTATACCACTTCCCGCTCTCGTTCTTCCGAAAAGAACCCGTTGTTGCGATAACGCTCCTTGAGTTCTCCGAGCTTTCCCTTGTTCCAGCTCGATACCTTGGTAAAGTAACCCGTTATTCTGGTAATCCCATCCACATCAGCGGAATGGCACTGCGGACAGGAATCGGCCAAGCCCCTGGAGGTCTGGTTGCAGGCGTTGCACACGGTAAATTCCGGAGAAAAAGCGATCTGATCGCTCAGCGTGTGCCTGAATGTCTTGGTGACAAAATCGCCGATCGCGCCCTTTGTCGGCATGGATTCCCCCATCCAGACATGGGATATGGAGCCCGCCTCGACAAGGGGATGGAAAAGGCCCTCGCTCGTCACCCTCTCGATGGGGTTCATGGGCACCCTCACGTTGAGGTGGGTGGAATTCGTGTAGTAGACCTCCCCGGAGGAGATGTCCCCCTTGACCGCCCGGCCCGAGGCAGGCGAGAAGTAGTGGAGGTCGAGCTTCGCAAAACGGTAGCTCGTGCTCTCCGCCGGTGTCTGCTCGAGGACGAGCCTCATGTTCTCCTGTCTCTTCATCTTGTCGGCGAGGAGCTTCATATGGGAGATGATCTTGAGACCGAACTTGAGGGCCTTCTTCGACTCGTGCATCTCCTCGCCCGTATGGATTTGCACCATTTCGTTGAGCCCTACCATGCCGACGAGGTGGGAGGCCCTGTTCATCCTGAGGTAGGGCATGCCGTCGCGGTTCATGGTGAGAAGCGAGAGGGGGCCGTCCTCCCCTGCGGAGAGGAGCTTCTCGATGAATGATCTCTTCTCCTTATGCGCCTTCACCGTGAGAAGGAACCTCTCCGTGATAAGGTTGAACAGGCTGCGTGTCGTCGCCTTTCGCCAGATAAGCGATGCGCGGCAGGTTGAGGGATACGTTCTGCAGGGCCGTGTACCTCATGCGCCACGGCTCTTTTGCGTCGAGCAGGTCGGCCTCTTCGAGCTTGAAGCTCAGACGGCAGCACTGCGAGATCTTCGCCGTATCACCCCTGTCGAAGACATAGTAGGTGTTCCCCTTGTCCGCCGCCACATCGCAGATATGGTCGAGGAATGCCTCATGCCCGTCAGTCTTGAAGAACTTCTCCGTGATGTGAACGAGGGGCTTCGGGAAGAAGAAGGGGCGCCCCGAGCCGTCGCCTTCCTTGAAGACCTCGAAGATCTTCCAGACGAAGCGCTGCGCTTCTTTCTCGTACTCACCATAAGTCTTGCCGGTAGAAAGACCTCCCGGTCCGATGGCGACCACGTTGACGAACTGTTTCGGAATCTCCCAGTAGAGGTTGATATCGGTGAAGATGGCCTGCCCGCCCCGTGCCACTGCCTGCTGGGAGAACTCGAAGATGAGCATCTGGGCGAGCTGCTTCACCTCGTTGTCGCTCATGCCCTCAAGGTAGGGCGCAAAAAAGATATTGATCGCGTCCCACCCTATGGCCCCGGCAAAATTGCTCTGCAGGGCAGCCGCGAACTTCACCAGGTGGGCGAGGAGCACATCCGCGTGCTTCGCCGGCTTTGCCATGGAGAGAGAATGGGGCAGATTGAGGCCGAATTTCTTGATATACTCGAGGGACTGGCCGCTGCAGTAAGGCCGGTCTATGAATCCGAGATCGTGCAGATGGATGTCGCCGTTCATATGGGCGTCCGAGACGTCCTGGGAAAAGACAGAGAGGAGGGCGAATTCCTTTTTTATCCGCTCGGCCAGGGTGAGGTTCGTCGCCTCCGGGCCGTGGGGCACGTTCGCGTTCTCCTTGTTCGGATGGAGGATGAGGCTGTCCACGTCGTAGATCGGCATACCGAGTCTGGTATGCATCCTTCGGGCCGTCTCGAGCCCCTTCTCGATCAGCTTCGCGTTCACGAGCTCCCCTGATGAGAGGGGCCGTCACCACCTTGATGCCCGACTTCATGATCAACTCCTCGACGCCCCTGCTGATCGACGTGGCGGTATCCCGATCCACCATGGTCTCCCGCACCAGGGCATCGACGATCTTAGACCGGTCCCAGTCGGAAATGGTTTCTTCTGAAGTGCGGACAAAAAGGTTGAGATCGGTTGTCTCCATCAAATTCCCCCTCTTTTTTGTAAGCCCTAGAAACTATTAATAATACTATATATTGTGGCTACCCCGTCCCCCACCCCTATATATGGTGTACATTCTTTACCTTTGCCACACTCTTTGTCAAGGAATTTTTTTCGCAGTTTTTTGGGGCGTCGGACGCCCCATTCCCGGGGAGTCCAAAAACCCTGGAAGGGGCCTCAAAGATGAGGCTTCCGTGGATGGGGAGGCCGGGACGGAGGCAAAGGGCGGCTTTAGGGGAAGCTGCGAGAGCCCTGGGCTGCCTTACCAGCCATACTTCCTCGTTGCGGCCCTCTTGATGGAACGGGCGAACGCGGAGAAGAGTATCCCCCCTCCCACCATGAGGAGAATCACGCCAAAAAGGAGCGAAGGGATGGCTATCCGGCCATCGGACATCGAGAGGGCGACATAGACATGTCTGAGGAAGAGCGCGCCGAAGAACAGAAGGACAAACCCCACTATCATATACACGCCGAACATGATCCAGTAGAGCACTGATCTCATGGCACTTCTCCTAGAGCTTTTCCGTCTTCAGTAGAACGGCCGCCTCCTCAGGGGTAGTCAGGACCGTGTAGAACTGGTCGTCCCGCTTGAATCTTGCGGAATTGACGTCCCTCGGGAGGATCTCAATGTGCCAGTGAAAATAGTCGTCCACCCGCAGGTCCTCATCGGCGAACCCGTCGGTCGCCACATTGGGGGAGGTATGGATCACCACGGAATAGGAGCTTGCGACCTTTTCTATCCGCCTCATCGTTTCGAGGAAGACTTCTATGAAATCCTGCTTCATGGCCCCGTCAATCATCGACTCGAAGGCGGGATCATGCACCCGCGGTATGATCCAGACTTCAAAGGCCACCCTGGAAGCGAAGGGGCAGAGCACCATGAAATGATCGGTGAGGGCCACGATCCTCTTTTCCTGCCGCGCCTCCTGACTCACCACATCGCACAGGAGACACCTCTCTTTCTGGAGATAATGGCTCTTGGAATTGCTAATCTCGAGCGCCAGCTGCTGGGGCACGATGGGTGTGGCAAGCACGTGAGAATGGGGGTGAAAGATGAACGAACCCGCCAGTTCTCCGTGATTCTTGGAGATCTGGACGTACCTGAACCGCCCGTCCCTTTTCAGATCGATGATACGCTCCGTGTACATGTCCAGGACGCGGGCCATCTCGGCCTCATCAAAGTCCGAGACGGTTTTCGTATGAGACCGATTTTCCACGATCAGCTCATCTGCCCCAAGGGTCCCCATCTTGTCGTAGAAGCCCTCGGCCCTCTTGTCTTCCGTCTCTTCTATCTGAAAAACAGGGTTAGCTGCGGAGAAACAGCGGGTAAGCCACGCCCCATCGGGTCCCCGGATCTCCCTTATCGACGGCGGCGTCAGCTGCTCACTGCCGGGGCAGAAAGGACAGGTTCCCACCGCGTTCGCCTTGGTCTTCCTGAAGCCCACTACCACCCAATTGCCCAATAGGGGATCGCGCCGGAATTCACCCATCGTACTAACAGTAACTCATGCGGCATTTGCTTGTCAAAGAGATTAGTTTTGACAGAAGCCGGCCTGTCATGATAGAAATATGGCTCGTGGCAATCAAAATCTACAATTCCTTTTCAGGAAAGAGAGAAGACTTCGTGCCCGTGAGGAGCGGAGAGGCACGCCTCTACGTGTGCGGCGTCACGGCCTACGACCATTCTCATATCGGCCATGCGCGGGCCGCCATTGTCTTCGACGTGATCTCCCGGTACCTCCGGGCCGCCGGCTACAACGTCGTCTACGTGAGGAACTTCACCGACGTGGACGACAAGATCATCAACAAAGCCATTGCCGAAGGGAAGAGTTGGAAAGAGATAGCCGAGACCTACATCGAATCGTTCCACGCGGACATGGCGAGCCTCGGCGTGCTCCCTCCCACCCACGAGCCCAAGGCCACCGAGCACATCGACGACATGATCGCCCTCATCGAGGAGCTGATAAAAAAGGGGTATGCCTACCAATTGGATGGCAGCGTTTACTTCTCCGTGGCGAAAGACCGGGGATACGGTGAGCTCTCCGGAAGGACGACGGATGACATGATAGCAGGGGCGCGCATCGACGTCGATGAGCGGAAGAAAGACCCCCTCGACTTTGCCCTCTGGAAGGAATCGAAGCCGGGAGAACCCTCCTGGGAGAGTCCTTTCGGCAAGGGGAGGCCGGGATGGCACATCGAATGCTCCGCCATGAGCATCAAGTATCTCGGGAACCCTTTTGACATTCACGGCGGCGGCAAAGACCTCATATTCCCCCACCATGAGAACGAGCGTGCCCAGTCGGAGTGCGCGACAGGACACACATTCGTCAACTACTGGGTGCACAACGGTTTCGTCACCATGGCGCGGGAAAAGATGTCGAAATCCCTCGGCAATATCCTCCTCATCAAGGAATTCCTGAAGGAATACCACCCGGAGGTGCTGCGGCTCTTCTTCCTCTCCGCCCACTACCGCAATCCGGTGGACTACACGGACAAGGCGATCGAGAACATTGACAGCGCCCTCAAGAGATTATACGCGACGCTGGAACGGGTCTCGGAAGAAAGCAGCTCATCCAACACGCAGCCCAAAGGGAACGATGAGATCGATGACATTGAAGCGAGGTTTTACGCGGCCATGGACGATGACTTCAACACGGCCCTCGCCCTGTCCGCGGTCTTCGACTTGGCTACCCTCATCAACCGCTTGATGGACGAGGGCAGCGACTCAGCCCTCCCCTTCATCGTCCGAGGAAGAGACCTTCTTCTCTCCCTCGCCAACCTTCTGGGCCTGCTCACGGATGACATAGCCGCCTTCATGCGCTACGAATCGCACCGCCATCTCGCCAGGGTCGGGCTCGACGAGGCGCAGGTCGAGGGCGCCATAAGAGACAGAGCGGAAGCCCGGCGCACCAAGGACTTCAAGAAGGCAGACGAGATCAGGAGCCGGCTCTTGGAGAAAGGCATAACACTCCTCGATTCTCCGCAGGGCACGAAGTGGAGGGTCAAGAAGTGACGAAAGAGGGATGATAAAAGAGTGGGAGATAGTCAATTCCAGGATAGACAGAGACTATAGGGTCTTCAGGGTGAGGGCGGACAAGGCCCTTTCACCGAGGACGAACGGCCCGGGCGAGTTCTATACCCTGGAGTCGAACGATTGGGTCAATGTCATCCCCATCACGCCGTCGGGCGACGTGGTCATGATCAGACAATACCGCCACGGCTCCCGCCAGGTGACCCTGGAGATACCGGGAGGCCTCGTCGAGGAGCCTGATTCAGGGGCGGCCGGCGTGCGGGAGCTCGCCGAGGAGACGGGCTATGCAGGGAACGCGCCGTTCCTCCTAGGGGCCGTCAACCCAAACCCCGCCATCTTCAACAACCTCTGTTACACGTACCTCATCGAGAACGCGCGAAGGACGAAACCCCTCACCCTCGATACCAACGAAGACATAGAGGTCGACCTCGTCCCCCTCGACCGCATCCCTGCCCTTATCAGTGAAGGGACTATCAATCACGCGCTCGTCATCGTCGCCTTTCACCTTTTCTTCCAGAAGAATGGGCGCACCCGATGAAGAAGAGATGCTGACACCGATTCTTTGCCTGGTGGGAAGATCGAACACCGGAAAGACGACCCTCATCGAGCAACTCATACCCTCTTTCGCCGCAAAGGGCGTTACGGTGGCCACGATAAAGCATCACGAGCACCCCTTCGAGATCGACTACGAGGGAAAGGATACGTACCGCCACAAGAGGGCCGGCGCCAAGACCGCCATGATCGTCTCTTCGCGGAAGCTCGCCATGGTGAAAGACCTGGAAAGGGGCCTGACCATAGAAGAGATCACGGCGCAGTACGCCGGCGATGTCGATCTCGTCATCGTGGAAGGGTACAAGGCCGCGGCCCTGCCCAAGATCGAGGTATACAACTACCGCGAGGACCTTGCGCCCGTGGCCGCACAAGACAAGGACCTCGTGGCCCTTATCACCGATGCCCCCATCTCCGCTTCTGTCCCCGTATTCTCAAGGGACGACATCGAAGGCATAGCAACATTCATCATGCGGCACTTCGGGCTGTAAAGATTAGAGCGTTTCATAAGCTGAGGCTTCCGTCGCATAGCTCCTTCTCGCGATGAGAAACCGGCCTCTCCCTCCCCCTACTCCAGCATCACCGACCCCGTGATAGGCAGGTGGTCGGACGCGATCCTCGAGAGGCGGCTCATGTGGACCTTCGCCCGCACAAACGTCTCGTGAGGCCAGACGAAGATCCGGTCAAGGGAGAAAACCGGTAGCCTGGAAGGGAACGTGCGCAGAGAGCGCGACTCGTGAAAAGAGGCTCGGAGGGACTTCAAAGAGTTGGCCCCGGGGACCCATTCGTTCATGTCGCCGACGAGGATGGTCGGCTTGTCCCTCTCCTCGTTGATGATGTCGAGGAGGTTCGCCACCTGTTTCTTCCTTTCAATCCTGCCGAGTCCCAGATGGGTGACGACCACCCGGACAATCCTGCCGTAGCAGGAGAGATCCACGTCCAGAGCGCCGCGTGGCGGCTTTCCCGGCAGGCTGAGGTCTATCTGACGGACCTCTTCGATGTCGAAACGGGTAAGCAGGGCGTTTCCAAACCTCCGGTGGTTCTTGAGCACCGCCGGCCCGGCGATCGCGTTCAATCCCGATGAGCGGGCCAGGTACTCTATCTGGTGCTGCCCCTCCAGAGAGACCATGGAGAGCGCCACTTCCTGCAGGCCCAATATGTCGACGCCCAGCTCCCTTATGACCCTGGCGACCCTTTCCGGGTGATGGAGCCCGTCGAGACCTATGCACCTGTGGACATTGTACGATGCGACGTGGAGCAGATGGGCAGTGCCTTCCCTCGATGTCGTTGATTTCATTTCTCTATCCTTCCCTCACGCCCTAATCCGGTCGAGGCCTTCCCGAGAGAGTGCGCCGAAGAGATATCGCGGGATTCTCTTCTCGCGATAGGTCCGGTTGAGCCCCTGTTTTGGCGAGACGATATGCGGGAGGTACCTTCGAAGAATTCCTCCGTCGTGACACTAGAGCGCTTTAGCCTTCCTCTTCCCCGCCGTGCGCGAGGAAGACGAGCACGGCAGCTTAGGCGAGTTATGTTACCACACAAAGTGCGGCAGGCACAAGGGGGGGTCGGGCTAGGCAGCAGCCGCGCCGTTGCTTTCACCCTGGGATTGTACTATGCTAGTCGGAAAGAGCCGCTCGCGGGAGGACGGAATGGACGCACCGGAACAGGAGTCAGATCTGGAGGTCCTGATGAGGCTGCGGATGGAATACCTCAAGGCCCTGCAGACAGAGGACTATGGCCGGATAAACACCGTGATCGTGCCCCAGTTCCTGAAGCTTTTCGGCAGGTACTACGATAGCTATGCGCGGGACTGGAAGAACCTCTCCCTTCTACGCCTCCCCGTTCAGGTGGTCATCGACCCTGGACAGCAGCTGAGTCAGCAGCTCGACTGGGCTGACCAGGTCCTCAAAGGTAAGATAGATCTGGTCTTCTGACGTGGGTTCAACGTCCCGCGGGTCGGAAGCCGCGCCACTCTATCCTTTCCGTTTATCCTCCCCAATCGGCAATCGGCACAATGAGACCGCCCGACGGGAATATGGCGACCCGCGCATCGGGATAAGCCTCGCCGAGGGTGGCCAACGCCTCTTCCAGGGAGGGCGAATACTCCAGACCGAGCACCGAGGCAGTGTCGCGAGAAATCAATGGGGAAACGATGATCGTCCTGGTCCGCGGCCTCCGGATCGCATGGGACATGGCCAGGTTGAACTCGCCCGAACGGTCGGGGAGAAAAGGCAAGCCCTTCGACATGAAGCCGCATACGTAGGGAATGGTATCGCCATGGGCCTCCTGCCTCACCTTAGCGTAATCCCGGACAAACTCATCCTGCACCGGCGTCGCCATGGGGGCGACCACCAGGATTGCGCCCTCTGTCTTGGTCACCACGTCCGCAGCAGCCATTCCTTTGTAAAACTGGATGCCGTGCGTATGAGGGTAACTGGACATAACGGAGACGTCCACCTTCTCAGGGAACCTGTGGCCGAGTACCTCGAAGCAGGCCCTTAGGGCCTCGGTGAAAGCCGCTTCCAGGCTGCCGGCGATCACGCGCAGGATGCGTCCCTCTCTGTCGTAGACGCAGTCTATTGTGACATCGAGGCCGATCGCCTTTGCTATCTTCATGCACTCCTCGTGGAAGGGGTTGCCCTTGGTATAGCCGGTCTTCGCGAGCGGATGGATGGCATTCTTCATGTGGTGATGCAAGATGAAATCTATGTTTAAGACGCCCGGCATCAGGAGCTTCGGGCCTCCCCCGTAGCCCGCTATGGGATGCGGCAGGATGGAGCTCACCCCGATCCGCACGTCTGCCTGGGCCACCGCGGGATTTACCTTCACCGTCCGTTCGTCACCCGGTATCTGCACGGGAACGAGGTCGGCCTGCCAGGCGTTGTGCTGGACCACTTTGTACGTAGAGGCGACCTGCGCGCCCAGCTTGCTGGCAAGCTCCTCCTGTGTCATCGGCGCGTGGGTTCCTAGGGCAATGACGATGGTGGTAGCTTCTTTCGGACATCCCGCTTCTATCAGATGAGGGAGCAGGACCGCGAGAATCTCCGAGGCTGGAGTCGGACGGGTCCCGTCGTCCACGATAACGGCCACCCTCTTACCCCCCGAAACCATCTCGCGTAAACGGGGAATACCGACCGGCTTGGCCAGGGCCTCCCTGGTCATCTCCTGGACAGACTGTGCAGCGGCAGCGTGCGCACTCTCCAGGAAATGGACCGCAGTCCACTTCGGCGGAAGGGAAAAATAGCGCCTTTTTTCAGGGCCAACGGACAAATAGTATTTCTCACCCATGACTTTAGCTCCGGCTAGTGAAAGATAGTACTTCTGTATGCAGGATACTCTACTGCGTACGCCGGTGCGCCGTCAAGGTCAAATCGGAAATGGGAAGGGAAGCGCCTCTCTATTGTGCCTGCTGTCTTTTTTTCTCGACCGCTTCCTTCATGAACTGTATCAGCGACAGGTCCGGCTTCGAGAATTGGCCGTCCGCGCCTACCGCTTCTCCCTTATGGAACAATTTGTCCGTTATGAGGGAGGAGAAAAGGACCACGGGAATCGATTTCAGGTCCTGGTCATCTTTCACTCGCTTGCAGAGGTGGTAGCCGTCCATCCCCGGCATTTCGATGTCCGTCAGGATGACATCGACGGAATCACTCAAAGGCACCCCGTCAGCCTCGATCTTTTTCTTCACGTCCGCGAGATACGACCAGGCCTCGTCCCCGTTCGTCACCGACTTGACGGAGAATATGCCGTTCTCTTCCAACCGCCGCCTCATGGTATTCCGGATAACGACCGAATCGTCTGCGTGCAGCACCTTTATGGGCACATAGTCGCCCGCTACCATGCTCCCCATAAGCTGGGCAGGACTTGATATTGCCAGTTGCGGGTTGAGATCGCTATTGCCTTTTCCAAGTCGAGCAGAAAGACGAGCTTATTATCCAGCTCTATGACGCCTGTGACCGAATCGGTTAAGCTCTCGGCATAGCCGTCCAGGGGTCTTATGTCGCTCCACGTGGCCCGGTGGATCCTCGTGACGCCGGAGACAAGAAAGGCGGTCACGGTGCTGTTGAATTCCGTTATCAGAACCTTCGGCTGCACGCTTTCGACCCTCTTGCGCTTCAACCACACGGCTAGATCGAGGAGGACGACTATCTTGTCACGGTGATTGAAGATCCCCGAGGCAAAGGTGCCTTTCAGGTGGGGAGGACGCATGATATTCGAGGGTAAAGGAATGATTTCCAGGACCTTGGCTACGTTCACCCCGTAGTAGCCTGTGTAATGCTCCTCATCGATGAATAGCTCGAGTATCTCTACTTCGTTCGTTCCGGTCTCGAGAAGAATGTTCGACATGCCTGTTCCCATAGTCATCCCCTAAATTAGAGTCTCTGATTTCGACCCCCTTGGGGAGCCGTCCGGGCCGCTTCGGCTTATCTGGCGGTCCGTCGATAGAGCCCTTACTATGGCTACTTTATCGGAATGGAAAGACGACAACTTAACGGAATATCGATTTTTGTTCATCCAAGCATCAGCTGTTTGACGGTGTCTTACCTGAGGGGAAGGAGTGGAAGGGTGGGGGAGGCTTGAGGCGGCTTGATGCTGCCGGAGGGCGGCGCTGAGCAGCGACAAAACGAGCGGAGCGAGGGTGGGGTCGCTCGTAGGCGAGCGCAGCGAGTCTCTGAGCGGGGAGGCTCGCCGGGCTTTGCCCGGTGAGGGGGTGCTGAACCCCAGTAATTGCGCAAGCCTTTCTCGATGTGCTATAAATTCCCATGTTCGTGGATTCCCACTGCCACCTCGAGATGGAGGAGTTCGACGCGGACCGCGACGCGGTCATCGCCAGGGCAGCCGCATCGGGTGTCTCGTATATGCTCACCGTGGCGACCGAAGAGCGCTACTTTTCGAAGGCCGTCGAGATCGCCCGGGCCAACGAGCGGGTCTATGCAGCCATCGGCGTCCATCCCCACAATGCAGCCGGCTATTCCGAAGCTTTGGAAAAGAGGATCAGAGGGTATCTCGACCATCCGAAAATCGTGGGCTACGGCGAGATAGGGCTTGACTTCTACAGGAACTATTCGCCGAAGGGGGCCCAGATGGAGGCGTTCGAAAGGCAGATAGCCCTCGCCCGGGAAGCCCGGCTTCCCATCATCATCCATTCGAGGAACGCTCGCGCAGAGACCCTCGAGGTTCTGAAGCGTGCAGCCATCGAGGGGCACCCGACCATCATCCACTGCTATTCCTACGACGTGGACACGGCGCGGAAGGTGCTCGACATGGGCATCTTCCTTTCCATACCGGGTACGGTTACTTACAAAAACTCAGGCCTGGCTGAAGTCTTGCAGCACGTCCCGCTCGAGAGGCTTCTCTCCGAGACGGACGCGCCCTTCCTTGCGCCCTCCCCCCACAGGGGCAAGAGAAATGAGCCCGCCAACGTGCTCAGGGTGGTCGAGGAGATCGCGATGATAAGAAGGAAGGACCCGGAAGAGATAGGGGCCATGCTGACCGAGACTTTTACGTCCCTTTTTCTGAAAAGGAAGGTAGAGGGCTCGGGCGAGGCCCCCGGCCTTGGACCTCCCCCATGAGCCGACCCCAACTCGTCGCAGCCATACTCGTCGCTGCTGTCCTCGCTGCGGCCTCGGGTGCCTTCTTCGTCTACCAGAGCCGGTATGCCCCCTTGAGGACGCAGGCTGCGGCGCAGGCCGAGGGTGATGTCGTCTCCGTATACTTTCCGGACCCAGGGGTGGAAGCTCCAGAGAAAGATGGTGGAGGTGCACAGGCAGCCCTCGGACAAGGCGAGGGCCGACACGCTCTTCAGGGAGCTGAAGGAAGCCAAATGTATACCGGACCGCCTCAAGATGTACGAAATGGCCCTGGGGAGCGACGGCGTCTTATACTTAAACGTATCCGCGGAGTTCATCGACCGGAATACCCCGGAAAGGGAGATCCCCATGACGTACGCCATCGTGAACTCCTTCATAGAGAGCTTCCATAATGCGAAGAAGGTCCAAATACTCGTGGAGGGGCAGCCCGTCTATACGGGAAGCGGGGTGCTCTACCTCTTTTCGCCCCTCGAATTCAACAAAGAAGTGCTGGAGGACTAGATGCTCGATCCCAAACTGATCAGGGAAAGACCGGAAACTGTCCGGGAAAGCCTCAAGAAAAGGGGCGCCCAGTTCGACCTCGAAAAGCTCGTGGTCCTCGACGAAAAGAGAAGAGACCTCATCAAGACAGTGGAGGCCATGAAGAATGAGCGGAACGTCACGTCCGACGAGATCGCGAAGCTGAAGAAATCCGGGGCCGATGCGGGAGACCGCATAGAACGGCTCAGGGGCCTTGGCAAGCGCATAGAAGAGATGGAGCAGCAGCTCAAGTCCGTGGAAACGGAATGGGAGATGCTCAGCCTCGAGATACCCAACATCCCCCACGATTCAGTCCCCATGGGCACCGGCGACGAACAGAATAAGGTGGTGAGGCTGTGGGGGGAGAAGCCGACGTTCCCATTCGAGCCCCTCCCCCATTGGGACCTCGGCGAGAGGCTCGACATCCTCGATTTCAAGAGGGCCGCAAAGATCACGGGGTCGCGCTTCACCCTGTACAAGTCGCATGGCGCGCTCCTCGAGCGGTCCCTCATCAACTTCATGCTCGACCTCCATGTCTTCGAGCACGGATACACAGAGGTCCTGCCTCCATTCATGGTCAACAGGGAGAGCATGACAGGGACAGGCCAGCTCCCCAAGTTCGAAGAGGAGCTCTTCAAGCTGGGAGACCCGGACTACTTCCTCATTCCCACCGCTGAGGTTCCGGTCACCAACATATTCAGGGACGAAATCCTCAAAGAGGCTGACCTGCCCATCAAGTACTGCGCGTACACCCCGTGCTTCAGGAAGGAAGCGGGGGCCCACGGCAAGGACACGAGGGGCCTCACGCGGCAGCACCAGTTCAACAAGGTCGAGCTGGTCAAGTTCGCGAGTCCCGAAGACTCCTACGCCCAGCTCGAGGGGCTGCTCCTCGACGCGGAGGACGTGCTCAAGAAGCTGAACATCCACTACCGGGTCTCTCTTCTGTGTACGGGCGACCTCGGCTTTTCCTCGGCAAAGACCTATGACATAGAGGTCTGGCTGCCCGGCCAGGGAATCTACCGCGAGATATCATCGTGCAGCAACTTCGAGGACTTCCAGGCCCGGCGGGCGAAGATCCGCCACAAGACGGCCAAAGGGAAGACCGAGTACGTCCACACCCTCAACGGGTCCGGTCTGGCGATAGGCAGGACGGTAATGGCGGTGATGGAGAACTTCCAGGGGCCGGACGGCTCGATCGTCGTGCCGGAGGCGCTTAGGCCCTACATGCACGGGCTGACGAAGATCGGCTAAGGCGAGGAGAGGCGTCGGGCATGGGCCTTCCGGCCCGCTGCAAGTCCAGAATCGCGGTGAGCCCGTAAGCGGAGGGTGGTGCGCACCATTGCGGAACTGATCGAAGCCCCGCGCTATCCATCGACGCGCTACCCCCGAGGCAATGTGGCTGCTCTTAGGAGGAACGGCATGGCAACATTTGTTCTCGTCCATGGTGCGTGGCACGGAAGCTGGTGCTGGAAGCGCGTTCGAAGGCTCTTGCAAGACCAGGGGCACGAGGTTTTCACGCCCACTCTGACAGGAGTGGCGGACCGCTCACACCTTATGTCACGCTCGGTAAATCTGGAGACTCACATTCTCGACGTGGTCAACTTGATCCAATGGGAGGAACTGTCGGACATAGTGCTGTGCGGCCACTCGTATGGCGGGGGCGTCGCCACCGGGGTCGCAGACCGTGTTCCGCATCGTATTCGCTCGCTCGTGTACCTGGATGCGTTCGTTCTGCAGAATGGCGAGAACGTCGTGCAGCATGCACCCTTCGAGAACGACCAGGTCGTAGATGGCTGGAAGGTCCTCCCTATTCTTGCGGAAAAGTTTAGCGTAAACGTCGCGGACCGCGAGTGGGTGAACAAGCAGTGCACGGTCCAATCAATCGAATGTTGGCAGCAACCCATCAGGCTCACGGGCGGAATCGACCGGATCAAGAATATCACATATATCCTCGCCAATGGCTGGGGCGGCGGGAACTCGCCTTTTTCCACGTTCTACGAGAAAGCGCAAGGTAAGGGTTGGAAGGTGCGCGCAATAGCCTCCGGCCACGATGTCATGTTGGATCAGCCGGAAGAACTTGTAGGAGCGCTGCTCGATACATTGTAGATCGTTGTCAGCTCTTTCATCCCCGTTCCCTCTCTCATCTTCTTCTTGACAGAAGCCTGCTCCTCGCTGTTTCATTGACATGCACTGAAGGCTAAAAGAAAGGAGCGTACATGGAAAAGGCAGATCTCCTCTACCGGACGGAGGGCAACGTGGCATCCATCACCCTCAACCGGCCCGAGGCAAAGAACGCATTCAGCAGCAGTATGATAAGCCTGTGGCGTGACTCCCTTGAGCAAGCCCGGGCCGACGACAGCGTCAGGGTCGTTATCCTCACGGGAAATGGCGACACCTTCTGTTCGGGGGGCGACATACGTGATATGGCTGAGGGTAAGCTCAAGTCATGGGATATGAAGAACTTCCTCTGGGAGGGCGTGCACCGGATCGTCCTGGCCATGGAGGACCTCGATAAGCCGGTGATCGCCGCGGTGAACGGCGCCGCCATGGGAGCGGGTCTCGATATGGCTCTGATGTGCGACATGCGGCTATGCTCCGACCGGGCGCGGCTCGGAGAATCCTACATTCTCATGGGACTCGTGCCCGGGGACGGCGGGGCCTTCTTTCTCCCGAGGCTGGTGGGAGTGGCGAAGGCAATGGAGCTTCTCCTCACGGCCGACGTCCTCGAGGCTGAAGAGGCCTTGCGCATAGGGCTCGTAAACCGCGTCGTGCCCCACGGGGCGCTCAACGACGAGGCAATGAAGCTGGCCAGGAAGGTCGCAGCCATGCCGCCCCAGGCAGTCCGTATGATGAAGCGGGCCGTCTATCAGTCCATGGGCTCTCCCTTGCGGGCACACCTCGATTACATCTCATCCCAGTTGTCCCTCCTGTCTGAGACGGAGGACCACCGGGAGGCTGCGCGTTCGTTCCTGGAAAAGAGAAAGCCGCGTTTTACAGGGAGGTGAGAGGCAGGGTACCTAAAGAGGCGAGCTACTTTTCAGGAAGGGTCTCAAGCCTCCAGCCTGGAGAGCAGGCCGTCGATGCGGTCGATGGTCTCGGGGTCTTTTTCGATGTCCGCAATTCTGATGAGCAGCTCCCGGGCCCTCATGGGCGGAAATGCGTAGATGCGATCGAGGACCTCTGTTTTTCCCTGTTTGTCGCCTATCTCGGTGAGCGTCATCATGAGGGCTGCGATCAATTTCCTCTTGTCGAGGGCCACGAGACCGTCGACAAGAAGGGCCCGGAGCCGTGGGTCCCTTTCCTTCCGCAGGTGTGCGAGAAGCGGGTTGATAGTGCCTCCGTCATTCGCCCTGACGAGCGCACGGACCGCCCTTTCCCTCACTACCCCATTCTCATCGGAGAGAAGCGCGAGCAGACTCCCGCCGTCGAACCCCTGGGACTCTCTCTCGGCCTTGTCGATGAAATCTGCGCAATCCCGGCCGAGGCCGACCGCGCTCGCTACGATCAATCCCATCTCTTTCCTCGTGAAGGCCATCCGATCCCTCAATCCCTCGATCACATCCAGGGCTTCCGCGTTAAGGAACCTGCCTCCGCCTTCTGCGTCTTTGAGGATCTGCCGCGCCTTCCTCTTTTCTCTAAAAGCCTCGAGGTTGATGCCCTGGATGAAGCGTTCTCGCACGCGACGGCTCGTAAGCGCGTAGAACGAGGAGCCGAAGACACTCTGCTCCCTCACTGCGCCCTTCTCCTGAAGGAGACTGAGGCATCGGACGATCCTTTCCGGGGGAATACAGGTTTCGGAGAATATGTCCGCCGTCGTATGGCGCTTCAGCGTCCCACCGTCCCCTCCTGCGAGCACGGCCACGACTTCCTTGAGATCACCCTCGACCGCCGCCGCCCTCACGCATTCGTCGATCCCTTCCTCCTGCGCCTCGGCCGGCGCTTTCTCGCCCCGGGCTCCCGGATCTCCTTCTTCAACGCCGTAAACAGCCGGGCTGAGCTCGTGGACGGCAGAGAGGCTCGTCTTTCTGAACGGCCTGTACCAATCGAAGAACTCTTCCTTGTCGCCGAGGGCGATGAGGAAGGCGTTCTCGTTCCCGATGCAGAAATCTACGAACCTTTCGAACTTCTCCTTCTCCTCCTCCGCGACGTTCCTGAGCTTTTCGCATCCGTCGACGACAAAGAAACAGGGACCGGCAGATAAGAGCTTTCTGCACGTGGAGACGATATCCACCGCGCCGCCCGGAGGGGTCTTCGCCGCACCCTCTATGGCCTCACGTATCTGCAGGACGGGTGAGTCCCATATCTCCGAAGAGAAGACGTTGGGAGACATGTGGCGGAGCTGGGGCACGACAAAGGTGTCGATGAGGGACGTCTTCCCCGACCCGGCGTCACCCACCACGATCACGTGGCCGTACCGAAAGAGCTTGTCGAGGACCTGGGACGCTTCTTCCCATCTCGGATGAGGACCGCCGGATGATACGGCGAAGGGCAGAAGGCCGGGCGCCGGCCCGGGCAGAAAGGCATCCATGCCATCTCCGACATCCCACTCGATCCGCCGGTACTGAAAGCCGAGCCTTCCGTTCACCGTCTCTGCGAAACGGCGGAACACGGCCTCTACGTGCCCTTGAGTCCGCCGGAGCACGTGCCCCTCATAGGGCACGTGGGGCCGGCACCTGATCACGACGATCCCGTCTTTGGAATCCACATCGACCGATGCGTTCCCGAACCTCAGCCTGAGATCGGGATTATGAAGTCTTCTTAAGGCAGTGTGGCCGGAGTCAGGGGAGAAGATGTCCCACATGAGATGGGCAAAATTGAATATCTCACCGAGCACCCGCCCGTTCCGCACGATCGCCTTGCGCGTGTCCTCGGTTATCTCCCATTCGAGAGGGATTTTCCGGACGGAGAAGATCAGGGAATTGACAAGCTCCATCGCCTTCTCAGGGATCTCGAGGCGCCTAGCTATCTCGTTGTTAAGAAAGAGCGTCTTGGGCGGGCTCTCTATCGTGTTGAGTATGTCGCCGTTAGCGCTCCAGCCGAACCTCTCCACCGCGCCTATGTCGTGAAAATAGAGCGTACAGAGAAGCACGAAGGCCTCCCCCGAGAACATCTCGTCCCTTCGGTCTATCGGCTCAGGGAAGAGCCTCTCTACGAAGCCTTTCAGCTCTTCGATGTGCCTCCGAAGGGGGACGGTGCTCAAGGGGAATACCTCTTCTTCAAAGAAGCGGACGAGGCTCTCGAACTTCTGATAGAGCTTCAGCTCCCTTTCCTTAGCCTTCAGGATCTCTTCGAGTCTCGATTGCATGCGGCTTGCCGTTGTCTCTTTACGCGCCCCTCTTAGGTTCGCAAGGTGTCTGGAAAAGGCCGACGTCGCCCCCGGTGGGGAGATCAAAGGAATGCTCGACAATGCAGGGTGTCGCCCGTCTTTGTCCACGGGCGGAGCATACGATGAGGGTGAGGGGCTACGCTCTTCTTCTCCACAGGTATATGAGTGGACTCGCCACAAAGATCGACGAATAGGTGCCGACCAGTACGCCGATGAACAGGGCAAAGGCGAAGTCGAACAGGACATGGCCCCCGATGACGAGGAGGGCCGCGAGAACGAGGAGCACCGTCAGGGAGGTAATGAGGGTTCTGCTCAGCACTTCGTTGATGCTCACATTGATCACCTGGCCGATGTCGGACTTGGCCTTCATCTTGGCCATGTTCTCGCGGATCCTGTCGTAGACGACTACCGTATCCGTGAGCGAATAGCCGGCGACGGTGAGCAGCGCGGTGATGAAGAGTATGTTCATCTCGAAGTGGAGCACGAAAAAGATGCCGAGCAGGGCAAGAACGTCATGAAAGGTGGCGATCGTGGCCGCAACCCCGAAGACGAAGTTGAACCTCCACGCTATGTAGATCACGATGCCGAGGAGGGAAAGAATGATGGCGAGGATCGCGTGGCTCTTCAGGGTCTTTCCCACGCTCGGGCCCACCATGTCGCTGCCGAGCACCTGAAATTTGTTCCCTGGAAAGGCCTTCGAGATGACGGCGCTTATCCGGTCCTGGACCCTCTCGGTCCCGGCCTGCTGGAGCTGGGTCTTGATGACGAAATCGTTCTGACCGGCCGTGCTGGATCTGACCACCGGTCACCTGCTGGACCTGGACATCCTCGATGCCGCCCTGGGTCAACGCGGCCCTGAGGTCGCCTATGGCTATGGGCTGGGTAAAGCGCACCTGGACGCTCGTGCCGCCCGTGAAATCGACGCTCAGGTTCGCCTTGCCGATGGAAACCATGATAAAGCCGAAAAGACCGAGCGCCACGAGCACAAAGGAGAGTATGAAGGCCTTGTTCCGCAAGGCTATGAAATCGATTGTGGTCTTCTTGGTGATCTCTCTAAATTTCATCAGATGCTCAGACTCCTCGGTTTATATCTGGCAATGATCCAGTCAAAGATCGCCTTCGAGCCGAAGACGGCGATGAACAGGTTGATGATGATGCCGATGGCTAAGGTAACGGCAAAGCCCTTTATGGGTCCCGTTCCGAATATCAAGAGGATGACGGTCGTGATGAGCGTTGTGATGTGGGCGTCGAGGATCGTCACCCATGCCTTCGAGTAACCCCCATCGACCGCTGCCCGTACGGTTTTGCCTGACCTCAATTCCTCGCGTATGCGCTCGAAGATAAGGACGTTCGTATCGACGCCCATCCCCATGGTGAGAATGATGCCGGCGATGCCGGGAAGGGTCATGGTCGCCTGGAAGCCAGCGAAGGCCCCGAGGAGGTAAATGAGGTTGAGGAAAAGCGCGATATCGGCGACTATGCCGGAGCCCTTGTAGTAGAAGACCATGAAGGCGATGATGAGGAGCCCGCCGAGAATGGCTGCCTCAACGCCTTTTCTGATGGAGTCCTGGCCCAGCGTGGGGCCGACGGTGGTATTCTGTATGAGGGTGACCGGTGCGGGAAGGGCGCCGTTTCTGAGGACGTTCGCGAGGTCCTTCGCCTCTTCCACCGTGAAGTTGCCGGTTATCTGGGCTCTGCCGCCCGAGATCCGCTCGTTTATCACAGGGGCCGAATATACGACGTTATCGAGGACGATGGCGAGGCGCTTGCCCACGTTCTCCCCGGTTACTTTGTCGAAGATCCTCGCCCCTTCGCTCGAGAACTCCATGTCCACCTGGGTCCCTGTGTGGAACTGTCCGCCCCCTATCCTCACCTCGGCATCGGTAACCATGTCGCCCGTGAGAAGTGCCTGCTTCTTCACCACTATGGAGCTCGCCGTGGGGGTGCCTGACTCGCTGCTCCTCTGCCTCATGGGAAGCATTTCGTCACCTGGGGGTACCGCTGCGCCGGTTGCCCCTTCGTCAACGAGCTTGAATTCGAGCTGGGCGGTCCTGCCGATCAGCTCCAAAGCCCTCTCAGGGTCCTTAACGCCGGGAAGCTCGACGAGGATGTTGCTCTCCCCTTGTTGTGTAATCACCGGCTCGCGGACGCCGAAGCCGGACTGGTCGATCCTGTTCCTGATGGTCTCGAGGGCCCGCTCGACCGCGTTATTCTTGAGGCTCGCAATCTGCGTCGGCGCAATGGAGAGGTCGAGATAGACGTTGTCCCCTTCGAGCCTGCTCGCGGTCACCTTCATGTCGGGCACCTGCTTCGCGACGAAGTCGTAGAGCTTCTCCCGCTGGTCGCTCTTGACGACCACTTCGATGCCGTCCGCCTTCTTGTCGAGGCCCATGAACCTGATGCCTTCCCGGATCATCCCGTCCTTGAGCTGCTCCATGTTCCTGTCGATCATGTGGTCCATCATCTTGTCCGTGTCGAGCTGATAGAGAAGACGCATGCCTCCCTGCAGGTCGAGGCCGAGGTGTATCTTCTCCGACGGGAGGTATTCCTTCCAATCCCCCGTCAACTCCACGAAATTGGGCAGGAGGAAGATAATGGCGATGAAAAGGAGCCGAGTATAAGAATTGCCCTGAATTTCAGTGATCTAAGCACGTAGACAACCTCATTTTACCGAAAGATATGGCCTGCCAAGAGTCCTAAAAAGTATACCGCAGCCCTATTTTTGTCAAGGGAATTGTCGCGGGGGCCTGCCCTATTTCGGTCCTTTGCGCCTTTTCGCGCCTCGTGATGACCCTCCCCGTTTGTATCATTTTTCTGCTCAGAAAACAATAGAGGTTCGGTTAATTCCTGTATGCACCGAGCCCAATGAATTCCCAAGGGGCCCCTTTCCCCTCACCCTTCCCGTGCCTAAGTCGCTCATGCTTCCGGAACGAGCACACCGAAGTCATTGAGTGGGGAGGCTCCGCCGGCTGATGCCGGTGGAGGGGGGACCACCCACCCTCCTCTCCTTTCTACCTTTTGAAGTCGACGCAGCGCTCTTACCTAAGCTTCCTCCTTTAGAACGAGCGCAGCGAGCATTGAGGGGGAGGCTCCGCCGGCTTGCCGGTGGAGGGGGCGACGCGAGCCCCAATAATTGAGACAATTTAATTGTTTTGCATTTCTTACCCAAACCATTTATCATAACGGGAGTGCGGCCTTACATTTCCGAGGATCTATGCGCCAGGTGCGGGGAATGTGTCGATACCTGCCCCTACGAAGTGTTTCGAGACGAGGATGGTGCAATCGTCGTGGCCGCCCCTGAGGACCGTATCGATTGTACCGCCTGCACCGGCGCCTGCCCGCATGACGCCATCTTCATGGGTGATTGAATGGAACGGATGCTTCTCGACGAAAAGGGAGTAGAAAGGAGCATCATCAGTATCGCTCATGAAATACTGGAAAAAAACCAGGGCTCGAAAACCTGCGCCTCATCGGCATCAGGACAAGAGGCATCTTTCTCGCGAAGCGCATATGCGAAAAGATCTCGCGTAGAAAATAGGGAGATGCCCATCGGCGTCCTCGATATCACCATGTACCGGGACGATATCGCGACGCTCAAGGCGCCGGAGGTGAAGAAGACGGACATCCCCTTCACCGTGAACGGCATGACCATCGTGCTCGTCGACGACGTGCTCCACACGGGGAGGACCACGAGGGCCGCAATCGATGCCATCATGGACCTCGGACGGCCCGCGAGGATTCAGCTCGCGGTACTCGTGGACCGGGGCTCACGGGAGTTGCCGATCCAACCCGACTATAGAGGCATCTTCTATACGGCAGCCCCGGAGGAGGAGATATCCGTCAAGCTCCGGGAAATCGACGGCAAGGACGAAGTAGTGCTCTCAACGTCGCTATGAACTGGATTCACAAGGACCTACTCGGGGTCAGGGAGCTGTCGCGGGAGGAGATCCTTTTTCTCCTCGACACGGCTGATTCTTTCAGGGACATTTCCCGAAAGACATCAAGAAGGTCCCCACCCTACGGGGCAAAACGATCATCACCCTCTTCTACGAGCCAGACCAGAACCCGGGTCTCCTTCGAGATAGCGGCAAAGAGGCTCTCCGCCGACACCATAAACATCTCGACCTCATCGAGCAGCGTGGTCAAGGGAGAGACTCTGAGCGACATGGGAAGGAACCTCCAGTCGATGCGGCCGGACGTATCGTCATCAGGCACAAATGCCCGGCGCCCCCACCTGCTCTCCAAGATCCTCGACTGCTCCATCATCAACGCCGGAGACGGCGCCCACGAGCACCCCACCCAGGCCCTCCTCGACCTGTTCACCATGCGGCAGAAGAAGGAGACCCTTGACGGCTTGAAAATAGCCATTGTCGGGGACATTGCCCACAGCAGGGTCGCGCGGTCGAACATTTTCGCCCTCAAGAAATTCGATACGGAGATTACCTGCTGCGCCCCTCCGACAATGCTTCCCCCCGGCCTCTGGGAGCCGGGGTCACTGTCACGGACAGTCTCGACGAGGCGGTGACGGACAAGGATGTAATCATGATGCTCCGCATCCAGAAAGAGCGGGGCGGCACCTCCTATATCCCCTCTGTCCGGGAGTACTCGTCGCTCTACTGCCTCTCGGAGGAGCACGTGGCTAAAGCGCGCAAAGACGTGATCATCATGCATCCAGGCCCCATGAACAGGGGGATAGAAATCAGCGACCGGGTAGCGGACGGCGCCTATTCAGTCATCCTCGACCAGGTGGAAAACGGGGTTGCCGTCCGCATGGCCGTCCTCTATCTGCTTTCCGGAGGCGAGAGTTGACCATCCTCATAAGGAACGGCCGCCTCGTCGATCCCGGGAACGAACGGGACGAGCGCGTTGACATACTCATCAAGGGCGACTCCATCGAGAAGATCGGTAAGAACCTCTGGGGCGCAGGCGCCGACCGCGTGATCGATGCGGGGAGGGTCTCGCTGGCGGCGCCCGGCCTCATTGACGTCCATACCCACCTGAGGGAGCCCGGTTTCGAGTGGAAGGAGACCATCAGGGCAGGCACCATGGCCGCAGCCCGGGGCGGCTTCACTTCCGTCGTCTGCATGGCCAACACAGACCCCGTCAATGACAACAAGGCCGTCACCGAGTACATCATGGAGAAGGCCCGCACGGAAGGCGTGGTCCGCGTCTTTCCCTGCGGGGCCATCACCAAGGGGCTCAAAGGGCAGGACCTCTCCGAGATGGGGGAGATGCACGCGTCCGGTGTCGTCGCCATCTCCGACGACGGAAAATCGGTCGCGAACGCCCAGCTTTTCCTCAAGGCCATGGAGTACGCGCGCCTCTTCAACCTCGCCATCATCTGCCACTGTGAGGAAGAGACCCTCTCCCACGGCTTCGTGCACGAAGGGCGCGCATCACTGCTCTCGGGCCTCGACGCGGTCCCCTCCCTCGCGGAAGAAATCATGGCCCGAAGGGACATCGCGCTGGCCGAGTACGTGAGTGCACCCGTTCACATCACCCACATCTCGACCGCGGGGACGGTGCGCATCATCAGGGAGGAGAAGGCCCGAAATGTTCGCCAAGTGACGGCGGACACATGCCCCCTATTATTTCACCCTCACGGAAGAGGCAACCCTCACCTACGACACGAGCGCAAAGGTGAACCCCCCCTTAAGATCCGCAGCCGACGTGGCAGCGATCAAGGAGGGCCTGAAGGACGGCACCATAAGCATCATAGCGACCGACCATGCGCCCCACGACGCGATCTCCAAGGATGTGGAGTTTAACCTCGCATCCTCGGGCATTTCTGGCCTGGAGACGGCCCTCGCCCTCTGTCTCGGACTCGTCGACGAGGGTCTCCTCGACCTGAAAGGGCTCCTCCGGAAGATGACCGACAACCCGGCGCGACTCCTCAACCTTCCCCTCGGCGAAGTAGCGCTCGGCGCACCCGCGGACCTCGTCGTCTTCAGCGACACAGCAGAGTGGACGGTGGACAAGGCTGCGTTCCTCTCGAAAGGGAAGAACACGCCCTTCGACGGGCGCAAGGTGCGGGGAAAGAACCTGATGACCATAGTGGCAGGGAGGATCGTCTATACCGATCCAGAGTTTAGATAGGTGCGCGTCGCCCCCTCCGGCGGCTTCGCTGACGGCGAGCATAGCTGGACCTATTCGGCTCACCATTCTCCCAATTTTCCGATCGCCTGATCTTCCAGGATGATCCTCGCGTCGACGGCCGTGGCGCCTTCGGCGTAAGCAACGAGGGGATTGATGTCCATTTCCTTTATTTCCGGATTATCGACCACCAACCTTGATACCTTGAGGAGCAATTCCTCGATATAGGTGACATCGACCGGAGGTTGTCCGCGGTATCCCTCAAGGAGACGGTAAGCCCTTATCTCTCTGATCATTGCCCGGGCATCCCGCCTCGCAAGCGGCGTAATCCTGAAGGAAACGTCCTGGAGGATCTCAACCAGCGTTCCCCCGAGACCGAACATGAGGACGGGGCCGAACTGGGCGTCTTTGTTCATTCCCACCACGAGCTCCAGGCCGGGCAACGCCATCTTTTGAACGGCGACGCCTTCGATGACGGCATCCGGCGCCTTTTCTGCGGCCGACGCCATGATCTCAACATAAGCCCGAAGGACGTTGTCCCTGTCGGCCAGCCCGATTTTCACTCCTCCCACGTCGCTCTTGTGGGTTACGTGGGGAGAGACTAGCTTCATCGCTACCGGCCATCCGATCTTTTCGGCGGCCGCGACGGCTGCCTCTCGCGATTGCGCAAGGATAGGCTCGGTGACCTCGATGCCGTATTCCTTAATGATCTTCTTGCTCCGCCTTTCGTCGAGGAC
>CAVVNC010000039.1:0-31931 GCA_963749525.1 uncultured delta proteobacterium
GAGGGGGACTGATAGGAGCGAAGAAGGGCTGGAAGGTTCGGATAGGGCTGGAATCCCTTTCGAAATAGTAGTAAAGTTGTGCCCAGCCCAAGGATCGGCCTCAAGGCGTTGCGCGGCTTTAGGCATGAGGCCCCCTTCGCGAAAGGCGACTTAAGAAGCGCGCTGGTGTCGGGGCTAAAAGCCGGACGAGGCAATCAAGGGGGTGGATGCCTATGCAGAATGTCCTTATCTACGATGATCGACTCGCTTCCGCCGAGTATACCCCAACCCATCCGTTCAAGCCGGTAAGGGCGAAGCTCTTCATCGAGCTGCTCCACCGGTACTTCAACATCTACGATGATCGATTCGTCATGAAGACCCCGGAGCCTCTCGACGAAGAGCTCCTCTATCTTTTTCACGACCGGGAGTACATAGAACTGCTGAAAAAGGCGGAGCGGGGCGAATTTGCCCCGGAGATGTTACAGGCGGGCTGGGGACCGACGAGAACCCCGTCTTCAGGGGTATGTTTCAGCTTGCCCTCACCATAGCGGGGGGCACGCACCAGGGTGCCTTGCTCCTGGCGGAAGGCGCGGCCAGGGCCGTATTCGATCCCCTAAGCGGCCTCCATCACGCCGGCCGGATGCGCGCCTCAGGCTTCTGCTACATCAACGACATCGACATTGCCATAGCCGACCTCGTGAGAAAGGGACGGAGGATTGCCTATATCGACATAGATGTCCACCATGGAGACGGCGTCCAGGAGGCGTTCTACGGGACGGACAGGGTGCTTACCATATCGCTCCACGAATCGGGAGAGACCCTATTCCCCGGCACCGGTTTCGAGACCGAGATCGGCGCAGGCGAGGGTAGGGGGTACAACGTGAATATCCCTTTGCGGGCGGGCACGGACGACGAGGTCTACCTTTCGGCCTTCGAGGCCATAGTGCCCCCCCTGGTCGACCATTTTGGGGCCGACGTGGTGTTCGCTCAGATCGGCGCAGATACGCACAAGGACGACAAGCTCGCCCATCTCAACCTGACGAGCAATGGGTACAAACAGGTGGTGTCGAGGATCAACGAGCTTTCCCCCAGAATCATGGCCATGGGCGGAGGCGGCTACAACGTCTATAAGACGGCGGCCCTCTGGACCCTGGCCTGGTCTGCCCTGGTGGGCAAGGACCCGGAGGACAAGTTCACCGGTCTCGTGGGCGGCATGATGTACGGCCCCGAGGCCGACGCGGGCAGCCTGGAAGACCTGCCTTTCGTGCTGGAGGGCCGGGAGAAGGAGCTGTGCGTCGAGCAGGCGAACCGTGTCGTGGAGTACATCAAAAAGAATGTTTTCCCCATCCACGGGCTGTAGGGCAAGTGCCGCCCAGTGAGGGGAGGGCGAGATTCAATTGTCAAAGAGCAAAAAGGAAACCGGCCGCGCAATTATTGGGGCTCGCGTCGCCCCCTCCGGTGGCATAAGCCACCGGAGCCTCCCCCTCAAAGCTCGCTTCGCTCGTCTAGTCGTCGGCTCGCGTCGCCCCCTCCGCAGGCATAAGCCACCGGAGCCTCCCCCTCAAAGCTCGCTTCGCTCGTCTAGTCGTCGGCTCGCGTCGCCCCCTCCGCAGGCATAAGCCTGCGGAGCCACCCCCTCAACAAAAGGAAGAGACGCAAAGGCTGGGCCTTACGGGCTATTGGACCGGCTCACCTGCCGGCATACCAGGCTCTCTCATCAGGTAACAAAAGTACACACATTTCTATTTTTCGGCATTCCACCGATTCTCCCGATTGTGGCGCAAACAGGCCATAAACAGAGCAAAGCCACTTCTTTCCCTCCGTAAGTCGGCTCTCCCCCCTTTGTCATCCTTTCCTACAGCGCCAAGGGTAAGAGCCCATTTCAGGCGATTCGAGAAGAGTACACATTTATTAGCTCCACGCCATCACTACTGCGCCCAAAGTGCTCACGGGCCGGCATATCCAGACCTTTTTTGATAAGAAGACCGTCGGCCACACGGACGTGGGCTCGTCCGCTCTTTCCTCCCAAATCGGCCATATTTCCGTCTCTTCGATCCTTCATCGTGAGTGACTGCCCTCCCCACAGATATATAGCACTAAACTAATAGTATGTCAACAAGAATCGAGATTCCCCAGGGAACATTCCAGTGACCTTCCCCCAACGAGGCAGGCGAGATTAATCTTCTTGAAATTTGGCCTGACAGGATATCAGAATCGAACACACATGGCGCAAGGAAGGGCAGGAAGGCATGCCTACCGCCTTCGCCTTGTCGGCATCGACGAGCGGCCGAAACCCGTGGGCATAATTAACGGTATGCCTGCACTGAATGCTCCTCACAAGCAGTCGCCTCCCACGTCTGGACACACTATTTTGCCTTGAGGGCAGCGTCGAGAAACGCAGCCAGGTCGTGCTTGGCGAGGTCGCCGATGGAATCAATAATGATGTCAGCGGGGGGAAAGGTGTCGGTATCATTGCGGTCGAGCGCGTAATGTCCCTGGCGCGGGAACACAGTGGTGAGCCTCTCCCCCCAGAACTCTTTCATCGCCGTGAGAATGCGCGGCTTGTCGTCGACCATAATGTAGTGGCGCGCCGGGTAGTGCCGCTCAACGTCGGCCAGCATCTTCTCCTTGTGGACGTAGATGAGAACGCGGCCTTCGACCGCCTCCCACAGGCCCGATCGTTCAACTTTGCGGGGTTGGAAGACCACGTCTCCATCCGACAGGATGGCTGTTTTCCCAAAGGTGCGCGCGTATGCAAGGGCGTCGAGCGCGCCCGGGTACAGCCGGTCGGCAAACGGATAGTCTACGAGAAATGAAGACAGCAGCAGCATCCGCGTATCGCACTGGTCTTCGAGCCGATAGCGCTGAAGGGCACCCAGGTAATCGGCATAACCGAGATCCGCGAACAAGGTCTCAAGAATCGCGAAATAGCGCTCCCGGTGCTGCGTCCCGAACTGCTGGTCAATGTGGCGTTTGAGATCGTCTATGATCTTGTCGTTGTCAATCAGCGTGTTATCGACGTCGAACAAGAAGACAACATCGTGGTGCGGCATCACCGCATAGCCTCCTCAAGCTTTCCTATCGGGATTCTGAGATTTCCTGGGCTGCCCTCCTCGCCTCTGTCAAGGTCTGGTATCTTTCACCCCCGACCTGATAGTTCGTCTCGATAGACTCTCCCTCGGGATCGTGGATTGTTACCTCGATGACTTCAACGCCGTTGACGATCGTCACTATCCTCGACGTCTGCCCCATTGTCGCCCCTACCCATTTCCGATAGAAAGCAGTTTAGCCCGCACGGATAGTCGATGTCCATGAAAACGATTCGCTTCTGAAGAGGGGAGCTCCGGGACCTTCGAGGAGATGTGAGCGGCCGGGGATGCGCGGGGCCATTCTGGGGGCCCTCCCCGGCTTTCGTGGCCTCACAATCCAATTCTGTCATAGAGGGTGAGAATCTGTTATGATTCCTTTTGTGGACTCAGAACTAAAAACACACGTCGAACGTCTCCTTGATTGCACGGCCTCTTTCATCGAGGACGTTGTTGTGGTGGAAAAGTTTGGGGATCTAACGGCCTGGAGCGGCACGGTGTCTGTCTTTGCCCTGGAGGACCATCCTATGGCTACAAAAGCCTATGCTTGGTCTTCGCCGATGGAGGAAAGCACTAAGCGGCGTTATTATGCCGTTCTTCACATTCCCCCGGTAGACGCACCCGAGAAGGCAGTGAGAGCTTCGATTGTGAAAGATCGTAAAACCGGCTGGATTTAGCAACATCATGCCACAAATAGCCATGCTCTATGCTTTGTTCGGACATCCAGGGGGATAACAACTCTATGCACCCCCTTCCCGGACAGACGATGGTACGGCCCCATACGACGTGTCTTACAGTGCTGTAAGGGTAAACTGCGGGGCTCGCTCGATCAAAACGACGAGCTGACGGGCAGGGGGTAGGTACCTCGAAAAGAGGAACCCGGCCGGATGTCTCCATGCCTTTTCTGTGCCTTCCTTGCCGGATTCCCTCACGGGCATTGACGGGAAAAGGGCTCGAATCTCTCTCCGCCAGTATATATGTAATGATTTAGGGGGCTTATGGAAACATGAGCGCCTGTTTTTCTGTCTCCGGTCTGTCTCTCGGCCACTGGGTTCGAGACCGGCGGTCCACAGAATGGACTGGACGAACGTGAAGTTCAGGTCAAAAGAAGAAACAACTTGACACCTATAGTAGATGTGCTACTCTGTAATTGTCGGCGGGAGAGAGATTACCCTCACGGCAGTACGCGGCCCGGCGAGACTTAAGGCTATACGAGGCAGAGTCTGGGCCTCAATTGCCTCAAGTCTAAGTAAGAGGAAGCACTGTAAGGGAAGCACCGGCTGCAAGTTCTGATCGAGCTACAGACGACTTAGCAGACGGAATCAGTCACAGTAGAGAACAAGTAGTTGAGATACATCCCGCCGACATCGGGGCCACTCAATCAAGGGTGGCCCTTCTTCACAAAGGCCCTGATGCCAGCCACCTTGACATTGCCGGCATCGACAAGCTCGCTGAAACCCGTGCACATGATGATAGGCATGTCTGCTCTGAGGGAGTAAATTGACGGGACGTGAGCGTTGATACTCCTGGCGCTCACACGTGCGGTATGCATAATCGCATCTCTTTGACGATGGATGGAATCTGGATCTGAAAAAGCTTCGATGAAAGTGCCGCTTAAAGCCATGCACAACGCAAGAAATGAAGCTGCGGACTAGCACTAAGAAGGGGGGATGGATCAAAGGTCACGCTGATTTGGTACGGTCAGTGGCCCGACTCCATAGAGCCTCCTAATATGCTACACCCCCACAAGCACCTTGATGCGCTCGGTTTCCGCTTCTATTGCCTCCCTAGCGAGGTGGAGCACTGTTCTTTCTCTCTCGGGAAGACCACTCTCCTGGCCGCACGCGAACGCGTCGGCCTCCCTCACGATGTCGATGACCGGCATCGTCCCGTCGGGCGGGCTGTGGTGGGTCAGGATGGCCTCGGAGAACTCTTTAGGGAAATTCCACTTCACCGACATGTGGTGACCTATCTCCTGGTGGTCGATGCCGTATTCTGAGCGTTCCAGGTCGCAGATGTCTCTCGTGCCGAGGGACGCCTCTTTCGCCACGGCCCTGTACCGGTCGTCGTACGCATAGAGGATAACCTTCCCTATGTCGTGGACGATGGAGATCGCGAACGCCTTCTCCGATTCCTCTCCGCCCATTTTCAAGTCGAGGGTTTTTGCCGCATGGGCAACGGTAAGCGAATGCTCCCATAGGGCTGCCATATCATCCTGGGCAAGCTTCCACGGTGACATGATCTGCTTCATGAAGACGAGGCACATGATGATCCTTTCGATCTCTTTGAAGCCCACCATCACCATCGCCCTCTCGAGGCTCGTTACCTGGGTTCCCCTGTTGTAGTAGGGAGAATTGGCGATGCTGATGATTCTCGAGGAGATGGCCTGGTCGTACTTCACGACGTCATAAAGCTGGCCGAAGGATGAATCAGGGTTGGCCATGACCCTGAATACCTCGACCATCATGTTGCTCATCATGGGCAAGGTATGTGCGTTACGTGCCCGCTCGATCAGTTCTTCACGGTCGTTGATCATCGCCTTTCACCTCGATGCGGTAATCATCACGAAGGGCGACCACCCCGTTGCGCCCCTGTTCCTTTGCAGCATACAGACGGCGATCCGCCTTGCTGATAAGATCGGAATATTCCCGTCCTTTCTCCGGCACCTCGGTGGCGACTCCGATGCTTACGGTCACGTGCTCGGCCACGGAGGAGCTTTCGTGTGGTATGCTTAGTCTGGCTACTTCGTCCGCGATCCTCTGGGCTACCTTCACCGCCTTTTGCTCTCCCGTTCCGGGGAGGACGCAGGTAAACTCGTCTCCCCCGTAGCGGGCAACCAAGTCGCTGGCCCGTCTCATCGTCCCTGCCAAGGTGGCTGCTACCTGCTTGAGGCAGTCGTCGCCCGCGAGGTGTCCGTACCGGTCGTTGAACTCCTTGAAGTAGTCGATGTCGACGATGAGAAGCGACAGGTTGGAATATTCGCGCATGCTCCTGCGCCACTCGCGCTCGAGAAATTCGTCGAACCTCCGCCTGTTCGATATCCCCGTGAGCCCGTCCGTCGTCGAGAGGTTCTCCAGCATGTCCCAGTAGCGCCTGATCTCCGTAATATCGCGGAACATCCATATTCTGCCATACTGCTCTATGCTGTCCTTGCCGAGCACGGGGTAGGAGAACGCCTCCACGAACGTGCCATTATTCAGCTCGAATTCTCCCCGAACGGTCTCGTCCGGGTGGTTGTAGAGATGCATGAGCTTCTTGTAGAATTCTTCAGGGTTCTTGATGGATGCCATGAGAAAATTGAGGCATTGTTCCGGGTCTTCGGCCCCGGCGACGTCCGCGGGCATGTTCCACAGCTCGAGCAGCCGCTGGTTCTGCGCCACTTTCTGCATCCGGCTGTCGAGCACGAGTATCCCGTCCTGCGAGGAGTGCACGAGGGCTTCGAGGAAGGTCGTCTTCCAGCGGAGGGCATCTTCTGCGTATCTCCGGTCGGTAATGTCGATGATCATGCCTATCACCGCCTGCCTGCCCCGGTACAGGGTATATCTGCCGAAGGTCTCGAC
Organism: uncultured delta proteobacterium; assembly: GCA_963749525.1. GTDB lineage: Bacteria > Desulfobacterota > Syntrophorhabdia > Syntrophorhabdales > WCHB1-27 > CAVVNC01. Next base: position 6,626 of record CAVVNC010000039.1, read on the forward strand.
GTGTCTGACCTCTCCGTCCTTCCTCACGATCCTGAACTGGCGGCTCTGGGTCTGCCCCTCGCCGTGCACCCACTGCTCCGTCTTTTCAACAGGAGGCAGGTCCCCGGGGAAGAACGTGCCTCGGATATCCAGGCCGTCCATCTCTTGGGGGTCCGCGTACCCGTGAATCTCGGCACATTTTGAGTTGACGTACTTGAAGACGTGATCCTGCACGAGGTAGACACCGACGATGGCTTTTTCGACGAGGGCCCGGAACTTGTTCTCCGACTCTTCGAGCGCGTCCTGGGCCGTCCTTCGGTCGGTAATATCCCGCATGTTGGTAACAACCGCGCCGACGCCGGGCTCTGAGAGAAGGTTGCGTATCGTCATCTCTACCCAGCGCCAGCTACCGTCTTCGTGGCGTACGCGCACTGTCAGGTTTTTGGACTTGCCAGGGGTTTGACGGACCCATGACATCGCTTCCGAGATGAGGGACAAATCTTCCACGTGCACGAATGCACGCACCTCTTTGCCGATCACGTCCGCCGGGTCGTAGCCGAAGCCCTCCGTTGCCGGTGGAGACACGTAGAGGATCTTACCCTCTGCATCGGTGAGGAGAAGCACCTCGCTCGACTTTTCTATCACGGCGCGGAAGAGGACTGCGCTTTTCCGCAGCGCCTCCTCGGCACGCCTTCTTTCGGCGATTTCGGTCTCGAGGTTCGTGTTGGTTTGTCTCATTTCCCCTGTCCGGTCCTCCACGAGTCGCTCGATATGGCGGGCACGGCCGATACCGATAAACAGGTAGCGTGCCAAAAGGACGGTAATCATAAGGCCAACTATCAGCGCTGCCCACGGGTGCCAACTCCCCTTAGCCGAGAGATACGCGCGCGTCGGCGTAAGCACCACCGTCCACAATCGACCCGCGACGTCGATTGGCCGCGCATATGTGATCAGGTCAAGAGAACTATCATTCCCCGGTCGTGGAGGCGCTGTTCTGTTCGAATAGAGCAAACGATCATTTCCCGGGCCAGACTGGTCGTAAAGGACCATGTTGATCGGCTTTTGGGTAAGGTGCGCCAGGGAATGCTCCACGATCGCACCAACACGAAAAACGCCCAAGGCAAAACCGACAAGGTTTAGCCGGTGGGACTCTGTTGAGTCAAGGGAGGCCGCTTTGCGGTAGACCGGCGCAAAAACAATGAACCCGGGCTGATTTGCGGTCCCCTGCACCAGGCTGATCCGCGGTGTCGCTGTTATCCTCCCTGTGTCACGGGCAAAGCTGAGCGACGTGTCACGCGTCGGATCCGAGGACAAATCGAATCCCAGGGCGGCCTCATTGCCCCTGTATGGTTCGACGAAATAGACGGGGAAATACTCGATACGTATCCGGGCCCTAAGCATCGACCCGTTAGCCTCCTTTTCCGTGATTTGAAATCCGGGAAATCCCCCGCTCCTGGCCCTCCGTTCGTAGGTGTCCCTCTCGGCAGGAGAGACTCTCGGTATCCACTCGAGGGCCTGAATGCTTGGGTGGCGATCGAGCAAAGGCGTCGCAAAGCTCCGGAACGCTTGGCGGTCCACTTCAGCGGACGCCTGATAGAAAGCGGTTATGGCTTCAACTGCTTGAAGGTCGAATTCAATTTCTCTCTTCAGTGAAGCGTAACGTTCGGCCGCCTCCTGCTGGAAGGCCAACTCCATATCCAGGTATTCCCGGTGGTGTATGAGGAGACAAGCAGCCACCGACAGGCCAATCCCGACCACTATCGTGGCAACTGGAGGGAAATGTCGCCATCCGAGCCTGAATCTAGGGGCCATGTCCTACCATGCCTGAGAACCCTTATCTCCCGGGCGCTCAGAACTAAAGGGCAAGAATACTGAACAGTCCGTTCCCCATATTATTATCGCCACTTCAGAGAATATTCCTAAATGACACATACTTCCGGGGCTACGCTGTTTTTACCGAAAACTGCCGTGCTCGGCGCGACCGACCCGTTCGGCTCACTTGAGCCGTTGCGACTTTGTGCTTGACATCTTCACCTTTGTTGGGAGTGGGCAGGGTAACGAGTACGAGGAAGGAAGAGCGCCCTCACGAGGCTCACATTGGCTGCTATGTTACACCCTGGCAGTACCGTGTCCCACCCATATCACCGCGAAGCCCACACAAAGACAACCCTGTCTTTTCAAAATCTGGAGGCGGCCATCCGGTCAGGCCGCCGATCCAGTAGCTGGTCAAGCGTCCGGCCTTTTCCGTATCTTCCTTTTTATGAAGGGGAGGCTCCGCAGGCTTATGCCTGTGGAGGGGGCGATGCGAGCCCCGGTAATTGCATGGACGGTCCGCATGGAGGGATCAAGGATCGTTTTCCCCGCCTTGGAAAAAACGATCGCGTGAGGTGGGGATGCGATCTGAGCCGGGTTGGCCGAGGATAATACATGGGGACACCCCTCCGAAGGCAAAGCAACGAGAGGAGTGTCCCCACACGAGGCCGCCCGGCGAAGAGGGCGCCGCAAGCGTACCCGAGCGAAGCGAGGCTTAAGGGGGGAGGCTCCGGCCGGCTTCGCCGGTGGAGGGGGCGCTGAGCCCCATTAATAGATCGCGATACCTTCATGCGGACGGGCCGTACCTGCATGTCGACCCGAGGTTCTTTCTACGCCTCGCCTACACTTCCTTGTACGGTATGGAAAGCGCCCTGAGGAACTCCTTTTGGAAGTCCGGCTCCAGGGCGAGCTCGATGTGCGTCACCTCCCGGGCGATCCGGTTGGCCTCTGCGCGCTTCTCTCTGTTCACGAGGGCGAGGTAGGCCCCGTGGCCCGCGGCATTGCCCACCATATTCATCTTCTCCGGCTCGATCCACGGGAAAAGGCCAATGGCAAGGGCATTCTCCTTGTCTATGTGCATGCCGAAGGCGCCCGCGATCGCCATTCGCGGCAGGGAATCGATATTGAGGCGGCGCATGAGGACCCTGCAGCCTCCGTGGAGGGCCCCTTTGGCAAGCTGGATCTGGCGCACGTCTCTCTGGGTAAGCACGATGTCCTTGCCCATGGCCGACTCATGGCTCCACGCCACGACGAATTCGATCGTGCCCGTCTGCCCCTTCCTGAGCCTCCGGGCCCCGCCGTTTTCCTTGAAGGCTCCGTCCTGCCCAAGTAGGCCGGTCTTGAAAAGCTCGGCCACAGTGTCGATAATGGCGGAACCGCACAGGCCGATTGGCTTGAGGTCCCCTGCGGCGTGCTGGCTTGCCCAGCCGTCCGTGCCTATGACTGCGTAGTCTACCTCGAAAGAAAGAGGGTCTATGCGGACCTTTTCTATGGCCCCCACGGTGGCCCTCATGCCACTCGCTATGTGCGCCCCTTCGAGGGCAGGACCCGTGGCGCAGGAGCAGGAGAAGAGCCTATCCCGGTTCCCCAGCACAAGCTCCCCATTCGTGCCGAGGTCAATCGTGAGAGAGATGCCTTCCTGGTTGTAGGGCTCCTCGGAGAGGAGGACCGCAACGTTGTCCGCCCCGACAAAACCCGCCTCTATGGGGAGCACGTGGGCATAGGAAGCCGGATTTGCGGTGAGCCCCACCTCCCTGATCTTGACGTCTGTAGACCCCTGGACCGACGGGCTGAAGGGCCAGAGGCCCAGGTGGTCAGGGGCTATGCCGAGAAAAATGTGGTGCATCACCGTGTTCCCTACAACGGTGACGTCCATGATCCCTTGGGGAGAAAGCCCGATGGCAGCGGTCATCTGCTCGATCAGGGCGTTCACGGCGTGCACAAGCTCCGTCTGCATCCGCTTCACCCCCTGGCCCGGGTGGTGGGAGGAGTAAGAGATGCGGGACATGATGTCCGTTCCAAAAAGGACCTGCGGGTTTGTCGTCGAGGCGGTCGCTACGATGCTACCGTCTCTTAAGGAGCACAGGTAGAGGGCGACGGTGGTGGTCCCCACATCGAGGGCCAAGCCCAGACACGCGTCGTCCGCCCCGGAACGGACGGACACGATCTCCCTGTCCATCCAGACGAAGATAGTGGCTTTGCCCTCATTCTCGGCCTCCTTCATGACTTCAGCGAGGGCGCGGAGGACGCCGATGTCAGTGCCCAAATCTTTGACGCCGTACTGTTCGCCGAGAAGAGTGGTGATGCGCTCGAAATAGGCTATGTGCGCCCCTTCTTCCCGGGGGACATCGAGGACATAGGCCTTGATGGCAGGGTTTATCACGGGCGACCTTTTTGAGAAGACTTTCTTGGCGGCTTCCGACGAGAGCACGCTCTCCTGCGGTATAAGAACGGTCATGTCCCCGGCCACGCGCGCCATGCACGCCAGCCTGTAGCCCAGGCCCTTATCGGTGAGGCTGATGAATTCCGATTCCTCCTGCGTGAAGGGGCCTGCCTTCCCCTCCACCACCCGGATCCTGCATCTCCCGCACTTGCCTCTCCCGTTGCATTGGGAGTCGATGTAGAGGCCAAGCTCACGGGCCGCGTCGAGTATGGTTTTCCCCGCTTCCTGGCGTGTCTCCGTAAGGCTCGGGGCAAAGAGGACCTTGTAGCTCTTCATCTTTCGCATCCCCATCTTTCAGCGCTCAAAACTCGCATGGTCTTGTCCTGCGAGACCCATGATTAAGGATATCATTAAAAGGGATATCGTCTCCTTAACCATTCGCGATACTCTCATTGGCGAAGCTCTTCTCCCCATACAGGGCGAAGAGCGCATCCGGCCTCACGTCCATGGAAAGGCCTCCCATCGATCCCAGTATGAGGCCGCCTTCGGCGAACTCGCTTTCCGCCCGTCCTACCTCTTCCCTGATGCGCCGCGCATCCCACGTCATGATGTCCACGTGTCCCATAAAAGAAACCCTGTCGCCGAATTCGGCCCGCAGGTCGTAGATGTCCATGCCGCTTGAGCCGTCCACCGGGTGGATGCACTGATAGCCTGCCTCTATCAGGGACCCGATGATCTTCCGAATATCGCCGTCCGAGTGGAAGAAGGGAGAGAGCCCATTTTCCCCAATGATCCTGGCCATGTCCCTGTATACGGGGCAAACCGCGTCGGCGAAATAGTCCGGCGAGAAGAGAAGCCCCCTATTCCCGGCGATATCATCCGCTATGGCTATGGCCATAAGCCCGCCCCGGCGGGCAACCCCGGCCGCCTCCTCCACCTCCAGCAGCACGCTGGCCGCAAGGCGCGAGAAGAGGGACGGCTCTTTCTTGAGACTCTTCATGGCCGTGACGAAGCCGTGCCCCTCGATCAGCCGCTCTATTGGTCCGTCTATATACCCGACGGTGAAGAAAGGCTCCAGCTCCTTCAATGCCTCGCAAGACGGACGGGGCAGAGATGGCGCGTGATTGAGATCGATTCCCACGAGGGAAAGCCCCATGGATTGGGCGGCTCCCGCGAGTTGTCGCGAATAGGCGCCCCCGCCTCGGCCGAAATAGTGATCGAGGAAGGTCCTGGAGATAAACAGCTCTCCTCTGGGCACCGGCCCTCTGTTGGCACGGCGGAGCGCATCTACCATGGATTGAATGTGTGCTTCCACGCTGTCTCGTCAGCTCCCTGAACGAAGGGCGCACCGAAAAGCCGGACTTTCTCCTATAGGGAGAGAGGTCTTTGCTCTGTGCGGCCCCTGATCCCGGATTAGGGCCGGAGAAATCAAAACCGGGACTCAGGATTAGCCATTCCTGAACCCCGGTTTCGCGCTCCTTGAGTGAGCAAAGGGTGCGCCGCTTGCTGTACGAAAAAAGAACGGAGCGTCTAATTTCCCCGGCTTCAGGCTGTCGGAGCAACTCGTCCCGTCCCGTTCCCGAGAGCCTCTGTCCAATCGTCAATCCGGTTCCGACCGGGGGAAAATGCTCAATCCCATGCCGACGCCCGCCGAGGCTTCCTCAATAAGCCGGCTGCCCGTTTTCGCGAGACGTGCCGTTTCTTGAGCGAAAGCCTCTCGATGTCGTTGACTTACGTCTTTCTTTAAGCCCCGAGCCACTCTTTGCAGAGGCTGACCGCTGCTATGGCATCTTTTCCGTACGCATCGGCTTTCACGTACTTCTTGATCTCGTCGTCCATCTGGCCGCCGCCGATCATGATCTTTATGTTCTTGCGCAGGCCCGCCTCATCGAGGGCTTCGACGGTCTTCTTCATGGAGTCGAACGCGAGGGTCAGGAAGCCGCTCAACCCCACTACCGCGGGACCGAACTCTTTCACCTTTTGGACGAACGTGGGAACCGGCACGTCTATGCCGATGTCGAGGACGTCATAGCCGCTCACGTCGAGCATGAACGTCACGATGTCCTTGCCGATGTCGTGTATGTCCCCGGCAACCGTTCCGATCAGGACCTTGCCTTTCTTAGCCGCCGCCTGCCCTCCGGTTATAAGGGGCTTGACAATGTCGGAGATCCCTTTCAGAATTTCGCCCGCCATCATGAGATCCGGGATAAAGTATTCGCATTTCTCGAAGCGCTTTCCCACAACTTCCATCGCGCGACGGGCGTCGTCGAGAATGCTCATTGGGTCCGTTCCCTGCTTGATCAGGTCCTTGACCAGGGCGATGGTCTCGTCTTCCATCAGGTCTGACATAAGGCTCACTAGCTTGTCGTTCATGATTACCCTCCGCTCGTTGTTATTCTGACCCCGAAGTCCTTCAGGATCTCAACTTAAGTCCATAGTACTTGTGACGCCGGCCGCATGGTGTGCGCAAAATGACGTGCCCATAAAACGCAACACCCTGACCCTTCACCGCGTACTCGACCGGATGCTCCCTTTCCCTGGTGGATCTCCGATCTGCAACATCGGGATTCGGATAAAACCGTACACAGCGGATGATCAGGTATTATCGTATATGACGAGCGTCAACCTGTCAATATGTTTTGCTCTTGACCACGTCCCTTTCCCTTGACGCCGTCCCCTCCTTTTGGCTGAAGTCAGGCCGCTTCCCATGAAGGAGGGCAGCGGGACCGGAGCTTTCCGTGGAATGGCCACATGCCTAAAAAAAGGGCGGCAGTTTGGCTGAAAGACTCTGGAGAAGGGAAGGCTCACCCGGGCACAAACGAGAGTCTCTCCGTCTTTCGATACGCGAGGGCCTGGCATGTCGCCACAAGGCCCTCTTCGTCCTCCACCGCAATCTGGTAGGTGGCCGTCCTGGCGCCCTTGCTTACTTCCGTGGACGTGGCCCGGAGCACGGAGTTTTTTGCCGCGGGCTTTATGAAGGTTACGTTCATGTTGAGCGCCACCGCAACGGTCCCGTGGCTGTTCGACGACACCTCGAATGCCTCGTCTATGAGGGAGAAAATGGCCCCCCCGTGCGCCATCCCAAGAATATTATCGAAAGCCTCCTTGTACGCCATCTCACAGACCGCGTAGCCGTCGCCCACCTCGACCAACCGGATGCCCAGGAGCCCTGCAAAGGGTTCCTCCGAAACCCTGCCAGCGAATGCCGACTCTTTCTCCTTGTCCACGGGTTTTAGCCCTCCTTTTCAATTATTGGGGTTCAGCAGCAATTACTGGGGCTCAGCGCCCCCTCCACAGGCATAAGCCTGCGGAGCCTCCCCCCTCAGAGACTCGCTTCGCTCGCCCAGGAGCGGCTGGTAACAGAGCTCACCCCTTAACCTTGCGTGCAATTACTGGGGCTCAGCGCCCCCTCCACAGGCATAAGCCTGCGGAGCCTCCCCCCTCACCCTCGCTCACGCTCGTCGCGTCGCGCCTTGCCCTTTTTTCAAGGAACTGTATCGTATATCTTTCTCATGCGATGCTGCATCTGTCAATACGCGATGCTGCATCTGTCAAGACGCGGGGCTTGTGAGAGAAATATCATGTAATGGCCGTAATCTGGCTCTCGGAGGCGGCTCCCCCGACCCGCTTGTGAGAAAAAACAAAAAAAACTATTATGAAATGTCAAATTCATGTGTTACCATTGCAGGAAGTATCACCGAAACTACGGAAGGTCAAAGACCAAGGGAAGGAGGGAGGAGTTCATGAAGAGGATATTCGTTCTATCGATCATGGCGGCCTTTATCTTTTCGGGCGTGGCCACGTCGGCCCGGGCTCAGGGTATCAAGGTGGGAGCGGTGATCAATCTTACGGGCCCTGCCTCGGCCTGGGGCCAGTATCACGCAAAGGGTCTACAGGACTATATGCGCTACGTCAACGAGGTGAAAGGGGGGGTAGGGGGCAGGAAGATCGAGCTGACCATCGTCGATCACGCCTACCAGGTCCCTGAAGCGGTGAGGTTCGTAAAGAAATTCTGCGAGGAAAAAGTCGACATGCTCGCCGTCTGGGACGCGGGGTCGGGGATAGCGGTGAAGCCGATTATCCAGGAGTACAAGATACCGACCATAAACTTCTCGACTCCCCAGCAGCTTCTCAATCCCCCCATAGACTACATGTATCTGCCCTTCGGCAGTTACGTGATGGACTCGTATTCCGTCCTCGCCTATATCAAGGCGATCCATAAGGGAAAGGAGCCGCCGAAGGTCGGCCTTCTCACGTACAACAACACGTATGGAAAGACGATTCAGGATCCGAGCAAGGAGTATGCATCCAAGAACGATATCAACATCGTGGGCATAGAGGAATTCCCCGCGAGCACCCTCGACCTCACCACCGAGATGCTGAGATTGAAAGAGAAGAAGGCGGAGTACATCTTCGTCCAGATCCTTCCCGCGGGTATTGTCACCGCCTTGAAAGCCGCGGACCGGACCAACTACGATGGGCCCTTCTTTGGAACCTATACGGCCACTGACCCCGATTTCTTCAAGCTGGGGCAGGGGCTCATACGGGAGCGGCTCGCCGCGTGCTTCTGCGGATGCCTTCCCACGGACAACGTGCCTGCGGTCAAGCTCCTGCAGGACTTGTGGAAGAGATACAAGTCGGTGGATAAGTTCGATATCTCCTACTGGACCGGCGTCACCATCGCCTCGATCATGGAGAGGGGCATGGAGAAGGCGAACAAACAGTCGGGGAAAATCAACGCTGAGACCATCAACAATGCCATGGAGTCGTTCCACAACGAGGATTTGGGCGGCCTCGTGCCCTATGTGACGTATACAAAGACCGACCATCAGGGCTCATTCAAGACGAGGATCGTGAGAATCCACGAGGACAGCACGTATTCACCGCTGACCAATTTCTTCGTCCCGGGCAAAGACCAGGTTCAGCTGGTGAAAGGGAAATAGATGAAGGCCTTTCGGGGGCAGCCGTCAATTTTCGCCTCTACCGGTCGGGAAGGCCTTCCGGCTGAGCTGGAGGTGAACAACATCTCTCTCACCTTCGGCGGGGTCAGCGCCATCTCCGGAGTGAGCCTTGACGTCCACACACGCGAGCTGGTGAGCGTGATCGGGCCCAACGGCGCGGGGAAGACGAGCCTCCTCAACTCCATCACAGGCTACTATCAACCCCAGACCGGCAAGATCGTCTTCAACGGGGAGGATGTCACGGGCCTTGCGCCCCACGCCGTGGTGAGGCACGGCATAGGCCGCACATTTCAGAACATCGAGCTTTTTCCCGGCATGACGGTCCTGGCCAACATGCTCCTGGCCCGCCACATCCACTCGCGCTACGGCCTCGGGCCGGCGGCGCTATTCTCCCGGTCCGTGCGGGAGGAGGAGGTGCATCATCGCCGCGTCCTGGAGGAGCTCATCGATTTCCTGGAGATGCAGCCCATTCGCAAGAAGGCTGTGGGTGCCCTGCCCTATGGGTTGCGAAAACGGGTGGAGCTTGCCCGAGCGCTCGCCCTGAAGCCGAAGCTCCTGCTCCTTGACGAGCCGTTTGCGGGCATGACCTTGGAAGAGAAAGAGGACATGGTCCGGTTCCTCATCGAGCTGAACGAGGCATGGGGGCAGACCATGATTCTCGTCGAGCACGACATGTCGATTGTCATGAGCATCTCCCACAGGATCGTGGTACTCGATTTCGGAGAGAAGATAGCCGAGGGCCCGCCCGAGGTCGTCGGCAATCATCCCAGAGTGATAAAGGCATACCTGGGTGAAACGGCTTAAGGAAAGCCAGACGCGAAAAGGAGCCGCGCGAGAGGCCGGATGCGCTCCAAGGGGTCTCCTTTCGGGGTGGGAAGGAAGAATCCGCTTTTAGCCGGCCGCGGATCATAAGGGGGAAGGGGGGTTTACGCGTCCATATGAGGTTTGAGAAAAGAGGGCCTATCGATGAGCAATGGTTGTCGTCCCTGAGCCGTTTCACCCTTCCACAGATCCTTGCCCTCCAGGCGGAGCGACTGCCCGCAGGAGCCATTGCCATTCGTGAAAAGGCCTACGGCATATGGCAGGCATACGACTGGCAGGCCTATCTGCGATACACCAGGCATGCTTCCTTGGGGTTCTCCTCCATCGGATTGAAGCGGGGTGAGAACTGCGCCATCATCACGAACAACCACCCGGAGTGGCTCTTCAGTGAGCTGGGCGCCCAGGCCCTCGGGGCGGTCACCCTCAACCTTTTCACCTCGTCCGTGGCCAAAGAGCTGACCACTATGCTCAATCGCATCCGGGCAGCCATCGTGGTCGTCCAGGACCAGGAGCAGGTGGACAAGCTCATCGAAGCCAAAGACAGCCTTGGCCACGTGAAGAAAGTCATCTACATCGACCCGACAGGCATGAGGAGCTATGCCGGCGACCCCTGGCTTATCAGCTTTGCGGAAGTCTTGAGGATCGGTGAGGCGATCGATCAAAAGGAACCGCAGAGGTTTGCCGCTGAGATGGCCAAGGGGAAACCCGAGGAGGTGGCCCTCATGATCATGACCTCAGGGACCACAGGCGTGCCGAAGCTCGCGATGATGCCCCACTTGAGCTTCGCCGATATGGCGCGGAAGTGGCTCGAGAGCATGCCCATCTCCCTGGGGGATAACTGGATATCCATCACACCGACCGCCTGGATCGTCGACCAGATGTGGGGCATGGGGGTGGCCCTCTGCGGGGGAATGGCGATGAACTTCCCCGAGACGCCGGAGACTGCCACCGAGGACTTCCGCGAGATCGGACCCGCGGTGGTGATCACTTCTTCCCGGTTCTGGGAGGACCTGGCATCGACGATAAGGGTGAAGATCGGCGATTCCGGATGGGTAAAGAGGACTCTCTTCCGGCTGTCCGAGCGGATCGGCGGGGCGGTGGTCGATCGGGAGCGGGAGAAGCGACCTCTCCCCTTCTACCTGCGCGCTCTTCGCGGCCTCGCCTCTCGGCTCGTCTTCCGGCCCCTTCTCGACCGGGTCGGGTGCTCCCAGATCAGGGCTGCGGTGACGGGCGGCCATCCCATCAGCCCTGATGTGATACGCTTTTTCCGCGCAAAGGGCCTCAACCTGAAACACGCCTACGGTCTCACCGAGGCAGGAGGAGTGTTCCAGGTTCAGCCCGACGGGGAAGTCAAGCCGGAGACCGTGGGCAAGCCGCTGCCGAGGACCCAGGTGAAGATCGCGGAAGACCAGGAGGTCCTCGTGGCGAGCGCCTCGAATTTCGCGGGCTATTACGAGGATGCCGAGGCGACGAAAAAAGCGTTCAGGGACGGCTGGCTCCACACCGGAGATGCGGGCTACGTGGACAAGGACGGCCACCTCCTCATCATCGGCCGGAAAGAGGAGATCATGCGCACCGAGGAAGGTGAGGCCTTCTCCCCGGATTTCATAGAGACGAGGCTGAAGTTCAGCCCCTATGTGAAGGAGGCGGTCGTTTTCGGCGAGGGGCGCCGGTATATCACGGGCTTCATCAACATCGACATGGGCAACGTGGGAAGCTGGGCCGAGGACCGCATGATCCCCTACACGACCTACACGGACCTCTCCCAGCAGCCGCCTGTGGAAGAGCTGATTCTCGGAGAGGTCCGGCAGGTGAACGGGCAGCTGCCCAAGCCCATGAAGATCCACAGGATGATCCTCCTTTACAAGCTTCTCGACGCGGATGACGAGGAATTGACGCGAACCGGAAAGGTGAGAAGGAAGTTCGTCTATGAGCAGTACATCGACTTGATAGAGGCCATGTACAGCGATCTGAAAGAGCTGCCGGTGAAGGGCAAGGTGAGGTACAGGGACGGAACGATCGGCACCATCGAGACTAAGGTGAAAATACTGGCGGTGGAAACGGATCATGACAAATAGATCGAGCGAAAGCGAGGGTGAGGGGGGAGGCTCCGGTGGCAACGCCTGCGGAGGGGGTGCTGAACCCCATTAGTTGCGACTAAGGTGAAAATACTGGCGGTGGAAACGGATCATGAACAATAGTCCGCATGTAATGCGGACGCAATAGTCCGCATATGATGCGGACGCGCTAGACCGGAGGCGCGAAAAACAGCGGGAAACGGCGCCCCTTCCGGGCACGGCCGCTACGCGCGTCTTTAGGGCGGTCAATCCTCAAGCGGAGGCTCTGCACATGCAGTTTTTCGTCCAGCTCCTGATTCAGGGATTATCCATCGGCTTCCTTTACGCCATCGCCGCCCTGGGCTTCGTCATGATCTTCAAGTCGAGCAGCGTGCTCAACTTCGCCCACGGTCAGCTTCTCGCCATCGGCGCCTTCCTCTTCCTCGTCTTTGCCGGCTGGGCCGGACTGCCTATTCCCCTTGCCTTCCTCGCGACCCTCCTGGGCAGCTTCGTCCTCGGTTTCGTCATCGAGCGCCTTTTCCTCCGTCCCCTTATCGGGGAGGCCCTCGTCGAGGTCATCATGATGACCATAGGCCTGGCGTACATGTTCAGGGGACTGCTCCTCTTCATCTTCGGGGGGAACCTCTTCAACTATCCCGACTTCCTGCCGAAGAACCTCTCCATCCAGTGGGGTGCCGTCAGCGTGCCGCCCGTATACGCCGCCACGTTCATCATCGGCATCATCTTCCTTCTCCTCTTCGGATTCTTTTTCAAGTATTCCTCGCAGGGGATATACATGAGGTCGGTGGCCGACAATCAGACCGCCGCCCTTTCCCTCGGGGTGCACGTGAGGAGGGTCTTCGCCCTCTCGTGGGCTATCGCCTCAGTGGTCTGCGCCATGAGCGGGATTATCCTCGGCATCATCAACGGGATAAATGTCCATCAGTTGGGAGACGTGGGCCTCAAGGTCTTTCCCGTGGTCATCCTCGGGGGGCTTGAGAGCATCGGCGGGGCCATCATCGGCGGGGTCATCATAGGACTGGTCGAAACCTTCACGGGCGGCTATGTCTCCACTTCGCTCAGGGAGGTTGTTCCCTACGTCCTTCTCGTGCTCATCCTCCTCGTGAAGCCTTACGGCCTCTTCGGCCTCAAGGAGATCGAGCGAGTATGAGGGCGATGATGAGGAAGCCGAGGTTTCATCCTTGCGGGGATTTCAGGCAGCGGTACGAGGAAGAGCTGACCATTTTCGAGACGGATTTCGGAAGGGTCTGGCTCGTGATCGGGCTTCTCGCGCTCTTCGTCGTCATCCCCCTCGTGTGCAAGGCTTACTGGCTCTACATCATCAACCTCATAGGGATCGCCGCCATCGCCGCCATCGGCCTCAACATCCTCATCGGTTTCACGGGCCAGATATCCCTCGGCCACGGGGCTTTCTTCGGAGTAGGCGCCTATTCCGCGGCCATTCTCGCTAGCTCCTGCGGCTTCCCCTTCTACCTTTCCGTCCTTTCAGCCGGGGTCATCACCGCCTTCGTGGGCATGGTCTTCGGCATCCCATCTCTAAGGCTCAAGCATCTCTACCTCACCATCGCGACCCTTGCCGGCCAGTTCATCATCGAATACCTCCTCGTCCACTGGACCGGTCTCACGAAAGGGACCGGAGGGGATCATCCTGTGCCAGGGCGACCCTGTTCGGGATTTCCCTGTCTAAGGACCGCTCCTTCTTTTACGTCGTCTTCGTCTGTTTCGTCCTCATGTCGTGGATTGCGGCGAACCTCCTACGGACCCGGTTCGGCCGCGCGTTCATCGCCATCCGCGACAATGACCGGGCCGCTGAAGGGATGGGCATTCCCATTTTCCAGTACAAGCTCCTCGCGTTCGCCATAAGCTCCTTCTACGCGGGGATCGCGGGCGGCCTGTGGGCTCACTACATCGCGAGCATTTCGCCGGAGCCCTTTACTCTCTTCCTCTCCGTGCAGTATATTGCAATGATCATCATAGGGGGGCTCGGGAGCATACCGGGCGCGGTTTTCGGGGCCCTCTTCATCACCATTCTCAACGAGGTGTTGAGCGGGGCAACGCAGTACTTCATGAACCTGGGGGGCTTAAGCAAGATCGCCCTTACCATTGCGCCGCTGCGAGAATTCGTCTTCGGCCTCGCCATCGTGCTCTTCATCATGTTGAGGCCCAAGGGACTCGCAGACCTGTGGCGCATCGTGCGCTCGAGCTTCAGGCTCTGGCCGTTCTCCTATTGACGGCGTATCCTTGCCTTAAGGAAGTGACCATGAAAGATGATACCCTGCTGCGGCTCAACAATATTTCCGTTGTCTACGCGGAAGTGATCCAGGTGCTCAAGGGCGTTTCCCTCGTGGTGAAGAGGGGACAGATCGTCTCTCTCCTGGGGAGCAACGGGGCAGGCAAGACAACCACCCTCAAGGCCATTTCAGGGCTCCTCAAGCCTGAGAACGGCAAGGTAACGGAAGGCACGATCGAATACGACGGCCGATCCATTCAGAACTCGGCGCCGGAGGAGATAACCCGCCTCGGCATCATCCAGGTCCTCGAGGGCCGCCAGCCTTTCAAGAACCTTACCATCGAGGAGAACCTCAGGGTGGGCACGGCAACGAGGTGGGGCAAGCCCTACAAGAAAGACCTGGACATGATCTACGACTACTTCCCTCCCCTCGTGCCGCGGAGGAACAGGCTGGCCGGATACTGCAGCGGCGGTGAGCTTCAGATGCTCGTCATGGGACGGGCCCTCATGGCCCACCCGGAGCTGCTTCTCCTCGACGAGCCGTCGCTCGGCCTCGCGCCTTTTCTCGTCAAGGAGATCTTCGAGATAGTGAAGAGGATCAACAAAGAGCAGGGTACGACCATAGTCCTCGTCGAGCAGAACGCGAACATGGCGCTCCGGATCGCCCATTACGGGTATGTGATGGAGAACGGCAAGATCATGATGGAGGATGAGGCCGCTCGTCTCGTGGAGAACCCCGACGTGAAGGAGTTCTACTTGGGGACCGCCGCCTCGGGCGCGAGCAAGTCCTATAAGGACGTCAAGTCCTACAAGCGCCGCAAGCGCTGGCTGTAGGGAGGCCTTAGATGACCGCCAAGAAGAAGGGGAATCTCTTTTTCGACGAGAAAGAAGCCATGTCGCAGCCTTGAGAGACGGGAGTACTACGACCGGCGCCTTGCTGAGATGGTGCGCCTCGGATACGGGGCGTCGAAATGGGTGAGGAAGGTCTTTGACGAGCGAAAGATCAAGCCTTCCCAGATACGGTCGATCAAGGACCTTGCGAAGCTCCCGAAGATATCGAGGGAGGAGCTCGTCAGGATGGAGCAGGCGGATCCGCCCTTCGCCGGACTTTCCGGCGAGGGCCTCAAGACCGACAGGATTTTCACCTCTCCCGGGCCCGTATATGAGCCCCACCTCACCGAGGATGACCCCATATGGGCAAGGGGCTACCACGCGGCCGGCTTCGGCAAGGCGCGACATCGTGCTCAACACTTTCTCGTACCATATGGTCGCAGCCGGCCTCACCTTTCACAGCGGCTTAAGGCGCCTTGGCGCGACGGTCGTGCCCTCGGGCACGTCCAGCACCGAGAACCAGATCCAGTTGATCCGTGATCTAGGCGTCACGGCCTACACAGGGACCCCAAGCTTCCTCATGGCGATTATCAAGAAGGCAGAGGAGCTGGGGTACAACTTCAGGAACGATTTCAAGGTGAGGCGGGCGAGCTTCGTGGCAGAGCCGCTTCAGCCCTCCTTAAGGCGGACCTTCGAGGAGGATTACGCCATCGACACGTATCAGATGTACGGGGCCACGGAGGTGGGGGACATCGCCTATGAGTGCCGGGAGAAGGGACACTGGCACATATGCGAGGAGGTCATCGTCGAGATCGTCGACCCTGCCACGGGCGAGCAGCTTCCGGCCGGGGCCCTCGGCGAAGTGACCGTGACGAGGCTCAATACCATGTTTTTCCTCTTCAGGTTCGGCACGGGCGACCTCTCCGCGGCTGTCGAAGATCCCTGCCCCTGCGGGAGGACGTCCTTCAGGCTCACCGGCATCTCGGGAAGGGTGGGTGAGGCGACAAAGGTGCGGGGTATGTTCATAGCCCCGAGCCAGCTCAAGAAGGTCGCGGCCAGGTTCGGCGACCTGAGGCTTCAGGCGGTCGTGGAGCGCTCGGGCTTCAAGGATAAGCTGACCATGAGGGTGGAGGCAGGGAGAGAGCGCGATCGGACAGCGTTCGGCAAGGAGTTCGAGGAAGTCGTCAGAGAGATATGCACCGTAAAGATAGACAGGCTGGAATTCTTGGAAAAAGGCACGCTTTCGGACAAGGATGGCCTTATCGTCGACCGGCGTGATTGGAAATAGGATTTTTAGGACCGAACTCCTCCCACGTCACGTTCAAAGGGTTGATACAATGACTACTTTCAGGAGGTTACGGATGAAGCTTGGACACTGGATGATTGCCGGTGACGTGGTGAGGGTGAACGCGTTCAAGTGGCCCTCCAAGATCGGCATCAAGGACCTGAACAAAGCCTACACCTTTGCCGAATGGAACGAGCGCTCCTCTCGGCTCGCCAATGCGCTGGCAAACCTGGGCATGAAGAAAGGCGACCGCTTTGCGGTACTCGCCTACAACTGTGTCGAGTGGATGGAGATATACACGGCCGCGGCAAAGGGGGGATTCGTCTGCGTGCCCATCATGTTCAGGCTCTCGGCGCCCGAGATGGAGTACATCGTCAGCCATTGCGAGGCGAAGGTCTTTCTCGCGCAGGCAGAATGGGTGGAACACGTAAGCGCCATGAAGAAGAACATGCCGACGGTTGCCCATTACGTCTCTTTTGGCGTGGACAACCCCTCCTTCGACGGCTACCTCTCGTATGAGGGGCTCCTTGCCGCCGCAAGCCCCGAGGAGCCTGCCACCAAGGTAGAGGCAGACGACATCTGGGTCATCATGTATACCGGGGGCACCACGGGCAGGCCGAAGGGGGTGATGAAGTCACATGCCTCACTCTTCGCCCAGTATTTCATCACCATCTTCGATCATCAATTCGATTTCGATGACGTCAACCTCCTCGTCATGCCGTGCTGCCACGTGAACTCCCTCTTTTACTCCTACGTGGCCACGTGGGTAGGGGGCGCCGTCATGTGCTACAACATGGTGAGCTTCAACCCGGAAGACCTGCTCAAGACATTCTCCGACCATAAGATCACCTTCACGTCGCTGGTGCCCACCCACTACATCATGATGCTCGCCCTGCCTGACGAGGTGAAGAAGAAGTACGACCTCTCGTCCATCAAGAAGCTCCTCATCTCCTCTGCCCCGGCCCGGAGGGATACGAAGCTCGGAATACTCGAGATGTTCAAGAACTCCGAGCTTTACGAGGCCTACGGGTCGACGGAGGCGGGCATCGTCACCGTCCTGAAGCCGAACGAGCAGCTCTCCAAGCTCGGCTCGTGCGGCCGGGAGGTGATCGGCTCGGACGTGATCCGCTTCTACGACGAGGACGGCACTCTCATCACCGAGCCCGGCAAGGTGGGCGAGCTCTATTCCCGGAGCCCCATGCTCTTCGAGGGCTACTGGAAGGACCCGGAGAAGACGGCAGCTTCCATGAAGGGCGAGTACTTCAGCGCGGGCGACATGGGCATGAGGGACGAAGACGGCTACGTCTACCTCGTGGACAGAAAGGCAAACATGATCATCTCCGGGGGTGAAAACATCTTTCCCTCCGAGGTGGAGAACGTGGTCGGCGGCCATCCCAAGGTGAAGGACGTGGCGATCATCGGGGTGCCCCACGAGAAATGGGGGGAGCAGGTCACGGCCGTCGTCGTCCTCCACGAGGGGCAGACGGCGACCCCGGAGGAGATCTCCGGCTTCTGCAAGGGTAAGGTCGCCGGGTTCAAGGTGCCCAAGAACGTCATCTTCATCAAGGATGAAGAGATGCCAAGGACAGCAGCCGGGAAGATCCTTCACAGGATCCTGAGGGAGAAATACGGCCTGTGGAAAGACCATCTGTGATGCGCTCCTCTATTACGCCATAGGGAGCGGCTGGCCCTGATCGGGCGAAAAGGGTCCTTCGCGGAAGGGGAGATAAGGAGGCGCACCATGAGGATCAAGGACATTATGACCTATAACGTGGTGACCATCACGAGCAGCACGCCCATCATAGAGGCGGAGCGCATCCTGGCTGCCCATGGCTTCGAGAGACTGCCGGTGGTCGACATGGGCAAACTCGTGGGCCTCGTCACAAAGGACAACGTTCTCAAAGCCGGCCCGTCAGCCGCCACGACCCTGACCAGAGGCGAGGCGGTCTATCTGCTCACCCGCCTCACCGTGGCGGAGGTCATGAAACGCAACGTGGTCACCGTCTCCCCGGAGACTACCGTCGAGAAGGCGGTGGCCGTGGCGCAGGCGAACAAGGTAGGCTGTCTGCCTGTGCTGGAGGGAGAGAAGGTGGTGGGGATCGTCACGACGAACGACTTCTTCTACAAGATCCTCAACCCTCTCTTCGGATTGGGCCAGAAAGGGACCCGGCTGAAGGTATCCGGCGGGGCCGACCCGAAGAGCATGGAGAAGGTGCTTGGGGTGATCAACAGGTTCGGCCTCACCATCAGCAGCATCTGGAGACCGCCCGCGGATTCGCAGAAGAACGACCTGATCATTCAGTTCAACGAGAGTGACATCGCGGGTTTCATGGATGCCCTGCGGGCCTCGGGGTTCGAAGCAGAGAAAAGGGAGTCTGACGCCGGCTAAGGCACTCAACCGACGATTCAAGGCCTTAAGCCGTTGACAATCGGGGTGCCGGCCTTTATCTTTCTTCTTAGGCACCATCATCCTCATCTTTATAGGAGGTTGCCCATGAAAGACCTTCACGAGATATTCACCGCGTTCAAGAAGGACTTCCCGGCAGTTAACAAGGGACACGATGCCCTCGGCAAGATCATCCACGAAAAGTCCGGGCCGCTGCCGGAAAAAGTACGCTGGCTCATCAAGGTGGCAATATCCGGCGCAAGCGGGCACAAGATCTCCCTCGAAACCCATATCGCCAGGGCGAGAGAGGCGGGAGCAACCGAAGACGAGATCAAGCACGCGCTGCTTCTCATCATACAGACGACGGGCTTCCCCACGTTCATGGAGGCATACTCGACTTACAAGAAGATGGGATAGCGCTTCCGACCGCGGATATCAAGAAAATGCGGTGCCTCGCATTTGACAATGGCCTCCAAAATAGCATATAGTGTGGGTCAAGTAACGAAGTACTGACCAAGAGCCGCCCTATTCAGCCCCTTAACGGAGCTGATCTGAAAGCGTTCCCATCACACGCCGTAGCCGGTCATAGTTTGCTTCATACTAATCTTTGTGTAAAAGTAGGTGCTATGAGTTTCAGTTCAACCGGACTTCATCCAAGAATAGCCGATATTGTCAAATCACTCGGCTATGAAAGACCAACTCCAATACAGGCACAGGCAATCCCCTCGGTCCTCGCAGGCAACGACGTCATGGGTCTCGCGCAAACCGGCACCGGCAAGACCGCAGCCTTCGTGCTGCCCATCCTGCAGCGTCTGCTTCCGGGTAAGCGCGGCAGGGTGCGGGGACTCATCATTGCGCCCACGCGGGAACTGGCGGAGCAGATCCACACTGCCATCGGGGAGCTGAGCGGGAGCACGCGGCTCACGAGCTGCGCCATCTATGGCGGCGTGCCGATAAACCCGCAGATCAATAGACTCCGTTCCGGCGTGGACATCGTCGTGGCCTGTCCGGGCCGCTTGCTGGACCATCTCAACCAGAAGACGATCGACCTCGCGACCCTCGAAGTGCTCGTTATCGACGAGGCAGACAGGATGTTCGACATGGGGTTCCTCGCCGACATTCGCCGTATCATCAAACAATTGCCGCAAAAAAGACAGACGCTGATGTTCTCCGCGACCATGCCCGATGACATCCGGAAGCTGACGGACGAGGTGCTGCGCGATCCGGTGACAATAAAAGTGGGCCATAGTGCTCCGGTGCACACGGTGTCCCACGCCCTTTACCCGGTCGAGCAGCATCTGAAGACCGCTTTGCTCATGGAGCTCATGAAGCGTATCGATGCCGAATCGATCCTGATCTTCACCCGCACGAAGCACCGGGCCAAACGGATCGGACAACAGTTGGAGAGGGCAGGGTACAGGGCCGGGTCGCTTCAAGGGAATCTGTCGCAGAACAAGCGCATGGATGTAATGGAGAGCTTCCGCAACGGCTCGTATCAGGTCCTGGTTGCCACTGATATCGCCGCCCGCGGCATCGACGTGCTGAGCATATCCCACGTCATCAACTACGATATCCCCGATACGACGGATGCGTATACCCACCGTATCGGGCGCACCGGCCGCGCTGCGAAAACGGGCGACGCATTTACCTTCGTCACCCAAGAGGACGAGCCGCTGGTCCGGAGTATCGAGCGCGTGCTCGGCGCGCGTATCGAGCGCCGGGTATTGGAGAATTTCGATTATGCAAAACGGGCACCGGCAAAGGATCTGGAATTTGCGCGCCCGCCCCTTCAACCGCAGCGGCGAAAGCTGCAGACCGGCGCAACCGATGGGACGGCAAGGGCCGGGAGAAAACCCGCACGTTCGTCCCGGGGAAGGACGCCTTAAAGATGAGGGCGGAAGAATCTCTTTCGCCCATTCGGAACAAGACCATGACGACGCGTCCTTCAGACGAGGCAGCCTCCGGACTATTCTTCCGTCGCGGGCTTAAGGCATCGATGCCGACGGGTCCGCTCCCGGCGTTGACAAAAAAAGGCGCACCTTGAGGCGCGCCTTTTCGATGTCTTTTTGTATCGGTCCACCTTGCCCCTCGGTTTCGCAATTCTTGTGAGGGAAGGTATCTTATTGCCGCTCTTGGGGCTTAGTAGCGTCCCCGACCGCCGCCCCCGAATCCGCCTCCGCGTCCGCCGCCGCCCCCGAATCCGCCGCGGTTCCTGTCGGTCTTCGGCCTGGCTTCGTTTACGTTAATAGCGCGGCCGTTAAGCTCTTTGCCGTTGAGGGCTGCGATAGCCGCCTGGGCTTCTGAGGTTTCCGGCATCTCCACGAAACCGAAGCCTTTTGACTGGTTACTGTATTGATCCTTGATCACGTTTGATGATGCAACCTGCCCGAAGGCTTCGAAAGCCTTCTTCAGATCTTCCTCGGTCACGCTAAAAGCCAGGTTGCCTACGTAAATGTTCATGTTCTTCTCCTTAAGATTGACGATCGTTGGGGCTACTTGAGCCCGCAGCTTTTCATCATTGAGTGGCCGCCTCGTTCTCAATCGAAACGGTCGTATGCTCCCCTTCTCGGTCGTCCCGGGCCTCTGGAGCCTTACCATGCCTGCGGGCCATCTTCTCGGCTGCTTCTTCTTTTCGCCTTATTTCTTTCTGCCGCTTGAGAAAGCTGTGCTGACCGCGCTTTGCCATCTACCCTCTCATGTCCGGACCCCGAGCTTCAACAACCGCAGATAGCGCCGGCCGTTCAGCCGTGTGTGGGCTTGAACGACCGCTGAGGCGCCGGCCGTTCAGCCGTGTTTCCGCACGTTGGCCGCGGCCGGCCCTTTTTGCCCGTTGACCACATCGAACTCGACCCTGTCCCCCTCCGAAAGCGACTTGAAACCCTGGCCATCAATTGCAGAGTGGTGGACGAAGACATCGCTTCCCCCATCCTGCGCGATGAAACCAAACCCCTTTGCATCGTTGAACCACTTCACTGTTCCTTCTGCCATACGTCAAGCTCCTTTTCTCTTGTTATTTACCGTCACGACGCCATCTGACTAAGATGGCCTTGCTGGCGGTTTCACGGGGGCCATTGCCCGAACCGATCGGATCAGCCCCCGGTGTTTCCTCGTGTGATGTGTCAACCCCTCGCTCTCTTTGCCGTCCGCTATTCCTGCGCCGCGGCAGCCCTCAATTTGGCCTCTTTCAACAACTCGATCGCCTGATCCACTTGCTCTCCCAAGAGCGATATCCCGGCGGGAGTGGCGACCATTTCCCCATCCTCGCTGGTATTGTGAACACGCACATCTATCATCTTGATCTTCTTCACGTCACGGATCGTTACGAGTATCTTCTGTCTCGATCTTACATTGATCTTTCCGATGAGCATACAACCCTCCTTATTACGACAACGGTTCCTTTCAGGCCGGTTTATTCCGGCTTCTCGGCGATTACCGATCTACCGCAAGGACCCTCCGAAAATGAAACCCGTAGACATGATACGTAATCGCCATCGGCAGTAGCCGGGGCCGCGTGAGCAATGACCAGAGGAGAAGTTTCCAATAGTAAAGCCTGGCATTATCTTTGATGCCCAGCACGACGAGCGTTTTGAAGGGGGCGTCGAGATAACGGAGGTTGAACCGGACGGAGCCGAAGTGAAAACGGGACCTGCGCTTTTCAAGGGGCCTGTATTCCTTGAGAAAGGCCTTCACCCGCTCATAGTACATCCGGGGAGAATAGATGCCGTTGATGATCCGCTTGTAGCCGTCGAAGAGCTTTTCGTAGCCCATCAGGGGAACGACATTTGTAGTAAAGTCCGTGTTGTCCCCTGTAATCTCCTTGCCCAACCGGCCTTCTTTCTGAAGGCGCTGGTAGAGGCGGCTACCGCCCGGCGCATTGAGCATGCCCACCATGGCGGTCACGATCCTGCTCTCCTGCACAAACTTGATCTGCCGGTCGAATATGTCGGGAGAATCGCTGTCGAATCCTACGATGAATCCGGCGCGCACCCGCAGGCCGATCTCCTGAATCCGTTTGACGCTGGCCACGAGGTCCCGGTTGGTGTTCTGGAACTTGCTGCATTCCTTGAGGGACTTGTCGTCCGGCGTCTCGATGCCGACGAACACGGAATCGAAACCGGCACGTATCATCTGCCTCATCAGGGGCTCGTCGTCGGCGAGGTTGATCGAAGCCTCGGTGGAGAAATCGAAGGGATGTCTCCTTTTCTTCATCCAGAGAACCATAGCGGGCAGAACCTGCTCCTTCAACCTCTTCTTGTTGCCGATGAAGTTGTCATCAACGAAAAATACGTTGCCCCTCCATCCGGCCTTGTATAAAGCCTCCAATTCATCGACTATCTGCTGGGCGCTCTTGGTGCGTGTGTGGTTGCCGTAAAGCGTCGTAATGTCACAGAACTCACAGCTGAAAGGACACCCGCGGGAATACTGGAGATTCATGGAGAAGTATCTCCTCATCTTGATGAGGTTCCACAGCGGGGCAGGCGTCTTGTCGAGCTCGGGAAAGGCGCCGGACCGGTAGATGCGTTGGGCCTTCCCACGGGCCATATCCTCAAGGAATGGGGGAAGGCTGTTCTCAGCCTCGTCGAGGACGAGGTGGTCAACGTCAGGAAACTCGTCGGGAGAGGCGGTAAAGAGCGGGCCTCCTGCGACGATCTTGATCCCTGCCGCTTTGCACCGGGCGATCAACTCGTTAGCCGATTTCTTCTGCACCGCCATGGCCCCGATGAACACACAGTCCGCCCATAGAAGGTCGCGATCCTTGATACTATCCGTATTCATGTCGATGAGCCGCTTCTCCCATTCAACGGGCAGCATGGCAGCCACCGTCAGCAGGCCAAGCGGGGGGTGGAGGGCCTTCTTGGAGATGAATCTCAGCGCATGCTTGAAGCTCCAGAAGGTGTCCGGATATTTCGGATAGACAAGAAGAATCTTCATTGATCCCCTTTTTGTTTGGAAAAGCCGCCTTAGGTATAAGGACTTCGGGCTCTTTTCCGGTTGTTCTATAAAGCTCTGCTCGTGTTGTCTGCATCTGTGGCGCGTCGAATGGATGTTTCGGCCGCTACTTTAATATAAGCAAGGCTATGTGGCGAGTCTACGCTCGGTGCTCACTGAGAGGAGGTGCTGCAAACTGTCGCATGCCCGGTGAGACTGTATCATTTCAGATACTGCCTGTCAAGCCCGGCGAATGGCCCATCAAGCAAGCGACTGTTCTGCCGCACTTAGCAGCGCGCTTTCCACCGTCTCCGCCAAGGCGGTCAGCGAGATCGGCTTCATGCCGAACCACCGAACGTCGTTGCGCGCTCTGCACTGCGCCTGACCATCCACCCCGGTGAGGAGCACGATAGGGATGTTGGCGCGCATCTTGAGGAACTTATCAACGAGGAGCAGTCCCGATATATCCGGCATGCCGAGATCGGTGATGATAAGATCGAATTCGGCGGGTTTGCCGGAGAACGCAGTAAGTGCGTCCCCACCGGTCGTCTCTAACTGCACGTTGTGTCCCATGCCTTCGAGCATGTTGTTCACCGCCTCGATTATCGTCGCGGTCGCCATCCACGAAGAGTATTCGTTTACCCATTCCGTCTCCCTTTTCTCAGAAATAACACGGGTTGCCCATTCCGCACCATGCATCGGGTATTTCTCTGCAAAGACCGATAGAAATCGATCGAGCTTGTCTCTACCACTTTTGTCTCGTGAAGCTCGTATCTTCCTTCGATCATGGCGTCCAGGCGGATCGCGCAATGAATAACGATAAGTGTCCCGTCAACGCCCGCGTCGATCTTCGATAAGTCGGACTCTTTGACGTTGCAGATGAAAGCCCCCTCGCCGGTACTCAATTGTACAGCCACCATCCGAGGTTCCACGGCTGTGTGCTCGATCATGGGTCTCCTTATTGTCGGGTCCTTGCAGGACCACATTTGGTAACGTGAGCTGACTTAACGGACCACGCGTGTCGAGGGCGGGGCACCACCCATTCATCAGGAATGGCAAATACGGACGGTAAGGCCAAAAGATAGGGACTGTTCGTAACCTTTCGATAAGGTTCAACAACAGTTGCCCGGCATGCCGAGAATGGCCCAATCGGGAGACCGGAGCGGTTCGGGAGAGCGCTGTTTCCAGACGATGCCACATATCGCCGATTGTCGATATGAAGAAGCTTTATTATACCACTTCCACACGGATTACGCAAATCGAGTCTTCCTTTACTGAAGGCACTTTCCGCGTATTGTTTTGTTCAGGGAGCCTTAGGCTTTCCGAAATATCCTCGACTCATCGGGAGGTCCTCGACTAAAGCAGCCATCCTCTTTTAGCAATCGATTCCTTTGCCGATGGATCGTGCCATGACGATGACCCGAGGGAAGCTCCGAAACAGAGTGTGGACTTATAGAGTAAGGCCAAGGAGAAGGCCTCCTCGTGCGTGCGGGCACTTTCTACAAAAGGCAGGGCAACGAATGGCTAAAGACGGGATATGAAAAGCCTGTTCATAGCAGGTGAATGCGAGAGAGGGGATTTGAACCCCTACGGTTTAACCCGCTGGATCC
>CAVVNC010000040.1:0-24402 GCA_963749525.1 uncultured delta proteobacterium
TACGGGAAATGTGTACAATTCGCATGGATGGACTTCCTCTTCCGAAGGGACCAATTAGCTCTTTATTACCAATTACCATGAGGGCCGGACCGATGTCCACAACGAGCCGCTGTTAGATTATACACTTGCAGGGTGCCTTCTCTCAAGGAGGAAGAAAGTCAGGCGGACCGGCTCAAAAAAGCCCTCGGTTCAGGCCCATCGGAAAACCGCATCTCGGCCGCCTTCGCTTTTTAGGCCTTGATGTTGCTGTGGATTGATTGTGACGTCCTTGCTAGGTCGTGGTGGGCTCTTCCTCGTAGGAAGAGGATGATCCTGACGAACGCGAAGACTCTTTGCCGCGCCCCTTGCCGAGACTGATGAATCTTCCCACCATGACCGCCGACAGAAGGGAAAGAGCGACATAGAGGATAATGAGCCACATCAGTAAGCCGGAACCCAGATGGATTTCCTGAAACATACCATACCTTCGTTCTGCAGGTCTTTTTTCACGTAGTTCCTAGGGAAACTCCCCCTGGTCCCACCGTCGCACACCTATGCCACAACCATATCACGCCTGAAAATCGGAATACAAGAGAAATCTTCCTTGTCCCGGCCCCTCCCTAATTGTCGCTGTATAGCCGCTGGTTTTCCTGCTATAATGTACTATTCCAGTCTTTTGCTTCGTCACCACTCCTAAAGTAAGGAGAACACGATGCTCATACGCGTCATGTACCGGGATCGCCGCTATGACTATGTGGACACGGATACCCTTGAACGGCTGATTGACTCCGAGGATATTACGAGGTTTTTGCGTCCATTCGAACATAAATGGATTGAGGTCGCTCGTTCTCCGTTAAGGGGTATGGGCGGCATTTACACCGGGCCGAGAGAAGGCTCAGCCGGGCATCGTGACCGGGAGGCGCCTGCGTGTAAACTGCCCCTTTTTCCTTCGCGATAGCCCGTGGTAGATTACGGTTTTCCCCCTCTCTGCAAAGGGCCGAATCCCACGCAGCCAAGGCCTTCCGGCTCGAACGTCGATAGGAAGTCTGTTTAGACTAAAAGCGATAACAAGTCTCTTCTTCACACTTTCACACGCTCGCCGTGTCTGAAAAATTCTTCAGCCTGTCCGGGAAATGCTGACAGTTCGACCACGAGGGTCCCGGACTGATGGGACCACATGACCTTTACCCGCATCCCGTGAGAGCGTTTGGCACCCCCGGACCCTAGCGTTCACGCCCTTTCTCAAACGTTTTGCATGTCCGGCGTAAGCCCGGGAGCCCCAAACTGCCCTTTTTCGCCCTTTTGTCACAAGCTTGACCGCCAACTCCAAGAAACGTGATTCTTCGATAATTAAGAGCATTCAGCGATCCCTCCTCCGTCATCGCCGAGGTGGCATAGTAGTTGCTTTACCAGACTTCATGATAAACGAAAGCCACAAAAGCAGGTTGTGGGAAAGTATGTTTTAACAGCTTATGACCCGCAGTGTGCAGAACGTCTCGAAAAAGGCAGACCGCCCGAAAGGGCGGGGCGCAAGGCCACTGGCATAGGCCTTCAAGGAGAACGGAGGGATTTGGCAGCAGGGCTACCAAGCGTATACAGCGCCTCTTCAAGCTCGATTTCACAGGGCGAAGGAAATCCATCGGAGGTGGCATCGTGAGTCCATCTCCATCAAGAAACAGGGAATCGCATTTCTCCTTCTTGCAAAGGCCGGATTCTCATCTTCTTCCTCCTCTTTCCTTTCGTCCCCACGCTACTCTTTACCGGCACCAATGCCCACGCTCAGGTCACCTTAGGCTGGAACGCAAGCACCTCTTCGAATGTAGCGGGCTATAAGCTCTATTACGGCACGGCAAGCGGGAACTACACATACAACGTAAACGTGGGCAACGTCACAAGCTATACCGTGACAGGCCTTTCAACCGGGGCCACGTACTATTTCGCGGCCACCGCCTACGATAGTGCGGGCAATGAAAGCAGTTATTCCAGCGAGGTCAGTTATACCGTTCCATCCGCCTGCACCTATTCCATTTCCCCCACAACTCCATCGGTCAGCGCAAATGGGGCAACGGGGAGCGTAGGCGTGACGACGCAGAGCGGATGCGCATGGACGGCAAGCAGCGGAGCATCCTGGATGTCCATCACCGCAGGCGCAGCGGCACCGGAAGCGGCACCGTAAGCTATACCGTAGCCGCCAATACGACCACGTCTCACAGGCGGCGGCCTTGACCATCGCCGGCCTCTCATTCGCCGTAACACAGGCGGGGCTCAGCTTTCATCATCACCGCCTCGGCGGGGACGGGCGGGACCATATCCCCGTCCGGCTCTGTCCAGGTAAATTACAGGCAAACCAGGCCTTCAGCATCACGCCGACCAACGGATATGCGATATCAGGCGTGACAGTGGACGGCGCCTCGGCGGGGGCATTCAGTTCCTACACCTTCAACAACGTCACCACGAACCATACGATATCGGCGAGCTTCACGGCGACTACCTCAAATACCTATTCCCTTACCCTGGCGAAAACAGGACCAGGGACGGGTTCGGTCACGACAAGCCCCAGCGGCACTACTTTCGCCTCAGGGACGTCCGTGACCCTTACAGCGGCAGCAAGTGCAGGCTCGACCTTTGCCGGATGGTCCGGAGCCTGCACTGGCACAAGCGGGACCTGCCAGGTGATCATGAACGGCAATATGAGTGTCGGTGCGGCCTTCTCCTCCAGTTCTTCGTCAGATACGGTCAGCACAAGCGTGCAAGACCCGGCGGGTGCGACCACGTCAGAAGCAAGCACAAACGGCGGTCCGGAGGAGGTGGAGGAGGCGGGGAGGGGGCTGCTTCATCGCGACCGCGGCCTTTGGCTCCTCCCTCGATCCTCACGTAGCTGTGCTCAGGTCCTTCAGGGACAGTTTCCTCCTCACGAACAGACTCGGGAAGGCCTTCGTCTCCTGGTACTACGCTACGTCGCCTCCCTATGCCGACGCCATACGGCAGAACGGACCCCTCAAGACGGTTGCGCGCATCGCCCTCCTCCCCTTCATAGGATTCGCCTATCTGTGCCTGGCTGCCGGACTCGTGCCCACTCTGCTCATGGCCGTTGCTTTTCTTGCCGGCCTCGCGTGGGGCGCGAGGAGGCTTTCGGTGCGCCGCGTTGCGGTGGCGAAGCTTTCGTATAGCTAAGGCACAAGCTTGAAAGACATCCCTGACTTCGTCCTCCGCAGCCGACCGTATTGATAACGCCCGCTGCTCATCGGAAATGAGCTCCTCAGGCGAGTGAGGAACGCCACTTGAAACCGAGGGGATTTCATTTTTTAATAAACCATCACGTTTCTTCTTGACATTAGGTAATACATAGTATGACATAGAAGCAATCTGATAAAGGAGTACCACGTCCGTGAGGGTGGGGACGGAAAGCCGACGGAGTCCCTGAACTGCACCTTTGGATTTTTGCCCGCCAGACAGCCGGGCCTCCAGATAAAATAGCCCATATGTGGAGTCCTGCCTGTCAAAGATATCGTCCTTCTGCAGGGCCAAAAAACGTAAGATGAGGCAGATAATCGTCATGGAGGCCGTCGGTGCTGCTGCTGTTTGTCACGGCAATACCGTGCCGGGCCGGGGAATGGTTTGCCCCATTGAATAAGGAGGATATGGTGTGGATGGGCGCTAATACCGCGCGATTCGGGGGTAGATTGGGGACAAACACGGTATATCGCTTTTCACCCGGACGACTGGCATGAGTTTTAACCCGCTTCTCGGCCACCATCCATCCCCCGGGACGGTCATCAGTCAGTTCGCTGTCGCCATCCCCCTATACTGGCTCACGACATGGGCGCTCCCGCCAAAGGAGGACCACGGGTATAAGCGTATCATCAACCGTGAAACGTTCTCCATCGCTGTCACAATCGCGGAAGGGGCGAATGTTTGCAACAACGCACGGGTAGGGGTAGGGATGAGATTTTAGAACCCGTTACCCATACGGTCGGTACATACCGCTTCATCTTCCAGGCTCCAGGTCCAGGCGTCCGTGAAGGCTCGAATCTGGCTCGCGGCTTTGGCCTTACCCCTGTCCACGAACAGCAGATTGTAATTAGACCCCTTCTCACAATAACTTTCCGAATGAGGTGGTCACTTTCACCTCTTCCGGACTCCGATTAAGTCAAGAAGCGCTCTGTCGAGACGTTGGATGAGGAGATCCATGTTCTTGCACACGACATTGTTGAACCACCGGTCCTTCATAAGGAGCCGGAGCCGTTCAATGGGGTTGAAGTCGGGAGAATAGGGAGGAAGATAGAAAGGTTCGAAGTGATGCCACTGAAGGGATTTCTTCTTGTGCCATGAGGCATTGTCGAGAATCAGGATGTTTCGATGTCGGGTGAATGTGAGACCCTTGTCTGCCTCATCCAGAAAGGCCTGGAACATGTCTAAAGGAAACATGGGTTGCCTCAATGGCAAGGAACTCACCCGACCGAGGACAGACCATGCCAAGGGCATTCAGCATGAGATGATCCCGAGATCTGGTGCGGCGATGATCCTGGTTTTGAAGGCGATCCTAAGGCGCTATGTTCCGGGGGCTTGGGTGCCTTGGTCGAGCACCTGCCGGATTTTTTGGGATAGGTCGTTTATGTTGAAGGGCTTCTGAATGAAACCGTTACAGCCGCGCGCGATGATCTTGGCGGCTTGGGCGTTCAGGCTGTAGCCGCTCGAGAGGATGACCTTGACGTTCGGGTTCATGGCCTTGAGACGATCGTATGTATCTCCTCCGCTCACCGAGGGCATGATCATATCGAGGATGACCAGGTCGATCCTGTCCCTTCTTTCCGCGTAGAGAGTGAGTGCTTGTTCGCCTCCCGACGCCGTACAGACCTCGTAGCCCAGGGCATTCAGCATGTCTTTTCCCACGGTGAGGATCATCTCTTCATCATCGACAAGGAAGATGGTGCCCGTGCTTCGAACGATCTCCGAAGAAGCCATTTCCTCCGACACTATCTGTTTCTGTGATGCAGGAAAATAGATATTGAAGGTCGTTCCTTTCCCCAAAACGCTGTACACGTTTATGATGCCGCCGTGGTTCTTCACTATGCCGTAGGCCGTTGCAAGACCCAACCCTGTGCCGTGCCCCATCTCTTTGGTGGTGAAGAAGGGCTCGAATATCCTGCTCTGCGTGGCCTGATCCATGCCCGTTCCTGTATCCGTGACGGATATCTTTACGTAGTTTCCCGGCGAAACCAGATGGCGCTTCGTGTACAAGGCGTCAAGCGTTAGGTTCTGGGTTTCCACGTAAAGATCGCCCCCGTCGGGCATGGCCTGCCACGCGTTGACATAGAGGTTCAAGAGGACCTGCTCTATCTGGCCCCTGTCCACGTCGACGGTGTAGACGTCCTTCTGGTATTTCCTGTGAATGGAGATCTCCCTCCTGGTGCGGCCGAACATTTCCGACGAGCTCCTCACGATCTCATTCAGATCCGTGGGCTTCTTCTCGTGTGTTCCGCCTCGCGCGAACCCGAGCAGCTGCTTCGTCAGATTCGAGCCGCTCTGTACGAGCGCCTCGATGCTCTTCAGCCGCTCGTAGTGCGGATCGCTGGCGTCCTTGTTGAGGAGCATGAGGGACGCGTAACCGAGGATTCCCGTGAGGAGGTTGTTGAAGTCGTGTGCCATCCCCCCGGCCAGGGTCCCGACTGCCTCCATTTTTTGCGCGTGGAGCAGTTCCCCTTCCATCATCTTCTTATCGGTTACGTCCCTCAAGAATACGAGGAAAGCCGGCCGATCGATCCACTCGATGGTTATGGCGTTCATCTCGACCCAGACCGTCTCCCCCGAAGCCTTGAGGATCCTGAAGGTAGAGCTGGACACGGCTTTCCTGTTTCCTTCGAGCCGTTGTTCCTGGCCCAACCAGATGCCCCTGTCTTCCTCCAGGACGAGCCTCGTGAACGGTATGCGGGCCAATTCCTCTTTGCCGTACCCGAAAAGCTCTGTTGTCGCCGGGTTGGGGAACTTCATCACCCCGTCCTGGAGGACGAAAATGCTTTCATTGGCGTTGTCGACGACTATCTGGTACATGTTCTCAGACTCGGTGAAAAGGTTCTCCAAGTCCTTTGAGTAGCCCCTAAGCTGGGCCTGGGTGCTTTCCAATTCCTGCCGAACGAGGTATTCCCGCAATCGGAGCCGATAGCCTACGTCACTTGCCACAAGGGCGATGACCGTGGAGGAAACGACGAACATATTGTTGACGAGGAAGAGTCCGACGTGGTCGAAAGGCGTGAAGAATATGACCGCGAGGAGATATATGAGATAAAGAGCGGCGCTATGGATGATGAGAAGCTCGATGCGCACGGTAAGGACCGCGCACATGCCTAGAAACACGAGGATCAGGCCCGCATAGTAGGGCGTGCCGAATCCGCCGGCTTCGACGATCATCTTGATTATGGTGAGGCCCACGATGTAGGCAGCGGCGATGCCCAGGTAGAAGCTGCGGAATCCGAGCCTCCAGCGCTTATTGACGGCCAAAAGGACAAGGCAGCATGCCGCCGCAGATGAGCCGGTATGTGAAGAATCTGGCGAAATACTGAGGATAAAGAAGGTAGTCGGCCAGGCCGAATACGGGAACGAAGCCGCAGCCGAGGAGGATGATGATGTTGACCCGCTCCATGACGAGCTTTTCCTGGTCCTTGTGGAATCCATCGAGGTCGTGGGGAGCGACGGAGGAGACTGCCGGCAGGCGGATCTTCATATCGCCCTAATGCTCCTTTGTCGCAACGGCAAAGAGGTTGATATTGTTTTCTTCGGACATTATCTCCACAGTGTCACCGAAAAGAGTCTTGGAAAAGATCCTCCGAAGCTCCTCCGGGCTCCGGTGAATTATCTTCCACTGCAGTATGTGTTCCAGGAAGGCCTTGTCGGGGTTCCCGCGTCCGAAATTGCCGATGATCAAGGTGCCGCCTTTTTCCAGGCACTCGTACGCCCGATTGATCAGGGCAGCACATATCCTGTCGTCGAGGTAGTCTGTCAGCCCCGCGGAATAGATGATGTCTTGCAGGCCGATATTGTGGCTCACGCGACCCAGGGCCCAGCGGACCACGTTGTCGTTCATCAGCCTGACAGCCGCCCTGTGGGGAAATGCATTGACAGTGCCAGCCGTATACTCCAGGGCCCTGGAGTCGGCATCAACGCAAAGGGCGGCGATCTGCTCGGTATAGGCGCAGTCGGCAAGAAAGTCGAACAATTCGCGGTTTGATCCGCAGGCGAGGTTCATGATCCGGATAAGGTCCTGCTGCCCGCGTCTGGCGCCGCAGAGCCTTTCCAATTGACATTTCAGGAACTTGCGCCTGCCCCGCACCGCTTTCGCTGCTCCGCTTTCCAGGCACCAGTGGTCTACGAGCTTGCCCAGCTTGCCGTCTCCGTCAGGCTCGTTGACATATATCATCTCCATGGTGAGAAAGTCACCCGCATAGCCGCTCGGCTTGTAATAGGCCCTTTCGGCAAAACGACTTCGCATGAAATAAGGAAAGATCTCCTTGAAGGCGTAGCCCCAGTAGTAGTCGGCAGCCTCGCTATCCCCGAGCCGCTCGGCCGTGGCCCGAAGCTTCTCGTTGAAGTCGTCCATCACCTCGCAGCATCTCCTCTGCAAGGCCTCGGAAACCTCGTTGCCCGTCTCCTGCTGGAGCTGATGGGACAGGTTGAAGAAGGAGGCCTTGAAATCTTCTACGAGCCCACCGACCAGGCGCCATTCGGGGGTTTGACGCAAGGGGTGCGGAATGGGCCTTATCTCTTTGAAGCTGCGCCGTCCGGTTGAAAGGGAGGCGGCATAAGCATTGAGGGGCTCCCGTTCTTCCAGGACCTGCCGGAATCTGCTGCAGATGGAGCGGGCCGTCATGGTGACAAAGTCCCCGTAGAGCATCGGATTCTGGTCTCGCATGGAGGCAAGACTCTCTTGGTCAAAAACCCTGATCACCGAATCCTCGGTGGCGCGGATATTGCGGACCCTCAATCTTCCGTCGAAAAAGCCTATCTCACCGAATAGAGCTCGAAGGCCCGATGAGAGCCACTATTATCGGCGTTTCGCCGACTCTGTACGACACCTCCACAGACCCTTTCTCAACATAGTAGAGGCATCGGGATTCGGCCCCTTCCACGACAACCTTGTCATTGGTGCGATAGCTGAGGGCTCGCGAAAACGGGAGCATTTCATTGATTCGGTCCTCAGTCAGTCCTTCGAGGATTTCTCCCAACGAGGGGCGGCTTAAGGCCCCATGAGACGGGTTGTCGGCCCGCGTTTTGCAGGCACCCGCGGTTTGCGGCCTCAACAGCTTAGAAAGAAATGCCATCGCTGCTAATTTACCTGCAAAACGGAAGAGTTTTCAACTGAAACCTTGCCGTCCGACAGTCTCGCCCCTTGAGGGCGCGTCGTTGGCACGGACATTGCTCAACATTGTTGCTATGGTGGTCTGGCTGGCCATTGCCTATGTCGCGCTTTCGGTAATTTCTTCCATCGTCGTAGGAAAATTTATCATAGCAGGAAGAGGGCGGAGATAGGCGAAAGTACGATTATGTTAGTATTTTCCTACGATTGGTGTCCGAAAAACCCCCCACTATGGTCGTACTTGGGCCTTCCGGGCGAGAAGCATGCGGGAGGTCATGGGGCATTGCCCGCAGTCGATCCTGGGTTCGAAAGCAAGGAGACCGCGAGCGGAAAACAGGGCTCAAACCTCTGCCCGGCGTGCCGAATGGAACAAAAGGATTTTGCACAGGCGTGATCGGCCGCGATCGCTCCTTCGCCAACCGGCACGGGAGTTGCAACGTGGGAATTCATGTCGATGTTTTTGGTGGGACGAGGACGACGCACCAGGCCACAGGCGAGCCGTAGCAACTGTCATTCCATTCTCCGAGTCTGCCCGCCTTTCCGTCAATCTGAAGGCCCTTCTTCTCATGCCCCTCGCTTGGGCGTTGCTCCTGATCTCTGCCCACGTCGCCGCCTGCGCAGAGCAGGTGACATTGGCCTGGAACGCGAGCGCCAGTTCATCGGTGACCGGCTACAGGCTCTACTATGGGACCCAGAGCGGCAACTATGCCTATTTCATCGATGCGGGCAACCAGACGAAGGGTACCATAACCGGCCTCCAAGACAACGTGACCTATTATGCGGCTGTAACCGCTTACGACGCGCAGGGTGCGGAAAGTCCGGCTTCAAACCAGGTTAACTTTTCTATCCAGAACGGTGTGGTCAGCGCCGGCACGGTGGCGGCGGCCGCCGGGAGCAGCGGCGCCGGCGCACCTTCAGCGGACGGCGGTGGCGGCGGTGGCGGCGGTGGCGGCTGTTTCATCGCCACTGCGGCCTTTGGCTCCTACGTGGACCCGCATGTCAAGGTCCTGAGGTCTTTCAGGGATGCGTGTCTTCAGACTACCGCCCCGGGAAGGGCATTTGTGAAATGGTACTACGCTGCATCGCCGCCCATTGCAGATGTGATACGAGGAAGCGAGGCCTTGAGGGCAGGGGTGCGTCTGGCGCTGATCCCTCTGATAGGGTTCAGCTATCTCTGCCTTACTGTTGGCCTCGGACCCGCGGCAGCTCTTATGGTCCTCTTGTTCTCCCTCCTCACGTGGCTCGGAAGAAGGCACTTTCTTGTGAAAGGGCCGCGTGCCCAACAGAACCCCGCCTAAGGCCTGAACAGTTCCCCGCTCGCTCTTTGCCTTGCCCTCTATACTCTTCTCTTCGTCTGACCTTCGCCATCTGAAAGCGGGGCATCCGGACTCATTGTTGGGCTCTCCGCGAAAGGATTGATTACCCCCGGCCGGATCATTGCCCTCCTTGTCGCGTAACGCTCCAGGTATAGACAAATTGAGAGTATGAGGTATACTAATGGAGCCCGTGGGCTTACGGGTGTTTGGCGGGCTTACCCGGGCGACGTATTCGCGGTCGCTTGGTTTCCGACTATTCCATCAGGCATTGCGCTCAGATGGAGTCGGTGAAATCGGGGAGAGTCGTCCTGATATGGAGGAACGGTGAAGGTCTTCGTTACAGGAGGGGCAGGATACATAGGGAGTCACGTGGTGAAGGTGCTCGGAGGCGAGGGCCATGAGATCCTCGTCTATGACAATCTCTCGACCGGGCACGACTGGGCTGTGCTTTCCGGGAGGCTCGTCAAAGGTGATCTGGCGGATCCGGTCTTCCTGAAGCGAACGATAGGGGAGTTCCGGCCTGATGCGGTCATCCATTTTGCGGCGTCCATCCAGGTAGAGGAGTCGGTACGGAAACCGCTCTTATACTATAGGAACAACGTCGCGAACACCCTCAACCTGTTGGACGCGATGACCGAGAACGGCGTTGAGTTCCTTGTCTATTCATCCACAGCGGCGGTCTACGGGATACCGGAGAAGATACCCGTGCATGAGGGGGCCGATCTCAGACCGATCAACCCCTACGGGGCATCCAAGGCGATGATAGAAAGGGTGCTGGCCGACCTCGCGTCGTCACGCGATTTCACCTATGTCGCCCTCCGGTATTTCAACGTCGCAGGGGCGGATCCCGACGGGGCCATAGGGCAGGCCTACAGGGAAGCCACGCACCTCATCACCAGGGCGCTGAAAACGGCGAGAGGGGAGTCCGAGAAGCTCTCCATTTTCGGCACTGACTACCCGACGCCTGACGGTACGTGCATCCGCGACTACATTCACGTGAACGACCTTGCAGCGGCGCACCTGCGGGCCCTCGATTACCTCCGTGAGAGCCACGAGAACGGACAGATGAATTGCGGCTACGGACACGGCTTCTCGGTAAAGGAGGTTGTGGCGGCCGCGAAGAGGGTCACCGGGGTCGATTTCAGGGTCGAAGAAGCGGCAAGGCGCCCGGGGGACCCCCCGGCCCTGACGGCGGACAGCAGCCTCCTACGAAAAAAGACAGGCTGGGCTCCGCAGTATGATGACCTCGATTTCATCGTAAGGACGGCCTGGAACTGGGAGTTGAAGCTTGCCCAGAGGCAAGGACGATAGGGTCCTGAAAGGGGGGCCTATTTAGGGCCGACCCTGAGGCGTCGGATAACCGCAGGAGAGGAAAACATGAGACAGAGGTACGAAAAGAATATTCTCTGCATCGGAGCCGGGTACGTGGGTGGTCCCACAATGGCGGTGATTGCGCACAAATGCCCTCAATACCGGGTGACCGTCGTTGACATAAACCACGAGAAGATCAGACAATGGAATTCAGACCGGCTTCCCGTGTTCGAGGAGGGCCTTGACGGGATCGTGGCCGCCGCGAGGGGAAAGAACCTCTTCTTCAGTACCGATATCGAGAAAGGCATCAAAGAATCGGAGATCATCTTCGTGGCTGTCAATACCCCCACCAAGACCTTCGGAGCCGGGGCGGGCATGGCAGCGGACCTGCAGTATTGGGAAAAGACCGCCAGGCAGATCAGGGAGGCCGCGGAATCGCCGAAGATCGTGGTGGAGAAGTGCACGATCCCGGTCAGGACCGCCCTCGCAATGGAGAGAATACTCACCTCCAAGACCAGCCGCATCGACTTCGAGGTCGTCTCCAATCCGGAATTCCTGGCGGAGGGGACGGCCATCGAGGACCTTGAATCTCCCGACAGGGTGCTCATCGGCTCGAGGGAAACAGCAGGCGGGATCAAGGCGAGGAGGGAGATAGCCAGAATTTATGAGAATTGGGTGCCGAAGGAACGGATCATAGAAAGCAATATCTGGAGCAGCGAGCTATCAAAACTCGTGGCGAACGCGTTCCTGGCCCAAAGGATATCCTCCATAAATGCGGTCTCCGCGCTGTGCGAGAAAACGGAGGCGGATGTTGCCGAGGTCGGGAGGGCAATCGGCATGGACAGCCGTCTCGGCAGCAGTTTTCTCAAAGCCAGCGTCGGCTTTGGCGGATCGTGCTTCAAGAAGGACATCCTCAATCTCGTCTATCTCTGCAAGAGTCACGGGTTGCACGAAGTGGCGGACTACTGGGAGAGCGTGGTCAAGATCAACGAATATCAGAAGGAGCGCTTCGTCCTGAACATGCTGGGTTCCATGTTCAACACCCTGGCAGGGAAGAAGATCTGCCTTTTCGGCTTCGCCTTCAAGGCGGGCACAGGGGATACGCGGGAAACCCCTGCACTCTACGTTGCCAAGCGGCTTGCCGAGGAGAAGGCCGAGATAGTCATCACCGATCCGAAGGCGCTGGATAATGCAAAGAAGGATTTGGCCGGCATCGACGGCATCCGCTACGTGAGCGATCCGTACAAGGCGGCCGCAGGCTGCGATGCCATCGCGGTCCTCACCGAATGGGGGCTTTACGCTACCCTGGATTACCGTAAGGTCTACAGGTCCATGGTGAAGCCTGCCTTCATCTTCGACGGCAGAAACGTCCTGGATCACCAGGGGCTGCACAAGATAGGTTTCAACGTGTTCCCCATCGGGAAAACGGCCCTCGTGCATTTCTAGATCTAAAATCCGAGGCTTGAGAGAACGGCGGACGACGTGCTGAAAGTGCGCGCCGCGCGCTATGAAGGCACGGCCGAAGCGTCCTCACTTGCCGCATTCCGGGCATATTCCAGGGCTTCTTCTTTGCCGGTCATCTCACCTGCAATTTGTTTCTCCCGTATCTCCTGAAGCATCCGCCCGAGGGCGGGGCCTTGCGTAAAACCCAGGGCCATCAGGTCGTAGCCATCCACAATGCGGGGAAGGGGGTCTTTCAGCCTTTCAACGTGTGCGGCCAATACCTCACGACACTTCTGCCTCACCCCCCGTGAGGAAGCATTCTCTCTCCCCTTCGAGCTGCCGTAAAGATCGAGAAGGGTGAGCCAGACGAGGGAAGGCGTAAGGTCCTCCATCTTGTAGACAAGCCTCCTGGTTGCCTTTTCCGTCGCGTTCCTGTTGCTTATGAGAAAGAGGCGCATATGGTTTTCGATGAGGTTCAGGATGGCCCGCGCCTCTGATGCGCCGAAGCGCAAGCGCGCCATGATGGTGGAGGCAATCTCGCAGGAGAAACGCTCATGGTAGAGGAAATGAATCTGCCCCTTCTCTTCGTCCCACGAAAAAGTATGGGCTTTCCCGAGATCGTGGAAGAGCAGCGCGTATGCGACGTGTTTGGCCTCCCGGTCGGTCAAGGGATGGAATCGCCTGACCCTGCCCATGTACTGATAAGCGCCCAGGGTGTGGCCCAGGGCCTGCGGCTCGAGCCCTTTTTCTCTGTCGAGCTCGAGGAGGCTTTTGAGCTCCGGGAAGATTTCGAAAAGAAGGCCCGTCCGGCGCAGGGCTTCGACGCCTCTGTGCACGTCCTTGGCAAGGAGGATCAGGTCCAGCTCGTACTTGATCCTTTCCGCCGCCGCGCGATGGATCCACGCGCCGTTGTCGGATATGGCGGCATTCACCTCGGGGGCCAGAGAGAACCCCCTCATCGCGGACAGATGCCTTATCGCCTTCACCATCCTTAGTGGGTCTTCTTCGAGGGACTCCTTGCGGGGATAGCGTATGACCCCTCCCTCCAGGTCTTTCCATCCTTGGAGAGGATCGATGATCGACTCTCCTTTCACGTCGTATGCCATGGCATTGATGGTGAAGTCGCGGCGGAGAAGATCAGCCTCTATGCCTCCTTGGAGCATGGTGATATCAAGGGTTACGTCCCCGGCGACGATCCGGTGCGTCTGGGCGGGCCTTTTTCCGAGAAGAAACGCATGGGCCCCAAAGACTCTTTCAAACGCCCTCAAATCGGAGGCCCGTTCAATCGCGAAGTCGTAATCGTTGGGGAGACGCGCGAGGGCAAGCTCCCTCAGTGCGCCGCCGACAAGGAAGACCCTTCCTGCGAGATCGAGACCCTTTATCTTCCTGACGATGGGGAGGCGTCTTACCCGGTTTCGGAGCGCGATCGGCGAGGAGAGCACGGTCTTTCAGGCCTGCTCGCAAAGGTTGCCGATTTCCTGGGCAACCCTCTTCAAGGAGTCCATAACAGTGAGATAGAGGAAAGAGGCCTTGGGCGAGCAGGCGCCGGTGACGAGCCGTTCTTGGTGCTCCATCCCGGCCTCTGTCGATCGCTCGCGAATGCGGCGGGCGGAGGAGACGGCATACGCCCGGAAATGGGTGTTCCCCGAGGAGATGGCATCATTCGTGTCCCGCGCAAGATCCTTGAGGAGTGCCATGACCTCGCTGATCTCCGCAAGGGCCTTGTCGGTGAGGCAGACCCCCGTCTCCACGATGGCCTGCACTCCGCCCACGAGGTCTTCCATGGCGATCCCGAGGCGCTGGCATGCGGGGAGGAGCGTCAGGAGCCTCTCGTCGGCTGGGCTTTTCCCCGTCCTCTGGATTGCCTCGACAAACGCGGGGAGGCTCGATCTGAGGCTCGCGGCGAACGTTTTTCTTGTCTCGTTCATAAGGCGCTTGTTTCCCGGAGAACAGGCAATTCTTCAGGCCTTCGACGGTTTTTCCGAGGGATTCGAGAATCTCGCCGATGAGGTTCTCGATCGTACGTTCGTTCATGAGTTGTGTCCTCCGACTCGGGCGTACGAGGGCAAGCTCCCTCAGTGCGCCGCCCACAAGGAAGACCCTTCCTGCGAGATCGAGACCCTTTATCTTCCTGACGATGGGGAGGCGTCTTACCCTGTTTCGGAGCGCAATCGGCGAGGAGAGCACGGTCTCTTAGGCCTTCGCACAAAGGTTGCCCAACTCCTGGGCAACCCTCTTCAGGGAATCCATAACCGCGAGATAGAGGAAAGAGGCCTTGGGCGAGCAGACTCCCGTGACGAGCCGTTCTTGGTGCTCCAGCCCGGCCTCTGTCGATCGCTCGCGGATGTGGCGGGCGGAGGAGACGCCATACGTCCGGAAATGGGTGTTCCCCGAGGAGATGGCATCATTCGTGTCCCGCGCAAGATCCTTGAGGAGTGCCATCACCTCGCTGATCTCTGCAAGGGCCTTGTCGGTGAGGCAGACCCCCGTCTCCACCATGGCCTGCACTCCGCCCACCAGGTCTTCCATGGCTATCCCGAGGCGCTGACATGCGGGCAGGAGCGCCAGGAGCCTCTCGTCGGTTGAGCTTTTCCCCGTCCCTTGGATTGCTTCGATGAACGGCGGGAGGCTCGATCTGAGGCTCGCGGCGAACGTTTTCTTGGTCTCGTTCATCAGGCGCTTGTTTCCCGAGAACAGGCAATTCTTCAGGCCTTCAACCGTTTTTCCCACGGATTCGAGAATCTCGCCGATGACGGTCTCGATCGTACGTTCATTCATGCGCTTCTTTCCTCCGACTCAAAGGGCTCACCCGGGGAGAAGTTTCTTTCCATCCTGCTCTCATACCGGGTGAGCCGGCGGAATGCTTCGATCTTGTCTCTGTCGTTTACCCGCGCGCCCTCGAGGCATTCCTTCAGGAACCTTATGGAGAGATCGTATGTCTTCCGGTTGACGGGGAAGGGGTGTCCGTCCTTGCCCCCATGGGCAAAGCTGTACCGGGCAGGGTCTCTAAAGCTTGGCGGCGCGTCGTAGACGATCTCGGAAACGAGGGTAAGGGCCGCCAGGGTCTTAGGACCAACACCCTTGATCTGGACGAGGCCTCTGTATGTTTCGCTGTGAGATTCGTGAATGGACCTGAACATCTTGGAGAGACGCTTCCCGTCTACGTCCGCGGGGCTGATGTAGTGCCTTTCGGGCATGGACAGGGCCACTTCCCTCCAGATCTTCGACATGTGGTCCGGGTCTTCCTTCACAAATTCCATCGTCGCCCGGCGGACCGGGTCACTCTCTCGCGCCACGAGGTTGAGGGTCTCCTCTGTCCGGTCACAGGTCACTCCGGAGTGCGGCTCACAGATGGGATCGAGGTCATCCCTGGAAAACCACTGGTAGCGCCTCGCCGTTTTTTCTTCTCCGTTCATGCCTTGCTGCACCACCGCCCAATCGCCCTCCTTGGAGAGGATGAAGGTGTGGTGGTAGAGGTCATAGCCGTCCTGAACGAGGCTATTGTCTACCTTCGCACACAGGCGGCTCATGGCCACGAACTCGTCGGCGTCGATGCCCCAATTCGTGCCGTATTCTCTCAGCTCTGCGGGCGTGCGCAAAGCGCTCCTACCCTTGCCCCCGCACACGGCAATGGGGAGATCGCCGCCATTGAGCGCCATGCCCTCTTTTATGGCGCCGCAGAGTGTGGTGGTGAGGCCGCTCGAGTGCCAATCAAATCCCGCGGCACAGCCGAAAGCCTGGAACCAGATGGGGTCGGCCAGGCGCCTGATAAGCTCCCGGGGCCCGAATTCCATGACGATCAGGGAGACCACCGCGCCCGAAAGTTGCTTCATCCGGTCAAAAAGCCATTGCGGCGCTCTTCCGTAGTGTAGAGGCAGCGAGGTGACGCTCCTTCTCATGTTCCCATCTTCCCCATGGCAAAAGGCGAGGGCTCTCATAGTCCGTCAATCAACGGGGGCGCCCCTCTTCTATTCTATCACGACGGCCCGGAGCGAACAATCGCGACTCTTCCTGTTCCCAGAGGAAGCGCATTTGGAAAGAGTCGCGATGCGGAGGTGACAAAGGGTAGGGTTTCCAAATGCGCTTGGGTTCTTCCCGTTCCTTGACCCAAGTCAACGCTTTTACCTCCCGGTGCGATTAGCCTGTGTGTATCCTAAGGGACTGGAAGGAGATGGAGATGAGGATAAAGAGAAAGATAGTGGAAATCGACGAAGGGCGCTGCTCCGGCTGTGGGCAGTGTGCGACCGCCTGCGCGGAGGGTGCGATACGGATGGTGGAGGGCAAGGCGAAGCTGATCTCGGAGACCTTCTGCGACGGTCTCGGCGCATGTCTCGGGGAATGTCCTGAAGGGGCCCTCCTGATAACGGAGCGCGAGTCGGAGGAGTTCGACCCGGAGGCCGTGGAGGCGCATCTCAAGAAGGCCCCTGCCCATGAAACGCCGGCGATGGCGTGCGGCTGTCCTTCGCAAACCATAGAGGTCTTTCCGTCGTCCCTGCCGGCGAGAGACCCCGGACAGGGCCGGAAACGGGAGGAAGTTGCTTCCGCCCTCACGCATTGGCCCGTTCAGATCAGGCTCATCCCTCCTTCGGCCCCATTCTTGAAAGATGCGGACCTTCTCATAGCGGCGGACTGCACGCCCCTGGCTTACGCCGGGTTTCATCAGAACCTGATCCCCGGCAAAGTGGTCATGCTCGGCTGCCCGAAGTTTGACGACACAGACGAGTACGTGGAGAAGTTCTTCCAGATTTTCAGCACCGTTAGCGTGAAGAGCATCACCGTGGTGGACATGGAGGTGCCGTGCTGCTCCAAGCTCCCCATGATCGTACGGAAGGCGCTCTCTTTGTCCCGCAAGTCCATTCCCCTGGAGGAGATCGTCATCAGCCGCAGGGGCGACGTACTCGACAAGCGGGCAGTTGCTTGAAGAGGCTTAAGCCAATTACAGGGGCTCAGCGCCCCCTCCGGCAGCATAAGCCGCCGGAGCCTCCCCCCTCAGACTCGCTTCGCTCGTTTTGTCGCTGGCTCAAGCACCCCCTCCGGCAGCATAAGCCGCCGGAGCCTCCCCCCTCGACAAAAAGAAAAGAGGGAAAGACCGGACGTTTGCGCGGCAGTTGTACGCGCCCAGACATGATATTAGAGGCCCGGCAGAAACGTCGACCTTTCCGGAATAGCCTCATCCCTTAGTATCCCCGCCTCACCGCGCCGTTCTACGCGCCCATAAAATCGATAGCTTCCCGAGTCTCGACTTGAAGGTTTCGCAAGAATCATCTATCCTATCTCAGGAGCCCAGGCTCCCGACTGGCCGATTACGCGGTCTAAGGCCGGCTGCTATGTGGCGGTGGTGGATGATCGAAGGCGCCGTGACGAAGAAACTCAATTTCATTCCCGACGAGCGGGGCCGGCTGATGGAGATACTCAGACGTGATGAGGAGATATTCGCCGGATTTGGCCAGGTCTACCTGACCACCACCTACCCCGGCGTGGTGAAGGCATGGCACTTTCATAAGCTGCAGGATGA
The DNA here is from genome assembly GCA_963749525.1 of uncultured delta proteobacterium. Taxonomy (GTDB): domain Bacteria; phylum Desulfobacterota; class Syntrophorhabdia; order Syntrophorhabdales; family WCHB1-27; genus CAVVNC01. The sequence continues at coordinate 17,915 of CAVVNC010000040.1, forward strand.
CTTCATCACGTGCGTCAGGGGGATGCTCAAACTTGTTCTCTACGACGCAAGAGAGGGCTCGTTGACCAAGGGCGAGGTCAATGAATTCTTCATAGGCGATTTCAATCCGCTCCTGGTGAAAGTGCCGCGAATGGTCTACCACGGCTGGAAGTGCATTTCTCAAGAGGAAGCCCTGGTTATCAATGTGCCCACCGAGCCCTACAACCGGGAGACTCCGGACGAGTATCGGGTCGATCCGCATCAGAACGACATACCGTACGGATGGGACAGGAAAGATGGCTAAGCATCTTCTCGTGACTGGCGGCTGCGGGTTCATCGGCAGCAATTACATCCGTCAGGTGCTTTCGGATAAGGTCCACAGAGTCACCAATTTCGACAAGCTGACCTATGCGGGGAACCTGGAGAACCTGCGGGATGTGGCGGACAATCCAGACTATCGTTTCGTCAAGGGAGACATAGCAAACCGGGAGGACGTAGAGAAGGTCTTCTCGGAGAAGATCGATTACGTCGTCAACTTCGCCGCGGAGTCGCACGTGGATCGCAGCATTATCGACCCTGATGCGTTTATGACAACGAATATCATAGGGACGTATCGCCTTCTGGAAGCCGCGCGCAAGGCGGGAGCGGAGAGATTCCTTCAGGTTTCGACGGATGAGGTCTACGGATCTCTGGGGGCCACGGGTAAGTTCCGCGAGGATACACCGCTGGCTCCAAACAGCCCGTACTCCGCTTCGAAAGCCTCTGCCGATATGATCGCCCTCTCGTATTTCCGCACCTTCGGAATGCCGGTCATCATCACCCGCTGCTCCAACAATTACGGTCCCTACCAATTCCCCGAGAAGCTCATTCCCCTGTTGGTCACGAACGCTCTCGCGGATAAGGAGCTGCCGGTCTATGGGGACGGGCTCAATGTGAGAGACTGGGTTCATGTCGCCGATCATTGTCGGGGCATCGAATTGGCGTTGCGCAAGGGCGTACCGGGAAACGTTTACAACATCGGCGCGGACAGCGAACGGGCCAACATCGAAATCGTCAGGGGCGTTCTCAAGGCTCTCGGAAAACCCGAGTCACTCATTACGTACGTGAAGGACCGACCGGGGCACGACCGGCGATACGCCATCGACGCGACCAAGGCGAAGAAGGAGCTTGGCTTCACGGTGGGCGTTCCTTTTGAAGCGGGCATCAGGGAGACGGTAGACTGGTATGTGAAGAACAGGGAGTGGTGGGAGAGGATCAAGACCGGTGCCTACAGAGAATACTACGATAAGCAGTACAGTCGCTAAAGGAAGCGTTCTTGATTCGATTCTGATTCCCGGAGGCTGACACTTGAAACACAAGATGAAAGGCATAATCCTGGCGGGAGGAAGCGGTAGCAGGCTGTACCCCGTCACCATGGCGACCTGCAAGCAACTGCTGCCGGTCTATGACAAGCCGATGATCTACTATCCTCTTTCCGTGCTCATGCTTTCAGGGATACGGGACATCCTGATCATTTCCACGCCGAAGGATCTGCCCCAATTCAAGGTCATTTTTGGAGACGGCTCGCACCTCGGCCTCAATCTTCATTACCGGGAACAAGCTTCTCCCAAAGGGATCGCGGAGGCTTTCATCATAGGAGAAGAGTTCATAGACGACAGTCCCGTGTGCCTGGTCCTCGGCGATAACATTTTCTTCGGCCACAATCTGCCGGAGATTCTCACAAAGGCTTGCCGCGATGTCTTATCGGACGGAGGGGCTATTGTCTTCGGCTACTACGTGAATCAGCCGCAAGCCTATGGTATCGTGGAGTTCGATGGAGGCGGGAAGGTTCTTTCCATCGAGGAGAAGCCGAAAGCGCCGAAATCAAACTACGCGGTAACGGGCCTCTATTTCTACGACCACACCGTGGTCGAAATCGCGAAAGGGGTGAAACCGTCCGGAAGAGGTGAGCTCGAGATCACCGACGTGAACGTGGAATACCTGAGGCGAAAGGGCCTTCGCGTGGAGCTTCTCGGGCGTGGTTTTGCATGGCTCGACACAGGCACTCATGAAAACCTGCTTGAGGCGGGTGAGTTTATCGCCACCATTGAAAAAAGACAGGGGCTGAAGATCGCGTGCATCGAAGAGATTGCGTACAGGCTCCGGTACATAGACAGAAGCCAGCTTCTGAAACTGGCCGAGCGGCTGAAGAACAGCGGCTACGGCGAGTATCTGAAAGGCGTGGCGGAACAGTAGGAAGAAGCCTCGGGTCTACGTGCAGGTCCGGCCGGTCCGCATGAAGGAATCGCGATCTGGGGCGCCCTCTTCGCCACGTGGCCTCCGATATACGAAAGTATTATCTTCGGCCGACGTGGTTCAGATTGCATCCACACCTCACCATCTTTGATCCCTCCATGGGCACCGTCCATTAGCCGCCGGAATTGAACTAATGGTCGCCAATTCCGGCATATAGAGGACCTCACGGGCTACTGGATCGGCTCGCCTGCCGGTATACCAAGCGGGAGGGCCGCCTCTAGATTCTGAAAAGACAGGGTTGTCTTTGTTTGGGCTTCGCGGCAGTGTGGGATTGATAGGGCATGTCCATAAGGTGGTCCCGTCCTTATCTCGTCGTGCATAGACCGAGGACGGCCTAGAAAAGCTCGCGACGAATCCGGCACGAATAACGAAGCCCCCTTAGCGAAGCGTGGGGGTTGGGGGGAGTGAGGGACGGAATGAGGAGCGATGCTTTTCTTACTGCGAGGCGAGCACGCACGAGGTAAGGATGGGATCGCCGCAGGAAGAGGATAAGAATTCTTGTACGTTCTTTGCGTCCGGGAATAGCTTGAACCTCCATTGGCGGGAAGAAACCCAAGTGACGCTCCGAGCATGGGCGTCAGGTTAGAAACTGATCCCCCAATTCGTTCGCATTCCTGCCTGGAACAGGCCCCTGTCCGGGGGACCTCCAGAGGCGTGATTGAAGTTTTCCTCGCGGTGTGGTAAAAAGATAGCTGCTGCCTTAGCAATCTTATGGCTCTAGACCACACGGAACAAATACTCGTCGATGCCCTGAAATCACTCCCTCCCCGGAGCATCTATGCCGATGCGGGGAAACGGGAGATCATCAGGGGGTTCCAGCTCTACATAGACCACCGGATAGAGCGTATCGAGTGGGAGCCCCACGGAGTGCTCGTGGCGGACGTGGGGTCGAGACCTGCCGGCGCCTCGGAATCCATACTCTCCTCTGTGCGCCTCTTCATAAGAGACAAGGCCGTTCGCTCCGAGTGCTCCTGCGGACGCTCCGGTCAGGAGGGGAACTGCGAGCACGTGATCTCCGTTCTCGTCTCCCTTCTCCACCTCCTCAAACCGAATCTCTTCAAGATGACCAGAGAGAACCCGGCCTACCGGGCGCGAATCGAGTCGGGCTTCTTCAAGTACCGGAGGACCGCTGCGCCAACGGAAAGGGCAAAGGTCCTCCCCTTCGCAGCGCCGAGAGGCTTCGGGGCCAAAGTAGGTCCGAGGTTCGAGATTATCCTGGAGCCGGTCGGCTGTGCCCTGAGGGCGTTCGTGGAGATGGATGGAAAGCGGTTAGGTGACTGGGCGGACCATCGGGCCGTTCCTTGGGAAATCGCCTACCTCGCCCGATCAGCTTATCAGAGCGACATGTCCTATTCCCTGTCGGTCTTCCTGAAGCGAACGGACAACCTGTATCCCCTCTACTACCAGCAAGGGTCTCGCAGGCAGGAGGTGAGGTTCCTGGGAGAGCGTGCCTGCCCTGCCTGGACCGAGCTGGACGCGCGCAAAGACGAGATCATCGTGCGGAAGGCCTGTTCCGTGGAAGCGGAAGGGGAGTCCGGGTGGTCAATTGTCGGCAATTTTGCCCTCAACCTGGGGCGGGCCGAGATGGTTCGGGTAAAGCCGAAGACGGGTTGGCAGAGCTGGGACCTGATATGGGATCTTACCATGAATGACGGCGCCGTGGCCGGCCGCCTCAGGCAGACAGGGCCTTCCGAGATCCGCATTCCTATCCGGGATTACAGAAACCTTCACATCCCGCTGCGGAAATTGAGGGAGAGGGAGACCCTGGGCATCGTGAAATGCATGGAAGAGGGTGAAGAAAAGCCCATCCTCCGCGGCGAGACTACCCGATACCGGATCGCCATCACACGGAGCGACGATGGAGAAGCAAGCTTCGTGATCAGGCCCGAGTGCCGGTCTGGCGCATACTCTTTCGAGCCCTCCCGGCAGATTCTCTCTTTCGTAAGATCCGTAGAATCGGGGATTGTTCCGGCCTCCATCAGAACGCGGAAGCGAAAGGTCGCCCTTTATGACGCGCTCTTCAAGACCCTTGCCGCTGCCAATCGTAAGGCGGCAAGTGCGGCGCTGAAAGCCGCCATAGACGAAGCCGTCTTTGGCCGGCGCCACTCAGTTGCCGAGGCCCGCCGCCTGGTCAGGGAGGCCGTTGATTCATTCGACGCGGAGGACGTGCAGTTCCTTCACACGGACGGCGGGTGGCGCTTCATATCGATCGACAAAGAAAGGGAGCGCCTCCTTTTCCTCGTTCCCTTCGCCGCGTTCGGGCCGGACCTTTTCGAAAGGCTTGAGCCCGAGGGCGCACGCATGGTGATAAGCGAATCCCTTCTCCTCGAACGGCTTCACGTGCTCCACGCCATTGCAAGCGAAGCAGGAGTGGAGATTTCCTTTGACGATATGGCGGTCGAGTCGGTGACCTGGGACGTGGAGATCGACGCCACGGAAGGCACCATCGATTGGTTTGAGATCCGTCCCGAGATAAGGTGCAACGGCGGAACGATCCCCAGGGAACTATGGGAGCAGGCCCTCGCGCGTAAGGGGGTCATTCTACGCAACGGCGTCATGCAGGTCCTCGACGAGAAGAGCCTTCTTCGCCTGTCGGCCATCATCGGCCTTTCCGCGGGAGGCAAGAGCGCGTCCGGGTTGAGAATGATCACCGCCGTTCCACGCTTACGGATCATAGAGCTTTTTTCCTTGAGAAAACAGGGGGTTCTTGTAAGGCTCACGCCTGAGGATGAAGCCCTCATAGCGCGATTGACGGAGTTCAGCCGCATCGAAGAAAAGCCCTTGGCCGAAGGCCTTACCGCTCCTTTAAGACCCTACCAGAGAGAGGGTTTCTACTGGCTTGCCTTCCTCTACGAGCACAGGCTCGGAGCCTGCCTCGCCGATGACATGGGGCTCGGCAAGACCATCCAGGCAATCGCCCTCCTGGGGGCGATCAAGGAGCGGAAGTTGGCGGTTGCTTCGTCCCAACACCTTCCGTCTGCGAGCTGCCCCTTTCTCGTCGTGGTTCCCCCGAGCCTCATCTTCAACTGGGAAAAGGAGATCGAGCGGTTCCATCCCAGCCTCAAGGTCTACGTTTACAGCGGGAAGGAACGGTCCGCCCATGTGAAAGGATACGACGTAATGCTCACCAGCTATGGGCTCGTGAGACGGGACATCGATAGGTTGAGAGAGCTCCGTTTCAACGTGATCGTCTTCGACGAGGCCCAGACGATCAAGAACATTTTTGCCGATACCACGGGGTCGGTACGGCAGTTGAAGGGGGCCTTCAAGGTGGCCCTCACCGGGACCCCTGTGGAGAACCATGCGGGCGAGTATTTCTCGATCATGGACCTTGTTTTGCCGGGTCTGCCTAGGGGAATACCGGGAATTTCAGAGGAAGACGAGGGAGGACTTGGGATCGGCGCTGACCATGGTGAAGGAGCGGACGAAACCCTTCATGCTGAGGCGCACCAAGGAACACATCCTCAAGGAGCTTCCGCCGAAGCTGGAGCGCGATGTCTACCTGGAGCTGACGGAGGAGCAGAAGAGGTTCTATAACAGGACGGTCATGGAGGTGCGGTCGACCATCGAGGCCGCGTACAGGCAGAAAACCGGCTCCCAGGCCAAGATCATCGCGCTCACAGCCATTATGAAGCTCAGGCAGATATGCCTCACCCCCCGGCTGCTCGTTTCCGATCTGGGCGGAACTTCCCCGAAGATAGAGTTCCTCAAGGACAAACTGGAAGAGTTGTTCAGCGAGTCCCACAGCGCCCTGATCTTTTCGCAGTTCACGTCATTCCTCGATGTCGTGGAGGGAGAGCTCCGGTCAAAAGGATTCACCCTCCTCAGGCTGGACGGCTCCACACCGGTGCCTAAGAGAAAGGAGATCGTCCAGGCCTTCCAAGCAAGCGCGGGACCTTCCGCATTCCTCCTGAGCCTCAAGGCGGGGGGGCAGGGCCTCAACCTCACGCGGGCAACCTATGTGTTTCATCTTGACCCTTGGTGGAACCCGGCGGTAGAGAACCAGGCATCCGACCGGTCGCACAGGATAGGCCAAACGGAGAAGGTCATCGTGACGAGGCTGCTGATGAGACATACGGTGGAGGAGAAGATGATGGCCTTGAAGGCGCGGAAAGCGGCCCTCTTTCGCGCCCTGATGGAGGCGCCGGAGAGGAGCGGGGCACGGGCGATCTCCCGGGAAGACTTCGAATTCCTCCTCGCATGAGAAGCTCGGC
>CAVVNC010000041.1:0-144213 GCA_963749525.1 uncultured delta proteobacterium
GCGTCAGGTTCCCAGGTACTGGGATATGACGGACTGAGGGATTTCCTTCGAGTCCCCGGAGTAGACAACCTGGCCTTTTTCCAGAATGTAGCACTTGTCGGCCATTTCACGGGCAAAGTCGAAGCTCTGCTCGGCCACGAGGATTGACACGCCTGATTTCTTCAGTTGCTGGACAACCCCGGCGATTTCCCGTATTACGATGGGAGCGAGCCCTTCAAAGATCTCATCCATCAATAGCAGCTTCGGGTTCTGCAGCAACCCCCTGGCAATGCAGAGCATTTGCTGCTCCCCGCCGCTGAGGCGCCCCCCTTTGAAATCCGTCCGGTCTCTCAATTTGGGAAACAACTCATGGACTTTCGGGATAGTCCAGTCGCGGCCCGGATCAGTGCCTTTCCGCGCAGATATGATGAGATTCTCCCTTGTCGTCAGATTCGGGAAAATATGCCTGCCCTGCGGCACATAGGCGATGCCCATTTGGCTCACCTTGTGAGGGGGCACACCGCCTATGTCGGTCCCTTCGAACGTGATCCTGCCGCTCTTGGGCTTGAGCATGCCCATTATCGTCTTGAGGGTCGTTGTCTTACCCACTCCGTTTCTTCCGAGGAGACAGACTGTCCCGCCGGCTTCCAACTGGAAATGGATGTCGAAGAGAATCTGACTGGCGCCGTACGCTGCTGCAAGATGCTCTGCTTCCAGGATCATGTCGCCTTGTCACCCAAGTATATGTTCCTTACCAGGTCGTTATTCCTTATCTCCTCCGGCGTATCCGTGATCATGAGCCTGCCGAGATGCATGACGCTCACTCTGTCCGCGTACTTGAAGACCATATCCATGTCATGCTCGATGAATATGATGGTGAGGCTCTGGTCGGCAACCAATCCTTTCACGAGACGCATCAGGTCGTGACCTTCTGCGCGCGAGACCCCTGCCGTGGGCTCATCGAGCAATAGCAGGGCAGGCTTAATGGCCAGGGTAATTGCGATCTCGAGTCTCCTCTGGTCCCCGTACGAAAGATATCCTGCCAAATCGTCCACCATGCCGGCGAGACCCACGGACTCCAGATGGCGCAGGACATCGTCTCTGTGCGTCTCATTCCCGGATGAGAGCATGTCGTAGGTTTTGTCAGATCTGCTGATGCACGCAATCTGGACGTTGTCGAAGGCAGTGAGGCCTGGAAAGAGCTTGCTTACCTGAAAGCATCTTCCTATCCCTCTCGAGGCGATCTTGTGAGGCGCAAGACCGGTGATCTCGCTGTCCCTGAAAAAGACGCGCCCCGAGCTGGATCGTGTTCGATTCGACACAAGATCGAGGAGGGTGCTCTTGCCTGCCCCGTTAGGGCCTATGATGGCCCTGACCTCCCCCTCCTCGATATCGAGGCTTACGTTGTCGACCGCATGGAGAGACCCGAAATACTTATCCAGATTAAGGGTTCGCAGTATCAACTACCGCCTCCTGACAGGCCCATCTTGCGCCCTCTCCCCAGAATACCCCCTCTGAGGCCGATGACGCAGGCTAGAATGATGATGCCGAGAAGTCCCTGCCACTGACTGATATAAATGGACGTCACCGTGCCGAAAACAACCACGATGGCAGCCCCGATGGTCGGGCCGAAAAAGCTGAACATGCCCCCGATCAGACACATCATCAGGGCTTCCGCTGATCTCGTGAGGGTTATGTAGGCAGGGAAGGCGCCCTTATCGAGCATCGAAAGAAGAATGCCGGCGACTGACGCAAAGAGCCCGCTGATAGTAAAAATGACGAGCTGGAATCTCGCGATGTTGACGCCGAGGAAGCGGAGGCGCTCCTCATTCTCTCTGAGGCCGTGCGCGGCCTTGGCGAAAGGCGAGCTGACCACTATCCCGATCACTATGTAGCAGAGCACGAACCACGCCAGAACGAAAAAGAAGAAGTACGTCGTGTCGGCCAGCATGGCAGGCCGCGCTATGCCCGTTATCCCCACCTCTCCCCCGGTAAAGGTGATCCACTTGTTGATCAATGTGGAGAGAAGTATGTTGAAGGCGAGATGAAGGAGCCCGAACGTCATGGGCTCATTGCTTTTGAGGCAGAGGTACCCGATGATCACGCACATGGCCGTGGAGATCAGAAGGGCAAGGGGAAAAGCCAGGATTTGAGGCATTCCTGTCTTCACGAGCAACAGACAGAACGAATACGCCCCCAGACCGAGGAACATCGAGTGGCCGAGGGGAAGCATGCCTGCGTAGCCCACCTGTATGTTGAGGCTGGTGGCAAAGAGGGCCATTATCAAGACCCTCGTGAGCAACTGGGTCCAATGCGGAGGGAGGAAGAGGCCGAGAACGGACAGGGCGGCTAACGCCCCCGCGGCAAGGCCGATCGATTGCTTTTGGAGGGGTAGTCGTGCCATTTCTCTTTCGCTAATCTCCTGGTTTTCCGAACAGGCCCTGGGGCTTGACGAAAAGAACGATAATCATGAGCGCGGCAGGGATAAGGGTATAGAACCATGGCAGCAGCATGGACCCAAGGGCATTGGCTTGACCCACGATGAGCGCCGAAAAAAGGACCCCCCGCATGCTCTTTAAGCCCCCGATGACGAGCACGGTCATGATGGTGAAAAGCACCTGCATGGACATTTGCGCATCCAGGCCGATTATGGGCGCCATGAGCACACCGGCCACGCCTGAGAGCCACACGCCGAACATGAACATGATGCTGAAAAGGCGGGCCACGTCGACGCCCAGGTTCGACACCATGGGCCGGTCGGCGGTAATGGCCCGAAAGAGCATGCCGAGCTTGGTCTTCTCGAACATGAGCCAGAGGCCCAGGGCGAGCAGTCCGCTGATGATAATGATGAATATGTAGTAAGTGGGGAAATCGAGCCCCAGGAAGACCACAGTGGAGCTGAGCGCATCCGGCGGGAGGACGGTATTGATCGACTTTCCCCAGATCGTTTGTATGCCGTCGATGATGATGAAAGCCACGCCCATGGTGGCGAGGAGCTGATAGAGCATCGACTTTCCGTAGAGTGGCCGCAGAAGAAACTCGGTGAGACCTCCCAACACGGCGACGACGAGAGGCGCGAGCACAAGGGCCCACCAGAAATTGAGAACGTGGACCAGGGAGAAGCAGATGAACGCGCCGAGCATGAAGAACGCGCCCTGACCAAAATTGATGATGGCCATCCCGCTCATCACGATGGACACTCCTGCCGCCATCAGGAACGTCACCATCCCGCTCGAGATGCCCATCACCACCTGACGCATCAGTACTACGAGGTCCATCTACACTCCTGCCTCAGTCAAGAAACCACAAATCTCTCCAGGTTTAGCCTTCCGCTGAAAGCCTTCCTAGAGGGGTCCGGCAAGCCCTTGCCGTCTCAGAGCCGTGATCAAGGCACCCGCCCGAGGCAAACCCATTTCCCGCCTCGGGCGAAAGGCGCCTTTAACCCGTGCTACTTCGTCGGCGCCCTGAGCGCCATTATGTCGTCTTTGGTCGGATATATTTCCTCACCGTACTTCGTGGGATTGAGCCCTATTGCCAGCGGGTACTGGTCGGAATAGCCCGACGTCACGTACCATATGGGCATCACGGCCTGATGATCGAAGTCGCGGTAATGAATGCTGCCAATCGGTGTGTCGAAGCTCATCGTTTCGAGGGCGGCCACTATCTTGTCGGCTTCAGTGCTGCCGGCCTTCTTGATGGCCTCGATAGCCGCGAGGCCGGATACGTAACGGACCATGGTGAGGTCGGCGGGATAGAGCTTTGTCTTGTCACGATAGGCCTTGACGAAGTCCTGCATAGGCTTGTCGTCGAGGTAGAAGGGCGACCACGTCGGGGCCTGAATGCCCTTCGGATAGGTCTTCCCGAACGGTTCGGTCAGCTCGGATCCGAGCAGGTATGATCCCGCTACCTTCGTCTTGTCGAAAAGATTGAAGCGCTGCCCCTGCTGAACGAAATTCACCCACGGCGGTCCCGCGATGCCGCTCAGGATCATATCGGGTTTCTTTGCGAGTGTCGCTGAGATGATGTTGGAAAACTCCATCTCGGTCCCGCCCACCCACGTGGCGCCGAGGTTTTTCACACCAGGTTTCAGCTTGTCCAGCTTCGGCCAGAACATGTTGTATATGTCATGGGCAATGGCCATGTCCGCGCCGATGAAGGCGATCGACTTCACGTCCTGCTTGGATATGGTTTGTGCATAAAGGGTGGCAAGGGCAAAGGAGGGCGGAACGGTGCAGAAGCTGTACTTGTTGAAATCGGTCGTGCGCAGGGCCAGCGAAGTGGAGCTCGTGAGGATGGTCGGCACCTTGGCGTCTTTGGCCCATGCCGAGAGCGCCTTGTCGCAGGGGTCGAGAAGACCGCCTAGGACCACCACGCAGCCCGCTCCGACCAGCTCATTTGCCTTCTGGGCAATGACGCTCGCGTCTCCCGTATCGTCTCTCACGACCAACTCGACTTTCCTCCCGTTGATGCCTCCGGCCGCATTCACGTTGTCTATCGCCATCTGCACGGCAGGGGTGCAATACTGGGCAACCCCGGCGAAAGGACCGCTAAGAGAAGAGATATATCCGATCTTGATCGTCCCCTTGCCGGCCTCGCCGGAGGGACCCTTGGAACAGCCTGTGATAACAAGTGCTGCCGCTACAAAAACCATGACTAAGAATACCGAAAGTGATCCCTTGCGCATCCTTCTCCCTCCTGTCTGAATGGTGGTTTTGTCTGCGTGTCACGTTTGATTTGATCGGGTATGGGCACAGATTCCCCGGCGTTCTCAAGAGCCTAGAGAAAGAGCGAAACTTTGTCAAGCACAATTAATGGGGCTCAGTACTGTTAATGGGGTTCAGTACCCCCTCCACCGGCATAAGCCGGCGGAGCCTCGTGCGCTCGGAGACTCGCTTCGCTCGCCTGACGGCAGGTAGTGCAGCTCCCCCCTTAAGCCTCGATTCACCCGGTTTGTTGTCGGGCTTGAGCACCCCCTCACCGGGGAGTGAGCCCGGCGAGCCTCGTGCGCTCAGAGACTCGCTTCGCTCGGCATGGGCCACGGGAACCTTTGCGCCGGACCTTTCCGTCAGATCCATTTTTCTGAATGTCTTGAAAAGCCTCGGTGTCCGTTCCACGGGCTCCCGCGAAGATGCGTAGGTGGCTGGCCCCCATCTGGTGGCGCAAGCTCCGGAGCCTCCCCGTTCCCATCCTAATCGCTGTCGATTTCTGTTGACAAATTATTAGCTTTACGCTATATTTCTAGAAGAGGGAAGTCACCCTTGAAAGAGGCATCTGGTAAACAGCAAAGAATGATCGTTAATTCAATTCCACTCGGCAGCAACTCCTATTCTTGTCAATCTACCGGCTTTTTGCCTGAGGCCGCTTTGGGAGAATGCCCCTTGAATGGTCCAAATGGGCACGATAGAGGCCTCTCAAAGATCGCATGGAGCTAATAAATGTCCACTACGCGTGAGCCTCCTTTTACGTCTTTCATCCTTGCAGGTGTGGGAAGAAACGTAAAAGGCAGGTCCCGAAGGAAGGAGGAGGGTAGGGGCCTGTTTTCTACATATGTGGCCTATTTACAACTCAATCTGGAGGTTCGACATGATTGTCAGGAATGAAAAAGTGTGTAATTTTGTTACCCGCAGACAGGCGAGGGCCTTGCCCTTCCTGCTGTCGGCGCGGACCGTCGGGGAGGGCTGTCAAGCTGCGGGCATCAGCAGGAAGTGCTTCTACAACTGGATGAAGGAAGAGGCCTTCAGGAACGAATACCGGGGCAGACAGAGCCGTCTCGTCGATCTCGCGATGGTGACGCTCAAAGGGAACGCTATGGAGGCGGCAGAGAAGCTGTCGGCCATGGTCTCCACGGAAGAGGGCCCGCTCCTGCGCCGCGTATGCAGGGACGTCATCGACCTCAATTTGAAGATCAGGGAGCTCGACGAGATCGAAGCCAGGCTGGATGCCCTCGAAAAAAGGTTTGCCGAGGAAGCGTAACCGGCGAATGCCTTGACGAGAGACTCGCGCCTACGTGTGGCGGGCGTGTAATTCGCCGGCTGGAGTGATGTGGAACTCGACCACGGAGGCCAGCTTCGTCAGGGCCTGGGAGAGACGATCCATACGCTCCGGGCTCCTGGTGCCGAGGATCATGTCATATTCGAAGTGCTTACCCCCGTTAGTGAGGGTATAACCCATGCTGGCAATCGTGAATCCATAGCTGCCCACAAGATCGCGGACCTCCGGCTCGGTGAGCGCCGCACCCTTCAGAAAGCGGATGGAAAGGTGGAAGTAGGAGAGGGTAGGGATCCTTCCCTCGAGCACGCGGTATACGGAGAGGGTGCCAAGGGTCAGAAGAGTGACCAGGGCGACCGCATGATAGAAGCCGATGCCCGCGAGTATCCCGATAGCCGCGGTCATCCATATGGAGGCAGCGGTGGTGAGACCGCGGACAGAGAGTTTTTCCTTCATGATGGCCCCTGCACCGAGAAACCCTATGCCCGTCATGATGCCCTGGGCCATGCGCGTCGGGTCCACGGGAGCCCTTTCTATAAGAGTGGCTGACAGCCAGTCCCGTTGAAACATGAAGGCGAGCATGAGGAGGCTCGAGGCCGTACAGACGAGGGTGTGGGTGCGCAGGCCAGCGGGCCTGCCGGAGTAACTCCGCTCCAGGCCTATGAGGCCGCCTGCGATCATCGCGACAATCAGACGGAGCGGAATGGCTATGGCATCGGCGTGCATGGCCTTGACCCTCCTTAGAGAAGTCCGGCTTCTTTAGAGCGAAGTCGGGCGCTTCTCCTTGAATTCGCTCTATCTTCCTTATCACGGGCGGACAAAAAAGAATGGGGTAGACTATAAGCCGGGTTCTGTAATCTTGCGATCTGCGGTCATTTCTCTTTAGGGCTCGCCCCTGTTGGCGAGCCTCTTGCGGCCTACCCGGGTTAAAGGACGGGCCATCCTCACCGCTTGTCGCGGTCCCCTCTTTGGCCTTGCATCGGATGGGGTTTGCCAGGCCATCCGGTCGCCCGGATGCCGGTGGGCTCTTACCCCGCCATTTCACCCTTACCATCCCTGAAAAACGGGAAGGCGGTGTCTTTTCTGTTGTACTTTCCTTGGGATTGCTCCCAGTCCCCATTAAGGACCATCCTGCCCTGCGATGCCCGGACTTTCCTCAGGACTCATCGTCCCGCGACCGCACGTCTACCCCAATCCCGGAAGCCGCATTCTTCGCGAGCTTATCCGCTATTCTGTTCCCTTCTCTCGGAATGTGCTTCACCACCGTGCTACAGCCGAGGACGCGCATCAATTGGCGCGCTTCCTCCAGGTAAGGTCTCAAGCCCTCGTTCTTCACGCGGTACTTGCCGAGGACCTGGTTCGCCACGAGGAGAGAATCGGTATAGACCCGTATCGTATCCACCCGCGATCCCTCGACTCTCCTGAGCGCCCTCACGAGGGCCTCGTATTCGGCCATATTGTTGGTCATTTCTCCCAGATAGACGCCCTCCCTCCACACCTCGTTCCCCTCTTCGTCAAAGGCGACCATGCCCGCCCCTGACCTGCCGGGGTTGCCGAGAGAGGCGCCGTCTATATATATATGGTATTCCTTCATTCTTCTTCGCTGTAAAAGAAGATCCTGTTGCAGCTCGGACACGTGATGAGCCTGCTGTTCTTCATTACCTCGATGAAAAGCTGAGGAGGGATGTTCATGAAGCACCCGAGGCACGTGCCGTTTTTCACGTTCACGACCGCAAGGCCGCCCCTTTTCTCGATGAGGATGTTGTACCTCCCCTTCAGGTCCGGGCTGACGCTGCCGAGCAGCCTCTCCCGCTCTTTTCGCAGCCCGCCCACCATGCCGTCAACGGTCTTTATCTCCTTTTCCAGCTCCTTGACGCTTTCAGCGACTTCCTTTTCCCGTTTGGCCGATTCTTTGAGAGCGGTTTGATAGTCTTTCTTCAGCTCCTCGACCCTCTCCAGGAGCACGAGGATCTCCTCCTCGGTCTTGTCGTTGCCTGCCCGGGCGGCCTCGATCTCCTTCAGTATCGCCTGATACTCCTTGTTCGTCTTCACCTCGGTGAGCTTCGTCTCCGCCTTCTTGACCTGCGCCTTCTCACCCTCCAGCTCTTGCTCTTTGCTCCGCCTCTCCTTCTCGAGCTCGTCGATAACCTCTTTCTGTTTCGCGAGCTTCTCTTTTGTCTCCCTGACTTCCCTCTCCATGTCTTCGATCTTCTGGGGACCGATTGCTCTTTTCCTCTCGTTCTCGATGATCTTCGTGTCTAGTTGCTGCACCTCACAGAGGGTTTCCAATTCTTCGATCAATGCGTTCCCTCCTTCAAATTTAAAGGGGGTGGCATCTGCTGCTCACCCCCTTCATTCATCTCTATATGATCGTCTCTCGCCCTATCATCCACAGTTCTCTGATTGGGCCCACCTGGCCTCGAACCAGGGGCCTACCGGTTATGAGCCGGTGGCTCTACCAACTGAGCTATGGGCCCGCGTTCAAGGCATAGGTTAACCGATACATGGGTCTTTGTCAAGCCATGATGGCGTTTTCAGACGCCCATCTGTGCTTTCCATGCTTTTTGTCCTTGATTAAGCGATTTTCTCTGATACAATAATTACCGGACTTAAGACTGGCCATGCTGAAGATTCTCATAGCACTGAAAAAAACCCCGAAGGCATCCTCCGCGCCCTTGAGGGCCATGAGGTGGAGGAGACTCACGGGAATGACTCGATCCTCGGCCTGGTGAAGCACGGAAACTATCACCTCATCCTCGCGGACAATGTGGCCGACCTGCTTCCCGACATCAAGGCGGCCGACCCGAGGGCCGAGGTGGTGCTCGTGGGGGGAAGCGAGGAGGCGGGGGTCGAGGCCATCAAGAACGGGGCCTTTGCGTTCCTCACCGAGCCTGTCGACGTCGAGAGGTTTGTCGCCATCGTCGGCGAGATCAACGAGATGTGCGCCGTGCGGAGCGAGATGGCTATCCTGGAAGAGCAGCTCGACCAGAAGTACACCTTCGCCGGGATAGTGGGCAGAAACCCGAAGGTGCTCGATATCATCTCCTTTATCAAGCGCATCGCCCCCTACTACAAGACCGTTGCCATAACGGGGGAGACGGGAACGGGCAAAGAGGTGGTTGCCAGGGCCCTCCACTCGCTCAGCAGCAACCACGGAGATCCCTTTGTCACCTCGAACTGCGCGGGCTACGTGGAGACCCTCATCGAGTCGGAGCTCTTCGGCCACCAGAAGGGCTCGTTCACAGGAGCGATCGGCGACAAGATGGGCCTCTTCGAGGCAGCCAAGGAGGGGACCCTTTTCCTCGATGAAATCGGCGATCTCCCTCTCTCTTTTCAGCCCCACCTCTTGCGGGTGCTCCAAAACGGAGAATTCCGGCCCGTGGGAAGCCACCGCACCCTCCAGGCCCGGTGCAGGATTATTGCCGCAACGAGCAAGGACCTGAGCCAGGAAGTCCAGGCCGGTAAGTTCAGGGAGGACCTCTTCTACAGGATCACCCCCCTGGTCATCACCATCCCTCCTTTGCGGGAGAGAAAAGACGATATCCCCTTGCTCTCCCGGTTCATGCTCAAGCGGTACAACGAGCAGACAAAAAAGGGCGTACGGGGCATTTCCAGACCGGCCCAGGACATGCTCCTTTCCCATAACTGGCCCGGCAACGTGAGGGAGCTGGAGAACGTGATCAACCAGGCGGTCATCCTCACGTCCGAGTCCTTTATCGGGCCGAGCCATCTTCCCGCATATCTGAGGGGTCAGAAGATGAAGCAGGCCCAGGACGAGACCTCCCTCGACAGGGTCGTGAAGCGGCACATAGAGGCGGTGCTGCAGGAGTGCCAGGGCAACAGGAGCCGGGCATCGAAAAAGCTCGGCATCAGCAGGCGCGCCCTCCTCAGGAAGATAGAGAAGTATTCGGTCAAATCGTGACACAGGCCAGTCAAAAACGTCACACCGCCGGATCGCTATGCGATTCGGCGGTTTGTCTTCTCTTTGCGGCTTTCTTCTCCGCGAGCCTTGCCAAAAGCGCACACTTCCATGACGGCTTCCGGTAATGCCCAAGAAACACCGCCCGGATTCCCGGCCGTTTTCGGCCTGTCTTGTGGCTTTGGCACTGATATTGCTAATGTGGGTAAGCAACCAGGAGGCGAAAGCGGATGGCCCGAGAAGGCGAGAGGAAAGAGATGCCGGTCACTATGAGGGAAGGTAAGGGAATCCTATCAATTCGGAAGGCATTATTTTCTGGACCGGACTTTTTTCCCGCGCGGATCACAGGGTGCCCGCTCCCGCCCGAGGTTATCACAATACTTTACTTAAGGAGGCAGTCATGTTTAAAGTGAGTAAGGGAAGTGCGGGTTTCACACTAATCGAGCTTTTGATCGTCGTGGCCATCATCGGTATCCTCGCGGCAGTGGCCATCCCTGCGTATACGGGGTATACGGAAAAGGCAAGGCTGTCGGGCGTGGTCAATTCGTTGGGCGCAATAAAGACCGCCGAAACGGCAGCGATTTCCCAGTCCGCGAACAATGTGGCCACCGCGTGCACGGGTATGCCAGCTGCCGCAGGCGGGTGCAACGCGCTCCTCGGTGTCACGATTGACGGAACTTACGTAAGCGATATCTCGGTTGTTGCCGGCCCCCCGGTCACCATCACCGCTACCATCGCGAACGTGGCAGCCGATGTTAACGGAAAGACGATCGTTTTGACGAACACTAACGGCGACGGCGTCACCTGGTTTTGGGACCCCGCTAGGAGCGTGCCTGTAACCTACCTGCCGAAGAGCTAGGAGTTACTCTGCCTCACTCAAGGGGGGCTCCGAGAGCCCCCCTTTCTCTTGTACAGGGCATGATGGCACAGGGCATGATTGACGGACAAACAGCGTGAATGACATAATGGGCACTATGCTTCTTCTCGAGATCCTCTCCTTCATCCTTGGCGCCATCGTCGGAAGCTTCCTCAATGTCTGCATTTTCCGCATGCCGAGAGAAAAGTCGATCGTCAGGCCCGGATCGAGCTGCCCCGGGTGCGGCGCCCCCATCAGGTTCTACGACAACATACCTTTATTAAGCTATCTCATCCTGCGGGGCAAATGCAGGAAATGCGGCGAGCCCATATCGATCCGCTACCCGGCTGTCGAGCTGCTCACCGCCCTGCTTTTCGCGGCCCTCGTCGGAATATTCGGCCTCTCCGTGGACGCGGCTGCGGCCCTTATTCTTGCGTGCCTTCTTATCGTCATATCCTTCATAGACCTCGAATTCCAGATCATCCCCGATATTTTGAGCCTGGGGGGCCTTCTCCTTGGGGTTCTCCTCTCACTTGTGAGGACTCCGCCCTTTTTCGACCAGGAGATCCTCGTGTCTTTCCGCTCTCTGCCGGCCATTCTCCAATCCCTCCTCGGCGTGCTCCTCGGCGGCGGCATCCTCTATGCCATTGCCAGGCTCTACGAGCTGGTGAGAAAAACACAGGGCATGGGCGGCGGCGACATAAAGCTCCTCGCCATGATAGGCGCCTTCTGCGGCATCACCGGGGTCGTCTTCTCCCTCGTGGCCGGATCGATCGTCGGCGCCCTCGTGGGCCTTCCCCTGATGCTCATCAAGGGGCAGGGCACAAAATACGCGGTCCCCTTCGGACCCTTTCTCTCTCTGGGGGCGCTGCTCTACGTCTTCGCCGGGGACACGCTGATAAATGCAATAAATGCACTATTCAGCCTCCTCTACAGGAGCTAGGATGACCTCTTCCCGGCGATCCGACAAAAGCGAATATCCCAGAGCGATGGGCCTCCCGAACTGCCTCGGTGGATCCTTGCCCTTCCATACAACCATGGGGTTAAGAGAATGAGATTACTGGCGATAACGGGTAAGGGAGAAAGAAACACCCTCGTGAGGTTCCCGATGGATAGGATCAGAGGCGGACGATTTCTGGCCCTGCTCCTGGCGCCCGGTTTGGTCGGCACGGGTCAGTGGATGGGACGATGGGTGCCGGCCAGCCTGGGGAAAGTTTTTCCCCTGAAGGGTACGGCCCCTGTCTGCCCGGATCCACAGGACCGGGGCGACGGAGAAGGTGACGCAGCATGATAACAGGCGCTCCTGCAGCAGCCGGACTCTACGAAGGAAGGCCGGGGAACGCCGCCGGAGCCGAAGAGCGCCCTAGTATTTTGCGCGATCAGGAAGATGGGAAAAAAATTCCGCAAGATTCATGTTGCTTTCCCGTTTCTGAATGTGATAAGAGGTATCAACGATGGTACCCGCATGATTGCTGGCGATCCCGGATGATAGAATTTAGGAAGCTGATTCAGTCGAGTACCTATCTCAATCCTCTCAAGGCGTTCGAGCCTATGCAGGGTGAGGTGGAGATTCGATGGGATCCCCTTACCAATCTCACCGCGAGGGTCGTCCGCTTTCCCACGCGCAGGCTTAACCGGCTGGATCTGAAGCCGGCCATCGCATCTTCCGTCGCCTCGAAGTGCCCATTCTGCGAAGAGAACATCGATCTCATGACAGCCAGGCTGGACAAGGCCCTTTTCGGCTGCGAGCGGCTCACGAAGGGCAATGTGATTGTCATCCCCAATCTCATCTCCTTCGACAAGTACTCTCTGGTGGCGATCGTCTCTAAGGAGCACTACCTCAGCATGAGGGACCTTAGTGAAAAGGGCTCCCTGGTAAACGGGATCACAGCCCTCCTCGAAGCATTCAGGTGCATCCGGGAAAATGATGGGGACGCGCGCTTTTTCTCCATCAACTGCAACTACATGCCCCCATCCGGCGGGAGCCTCGTCCACCCCCATGTCCAGGGCATCGCAGGGGAATGGCCGACCAATTACCAGAGGCTCATGATCGAGAAGAGCTCCGACTTTTTTCGGGCCAATGAATCTGCTTTCTGGGACGCTTTCATGGACGAGGAACGCATCCTGCTGGAGAGATTGATCGACGGCGCGGGCAGGATCTTCTGGTTTACGCCCTTTGCGCCGAAGGGGAATATCGACGTGGCATGGCTTTTTTCCACATCTTCACTGTTCTCGGTGAGCTCGGAAGAGTGGGCCGAGTTCGGGGATGGATTGGGCAAAGTCCTTGCTTATCTCGATGACGAGAACATAGCGGGATTCAACCTTTCACTCTTTTCGTCCGAAGAAGGGGAGGCCTATTTCAAGGCGAACGGGAGGATCGTCGCGAGGAGGTTTCTGCCGCCGGCAAACGCAGCCGACGTCAACTACCTTGAGAAGATCCACCTGGAGCATGTCTGTCTGGTCTCACCCGAGGAAGTAGCGCGCCAATTGAGGGAGCGATGGCAAACAGAATACTGAACAAGCTCGGGTTTACGAAAGAAAATGAGATCGTGGGCGTCGACATCGGGGCTGCGTCGATAAAGGTGTGCCTCCTCAAGAAGACGAAGGAAGGACGGTTCACCCTCTCCGCCACGGCGCACAGGTCGTACGACGAGGACCTCCTCCACGACGGGAACATCATCGACGGGTCGTTCATAGGCCGGGAATTGAAGAGCTTGGTCTCGTCGAGCGGCATCAAGGTACGGTCTGCCGCCTCGGCCCTCTCGAGCTACTCCGTCATCACGAAAAGGGTGGCAATGCCCTTCCTGGAAAAGGAAGCCCTCGAAGAAAGCGTGAGGCTCGAGGTGGAGAACATCATCCCCTTTCCCCTCAAGGAGATCTATTACAGCTACTACATCATGGGTATGGACGAGGAGAAGGAGGGCATGATGAACCTCCTTGTCGTGGCGGCAAAAAAGGAGATCGTCGACGGCTACATGAACGCCTTCGACCTTGCGGGACTCGACCTCTCGGTGCTCGACGTCGACATCTTCGCGGTAACGAATCTCCTGGACGAGATTTACAAACCCAAGGGTTTCTCCGTCCTGGCCGCAGATGTCGGCGCGTCGGTGACGAACATAGCCATCGTAAAGGAGGTCAACGTAGAATTCACGAGGGAGATACTGATCGGGGGAAAATACGTCACGAGCGAGATCGCGAAACGGCAGAACGTCAGCTACAGAGAGGCCGAGGAGCGCAAATTGAACGCCAGCTCCGATGTGACAGATCTCCTCCAGGATTTTATCTCCAATGTCTCTTCCGAGATCAACAAGACCGTCAACTTCTATGTGGCCACCAAGCCGCGTGAGACGGTCGGCAAGATCTATCTCACGGGCGGCTCCTCGCGCGTGGCCGGCCTCAAGGAGCGGGTCCAGAAGGAAACTGGGATCGAAGTCGAATTCCTCGATCCTTTTCTGTTCGTAGAAAGCGGCGGGGCGGGAGCGGCGGACGAAGAGGAGAAGTACTCTGTGCCTGTGGCCCTTTATCTCTCATCGAGAAGGGACGAGAACTGACCATGACGACGATCAAGATAAACCTCATACCGGGAAAGGTAAGGAGAAGGAAAGAGAGGGGCTTCGAGCTTCACGTCCTCATCGGCGGGCTCATCTTCTGCGTTCTTCTCATCGGCGGCGTCTATGTCAAGAACACGAGGGACGTGAGCCGGCTGCGCAGCCAGACGGTCGTTTTGAAGCAGCAGGAAGCGGCCCTCCATGCGGTGTACATGGAATATCAGTCCCTCGAGCGGGACAAGAAGGAGATAAATGCCAGGCTGGGTGTGATTGAGAAGATAAAAGAGGGGAGGGCGGTCGCGCCGAGGATCCTCTACGACCTCTCAACGCTCACGAAAGAAAATGTGTGGCTAAAGCGGGTCAGCAAGGATGAGACGAAATTCTTCCTGGAAGGCCGCTCTATCGACAATGAGTCGATTTGCGAATTCGTCGAGAGCCTCTCGAAGCTCCCCTATATGACGAATGTCGAGCTGAAGAGCGTCGAAGACGCCGCCGAGGGAGACGCGACAGTGAAGAAGTTCATCGTGGAAGCGGGGGTGGCCCTATGAAAATGGAGCTTGGCAAGATATCGCTCCCGAAGCCCTACAGGATACCCCTGATCGTCCTTCTCTGCGTGGCCATACTCGTTGCGTCCTATTTCCTCTTACTCAGCGACCAATTTCGGGAAAAAGGAAGGCTGCAGCCAGGAACTTGCCCATACGCAGCAGGAGGTCGCTCGGCTCACCATCATCAAGGACAGCATGCCGGAGGGCCGGAAGGAGTATGCAGCCCTCCAGGAGCGCCTCCAGGAAGCAATAAGGGAGATGCCCGAGCAAAAGGAGATCCCCAACCTTCTCAGGCAGGTCTCCATGACCGCCCAGGGGTCGAGGACCCGCATAAAATTCTTCGCCCCCAAGGAAATCCAGCCGGCGGACTTCTACTCCGAGCTGCCTTTCGAGATCAAGTACTCCGGCCTCTACCACAGCCTCGGCTATTTCTTTGACGGGATCCGACACATGGAGCGGATCGTCCGGGTCACGAGCTTCTCCCTCGAAGCGAAGGGGACCGGCCAAAAGGTGCAGCTCGAAGGCTCCTGCCTGGCGAAGACCTATGTCTTCCAGAAAGAGCCTATGAAGCCGAAAGAATCTAAGGACAAGAAGAAGGATGAGAAGAATGCACCGGCTCCGAAATAGCGTTATCGTCGGCTTGTTTCTCTGCTCGGTCTTACTCGGCCCCCCGTTGGGCCGGGCGGAGCAGAAAGCCCCTGAAAAGAGCGTCTGTGGAAAAGAGCGTCATGCCGAACATCGGCGACTTTACCTATAGCTCTCAGGACAGGCGCGACCCCTTCGAGCAGGTCCATCTTCTCAAGATGCCGAAGAAGAACCCTGGAATTGGGGTGCAGAAGAGCGGCTATGAGCTGGAAGAGCTGAAGCTCGTTGGGGTCGTGAAAACAGGGGCGGTAACCTTCGCGGTCATGGAGGACACCCAAGGCAAGGGAATGATGTTCAAGCGAGGGGACTTCATAAATAGCAACATGTGGCTCCTCGATTTCCTGGAAGACAAGGTGGTGTTCGGGTACAAACTGAGGGGCGATATTCGAAGGATAGCAGTGGATCTTCCCCGAAAATAGGAAGGGTGAACTATGAAAAAAGCGCTGGTCCTACTCCTTTTGGTCGTCTTCCTTGTGCCGTCGGTCTCGATCGGCCAGGCCGTCAAGCAGGCGACGCAGCGGGTATCCTTCGACTTCATCGACGCCGATATCCGCAATGTCTTGAGGGTCCTGTCGGAACTGGGGACCAAGAACATCGTCGTTGCGGAGGACGTCAAGGGCAAGGTGACTATCAAGCTGGAGAACGTGCCCCTCGAAGAGGCCTTTGACGTGATCTTGAAGAACAATGACCTTGCCAGGATCGAGGAGGAGAACGTCACCCGGATCGTCACCGTAAAGAAGCTCAACGATGAAAGGGACAGGGAGACGAAGCAGAGACTCGATTTCCTCAAGGAAAAGGAAGCAAAAGACAAGGCCGAGGAAGAGTTCGTCACGGAGACCGTCTTCGTCAACTACGCGGATGTGGCCGACGTGGCGAAGATGATAAAGGGCGAGAGCCGTTTCAACATCCCTTCCAGGCACGAGCAACCCGATCCCCGGGGCCTCTCCGCCGCCGGCTGCGCCTGCAACCGGTACGCCCACGGCCGCCTCGAAAGGGCTTCTCACGCCGAACGGCGTCGTTACAGTGGTTCCCTGGAACAGCGCCCTCATCATCCACGACAGAAAAGACACCGTGGCTGCCGTCGTCAAGCTCATAAAGGAACATGATGTGCCCCCTGTGCAGGTGCAGATAGAGGCCAGGATCGTCCAGGCGACGACGACATTCTCGAAAGAGCTGGGCGTCCAATGGGGCATGAACGCCGGGGGCTCTCTCTTTGGAAAACCCCTGAACGTGTCGGGGCAGCAGATAGTAGACGACAAGCGGCAGCAGCTCCAGCAGCAGCAGCTCGGGCACGTCGAGCGTAACGGCTACGCCGACGGTAGGGAACTACGGGATAAGGGGCGGCGCTATAGCATTTCCCTATGCTGTCAATCTCCAGGCCCCGGACGTGGCAGCCGGCAGCGGAGGCGCCCTGGGTCTTTTTCTGGGGGGCGTGAACGACTCCTTCCAGCTCGACTTGGTTCTTTCGGCGCTGGAGGCGAACGGCAAAGGCAAGATCATCTCCAACCCCAAAGTGATCACGTCCGAGAACAGGCCGGCAAAGATATCGCAGGGCACGCAGATCCCCTACCAGAGCTCCTCGGGCAACCTGGGCACGAACATCCAGTTCATATCGGCCGACCTTTCCCTCGAGGTCACTCCCCACGTGGTGAAAGACGGCAACATCAGGCTGACCATAACTGCGAAGAAAGACCAGCCCGATTTTGATCCGCGCTTTACGGCGGGGGCGCCGGGGATCGACACGAAGGAGGCCTCCACCGAGCTGCTCATAAAGGACGGCCAGACCGTCGTCATCGGCGGCATCTACGAGGTGACGAAGAACGACAACACGAACGGCATTCCACTCCTTCAGAGCATCCCCTTGCTGGGATGGCTTTTCAAGAATAACGTGAAGACGGACAACAAGACCGAGCTTCTCGTATTCGTGACCCCCACAATTCTTAAGAACCTTTACGCGGAGCAGAGGGACAAATGAAAAACCCATACGGTCCGATCATTGCCATTATCGTCTGCCTCACCATTTCAGCGACGTCTTTTGCCGCCGATAATAAGGTAAGCTCTATTCTGGCGCCTCTTTCGGGCGAGAGGATAGCCATCGTCACCGGCGAAAAGGCCTTCACCGCCCTCGGGCTGAAAGACGGCATCATCAAGGGCGACGTCGGCCTCATCGCCCCGGATCAGCAACAGGCGGCCCAAGGTGCTTATATCGGCCAGTGCGCCGTGGTCAAGGATGGCGCTGCTTCGAGCGTCTGCGAGGTGATTACCCTGAAGAAGGAGATATCAGGGGGCGACCTCGTCTTCTTCAACCGCGTCACCTATAGCGACCCGAACGTCTATCCGGTTGCTATCGCCATGCTGTCGGACATAGTCGAACCCTACGAGCCTTATAAGCCCCTGAAGATCATGGTCTATGGGATATTCGACGAGCAGCACGCAATAACCGGTCTCTCCGAAGCGCTGAAAGGGGAGATCAGGCATATCTTCTCCCAGAAGAAGCGGATTCAAGTGGTCAATGGCGCGGAGTTCAGGGACTTTGTCTTCTATCCCGGCGCCGGCCAGGATGTCCTCCGGTCCGTCAGAGCCAAGATGCAGAAGTCGGACATAGACGTCCTGCTCCTCGGAAAATACTCATCCGATGGCCAAACCATAACTCTGAACATGACGGAGCTGAGCGCGAAAGGAGCAGACAAGTCCTGGAAATTCTCCTTGCCCGGCGCCGGGTACGCGGATTCCGTGGCAAAGGTCGTTCTTCCCCCGCAGGAGGAGACACAAGTAGAAACGTACCCGTGCTACATTTTCGTGAAGGGTGGTACCGCCAAGGTGACTGAAGGCGAACGAAAAGATCGACGTGATCAGGCACGAAGCCGAGGGCAACGCCTTTACCGAGTTGAGCCTCAAGAGGTCCGATTTTAACATCATGAGCCCCGTGGACGATCAAGGTGAAGATAGACAACGCCGTCGTTCTTGACGGTCAGGTGCCGGCCGCTCCCCTGAGCGTGCCGCTCTCGGCGGGTACCCATAGGGTCGTTGTCTCCTTTCATCGGGGATACTTCTTCGACGAGTCTCTGGTACATACCTCCCAAAAGGAGGTCCGGAAGGAGATCAACCTCGAGCTGCACACGGTCAAGAACCTTTCTCTGGACGTCCAGTTGAGCCCGCTCTTCGGCCAGGATACCATCGCGGTCAAAGCATTCGAAAGGATCGGCAAGCAGCAGCAGGTGCTCAGACCGATACGTCGGGTGGAGTGGGACACCACGATAGAGACCTTCAAAGACTGAGTACGGCGCCCTTAAGGCGCGCCCCCGTCCCGGATGGAAGAAGAGAGGCTCTCCAAATTCATCGCCCGGAGAGGGCTCGCTTCGCGCCGCAAGGCAGAGCAGATCGTCCGCTCCGGCAGGGTCGCCGTGAATGGCGTCATCGTGAAGGACCCCCATCAGAGGATATTTCCGGGGTCCGATGCCATAAGCCTCGACAACGAGCGAATAGGCGCGGGTGGAGCACCGAAGAAACGGTACTACGTCGCCCTCTATAAGCCAACGGGATACCTTTCGGACCTTGCTGACCCCAGAGGCCGGCGGCTCGCCCGCCAGCTCATCGACCTGGAGGCGCATCTTTTTCCCGTCGGGCGGCTCGACTACAACTCGGAAGGCCTGATGCTCTTCACGAACGACGGCGAATTCGCCAATTCCATCATGCACCCCCGTTACGAGGTAGAGAAGGAGTACCTGGTGAAACTCTCCGGCAGCCTCACCAAACAGGAGCTATTGCGGATGACCACAGGCATTCCCGGTGGAGGGCCAAGTCTACCGCGTCCGATCTATCGTCCCACTTCGCCAGACGCCGAAAAACGCATGGTACCGCGTGACCGTGGTCGAGGGCAGGAACCGCATGATTCGAAAGATGGCTGACGCCGATACACCACCCAGTGCTGAAGCTCAAAAGAGTGAGGATCAACGGCATAACCCTTGGCACCATGCGCCCGGGCGAGTATAGACTGATCACTCCCCGTGGCCTCACCGTCCACCATGCCTCCCGTTCGCACCCGCCGATATGAGGCGCTGTATTTCGGCCATTGACTTCGGGGATATTTTGATTGACAGTCCGAGAGGCTTCTAGATAACATATAACATCCCATGGAAAATAAGAGTTACGCCAAGTGGGCCGGGATATTCAAGACCATCGGCCATCCGGTCCGTATCAAGATCATCGAAACTCTGCTCGACGACGATAAGTCCGTAGGCACCATATGGGCGTGCCTCGACCTCCCGCAGGCCACCGTGTCTCAGCACCTCTCGTTATTGCGGGCCAAAGGAATAGTAGGACATGAGCGGTGCGGATCGAGGGTTAGGTACTCTGTCATCGACCGGAGCATCGGGGAGATTATCAAACTGGTGAAGAGTCGAGAGTTGACATAATATCTCTTATCGGAACTTTCAGGGTTGCCAATACACCTATGTCCCCAACCGGAAAAGATATTCCCCCGCCCGCCCCACCGGGAAGCAGCACTCCCGTGAAAGAACAAAGCGCCATTAACAGCGGAGACATCAACAGACTCTATAGGCAGGTCGAAGGCAAGCTCGAATCGATAGTCGACAAGCTCCTCATATCGAAGATGAACGACAACGACAATATTCTTCAGAGCGTGCAGGCCATGATGGAGAAGATCTTCATCGCCTCCGCGATGAAGATCTCCGAGCAATAATATCTCCCAGGCCTCTAAGTTATTGGGGATAAACAGAAATACCCTCAGCAAGAAGCTGAAGGAAATGCAGCGCGAAGACGTCTAACCGACGTAGCTTACGATAAGGTCTCCCAACTCCCTCGTTCCCATGCCCATCTTGCCTGCGTCGAGCGATTTTACGTCGCTTTTCAGCGCTCTCTCGACCGCGCTCTCGATGCTTTTCGCGGCAATAGGCTCACCGAGGGTCTCCAGCATCATGGCGCCGGCAAGGATGGCGGCAAGGGGGTTGATCTGATTCTTCCCCGTGTACTTGGGTGCCGACCCCCCGATCGGCTCGAACATCGAGACCCCTTCCGGATTCATGTTCCCTCCGCAGGCTATGCCCATCCCTCCCTGGATTGCCGCCCCCAGGTCAGTGATGATGTCCCCGAACAGGTTGTCGGTGACGATCACATCGAACCACTCGGGGTTCTTCACCATCCACATGGAAGTAGCGTCTACATGCGCGTACTCCGCCTTTATGCCCGGATATTCCTTTGCCACTTCGTAGAACGTTCTTTCCCAGAGATTGAAGGCAAAGGTCAAAACATTGGTCTTTCCGCACAGGGTCAGCTTGTTCCCTTTGTTGCGCTTCTTCGTATACTCGAACGCGAATCGGACGCACCTTTCCACGCCTTTCCTCGTGTTTATCGACTCCTGGACCGCGACTTCGTCTTTCGTCCCCTTCTTGAAGAATCCCCCCGAGCCTGTATACAAACCCTCCGTATTCTCCCTTATCACCGTAAAGTCTATTTCCTTCGGTCCCTTGTTCCTTAGCGGCGTTTCCACGCCCTCATAGAGTTTCACCGGCCTCAGATTGATGTACTGATCGAGTTCGAAGCGGGTTCTCAGGAGTATCTCTTTCTCGAGAATACCGGGAGTCACATCGGGATGGCCTATGGCGCCGAGGTAGAGCGCGTCCTGGGCCTTGAGCTCCGCCAGCACATCTTCGGTGAGGGTCTCGCCCGTCCTCATGTACCGCTCTCCACCAAGATCATAGTTCGTGTAGATCAATCGAAAGCCGAACTTCTTCGATACCGCGTCGAGCACCTTTATACCTTCGGCAAGCACCTCGGGTCCTGTGCCGTCCCCGGGTATCGTACCGATCTTGAACTCTTTCGCCATGGTCGTCTCCTATCGAAACATGTTCCCCTGGAAAGCTTTTTCTCCAAGGATCAGAACGCCTTTCTTCCTATGTCCCTGCGAAAATGCATGCCCTCGAACTCTATGAGAGAGACGGCGTCATATGCCTTCCTTACGGCAAGGGCATATGTCTCGCCAAGGACCGTTACCCCCAATACCCTGCCTCCGGCCGTATAGTACTGGCCCCCGACCCCTTTGGTCCCCGCATGAAACACGAAGACATCCTCGAGGCCCTCAAGGGCTTCCAGTCCCCTTATGACCTTACCCTTCTCCGGCTTCGCCGGATATCCTCGGGATGCTATTACCACGCACAGGGCAACGCCCTCCTTCCAGGAAATGGGCCCGGCGCCCGCCAGGTTCCCCTCGGCGCACGCGGACAGAACAGGGAGGAGGTCGCTCTCCATCTTGAACAGGAGGGGTTGGGTCTCAGGGTCCCCAAATCGAGCATTGAATTCAAGTACGTACGGCTTTCTCCCGTCAAGCATAAGACCGCCGTAGAGCACCCCTTTGTAGGCTACGCCCTCGTTCGTCAGGGCATCGACCATCGTCTTCATGATGGTGCTGTCGATGTGCGCTTCCATTTCCTTGTCGACGAAGGGAACAGGAGTATAGGCCCCCATCCCGCCCGTGTTGGGACCCTCGTCATTGTCCAGCAGGGCTTTGTGGTCCTGGGAAGGCAGCATGGGAAGCAGCGTGGAACCATCGGTGAACGCAAGATACGACGTCTCCACCCCGGGGAGAAAACCTTCTATTACCACCTTCTTTCCGGCTTCTCCATGGACCTTGTCGACAAGCAGCTCTCTCAGCGCGGCCTCGCCTTCCCCGCGCTCCTTTATGACGTAAGCGCCCTTCCCCGCGCAGATACCGTCTGCCTTGATGACGTAAGGAGGCGCAAGCCTCTGAAGATAGTCAGAGGCGGCAGCCGTAGTCCTCGAACGTCTCGAAAGAGGCGGTCGGCACCCCATATTTTTCCATCAGAACCTTGGCGAATACCTTGCTCGTCTCGATTTGGGCGCCCAGCCTTGATGGACCGAAGACCCGCACCCCTACCCTGTCGAAGGCGTCTGCGACCCCCGCAGCCAGCGCGCTCTCCGGCCCGACCACGACAAGGTCTATACGTTCCCTCTTCGCCATACCGACCAGCCCTTCAACATCGATCGGTTCGATATCTACACACGTTGCTATCCTTGAGATGCCGCCGTTACCGGGCGCACAAAAAAGCGCATCCATCTTGGGCGATTGCGAGAGCTTCCATACAAGGGCGTGCTCTCTACCCCCACTACCTACGACAAGGACTCTCATCTCTTCTTCCTTAGCTATTCCTCGAGTCTACTCAATGTCCCGACTGGACAACGCAAAGGGCGAGTCCCAAAGAGGTGGCCGCCCTTCCTCGAACCCGCAACTTCCTTCGCAACAGAGGCTGCGTTCCGGTAGCCCTGCCGCCTTCTTCGCGTCAGCGGGCTCTCCATCAGCGACTTATGATAGTTTCGGCCGCGAGATTTGTCAACACAATTCCAGGAATCGGCACGCTCCTTCCACATCGGCTCCCGGGGGCCCGCCTCACTCGACCGCTGTGTAAAAGCGCCGCCTGCCGAGGGTCACTGCCCTGACCTTCTTCTCTTTCACCAGCTTGTCCAGGCCCATCCGTGCCTGAGAAACCGATGCCCCAGTGGAACTTACGATATCTTTGAGGGTGAGAGACCTTCTTTGGAGCATCTGATACACCGATTCCTGCCAATCTCGGTGGTCCCCGGGCAAAGCCTGTTTCTTGAAGCCGCCGGCTATGACCTCACACCCATTCCCGATGAATCGGGCTATTGACAACAATTCCGCAGCATTGACGGCTCTTGCCGTCTTTTCCGCGGGAGGCCTTGCCACTGTGTTCAGCTGTACCCTGTCGACTGCTATTGTAGAGACAATATTCTTAAGCATTTCTATATGTTGCCAATCATTGTTCATGTTTGATATCAACATTATCTCGAGCCATACCTGACCGCTGTAGTCACGCCGGAAGGCCCTCAATCCTTCCAGAAGACCCGAGAATTCCAACGATGGGTGGGGCCGATTGATCTTCTCATATACCGCAGCGCTCGCCGCGTCGAGCGAAGGGAGCACCACGTCTGCATGGAGCAGGTCCTTCCGCACCTCGGGCAGATAGAGGAGGGACCCGTTTGTGATCACGGCGACCGGAATCGAGACCGCCTCCTTTACCTTCCTGATGACCCAACCGATGTCCCCATTCAGGGTCGGCTCCCCTGATCCGGAAAGGCTAATGTAGTCTATCTCCCTGCACGCCTTTGCCGCCTGGATCACCTGAGCCGCCACGGATGAGGGCTCGTAGAAACTCCGCCTCTCCACCTCGGTTTTGCCTGACGCACCCAGCTGGCAATATACGCAGTCGAAGGTACAGTACTTGCGGGGAATCAAGTCGACCCCCAAGGAGAAGCCAAGTCTCCTCGACGGAACAGGGCCAAAAACAAGACGCTTCATCGGTATAGTCTAACGTATCCCGCGTCGATATTAAAGAGGAGGTCGGGGCGGACTTACCGGTCCTGCCTGGGGTCCCGGGTGCGGCGGAGCCTGAGGAGGCTCTGTCGCCGACGGCCGGAGCAGAATGATCTCTATTCTTCTGTTGAGGGCCCGGTCTTGCTCGGTGTCGTTGGACGCAACAGGTCTGTACTCAGCATAGCCGGAGGCGGAGATCCGCTCGGGCGGGAAATCGTACTTTTCAATCAGATGTCTTACCACCTCTGTGGCCCTTCGCACCGAAAGCTCCCAGTTGGATTTGAATTCGTTGGTGCTTATGGGCACATTATCCGTGTGTCCCTCGATTCTGATCTGGTTGTCGGCCGCTTTTATGATCGGGGCGATCTTCATCAACGCTTTCTTGGCAGTCTCTTTCAGCTCCGCCCGGCCGGGGTCGAAGAAGGCCCGGTCCATGATGCGAATTACAATGCCCCTTTCATCGCTGAGAACGGATATCTTGTGCTCCGGGTCCATGGCCTCTGCCATGCCCTGAATCTCTTTTTGCAATTGCCTCGCGACCTCTTGGATGTCCGAACCCGCCTTCGGCGGCGGGATGACAAGCTTGGAGTCGCCGGAGGCCCCGGTTTTCAGTATGGCCGTTCCGCCGGAGAAGATCGCCCGCAGATACTCCGACACTTCCTGATACTTCTGGGCGTCCTGCCTCGAGAACGTATACATCATGATGAAAAATGCCAGGAGGAGCGTTATGAGGTCGGAATAGGTGATGAGCCAACGCTCCAGATTGTCGTGGTCTTCTTCCTTCTTCCTTCTCACACATCCTCCCCTGAACGTTGATCGGGCAGGAGGAAGGAAAGAAGCTTCATCCTGATTACTCTGGGGTTATCGCCCATGGCAAGGGAAACGACGCCTTCACTGATTATTTCGAGGTAGACGGCCTCGTCCTGGTGCTTAGCCTTGAGCTTGTCCGAGATAGGGAGGTAGACGAGGTTCGCCAGAGAGACCCCCCAAAGGGTTGCGATAAATGCGCTCGCGATGGCTCCGGCCATGTTTGAGCTGTTTTCCATACTGCCCAGGGCATGGATAAGGCCAAGAACGGTCCCGATTATCCCCAGGGTCGGCGAAAAGCCGCCGAGCTTCTGAAAGAACGTAGAGCCGACCTTGTGCCGTTCGTGCATGTACGCCATCTCGATCTCAAGGATCTCTCTGATCTTCGTCGTCTCGAATCCGTCTATGGCAAGCTGAATTGCCTTCTTGAGAAAGGAATCCTTGATCGTGGAGAGCTCCTTTTCGAGACTCAAAAGGCCGTTCTTCCGTGATTTCTGGGAGAGACCGTAGATAAGCTCGATCAGCTGCTGAGAATCGAGCTTCTTCTCGAAGAGAATGATCTTAAAGAGCTTCGGGAGGTTGACCAGCTGGCTGAAAGACGTCGTGACCGTGGCTGCCCCGAAGGTGCCGAGAATGACGAGAAGCATCGCCGGCCCCTGGAGGAGCGCGGTAAGATGTCCCCCCTCCATCATGAAGGAGACGAGTACGGCCCCAACCCCCAACAGTAACCCAAGAACCGTTGTTACGTCCATGGTCCTCCATCCATCCTCTAGGGTTCGTGCCTGGCCCTTAGCGACTCCCTCTCTTTAGAAAATACGTAGCTTACGAGCACGTCTCTTTCCTTTTCGTTTATTGCCACGAAGCTTATCGCGGTTTCCCAATCGTCCCCGCAATCTGTTTCTCGCTTCGAGCAGGCCATCACCCTCCCCAGAGCGACGACCCGCTGGCCCCGGGAGATCGGCAGCCATATCCTCAGCTCCACAAAGGTGCCTTCCTCGATTCTTCTGTCGGAGGCGTATCTTAACCCGGAGCCGCTCACGACGACATCCACGTGTTTGCCGTGAAAAAGGCTGTCCCTTCCCGCGAGCTGATCGAGTACCATGTCCAGTTTTCTGTCCACCAGCTCCAGATACGCATAGAGATCGTCCCTCGCGGAGGCGCCGCCGGGCCGCCTCGATGTGATCTGGTCCAGGGATTCGGCGAGTAGGCCGGATCGCTGCAAGCTCTCCCGCAGAGCCAGGGATTCCTCGGAGTCTACCTCCCTTATTTCCAGGAATAGGCGGTCTTTGACCCTGAAGAACTCCCTCCTTTCACCTTTAGGAGTTTCGGCCATTCATCATCTCCAGAAATGCTTCGGTCATGTCCGGATCAAGCTGGTTCCCCTTGCACCTTTTGATTTCCGCCAGCGTCTCTTCCTTCGCAAGGCCCTTTCTGTAAGGCCTGTCGTTCACCATGGCGTCATAAGTGTCGCAAATCGCGATCAACCGTGAGCAGTAGGGGATAGCCTCTCCCGCCAACCCATCGGGGTAGCCGAAGCCGTCAAAACTCTCGTGGTGATGCCTCGTTATTTTGGCTTCGTTGGACAGTATGTCGAACCTATTGATGATCTCTTCACCAAAGACCGAATGGTTTTTCATGAGGGCGTATTCATCTTTCGTCAGGTTGGACGGCTTGAGAAGTATCGAATCGGGAATCCCTATCTTGCCCACGTCGTGGACAGGTGCAACGACCCTGACTTCGTCCTTCTGGTATTCGGTCGCTCCCACGCGGTCCGCCAGGGCGAGACACATGCTGGCGACCCTCTTGCAATGATCCTCCGTGTACAAGTCGCGCCTGTTGATGGCCACGATCAGTGAGGTGAGGGTGTGAAGAACACCTTCGAAGAGGCTTTCATAAAGCATCCTGTTTTCGATTTGCATGGATGCTTTGTCCGCGATGAATTTGAGGAAATATGTGTCGTCTTCCGTAAAATTCCTCGCCCGGTGCCCGTTGCCTCTCTTTCCCATCATGATGGCGCCGACCCACTCGCCTTTGATCACGAGGGATGCGTATGCCTTGTTGTTCAGCTCGAAATGTCTTTTTCCCTGCTTCATCGCCTTTGACAGGTCGGGTGTGAAGGGAATGCTCCGGTCCACTCCGTTGCCCTTCCCGCTTGTCTTGGTCTTGTAAAGCATGAGCTGCTGGTTCTCACGGTCGACGACATAGTAGCCCGATACCTCTGCGTTTAATACCTCGTTTACAAGAAGGACAGTCTTCTCGTAGATGTCTTCGAAGACGTTCAGCGAGTTGAAATTGTTCGAAATGTGATACATCTTTGTGACCTGAGCCACCTTCGTTTGCAGCTGGCGGTTCAGCAGCTCGATCTTTCTCTTGTCCTCAAGATCACTGAGTATGCTGTTCCTCTCCACCACGAGGTCTCTCTGTTTTCGCACCCTCATGATGGCCAGCATCAGCTTGTCGATGGAAAAGGGCTTCATGAGGAAATCGCTGGCACCCTTCTTCATCGCCTCGATGATCATGTCCGGATCGTTGTATCCCGTTATCATTACCACGCCTATCGTGGGGTCGCGCAGCCTTATCTCGTCGAGAAGGGCAATTCCGTCCATGTCCGGCAGCTTTATGTCGAGGATAGCAATTTCCACAGCCTCCCCCTCGAGCAGATCGAGGGCTTCCTTACCCATTGACGCCTTGAACACCTCACAATTGTAGGGAGTGAGGAAATCCGTCAGAAGCTGAATGATTTCGGGATTATCATCGACGAGGAGGATTCTTGAACCATCAATCATGAATTCGGTCCCTTTGGAACAACCTATTTGTGCTGCAACCGATCGGTCCGACTGACGAGCGCCCTGAAGTCCGCCATATGGCTTTACGAGTCCAACTCTTTCTGCATGAACTGCGCTATGTCCTCATCGTCCAACCACTTCCGGTATTTCGAAATCTCGAAATAGAAGCTTCTCAGTTTGTTGAAAAGCTGTTTGTTTGCTTTCTTGAGCATGATCTTGTCTCTGGCGTTCTTAATTACCACCCTCAGCTCCTCTATCCGAAACGGCTTTACGATGTAGTCGAAGGCACCTGCCTTCACGGCTTCTATGGCGGAGTCGAGAGAGGCGTAACCCGTGATGATGATGAATTCGGTAGTACTTTCCTCCTTGCTTATCGCCTTGATGAGCTCCATGCCCGTCATTCCCGGCATATTGAGGTCAGTGATAATGAGATCGAAGGGGGATTCGCCGTGCTTCGCGAGCGCCTCGTTCCCATCCCCCGCTCCTTCGGCAGCGTACCCCTCTTCCCGCAGGTATTCTTCAAGGATGGTTCTGATCTCCCGGTTATCATCAACTATGAGTGTGCGGAACGACTCATTCTTCTTGGTCATGTTTTCTCAATCTCTCTGTCATCTTCTCTCCGATCCTCTCGAAAAGCATTTTCTTCATCGCCCCATCCGATATGAGGACCTGGTCTTCGGGGCCGTCGTCTCGCGCCGTTTTCCCGGTCAGGCCTACCTTGCCACTCATGTTCTTCATGTACGTCCTGACGACGCTGTTGATCTGGTAGTCCGATATCGTCATAATTGTCCTCTACAGTCAACTTATCGGCTTCCATGCTTCAAAACTTAAGAATGATCGGAATTTGCGAAGAAGCGGAGGAACCCCTCGCAGCGCGTCGGTGCGTCCACGAACCACGGCCTTTTTCTACTGCCCCCGGCTCAAGCGCACCATAGGCGAATTCCGTTGCGTAGTCGTGGCTTGGGAGGAGAAGTACGAGAAATGGGTACCGGTTGGGAAGGGGCTTAGACCCTATCCCAGCTTATCGAAAAACGCCGGCATCGGTGGAAACGGGAATTTCGGGGAATACTGGCGCACGGCAACTCTCCTTCTGGAGAGACTATCCATCTCTTTGAGGACGTGTTTCCTCTCTTCTTCGAGACGGGTCAATACCTCTTGCTCCTTTTCAAGCCAGGCCTTGAGAACGGCCTCTTCTGCCTCGATACCCTTGCCAGCGACCTGGGCCAGCAAGCTGCTTCTTTCCTTAAGACAGGAGATGAACCGCTCCCTATCCTTCTCAGACAGGGCCCTCGAGGATAGGTCCAGGATCCTCTCGACAATGGCCTGTTTCTTCACGCTAAAGCCTCCTCTTCGGGCGTTCTCTCTCCTCTCTCTTTTCGGTCGTTTCATGGAAAACTTAACCTCTCGTCGTCACCTGCGTCACGTCGGTCCGGATGGGTGACGTGAGGCGTCTTCTTCTTGACCTGCAGAATATGGCCCGACCCGCAGTTCTTCTAAGAGAGCAAGTAGCCTCCCGGCGAAAGTTCCGCCATCACAGAGGGGGGACGCACGAAACCGGTCCCTGAGGGATGACCTGATCTCAGAAAGATGGGGAAGATCGCCGGCCAATTCCTCTGCCAGCGCCACGTAACGATCGGGCGTATCGGCTATTGTTCCGGTAAGGCCCACCGTAGAGAGGAACGAGAGGGAATGACGGCTCGCAAAGGTTTCGCCAGGCATCGTGATCACGGGGACGCCCATCCACAATGATTCCAACGTTGTGGTGCTGCCGGAAAAAGGGAAAGGGTCAAGGGCTATGTCTACCCTGTTGTAGTGGTCGAGGTGTTCCCTGTGTGAGGTGCCCCCTAAGAGATCCAGCCTGTCGGGAGCGATGCCACGGCGCGAAAAAAAATCCTCGTATCGACGCCTTGTCTCAACGCTATTGAACTCCTTCGTTTTCAGAATAAGTCGTGAGCCGGCAATTCCATGGAGTATCGTGCTCCAGACATTGACAACCTCCGGAGAGATTTTAGTGAGCAGGTTAAAACAGCCAAAGGTGACATGGCCGTTTGTAAAGGCAGGCAAAGGGAGAACGGGAGGAGAATATTCGGGAGGGTCAAAGCAGACGAAAGAATGGGGCATGCGAATAACGTTCTCCGTATAATACTTCTCCGATCCTTCGGGTATTTCGTATCGATCGGCAATAATGTAATCCATCGTCTCGACACCTGTCGTCGCCATGTAGCCGGCCCAGGTGACCTGCAAAGGCGCAGGCTTGCGAGCAAACACAAGGAGTCTGCCCCGCTCGTTATGGCCGCTCAGGTCAAAGAGTACATCGACACCGTCCCGGCGAATGGACTCAGCGACAGCATCGTCCGATAGGTGGCAACAGCTTTTCCAGACGTGGGCCGCCTTTCTGAAGCGTTCAGTCAAGTCATCATACTCGGTCTGGTTTTCATAACAAATGATTTTGCACTTCATCCCCGATAGGCTCTCAAGGACTCTGATCACGAAATACCCGACGGGATGCCTTCTGAAGTCGCCGGATAGAAACCCGAGTACCATGCTCTCGGAGGGGCAGCAATATCCGGATGGTCCGGAAAGCCGTTTGTTCCTCAAAGGAGCGGCATGGACTCTGTTCCATTCTAGATGATCCTCAAGGATCTCCTTGAGGGTGATACCGGGGGTGAACTGACGGGCATAGATAAGGTTGCTGTGGGTGTCGGCAAGGCTCGGCTTCAGTCTTAGCGCCTCTTGGTAAGCGCCGATCGCGTCTGTCAGGTTGCCCTTATCCTTGAAAGCGTTCCCCAGGTTGCTGATGACCTCTGCGAAGGCCGGTTTTGTCTGCAGCGCGGAACGATAACAATCTATGGCCTTTTCTGTAAGACCCTGCTCTCTATATATGTTACCTAGATTGCAGTAGGCTTCCGGGTACCCCGGCCTCAGGGCAATAGCCTTTTCGTATTCTTTGATTGCTTCATCTAAACGTCCCGTGTTCTTCAAGACATTGCCGAGGTCGTTGTGAGCCTCGACGAAATCGGCTTTCAGCTCCGCGGCGCGCCTCAAGGCGTCGATTGCCTCCTCGGTGGATCCACTTTCCCCAAGTACATTTCCCAGGTTCCGCCAGGAGACGGCATGGGTAGGGTTTGCAGCAAGGACAGTCTTATACGTCGCAATGGCCTCATCTACCCTTCCCTGATTCGTGAGCGCTATTGCCAGGTTGTTCAGAACCTCAACGTCCATCGGGTTGATCCGGAGCGATTGGCGGTACGCTTCAATTGCGTCGTCAATTCGTCCTGCCTTTTTCAAAGCGTTGCCCAGATTGTTGTAAGCTTGGGAAAAGTCGTTTTTCAGTTCTACGGCCCGCCTGAGTACCGCAATTGCTTCTTCGTTCTTCCCCACTCCTTGGAGCACTACCCCGAGGCTGTTCATCACGTGAGGGGACCGGCTCAAGAAGCGCGCACTATCCCGTAAGTGCGAGACCGCCTCATCCGGACGACCAGCTTGATAGGCGACAAGACCGAGAAGGTGAAATATGTCGCCGTTGGCGGGGTCAAAGAGACGTAGCTTATTCAAGAGTGTTTCCGCTTCGGAGAGCCTTCCACTCTGGTACATTTGGAGGGCTGCTTGGAGCTCTTCAGCCACTCTCGTATCAGGGCCGGGTGCGGGTTGGTGTCGCTTTTTGTTGTGGGGTAAGGGGGCCACTTAGGTGTTCTCCCTGCCTCTTGAGTCTGGTCCGTGCGGGCCGCACAACCTGTTCTCTATAGACCCCATCCCCTCACTTCTTCGGGGAAGTAGGGCTCGACGCTCTTGGCGAGCGGTATCGCTTCTCCTCTCCGGCCAGTTTGCATGAGCAAAATGGCGAGGTTTTTCCGGGCGAGCTGATTGGCGCCATCAAGATCGATTGCCTTGCGGAAAGCCGCTTCGGCCTCTTTCTGTTCCTTCCTTTGGTAGAGCACTACCCCAAGCTGGTTGTAAGCCTGCGAGTGGTTTGGATTCATGGCAAGAGCAGTACGGAGCTGAACAAGCGCAGGCTCCTGAAGACCGGCGAGGTACATCAATTGAGCAGCGACACAGTGTTTGTCGCCTTTTCCATCAAAGGGAACCCGCGCCATCTCCTGAAGCGCCTCTCTGTGTTTGCCGTTTGATGCGAGGTTGATCGCCCTCTGAACAAGATCGCCCGGCTCGGTACTGGTGCCGAGTCCAAGGCCGATTGGCAAGAACATCGAGCGCTTTGCGGCAAGGTCGCTCAGGGTCCAGAAAACAGGAAAGGGGGCGATCGATTCTTGCGGCGGAACTGGTTTGCTCCAATGCTCACCCTCTTTAGCTAGAGAGGAGACATCAAGGCCCTCCGTGGACGCATAATAGTAGATCAGGCAATCAAACATGGTGCGCCAGGTATAGGGTCTGAGGCCGCCGCGGCACACCCACGTGTCGATGTTTTCCACATAACTCATGTACTCGTCTTCCGTCATGGAATGAAGATACCTGTCCAGGTCGCCGAAACCGTCGAACTCCCTGAAATCAATAAAGCACTCTTTGGGAACATACATTTCTATGTTCGGGCCACCGTAGTAAATTGGAACGGTCCTGGTCTCGAGACAATCAAGGATCTTCTCGACGTAGCCCAACGCAAACAAGGGATGGTTCATGTTCTCGAAGCAAAGGTTGAACCTGTATTGGGCAAGAACCGGAAACCTCTTCCCCGGCGGGACGGTACCCTTGTAGTTCGGCAAGAAGAAAGGAGGAATCCCAAACACGTCGAAGGGTATGTCTGAATTGTGAAAGAACCAGGTGGCCGCCTCGATCCTCTTGGAATAGAGCTCACCCTCCATGGACGACCGCTTGTTGCCGTTGATCATCAATATCGCTTTCCTGCGCCCCTGTATGGGATAGGTTTTCTCTCTCAGCGACATATCTTCCGTAATCGCGCCTTCCAGCCCCAACCAGCCGTCGCTCCTAAACATTGGAACCTTCGTAAACCGCGCCTCTCGCTCAACAATCGTGTCGTATAGCGTTAGGATGTGATCGAAATGGCTCCAGACATCCTCATTGTACTGACCCGGCAGCACTACGATGGGTTCGGCCAGGAGGAGTATGTCATGGCCCCTCTGCCTTCCTCTGTAACTGTATGCATTCACATAGAAATAGAGATCACAGCCCGGGAGCGGAGCGGCAGAGGAGATCATGGAAACCTTACCCCGGCGCGTTACGTAGGCGTCCGTGTCTGTGAGGTGCGCATAAACCATGTTGAAGCAATAGGCCCTTTCGCCTGCTCCGCAGGATACCAGTCCTGCTCCGGCCGCTTCTCCGGTCCTGTCTTCCTTTCTCGTCCATCGGACGTCGACGATGTCCGGTGCTACAGCGGATGTTCCATGGACCGGACCGGCAGGCTCATAGCCGTCGCTCAGGAGCTTCTCAATCTCGTCGATCGCCTTTCTTTCATCCTCAAAGGATGAGGGCTTGAGGTCCTCTGTCCTTGCCTGGAGCCGAACAGATCGTATCCGCCGCTTTTCGAGAAGACCCGGCAGGTCGAGGCTTTTCAATTCGGCCTCTTTCGGCACAATGATCAGAGTATCGATCTCGTCAACGCCATTTTTCACACAAAACTCGTTTATTGACCCAGAAGACACCTGAAGATGAACCTTCGGATCAAACGCGAAGAGTCCTGTGAGGTATTCAATTATAGAGGAGCTGCTG
Source organism: uncultured delta proteobacterium (assembly GCA_963749525.1). Lineage (GTDB taxonomy): Bacteria > Desulfobacterota > Syntrophorhabdia > Syntrophorhabdales > WCHB1-27 > CAVVNC01. The sequence continues at coordinate 33,121 of CAVVNC010000041.1, forward strand.
TCAACGGCGTAGCAGATATCGAAACGCGGGCGTAGCGCTATGAACTTCGCGATGTCTGGAATGCCCCAACTGAGGAGCGTCCTCATGAAAGGATCCTCGGATGCGGCAGGGGGATAATAAACTTTCCCGAATACCCTTTTCGTCGCAGGTTGTGAACCAGCTCTTCGGCTATGTGCCACGACAGGAGCAGGGCATACTCCGGCTGATCTTCGAACAGGATGGATTCTTCGACGATGGGTATCAGTGTGCCCGGCAAATAGTAGCCGATTTTGTGCGAGCCTTTCACCTCCAGAACATTATCTACGATTCCGTCGTCAAGGCCCACATAGTTCACAAGCGTGCTTGCCCTGGAAGGGGCGCTGATACCATAGATCCTGTGGCCCTGCTGCTTAATGCCGAAGAGAAGGCTTTGCAGCTCGAGCTTCGAGAGGGCCACACGGTTTCTGAAATCGAGCAGGTGCTCTTTGCCCGTGACCACCGGGGCTTCCTCGCGGAGGAGCGAGCTTACCGATTCCCGTGCGTTGTACGCCCCCGGTCTCGCGGCGTAGACACGGACCGAGCCGCCGTGGGTGGGAATCTTCCTCGCATGTATGATCTCAAGGCCGTGTCTCTCCAACAGGTACTTCAGACTATGAAGGGAGTAGTACCTGAGGTGTTCATGATAGATCGTATCATACTGGAGTGTCTGGACCAGGGATAGAAGATAGTGGGACTCCGAAATGAATACGCCGTCGTCGTCGAGTAGCCTCATGATTTGGCGGCTAATCTCGTTGATATTTTCCATGTGGGCGAAAACATTGGTTGCGGTGATCACCTTTGCCCTGCCCTGCTCCTGGATAATCCTCGACACGACGCCTTCCGTAAAATAGTCGATAATCGTGGGAATGCCTCTTTGGATCGCTATGTTCCCTATCCGCTCAGGCGTGATACCGAGGACCTTGTGTTTGTCTTTGAAGTTGCTGAGCAGGTTGCCGTCGTTTGATCCGATGTCGACGACCAGATCCTCTTTCTTCAGATCGACGAGCCCCTTGGATTCTTCGGCCAGATCAGCGAAATTGTCGCGGAGAATCTTTGTCGTGCTGCTCGTGTAGGGGTATTCAGGTGGAAAGAGCACCCTGGCATCGACAATGAGCCCGAGCTGCACGAGATGACAGTCCGGACAGTAGAGAAGCTGAGCGGGGTAGCTCGGCTGCTCCTTGGGCGCTTCGCCTTGCTTATTCATCCTGTTCACCGGAGGCAGGTATCCCAGGAACATGATCGGCTGGAGGTTTGCGGATTCGCAACTCTGACAGTGACTCACCACGACACTCGTTCCCGTGTCGAAAGCAAGGTTTTTTGCTCTTTTCATAGGCCACTCCTTATCCTGTGTGCAGGCATTTCGGCTAAGTTATTCACGTACCAGGAGACGGTCGTCTTCAGCCCCTCCTCCAGGAAGACCCGGGGGCTGTATCCGAGTTTCCTCAGCTTAGATATATCCGGGCATCTCCTTGGCGTTCCGCCGACAGGGGCTTTCCCGGGCAGTAGTCTTACCTCTCTGTCAAAAATGCGTGCTATTGCCTCAGCAAGCTTGCCCATCGGCACCTCATCCATGGTGCCTATATGGTAGATGCCGAGGTGCTCGCCTTTTTCCAGGACAAGCATGAGCCCGTCGATGAAGTCGTCAATGAACACAAAAGCTCTCGTCTCGTTTCCCGTCCCTTGAATAGGACATTCAATCCTTCTCTCGGTGCTGGCGTCACAGATTTCCTTAATGCGGACGGTCATTTGGGGTATTACGTGCTCCCAGCCCATATCCGGCCCGTACACGTTGTGGGGTCTGAAGATAAGAACCCTGTCGAAATACTTGCGTCCGTAGTTGATTGCCATCAACTCGCAGATTATCTTCCCGCCGCCGTAAGAATACCTTGGGTTGAGCGGGTCCGGCACGGAGAGGGGGACGGCCTCATCCGTCGGCACAACGGGTGGTGTCTGATAGACCTCGGAACTGGATGCGAGTACGAGCTCTTTGACGCCCCTGTCGATGCAGCCGTCTATGACGTTCACCATGCCTTTGACGCCGATATCGAGAACCAGCTCCGGTTTTTCGTAAAAGAACTCGGTCCCGTTAAGGTATGCGAGGTGGCAGACCGTCTCTATGCCGGTCAATGCCTTATCGACAATGGCCCGATCGCGTATGTCACCGGAAATCATCTCGATTTCGTTCGAGACGGGCTCGAGCCTTTTCTGGACGCCCCTCAAATCATTATCGAGGACCCGCACAAAGTGCCCTTCCCTTACCAATCGCAGGACGAGGGCGCTTCCGATGAAACCCGTGCCCCCAGTGACGAGAAACCTTCTTCTTTTCATGCCTTGCTGCCTTTCATGAACGCTTTGATGTGGTCGCACACGCCTCTAACATCGGACTCGTCGAGGCTAAACGATGACGGGAGCCATAGGGCCTTGGGTGAAAGACTCGTGCTCACCGGAAAATCGTCATCCCCTCTGAGATAGGGCCTCTGCCGGTGCAAGGGCAGCCAGTAGCGACGGCAGTCGATATCGCGGCTCTTCAGGTACGCGTCCAGACCGTCCCTTCTCTCCACTTTCGCGTCGGTCCACTGGGGCGCCTCCCCTCTATCGATGTCAAACGAGAATAGCGTGATGCCGTCGACTCCGCTCAATTCTCGGTCGTATGTCTCGTATATCAGGCGCATTCTCTCCATTCGCTCGTAAAGGTGAGTCATCTGGCCGAGGCCCAGGGCTGCTTGGAGGTCTGTAAACTTGAAGTTATAGCCGATGGAATAATGGATGTCATCGCCGCCGGTACCTCTTGTGGGCCTGCCCTGGTCTTTCAGCTCCTTCAGCTGCCCATAGAGGACGTCGTCGTTCGTCACTATCATGCCCCCCTGGCCCGTGGTAATGGTCTTGGCAGCAGAGAAGGAAAAGCACCCTGCCGAGCCTATTGTACCGAGGCATCTCCCGTTATGCTTAGAGAAAAACCCTTCTGCCGCGTCTTCAACAACGTAGATGCCATGAGCGGAGGCGATGTCCCCGAGGCTATCCATGTCAGCGGCCCTGCCGCTCACGTGAACGGGGACGACAGCCTTAGTCTTCGGAGTAATTGCCTGCTCGACACCTGCGGGATCGATAGTTAGCCGGCGCGGATCGACATCCACGAGAACGGGTGTCGCACCGCAAAGCTGAACGGCGTTGGCAGTGGCGATAAAGGTGAGATCAGGGACTATGACTTCGTCGCCCTGCCCCACTCCTATCGCCTTCAGGCTCAGGAAGAGGGCTGCGGTTCCGCTCGTTACCGCCACGGCATGCCGGGAGCCCAGCAGAGTTGCTACTTTGTTTTCCAATAGGCTCGTGTATTCCCCCTCATTGGGAAAATTCTTCTCCAGGACCTGGCTGATCAGGACCTTTTCTTCCTCGCCTACCTGGGGTGTCCACCACTCGATCTTCTTCATTCAACCCTCACACAGGCCGAGCCTTTCTTTCATCCGTCTGACCTGAGATAGCACGCGCATTTTGTTCCTCGGTTTCACGTATCGCACGGGTATCCCGGCGTAGACGCTCCAAGGCTCAAACCGAAAGGCCGGCGGGACGAAGCTCAGCGCGCCGACGACCGCCCCTTCGGGCAATCTGTTGTTTGGCATGACTACCGTATTTGCGCCGATGCCGCAGTAGTTTTCGATAATGACGTCGCCTTCAATGGGATCTGTGCCGATATCCTCGCATCCTTCAGGCAGGATCGTGATCACGTCATTCGCGAAGTCATTGCTGGTGCACCATACCTTCGCTCCCGATGAGAGGCTGCAAAAATCCCCGAGGGAGAAGAGCATCTTTCTGCCGCCTGCCACGGTGCATCCCGCGGCAACATGAGAGCACGTTCCTATGCGGACTCTCGTCGAGAAGTAGCAGAAATCATCGACGATGGAATAGGGACCCACTTCGAAGAGTTCAGGGTATCTGGTTCTGATGTTCGGCGATATGATCGCTTTCATGATCAGTTGCGGCTCAGCACGTGCCAGAGGTCGCAGACCACCTTCTTTCCCGGAACCTTCAATTGCCTATACGGTGAATGGGGAACCCCTACTATGAGAATATCGCACTTCGCAACCAGCTCTTCCTTTGACACAAAGGTCGGGTCGTTTGCGTATTCGTCTGAGTAATAGACTTCTGCGCCATGGAACCTCAGTATCTTTCCGAGCTTATACGAGAGAGAGTCCCTTATGTCATCAATATCCGCCTTGAAGGCCATGCCTAGTATGCCGATTTTCTTTTTGCTTAAATCATATTTCGCCCGCAAACTCTCGACGATGAAGTTGGGAAGACCCTCATTAATCATCATTGCGGCATGGCCGAGGAGAAAATTGTTAGACTCGAAGGAGGCAAGCTGCATGGTATCCTTAAGAAGACAGGGACCCGCAGCAAAGCCTGCGCCGGGTAGGTTGGCGGCTCGTCCGTATCCCTCTGTCATCGCGTACCGGACGCGATCATAATCTGCCCCGAATTTCTGGCATGTCATGTAGAATTGGTTCGCAACGGCGAACTGGACATAGCGCCACGCATTGGAAAAGAGTTTGGTCAATTCCGCCTCTTTCATCGATGTGCGGATGATCTTCGGAGAGATGGTGCTGAAGAGATCCGCCGCGTCCTCCACGGCTTCATCGGTGAGCCCCGCTACTATCTGGGGAAGCTCCTTTAGTTCCTTGACCGCATACCCCTGTACGATCCTCTCGGGACAATAGGCAATGGGGACCTTCTTGTCTCCCAGTACACTCGCCATTTGCGCACATGTGTTGGGGTAGACCGAACTTCTCACAATGACCGTCTGCTTCCCGGTAAGATAGTCACCAATCTTCCTAAACTCGTCAAGGAATTGACGTGTTTTTGGATTCAAGTATTCGTCAACCGGAGTGCCAACGGCAATAACGACGAACCTGGAGCGGGATATGTCTCCTATGTCCCCAGATATGACGAGGTTGCCTTTGTCCAGCACCTCTCGCAGAATCGGCTCTGCTCCATACTCGATGAACGGCATGGTGCCGGTTCTCACGATCCGGGCAGCCCTCTCATTGAGATCGTAGAGGCAAACCCTGAGGCCTTCGCCGGCGAAAGTCAGGCCTAGGGGAAGACCCACGTGGCCCAGTCCGCCGACGATCGTCATATGATATTCAGATGCAGTCTCTCTGCTCCACACGATAGCTCCTCCAGGCTGCTTGTGACCAAATGGTCGAATGGGGAAATTAGCCCTTCGTTTCGGCCCTTGCGTCCACTTTGAGACATCTGCACCAAAGCAAGGATCGTGCCAGCAGACAAGACTGCAGTAGCTTGAAGGAGCCTTCCCCTATTCGCCACAGGGGGCATGTAAATTGCTAGAAGGACCGCCGGAACCGGAACCAGGGACAGGGAAAAACCTGGCACAGGATCCGGCTAAAGTTCATCATGTTTGGAGGATCGATGGGTGTGGATGCAGCGGCCGTGATCAGGCTCAGGGATGAGGGGAGACTGGACGAAGCGATAGAAAGGCTTCGGAATGAGATCGCGAGGGACGGCGGAAACGAGGACGCCCACTATCTCCATGCACAGCTACTGATAGAGAAGGGCCAAAATGAGGCCGCCATGGGCGGCCTCACGACCATCCGGTTGAACCCGAATCACTCCAATGCTCACAAAGACCTGGGCTTCGTCTACGTACTGCGCGAGTCCTACCAGGAGGCCTATGACAATTTCAGCAAGGCCTTGATCCTCGATCGATCCAACTATGGTGCCCTCAGAAATCTCATTATTCTGCTCTCTCAACTGAGAGCCAAAGGGCAGAATCTCGACCCGGCATCCGTGGTAAAGGGACATTTCCCTGACGGAGTGCGCGACATAGGCGCCAAGCAACTCCCAAGAAACGCGGAAAGGGCGCTCATCATATACGTGGGAGACTCCATTCCCTGGTATCTGGCCGGCATGCTGGACCTTTTTCCCTATCTAAACAGCCATACCATGTTTTGGGAAACGGCCGAAATGGTGAGGCTCCTCAACGAGCACGGCTATGTCGTCGATTACTTGGACCATAATGAGGAGAACGTCGATCAGAAAATCGACTATAGGAGCTACAAGATCATCGTGGATGCGGGGACCGACAACCTCTCGAAGTTTCCTCCCCTGGCCGGTCAGACGAGAGTATTCTATTCGACCGGCAAACACTGGCTGGTTGCGAACATCGCCGGACTCGAGCGCAACAGGATGTTCTACCAACGCCACGGCATCATGATGCCGGCAGAGAGGCAGCAAAAGACCAACTTCGACGACGAAAAGGCTGATTATCTCACCTATTTCGGTAATGCGCACCAGTTGGAAGGCTATAGCCCGAAAGCAAAGAAAGTGCCGCTCAACATATCTGCCGTTCACATTCCGGTCCCAGGGAGAGGAACATCGCGGCCGCGAAAAGGCATTTCATCTGGTTGGGTGGTCATGCGATGATACACAAGGGACTCGACCTCGTCGTGGAGGCTTTTGCGGGCATGCCGGAGGTATTTCTTCATATCGCTGCCTACCTGGAAATTGAACCCGAATTTCTTTCGTGGATGCGCTCCTTCGTCGCTCCGTACCGAAATATTCTCTATCATGGTCCGGCGAACGTAGCGAGCCCGAAGTTCGAAGAAATGGCCTGGGGAAGCCTCGGCACGGTCTATGTGAGTGCCGCAGAAGGCGGGCCCGGATCAGTGCTCAGCTTCTCCACTTCGGCATTATCCCTATCGTGAGCCGGTCGAGCAATGTGCGCGCCGAGGGGCTGTGCTACGTAATCGAGCACGAAAAGGACGTCGAGATCATTGACGCAATCCGAAGATATGCCCGGGAGCTCATCGCGACGCCGGACGAGGCCCTCCTGGAACGATCGAGGCAAATCAGGGAATTCGCTTTAGAGCACCATACCCGTGAGGCCTATTCGAGGAGCTTTAGGAGTCTGATCGAGCAGGTCATGGCCGAAGAACAATTGCCCAGTGCAGTGAGAGCCTGAATCTTCATCGGGGCCTCCTGCCTTTTTAAAGGGACTCTTCTAAAGACAGCTGACAGTGGGGAGATTATCTTCTCCTCGCGTCCGCATCGACTGTTTTCCCCAAATCAGTGGCTCTGTTTTCCAGCATGATCTTTCGCACGGTTCTCGAGCGCAGCCTCTTAAGATGGTCGTCTGAAACATCTCTGAGGAGGGCGGAGAGGCTCCTCCGATTATCATCGTCCGGAGATTTCAAAGGACAAGTCATAGAACCGTCATGCATGCAAACGCCATACCATAACAAAATCGGGCACAGCAAAAAAAGACGAACAGACCGGCACAAGAAAACCGATAGAAGAGAGAAGAAAACACTTCCGGATTTCTCCGCATGTGGGAAGTTTTTTCCGGGACGGTGAATGATCCTATTCCCGTCATCGCATTGACCCGGAAGCCCACCCACCAACAACCGCGGTCTCACTCCCCTGCCCCCTTCCTGCGGGGGCACCTTCCTGTAAGCCGGCTGTGAGCTTCCGGATCCTTCCGACCGCTTCGAGAGCATGACCATTGTTCGGGTCTTTATCCAGGACCCTCTGAAGGAAACCGAGGGCGTTTTCCGTCTGCCCGCATTGCTCGCAAAGGTGTCCGACCACAAGGAGTGTCTCGACGTCGCCGGGGTCAAGGGCAAGGATTTGCTTGTAAAGCCCTATTGCGTCCTCGGTCTCGCCAACCTCCAGTGCCACGACGGCAAGGTTCTTCAGATAACCGATGTTATCAGACTGAAGCATCACTGCCTTGGACAGCATTTGCAATGCCTTAGACACTCCCCTTCCGATAAATGGAGGACGCCCATCCCGTTGCACGCCCCTGTATGCCTGTCGTCGATCGCAAGGACCCGTCCAAGTTCCTCCACTGCGAGGTCAATATTGCTTTTGTCTTCGTACGCAAGGGCCTTCCTGAAATGTTCCTCTGCAAAATCAGCGGGTCCGGACGCTCCGCCATTGCCCCTGTGCGGCCGTAAATGAGGCTTTCCACAATTTGCTTGTCCGGCAAAGGCACTAATGTTTGACCTCACATAGGGCCTCGCAGCCAGGCTCGCAGGGTCATATTGACCGGACTCATCTCATTCGTCTATACGCCATTCCGCCTAATCCTTCCGATGCCTGGGCGAGCCACGCATCGTATTCTTCGTCTCCCCCGCCCCGTGGCCCCCCGGTACGGCGGACGAAGACATCGAGGGCTACCACGGACGAGGCCGCTACCGCGGCCCGTATCGAGCAGTCGTCGTCTTCTACAGAAGTCGCTGAAGGAGGTGTCGATGCCACCGATCCGTTCCACGATCTCTTCTCAAAAAGATACAGAAACTAATGAGCCGCGGGGACCTTATCAGCTCGCCGCGATGCTCATCCGCCCTTTTGGCAGCAGATGCCTCCAGGCCATCCATCGTATGTAGGAGAGCCTGTCCGCATCCTCAACCCGCCGGGGACCTGTCGCGTAGTTGGTGCATGCCCCGATTATCCCAGGTCCGGGTTCCTCTCTGCGTGGTCGACGAACCGGAAAGCCAGTCCTTGGTCACGATGGTATCGTCGTCGATGAAGACCACATAGCCCCTCGCGCTATGGAGAGGGCCTGGTTCCTTGCGCCCGGGAGCCCCCACGTTTGCCGGTTTCGATCAGGAGGATACCCTGCACCGTGATGAGGTACTCCAGGGAGCCGTCCGTGGAACCGTTGTCGATCATGATCAGCTCGTGGTCTTCAGGTGTATTCCGTCGGATCGATTCCAGACAGATCTTGATACGGTTCAGTCCGTTGTAGTTCGGGATTGCGATCGATACGGCGGGCCGGTCTTCCCAAGGCGCACAGCCGTCGGGATGACCGCTCGCCCCCTTCCGGACAAAGTCGTTCGACCTCCTGGTGGCATGCATTGGGAATTAAGTCCGCGCACCCCTCCCCATCAAGCCTCATCCCTTCAGGAAGACATTCGGGAACCGGACGGGAGAATGTCTGCCATCGGTTCCTGCCCTGTTCGCGGGACAGATGTCTTGGACCTTGTTCGCGGGTTGCAAAAAGTGACGCTAGTCTCGTAGCAGAGGAGCCTAGGCAGTGCCCTTACAGCACGGTTTTGTTTCATCAAGAAGGGCTTCGAGCGATTCGGGCTCCGATAGTCGAGGCCGTTCAACAGGGGAAGGATATCGGGCACCCGGTACAGGGACTTGAAGCTTCCAGAGCTTAGCCGAGTCGACTCTAGAGAGTCCAATCGAAGGAAAAGGTAACTGTTTTCGCCGAACTGAAACCGGGGAGCGAATGACTTGGGCCAACATATAGCTGGATGTGGCGTTCCGGCCGAGGCAAGCGAAAACCCGATCACCGAGGGGTCGTCGGCGAGCGCGCTCATTACATCGCCAAGCCGGAAGTCGCGTACGAAGATGTTGTCGTCGACAAGACAAGATATAGTCCCTGAAGAACAAAGGACAACAGATAATTCTTAAAAACCTTTTCCTTCACAAGAGTCAAGGAAGGAAATTCCTTCTTAAGCTTTTGATAACCCCTTTCATAGAAATAGCTCCACGTCGTGTAGATGACCCTGATGGGTACCTGGTTAATGTCCTTGCAGTGCAAGTGAAGTGTGCGGGCGTGCAGCCCAGCCGCATGGGGCGGTCCTTACTAAACGCGACTATTCCCATGTGCTGCCTCTGAGTGACTCCCGTCGCCCTGCCAGTGCCGCCTTGATCGGATGAGACGGCGAGATAGTTCGACGACTTCTCGAACAGCGCGCCCTGGTCTTGGACTCTCGAGGCACCACTGCCCGCATTCTGACGGACCTTATCCCGCATGTCTCTTCTCCACACCTCGTGCAACGCTGTCTCCAAAGGCGCAACGGTGCTCTCCCATAATATTTCGTCAGCTGCTTCGAGAAGCTCTGATAGCGGCACCTGACGCGCTTTGAGAGCCTCAGCGTAAGCGTTCGCAAGGTGAGCCCCTCCTTGCCAGGTCAGGCTTTTGGTAACTACTTTTCGAACCCGAGCTTCTCGAGAGTGTGGGCAAATCGCTCCGGAAACCATTGGTCAATGTGATTGGCCCACGGCGCCTCATGGGAGCCTGCCAGGTGCCGTACCGCGCCATCTTCGTCTTCCACGGCGCGTCGGAGAGGAGCAGCTTGGCGTTGCCCATCAGGTCGGGAGTCTCAATGCGGAGCATGCCGCCAATCTTCAGCCATCTGTGCCATCTGATGAGGAGTGCCAGGGCGGATGACCTGTTGAAGTGCTCGAATACGTTGTGGAGCCTGACTTCGTCCACAGTACATTCAGGAAAGTCGAGTTTTGTAATATCGGCGAAGAGATCGGCGGCAATCCTCGTTTGAACGGTATGCTCAGACGGAGGATAATCAACGTTGACATATCCGTCGAAATGCGTTTCGCCGCAGCCCAGATGCAAACGGAGAGGCTCCCCCTCTTTCCGCAGACCCGATCGCACGATGCAACTGAGGGTGTCTTCTGTAATAGGCCTTCTTCGATGCGGAGCGTGCAGTCGAGCCGTCGGGCAGTCTTTCTGACTATCAGTCCGGCGGTTTGCCCCTGATCGGCAGTTTTGATATCTTCGTACACGTTCTCCGACGGCTTTTTCTCAATAGTTCCTGCGGTGAGACCGGGCAGCTCGCTTGAGCCTGTCAACTCGTAGTTGTGTCCAATGTGAAACCGGGAAATTCGCACATCTTTCAGCCGATTTATCGCTGACGTAATGATGTTCTTCGGGGCCTGCCACACCGGATCTTCTCGCTCCTCTTCCAGCTGGCCGGTAATATAGATATGCCTGGCATCAAAGAAGTTCTTCACCCTGCCAACGGTATTCTGAACAAACTCCGTCGTCTCTGAGAGGGCAAAGGTCGAGACGAACAGTTCTATTGAAAAGCTGAGCTTTTCTATGTCGTATACTGAAAACAGGTTAATCTTGTACGGTTCTACCATCTCTTGGGACCCCAACTGAGCCGCTACCCTTCTCTCCCTAGGCTCATCGAAAGATAATAGAACTGAAGTGCAAGCATTTCCGGTAGATCAGCCGATATACGTCAGGGTTCTCTCGGCTATCGCAAGACTCGACAATGACCAAACCCGCCCCCAAATTCGAGAGAGGATATGGGTACTTCACGAATAATTGGCTAATACGGGCATAGTACCAAAGCATGCCTAAAGTATTGACGGATATGCTCAGGGAGGGGCAATCACGCGGTATGTTTCCGATAGGTGATTCCTCAATTGAAATAAGTCTTTGCCTCAGTCTTTCGTCTATGCTTTGAAGATACTGCAGCTCATGTTCCTGGTGGCTGCCCCATCCTCCGCGAACGAAGGTCTCGAGACACACCGGATGGTGCAAGAAATCGTCAGGCAGACCGCCTATGATCATTGCGCCGATCTGCTCCTGATTCTTCTTCCAATTCGGATGGACAATTTCTTTTCCAATCGGGCCGACCTTGGTCAGCGTTTGATAGTACTCGGTTGTCTCCTTTCTTAGACCAGGCGGGCGAACGACTGAATCCGACGGCATATGATCAGGCCTAAGGTGGCCCAAACCGTCCTTCAGTAGGGGGAAAAGACCGAATTCCTCCAGCACGGCACGTATTCCTCCATCCTGATCATGGTTCCAGAGGAGTCCCTCCACCATCGACGCCATGTCACTTTTTGGCCTGCCCATGTTCTGAAGGAGGACGAGTAGGTTGCGAAGTGCGTTGTGATTGGTAGGGTCGGCACCCAGGGCTCTTCGCCAAAAACTCAATGCCGTGTCAAGATCATTCTTGCGGAAATGGATTACAGCCAGGTCGTTCAGTGCATGGGTGTGGTTGGGAAAAGTGGAAATGACCCTGTTGAGCACGGGCACTGATTCATCGAATCGTTCTGCAAGGATCAGCAACTGCGCGTAGCGGTAAAGATCGCTTGCGTCGACAAAGCCTGAATCCACTATGCGACCGACCCGTTCCAATTCTGTCTGAAGGTCAAATTGTGCTTCTCGTCCGGCCGTACGCGCCATTCGGTCAACTGACTGGTTTAGGATGCCGTCCTGCATTTCCGCTGGCATAGAGATGCCTCCTTCTTTCATGATCGTCGCTTCGCCTGCACCTTGGGCCAATTGGCCGAAGGACCACAAGGGCCGGCCTTGTGTGATCCCCGATGCTTGGACTACCGTGCCTTCCACCATTCCTTCCGCCCATTGGCCATCAGGTCCGCATAGGCTCTCAATGCTTTTGTGGTGGTACGTTGCATATATGTGAATGAGCTGATCGAATAGCGTGTTCCTCGCGTATGGCAGAAGCCCTCCGCTAACAACAAAACTATCGATTGCGGCGACACAATCGTAGTATTGCTCATCGCTCATGGAGGCCAGGAAATGGTCAAGCTCTGCGTAGTCCCTGAATGATCTGAAATCGATGAAACACTCCCGAGGGATGTAGGTATCGATATTGTCGGCTCCTAAATATATCGGTACAGTGCGGGTTTCGAGACAGCTCAGAATCTCGTCCACAATTCCTGAAGAGAGAATGGGATGATGCAGGTCCTCAAAGCACAGATTGTAGCGATAGAGCGAAAGGGTGGCCATTTTCCGCTCCTGGGAAAGGACACCTTTGTAATTGGGAAGAGAATAAGGCGGGTCTCCAAACACGTCAAAAGGAACAGTCGAGTGCTCGTTGAACCAGAGAGCTGCCTCTGCTCTCTTCGACCATAGCTCCCCCTTGACCCTCGATTCTCTGTTCCCGGCTATCATGCAGATGCCGGGATTACGACCGGCGAGAGGATACTTCCTCTGGCGCTCCTTATTGTTTTCCTCTATGTCGTCGTCCTTCACAAACTTCGGAATGACGCTCCGGGGAAGGAGCACCTTTGTGCAGTTCTCTCTCCCTTCCACGATCCCGTCGCAACTCGTGATGACGTGGTCGAAGTTGTTCCATATGGCTTCATCATACTGACCGGGTAAGACCGTGGGCGGCTCCTGGAGCAACAGAACGTTCAGCCCGTTCCGTCTTCCCACAAAGCTGCAAGCATCGACGTAAAGGTAAAGGTCGCATGCCTCCAGAGGCAGGCGCGACCAGGCAAGGGAAACGTTGCCACAGTGCACGGCGTGGGTTTCCTCATCTCTCAAACGGGCATAGACAACATTGAAAACAAGCGGGCCTTCACGACCGGGCCGCCTCCTGTTCCGGGGGTCTTCCTTCAAAACACTTTGGACTCGGCGGAAGCCTTTGCCGGCGCCTTCAAGCGGTGCCGGCCGAACATCATAGGCATCGCCGCACAGGGTGGCGAACGTCTTGATCCGGTCCGCACTGACCTCGCACTCCAGGCGGCTCACTCTCTTTTTCTTGAGAAGCCGCTCAGCGGTCTTTACGATGCTCAGATCGTTCGCCCCCGTATGCAGGGCGAGCGTATCGATTCTTTCGATGCCATGGCGCCTGCAGAAATCGAGAAGGTTCACGGACCCCATGTGGAAGATCCTCACACCGGGATCTTTCCCGAAGATGCTTTGCGCGGCCCGGATACGTGCCTCTTCAGCATCTATCACGTAGCAGAGGTCAAAGCGTGGTCGCAGGGCGACAAGCTTTGGGACTTCACGGATTCCGCACCATACGAGGGTTCTTTTCCCTTCCAAGGACTCCTTGGTATCGGTCCCCTGGAGAGAGATGTCATCGTCCCGAGTGTGCGCTGCCGCCTTGAGAGGCCCGTCGATGAGCATCTGTTCCCTCAAGGCGTCCAATATGAAGGGCATGGCCCTCTGGGACAGGTGGATGTCATCCGCATAGTACTCGGGCCTCGTAAGCCCGTTTTCATCGACGAGCCGGTCGAAAACCGAAACAAAGACAATCTCCCTCTTCTTGCACTCGCCGATGAGCTTCCTGTTGAACAAGCGGACGACTTCATTCCTTTCACGACATGTGCCGTAGGTTGAGTATTCACCGGAGTCGATGTCCTTGAGACTCGAGGGGATTACGTTCCAGACGAGGAGCCTTATCCCATACTTCTCCTTAATGTCGAAGATCTGCGCATACCGATCGACGCACTCCTCGACTATGTCCTCAAGGAGCCTGCCCTGCACCTCGGCTTGCTTCGCGAGATGGACACGACAGTCTATTTCGCCGAAGCAGAGCATGACGTAATCGCCCGGCCCAACCCATCTTTCTATGACCGGTTCGATCACTTCTCTTCGCTTTGCTGCGTTGTAAGCAGTATAAGGCCCTATGCGGTAGGCCCTAAAGAAAGGCAGAAAGCCCGTATGCTCGAAATTCTCGTACGGTAACTCAAATCCTGAAAAGACCACCACATGACTGTCGCCGATGACGTGTATCATATGAAGCTCCTCTAAGCTTCAGGGTGACTCGCAAGGGCAGACTATGTTGACTGGTCCGGGTGGACCAGGGCTTCGCCCATGCATGCCGTGTAGGCATGCAATATACGTACCTAGAGGCTTATGGTTTCAGCTTGTGCGCAGTCTGTTTGCAGGAATGGCTTTTAGGATAGTCAATGGCCGATTTTGCGATCCGGCCGGACCAACTGGAAGATGAAAGCGTAGCAAGGTCCCGTCACGAGCCCGTCACCCAAGGAGCTTGCTGCCGCACTTTCTTGACAAGAGTTTATTCGGGAGGACCCCGTGTCTCACACTCGTGTGAGTAATCGAACCTCTTATATCTGGGCTTGGATCGACGTGGGTAGCTCTTGGGAGGGCCGAGGCGACGGCCCTTTCGACAGCTTCACATAGGCCTCGGCAAAGCCTTCGCCTATCCTACTGATAATCTCCTTGCACTCGTCAAGCGTTTTTATGTCGAGGGTCGCGTGGACCTCCGTCAGCCTTCGTATCAGATAGCCATACAGAGCGGACAAGTTCTTCGGAATCTCGCCAAAAGACATGTCGAGGGACTGATCGAGTATCTCGATGACCATGGTGATCTTCGTCAACTCGTGGTATTTCTTCTCGTACCGTTTTTGAGCGATAAGGAGCTTCACCCCTTCGATCTTCTCCGGCAACGCGCGGAGGACCTTCACCAGTATCTTTCTCTTGTCGTTCTCGTCCACGAGCTCGTGAGCCCGGGCGTAAGCGCTATATGGATTCACCTAAAAGACCCCCTTAGAATGATGTGGATGACGAGCTGCTGGTGTTTGTCATGGAGTTGACCATTGCAGTGAGAAAGTCCTTCGTCTGGTTTGTCTGCTCAAGGAGGACCTCAAGGTCGTTGTATTGCTGCTCCAGCGCCTGCGCAGCTTGAGCGCAATTGGCGTCCACAGCTGCCAGCTGGGTATTGATATTCGTTATTTGGCTATTTATCGAATTCTCCATGGAGGTAATCGTCCCCGTGGTAGGATCAACGTAAATGTTCAGGTTTTTGTAAAGGTCGGTGCTCAGCGTCTTTACCACATTGGCAACTTCTGTGGGATTGGCCGACAGGGCGGCGGCAAATGTGTCTGAGTTGAGGCTCACGGTGCCGTCACTTGCGAAATTGAGGCCGATCAAAGCTGCGTTTGTGTAAGTGCTGTTGCCCGGTATGTTCTCAAGCAAGGTGTTCACTATGTTGCTCTTTATGGCGAAGAGGCTCCCATTCCCCATGAGGACGTTCGACGTGGCGGAAGTAGACGATGAGTTATATGTGTTCTGGTTGTTGATGAACGCCAGGGCAGTGCTTATGTCGCTGACTAGGGTACTCACCTGGCTGGAGAGGCCCGAGTTATCCTGGGCGATGTTAAGATTGATCGCGGTGGTTGGGTTCGTGCCCAGGAGGTTGAGGGTCACCCCATTGATGACACCCGTCACTGTGTTGGAGGCAGATGTCACGTTGTAGCCGTCCACCGACAGGTTCGCATTTTGACCGGCCTGTAAGAGGTTCTTTACCGTGCCGCCGTAAATTCCCAGAGTATCCAGGATGCTGTTCGAATCCTGCATGCCGGGAGGGGACGAGCCAGCGGTGTTCGTGATCTGGAGCTGGTAGGTTGTGGTGCCGTTCGTGGTGGTCGGCACGACGGTCGCAGTGACGCCGGGGATAGCCGCGTTCGTGATACTGGAGGCTATGGTTTGCAGCGAGTCCGTCTTGAGGTTCACGGAAACGGAGTACCAATTACTGTCCGATCCCTGTATCTGGATGGAGCCGCTCTGGGGTGAGGTGAGGCTGAGTTGGGTCCCGACGGCCGTGCTCTGGCTCGAATAACTGTCGCTCAGCGCGTTCGCCCCCGATGGATTGAGGAACGCCGGGGTGCTATTCTTGAGAAGGTTGAGCGACTCAAGCACGTTCGAGGCGTCCCCGTCTCTCAGGGCCATGCTCGAAGTACCCGTGCTCGTCGATTGGAGGACCAGCCTGTATTGGTTGCCCGAGACAGTGAGCACATTTGCGCTCACGCCGGCATTCGCGTCATTTATCTTGGCCGCGATGCTCCCCAGGGTGTCA
This sequence comes from uncultured delta proteobacterium, assembly GCA_963749525.1. Lineage (GTDB taxonomy): Bacteria > Desulfobacterota > Syntrophorhabdia > Syntrophorhabdales > WCHB1-27 > CAVVNC01. Next base: position 49,500 of record CAVVNC010000041.1, read on the forward strand.
GTCGAAGCAACCGAGATATCCTTACCGTTTATCACCATGTCCCCCGAGTATCCGAGGGCGGTACTCGATGAGGTGAAGTTGTCAGAGGCGACCTGTTCGGGCGTTGCGAGGTTCGATACCTTTATCGCGTACGTGCCTGCGGCGATCGTACCCGTGCCGATAGAGGCACTGAGCACGTTCGACGGGGTGATGGAGGAATCCGAGCAGGTCAAGGATGCGCTGTACGACTGGTAGCCTGTGCTGCTGTTCAGGTTGTTGGTCTTGATATAGCTCGTTACCGCCGAAAGGGAGGTGTTGAAGGACTGCCAGGCGGAAAGTATGTTCTGCTGGCTCGTCAATTCGCTGTTCAGCGGGGCCTCTGCCGCCTGCTTCTGAGCGGCGTTTATGGAAGAGACGAGGCTCTGCCAATCGGTATTACTGACGAGGCCGGTGAGATTGAGCGTAGAAGACGAAGTTGACGAAGTCGAGGACATTTATACCCCCTCTTTCATCGCTTTGAGGTAATTACTGAAGCTCTTCATCGAATTGACGATCTCCTCCGGAGGGATCTGGCAGATAACGCTATTCGTTTGTCCGTCTGACCTGAACGACTACCATGCCGATATCCTTATCGTAGTGCATCTCCACAGAACGTCCACTCTCCACCGCATTGATTGCACGGTCCAACGCATCCGGTGTTTGGGCGGAAGCTGGTGTTTTGTCATGCAAAGTCCGGGCCGTCCTGACCGCCGCACCGCCCGCAGGCGATGACAACTGGACCTGTAACCAATTGTCACTTATGGCAGTTACGCCCATGACCGCTCTCCTTCATAAGGGCAGCTGCCCCCAAATCCATCCGGAAAGGGGGGCAGCCCCAAGGTCAACTATCCTTTTATCAGAGTGAGTATCTCCTGAGGGATCGCATTTGCCTGAGCGAGCATTGCGACGCTTGCCTGTGACGCGACCTGGGACTTGCTGAAGTTCGACATGGAGGCCGCGTAGTCCGTATCCTTGATGGTCGATGCCGCAGACTGCGTGTTCGTGTTCATGCTCTGTAGGTTGGCCACCTGGTACTGGATCTCGTCCTGGCTCGCGCCGATGGAGCCGGCGTTTGTGTTGAGCCAGTTGGTAGCGGTGTCTATATCTCCCATGAAGATCTTGGCGTTTGCCTGGGAGGAAACGTTGTCGCTTGCGCCACCCAGGTTGAGCCCGGTCGCGTTGGCATGGCCGAAGTTGGCGATGCTCACCTGGATCTGGGCGTAGGTCGCGTTCTCCGCACCCACCTGGTACATGAAGCTCGAAGACCCTGCCGTGACGGTGAAGCCTTGAACGGCCATGGTGGTGAGCCCGGAATTGACCTGCATGTTGACGCCGAAAGTGCTGAAGCTGACCTGAGACACCGTGCCTGACGCCGGCTGAGCCACATTAATAGTCTGGCTGTTGCCTTTGTTATCGGCCATCGTCATGGTAATGCCACCGGCACCGCCGGCCATCGTAAGGCTGTAGACCCCGGCAGCCGTGTTCCCGACGTTGACGGTATCAATACCATCGGGTTGCATGAGGGCGGTCATGGTCATGGTATTGCCGCCCTGCAGCACGGAGACACCGCCGTACTGGGTGCCTGTGGAGATGTTGTCAATTTCTGTAAAAAGCTGAGTCACCTGCGTGTTCAGGGCTGTCAGGTTGGACGAGTCCGTGGTGGAAGAGGCCGCCTCGGTAGCAATCTGCTTCAACTGGGTAAGAATGCTGCCGATCTGTGTGATACCGCCTTGAGCCACCTGGAGCATGGCCAGTCCCTGGTTGCCGTTGTTGATGGATGTGCTGATAGACGCGGACTTCACGCCCAACTTGTAAGCGATAGCGTAGCCGGCCGGGTCATCGGCAGGGCCGTTAAGCCTGTTCCCGCTCGAAAGCTGTTGAAGGGAATTCGCAGTGTTGATCGTGTTTGTGTTCAAATACTGCTGGGTCTGTAATGATGCAACGTTCGTGTTAAGTGTTAGAGACATGGTAAACCTCCGTGTTTAGTTTTGATTTGGCATCATGCCATATTTCTCGGAAAGTTCGATTCTCTCACCTCCTCTTTCTCTCTTTCCATACACCTATTATCGTCTAGACTTTGTAATACTTAAGGTGAGCCGGAAAAAAATAAGGAAGGAAAAGAAAAAGGAGAGAGGAAGGCTTCTTCTGATAGGGAATCATGCGAACAGTATCGGGTATCCCGGGCGAATCCGGGCGAACCATCAGGAGCGCGATCAGCAAACGAGACCGGCCGTCATTTGTCTCACCCGGGTGAGAAGCTCTTCCGCTTCCGCTTCCTGTCCGATTCTCCGAAGCAGATCGACGGCTCTTGAAAAAGACGCCGTGTACTCCGGACAGATCCTAGCCGCCGTTTCGTAGGCTCTGAAGGCTTCAACGACCTTTCCGGCATTACCAAGGTGGTCGCCCATCATTACCCAGGCTCTCAGGGAATCGGGTTCCAATTTCAGGGCGCGGACGAGGCTTTCAACAGGGTTTCCGGATATCGAGCTTCCGAATAATAGGGGCAGGTAGTTAGCCGGCTCTATGTGCGCAGCTTCTGCAAACATCTCACGGGCCGTCCCTTCCTCTTTACGAACTTGCATGGCAACCAGGCCGTTGACGAGCATGTTTTCAAATCTTCCCGGAAGCAGGTGCAAATACCGTCCTTCGGTGAGCGCTCTCTCAGCTGCAGACCAGCGTTCGAAAGTATCTTTCACATTCCCGGAACCATAGCCCGTCAAACCCGCACCCGCATTCTTTCCTGTTTCCAGGTAAAACGACACTCGCTCATGGACATGGTCCGGCTGCCGGCGCTCTGCCAGCACATATCCACGGGCGGCATGAGATATCCTTTCTATGAGGCCTTGTTCGACTATCAGTCGGTTCAGCGAAGCAATCATCTCAGCCGGACTGTCAAAGAAAAGACCCGTCTCCCCGTGAGTCACACTTTCCAGATAAGGATCCATCCGGCGGACCACACAAACCACTCCGGCAGCCGAGTATTCCAGGAACTTGACATCCGAGCGGGACCGGTTGTAGGCCGTATCTTTTAACGGAATAAGGCCGACATCGACCCCGGACAAGAAATCGTAGTACTCTCTCACGGAGCCCGGTGCTATCCTCTTTTTCTTTTGCCTGGGAAGACTCTCAAATAAACTGAATATCTCTTCCGAGCACATTAGATGTAATGAAGCACCGGGACATTCGCCAATCCATTGGATCAAGGGGCCTGCAATTTCGGACAGGTCCTCCATATGCCCGTGGGAGCCGCCCCAGCCGATAACAACCTGGTCGGAACCTCGGGAGACTTTCTTCCTTGCTGCGGGGAATTCCAGGATCTGGTTCTTAAACACGGCATGGTTGGGGTGAAGGCGTCCGTAGATCTCCTGAAGCCGGTTACAGGTGAACTGCAGGCCGTCACAGGCCTTGGCCAATTGCTGGAAAAGGGTCCGATTCTCTTGACGGTTCCAGAAAGAATATACCGGATTCCAGGGCTGAAGGCTTAGCAGATCATCGGCAATTTCATAGACAGTCGGCTTCTTCTGGGATTTCCTTTTGCGGATGATGGGGAAATAATCCGGATCACAGATATTCTTCAAAATGAGAATATCGGCCAACTCAGCAAGTTCTTTCCGAAGTCTATGCTCTCCTGTCAGGTTAACGACATACACCCCTTCTTCTTGGGCCATGCAAACCCCGGGGGCATAGGTCCGGTAGTAGAAGTCTCCGCCCTGGATGTCCTGGGGGGGTTCGATCTGGACGATAAGCAGTGTCTTCATTGCCGCCGCGGGCTGTCCAATGCTATGGCGCCTGTGTCAGAAGGAATGAGACAGCGGCATCGAAAAACTCGGCCGGCCTCGGCTCGTTCCATTCCCTGAGCCGGTTCTTCGTGATTTGTAGGTTCTGAGGAAAATCGAGAGGTGCTATGGAAAGCTTCTCCTGGAGGAGTCTGTAGTACGAAAGAATCCCGGCCGCGTCAAGGGCCCTACAGCTCAGAAGGAACCTTCCGGATAGGGCGTCCATATCCCCCTTGCCGCCGTTCAGCGTATCGTAGCATTCGAGGGCCTGCTCATATGCTCCGTTTTTCAACAAGAGAAGGAAAAGCCTCTTCCTGAGATAGGCATCATCGTCCGAGCGCTCCAACCCGAGACGACACGCAGCGATGGCTCCTTCCACGTCCCCTTTCCGTTCCCTTGCCACGGCCAGATGATGATAGGCTGCCTTGTCCGAAGGTTCGCTTTCAATGGCCCTCAGAAAGCATTCTTCGGCAACAGCGAAATTGTCCCGGAAAAGGGCTGACACTCCGAGGGCGCGCCACAGCCATTTTTTCATGTGTGGAACGTTTATGGGCGTCAATTCCTTTTCAAAGGTCTCATCTTTGAGTGGTAGGAGCTCGTCGAAGGCCTTACCATACTCCTTTCTCTCAAAATAGTATTTGCCCAGGAGAAAGCGGATCAACGGCCATTCGGGAAAAAGGGACTTGCCGTATGAGAGAGTTGAGAAGGCCTCTTCTCCTCTTCCCAACTGATCGAGAAGCGACCCCTTGTCGAGGAACGCCATCTGGAAGACCGTCTGCGTGTACACGGATGGGTCCTCTTTCAATCGGTCAATCACCGCGTCCAGGTACGTGAGGGCCGAATCGAATTCGTCGAGACCCATACAGGTCCTTGCGAGGAAGAACAAGGTGTTTAGGTCTCTGGGGCGCACGTCCAGCTCTTCCTCGAGAATCTTCCTATTCCTTCGCAGTTTTTCCGTCATTGCCCCTGGTTTGTCGTATCCGTGGTGAATGACCGCCGCCTCACATCGGTAGATCGGGATCTGTTTGGCTTCCAGGGAGCGCACGGCCTGCTCGTGTATTCTTCCTTCGAATCGGATCCCCCTGTAGTTAGGAAAAATCCTCAGCTGCTGTGCTTGACCCTCTCCTTCCACGTACGTCCGGAGGTACACACCGGCGCCCGGGTACTTGCGCAGATGGGCGCGGATCTTGTGGTGCTCCGTCTCCTTCACCTCGTCGTCCGCGTCGAGCCAGAGGATGAAATCTTTTGTGGCGTGCTTCAGGGATTCATTCCTTGCCGCGGAGAAGTCGTCGCACCAGGGGAAATGGTAGACCTTTGCGCCGGCCTCCTCGGCGATCCGCACGGTGTCATCCTTCGATCCCGTGTCGACGACTATTACCTCGTTCGCGAGACCCTTAATGGACGTAAGAAGCCTTGGCAGGTTCTCTTCCTCATTTTTCACTATCATGCAAACGGACAAGGTTGGCGGTTTCTTCTTCATGGGGCGCTTCCATTCTTGTCCATTGCGAAGGCTGCCTCGATCCCATAAGCCTCGTTCTGCAGGATGACCTGCTGGAACCGGCCCTCGACCGTGTTGATGATGAGGGGGGCGCGGAGGTTCACTCTATAGCTGTCAATTTCTTTTCTGGCAACGCAGAGGACCGCAACATGCTGTATGACGTCGGCCGTCAACCCCAGGCGAGCCACGACCGCATCATCGATCTCGAGGTTGTAGTCCTCCTTCACCACAAACGGGTTCACCACGAGGAAGGCGATGCGATCCTGCAAACAGGCAAGAATGCGGAACGGGGATGAATCGTCAAAGATATTCTGAAGGGCGTACTCGCTATATTCCTCGAATCCGAGGACCGTCCCCTTCAAAGGCATGTCACTCACGCTCGTCCCCCACAAAGTCTCTCATACTCTCGACGCCCTCCATGACGGACCGCCTGTTTGCGTCCCTCGTCTCAAGAATCAGCTCTTCCCTGATGATCGTGTAGCCTCGGGGGGCCTGAATTCCGAGCCTCAATTTACCCCTTTCCGCGTCAAGCACCACGACCCTGATATCCCCTTCCTTTCCCCGGATCAGTATGCCCTGGTCTTTTTTTCTCGAGAGGACGAGCATTCATTCCCTTTGACTATGCGGGCATGTAGTTGAGTATGCTGATGCTCTCAACCTTTGCCATAGTATAGAGCGCTGCCTGGTATGCGGTCGAAAGGGTGCTGTAATCGGAAATGGCTTTCGCCATATCGACGCTAACCAGGTCGGAGGAGGTCTGGGCAAGGGTAGTGTCCGCAGTCGCGTTGGCGGTGAGAAGGTCGTTGATGTTTTTCGTATATGTCCCCACATAGGCGAGATTGTTTGCCGTGAGATCCACGCAGTTATTTATGTTGGTAAGGTCCGTTTGCAGGCCTGCGGTGTTGTTGTTGCTCAAGTCCTGACTGAAAGTCTGGAGCGTCTGAAAGATGTCGACCGATTGGCCATTCGCAGTTCCCGTGAATACCGTTTGGCCCGAGATGCCCGCATCGACCGTAGTCGAGCTGTTCACTGCAACCTGTCCGACCTGGGTAGACCCGAGGAAGGTGCCATCGGACGCATACGCTGGGGTGTTCGCCTTCGTGCCGCCGAATGCATAAGTATCGCCCACCTTTGTGTTCCCCAAGGTGACGAGCTGCCGGATGATGTCATTCACCTGCTCCGCGGCGGTGCTTCTCGAATTTGCGTCCACGGTGCTCGAGGCCTGCTCTATGGCGAGCTGCTGTACGCTCGAAAGGATGTTGCTGACGGAATTGACGGACGTCTCGTAGTAAGAACCGAGGGCTTGCAGGCTGTTGAGGTTGCTTTTGTACTGCGAGTTCTGGCTCTGTTGGGTGAGGATCTGCAGGTTCTGGGCATAGCTCGAAGGGTCGTCTGAGGGCACCATCACCTTCTTCCCCGAGGCAACCTCCTGCGTGGACTTGTCCATCTGCGCCTTGAGATTCGACAGCGTGGTCTGATAGAGCTGGTATCTGAAATTATCCGCTACTCTCATCCTGTGCTCGCCCCCACCGATTGCAGCAAGGCATTTAACATGGCCTGGGCCACGGTATAGAGACGCGCGGCGGCCTGGTATGCGTTCTGGTACTTGATGAGATTCGACATTTCGTCATCGATCGATACGCCCGATTCCTGCGATTGCTGCTGCTGGAGCGAGGTCAGGGCGTTCTGGTTGTAGTCCGCGAGATCGGTGGCGCTTTTCGTCGCCTGGCCAATGTTGGCGACTACACCAGCTTCATAGTCCGTGTACGTGGAGCCGGCAAGGCCGATCGCGCCCGTGACCGTGCCCGAAGGTATGGATGCGGGACCCGTCAGGACGATGGGGTTCCCGGCACCCGCCCAGCTTGCCGTAACATTGATGCCTGCGTTGGTAAATGCGGTGTTCAGGTTCGTTACGACGGCCGCGGCGTTGTCCCCGGCGGCAATGTTCAGCGATACCGCATTTCCCGACGCATTGTGTCCCAGATAGATGGTGCCGCTCAGGTTCATCGCTGAGGCAGAGAAATCCGTCGTCGTGAGGCTCCGCAACAGGCTCTGCGAAGACGTATCGAGGTCCCCGTTTGCGACCGATATGTTCTGGTTCGATCCGGAGGCCGTAAGCACGAGCTGAAAACCTGCCGATGACTGGCTTATCGAGGCGGTCACCCCTGTCTGGTTGGTGACCGCGTTGATGCTCGCCATGACAGTGCTCAGCGTGTCCCCGACGCCGACTGTCACTGCTACGCCATTTATGGCCAGGTGGCCCGAAAGCCCCAAGGGAGTGGAGTCCGACGAAGCGGCCGTCGAGGTCATGGTGCTCCCGCCCAGAAGGGCTTCGTTCCCGAGGGACGCGATGGCTAATGCCACATCGTTGTTCGTGGGCTCCGTGGTAGAGGAGCTGGCCATGATGTTCTGTGTCTGGACGGCACCTGAGCCGTTCTCAATCTGAGTTGCGAGGCTTATTCCCTGCGCGTAGTTCACCGTGGAGCTCTGGAAGAAGGGAACGTTCGCGTTGACGTCGGCGTTGCCCTGCTCATGAAAGTAGTTTACGTTCTCCATGATCGAATGGGCCAGTCCGTTGAGGTTGCCCAAATAGCCTGGGATCGTGGTGTCCCGGTTTGTCAGATAGGCACCCAGGGATCCCCCGGTGATCTGGCTCGTGATATCCTCGGTGCTGCCCGACGGCCCCTGCCATCCCACGTCGGTCATGCCCGTCGTCTGGTTCGGGATTTTTGTCAACTGGTACGAAGTCACACCGTCGACGAGGCTGGTTCCGTTCTGGGTGAGCACGTTGACCATGCCGGTAGAGTCCGTGAAATAGCTAATGTTCACGTCCCCCGACAGCTGCTGGAGGAGCTGGTCCCGTTCATCCCGGTAGTCATTTGCCTCCGACGTGCCCTGTGTACCCTCAACAATCAACTTGTTGAGGGAGGCGATCTTCGAGGTGACAGTATTGATATCGTCGATCTGGGTGTTGACCTGGCCGTTCAGGCTCGTCTGAAGATTGGTGAGATCCGTGTACGCGGTATTGAAGGTGGTGCAAAGGCTCTTTCCATCCGCCGCGATGGTCTCCTTGTCCGCCGTGCTCGTGGGGTCAGTCGACAGCGTGCTCCAGTCATTGAAGAAGGTAGTCATGTTGGTGGAGAGCTTCGAATTGTCCTCGTTGAAGATGCTCTGAACCTGCGTGAGGTTCTGCTCATAGACCTGCTGTTCCTGAAGATCGGTGTTCTTGCTCGAGATAGCCTTCTGAAGGTTCTGATCGGCGTATCTCTTAATCTGCGTGACGGTGACGCCGTTGCCCATGAGTCCGAGGGACGTCGGCGTCGGCATCGCCTCTTCGAGGACCGCTTCCTGTCTCGAATATCCGGGCGTGTCGACGTTCGAGATATTGTGAGAAGTGGTCTGGATGGCCACCTGGCTCGCCTCAAGGCCGCTCTGCGCTATGTTGAGTATCGTCGCTATGGACACTAGACTTTCCTCGAGACCATAATGGAAACAGGTCGTCCTTTTTGATAGGACGATCTGTTGATAAAGTCGACAATCTTTTCGACGGACGTTTTTACGTGGTCCATGGAGAAGGAGAGGAGCTTCATGTTCTTCTCGAGGGCCGTTCTCACTTCCCTCACGTTCTCCTTGATTTCTTCGCCGAGCGAGTGCCAGGCCTCTGTTTCCGTCAGAGCAGCCTGATCCTGGACGGCAGAAAGAATCTTCTCCTTTTCTATCTCCAAGTACTCAAGGCGCTTGAGAATCTCCTCTTTTCTATTATTCTCCTTGATAACGCCTTCGAGGGAGAAAGAGATGATCGAGTCCCTCTCCGCATGCAGGGCGGATAAGAACTCTTGCAGCGCACTGAGTTCTTTTTGGCCCAGCTCTATGAGTGTGTGGCTTTCCATCCTTAGAAAATCTCATCGAGGAGCTGACTCTTGAGGATGCTCCTGGCCACGAGCTGGCCGTTTGCATTGTAGGTTCCCGCCTCAAGGGCCTGCTTCACTGCAGCTACCTTGTCCTCGTCGACCGCAGGGATAGCGTCCGTCTTCGCTTTCAACCGTGCAACTTCCGCAGTCGAGCCCGACAGCTCCACCTTATCCGTCGTCGTACCGGCCGCCCCTTGGGCCGCCGTCTGGGAGGCGTCCGGCTTGGCTTTGGAAGACGAGGGCCCGGAAAGGTTCTGCAGCAGCTGTAGTTGTTTATCCTTATCTATCTTCATGGTAGACCTCCTGCTTATCTTACTTATCTATTTTCGCCATTCCCGCCGGAAACTTTAGCCCCCCTCTCCGTGTACCTCAGGAGCATCTCTTTCAATCCTATGCCCCTCTTCGCCATAATCTCCGCCACTTTTTCGTAGAAGAGGGACGTCTGCGTCTCCTCGGCGAAACTTTTCTTGGTCATCTGAGTTGCCTTTGCGAACTCCTGGAGAACCGTGCCCAAAAGATACGATTCGAAAGACTCCGCCATTTTTTCAACGGATTGGCCCTTGTTGGTCCCGATGTCAGGCGCCGGTCTGTTCATGAGGACCGGGGGATCGATCTTAGTTCCGAAGTCCATTATTCACCTTTGAGCCTGTCAGTCAAACTATATCACTTCCAACTCGGCCTGCAGGGCCCCTGCCGCCTTTATGGTTCTCAGGATGGTGATCACATCACGCGCGGAGAGCCCCACGGCGTTGAGGGCGTCGACAAGTTCCCTTATGCTCGCCCCCTTTTCGAGAAAGACAAAGTGACCTTTCTCTTCCTGGACACTCATTTGCGTATCCGGCGTAACGACCGTCTGGCCGCCTTTCGAAAAAGGCATTGGCTGGCTGACCTTCTTGTCCTCCTTTATCTGGACGCTGACGTTTCCATGGGAGATCGCCACGGTGGCAATCCGCACATCCTCGCCGATCACTATGGTGCCGGTCTTCTCGTCTACGACGATTTTTGCGTAGTTGTCGGGATTTATGTCCAGACTCTCGATGACCGAAAGGAACTTGACCGGATCGGACTTCATGTTCTGGGGGATTTCGACGATGATTGTTCCTCCGTCTTCCGCAGAGGCAATGCCCCGATACAAGCCGTTGATTCGATCGACGACCCTCCGCACGTTGGTGAAGTCGGGACGCTTGAGGGATATCTTCAGGGCGTCCCCGAGGCTTTCGCTGGGGATCTCCTGTTCAACGATAGCCCCATTGGGAATCCTGGCGACGGTGGGATGGTTTTTCTGCACCGAGGCCCCCTGGCCACCGACCGCGAAACCTCCGGCCAGGAGCGACCCCTGGGCGACTGCGTACGACCGGCCGTCTCCGCCCTTCAGGGGAGTCATCATGAGGACGCCGCCCTCGAGGCTCGTGGCGTCTCCCAAGGAAGATACGACCACGTCGATCCTGTTGCCTGCCCTTGCGAAAGGCGGCATCTCCGCGGTCACCATGACGCCAGCAACATTGTTCACCTTTGTTGCCGTGGGGTCTACAATCACCCCCATTTTCTCCAGCATGTTCGAGAGCGTCTGGTTCGTGAAGATCGTGCTGTTCTTGTCGCCCGTGCGATTGAGTCCGACCACCAGCCCGTAGCCGATGAGTATGTTCGGACGGACACCGTTTATGTTCGCTATATCCTTTATCCTTGCAGCCTCGCACGTGTCGACCGGAAGCGCAACCATCAGTAAGACGGCCGCAACAAGGCCCGCAAAAAAACGATCGGTGGGCTTGAATAGCTTACTCGTCCTCGATCGAACGACCTGTGCCCATTCATTCATCGTGGTCACGCTCGCCCCCTAGAAAGGCCATACGTAGTCAAAGAGTCTCTGGCCCCAGCCGGGTCTTTGTTTTTCCGCTACGACGCCTATGCCTGTGTACATGACCTTTGCGTCAGCCACCTGCGTCGACAGCACGGAGTTGTCGAAGGCGATATCTCTCGGCCTTACAATGCCTTGAAGGAGTATCTCCTTCTTCTCGTTGTTCACGTAAATCTCCCGCTTCCCCTCAATTGCAAGGTTGCCGTTCGGCAGTACCTCCATGACCCGCACGGTAATGGTCGCGCTCAAGGAGCCCGTCCGTGTCGTCGCTCCTGCTCCGGAGAAGTCGTTATTAGGCGTGTTCGAGTTTATGAGGTTTGCCGTGTTCTTGAAGGGGCCGGTTCCATGGGTTTCGATGCCGAAGAAATTGGGGAGCTGGCCGACGGTCTGAGACTTTCTCGTTGTGTCGGTGGTGGCGCTTTCAGATGCTTGTGAGATCTCGGTAATCTTGACGGTCAGTATGTCCCCGACGTACCTTGCCCTTTGATCGCTAAAAAGCGAGGTGAGCTGTCCGTGCCAGATGCTTCCACCTTTTGCTTCCGGCGGCTTTGCATCCTCCTGACTGGCCCTGTAGGTATTCGCTATGGTGAACGGCTCGTTCTTTATCTTTGAAGGCTCCAGCGAAAAACAGCCGCACAGCAGCGGAATAAATAGAACCAAGAGTAGATTCCTTCTCATGTCTGACCTAAAACCCCACGATGACGGAGTCATTTCCACTCACCTTACCGATGACCTCTTTTCCGGAAACGCTTCTTACCCTCACGAGGTCTCCCACCCTCCCTTTCTCGAGGGCAACGCCTTTTGCCTGGACCAGGAGCCTCTCATTCTCCACGGTCATGTTGACGGCCTCTCCTTTTTGCACCGCCAACTGATCCTCAAGGAGCTGTTTTGTGAGGACCTCCCCGGCGTGTATCTCCTTCTTTGCCGTCTTGTTGAGCACGGCCTCGATCCTCTCCGGATAGGCTCCGCCGGACCCGTTCAGATACGTCTCCTTTGCCGCGAGGTCAACAAGATGGATCGCTTCTCCTTTCGCGATGTCCCGCTTTGCCATGTAGAGTGTTCTTTTCACAAGGACCTTGAAAGGCACATAGACGCTCGACTCCGCCCCGTTTTTTCCTATGATCCCCACGAGGCAAATGCCATCACCCGTTGGGTCCGGCACTTTCGCGAAGCTGATGTTCTTCAAGCCCACGTTATCCTTGAGGCCCAGCGGCAATTGGCTGAAAACGACCTGTATCTCGTTATCGGCATAGATCTGCTTGATGAAATCCTTGATCTCCGCCTCCACGGCTGCAGCCCTTGCACCGTGCGGCAGCACCATGATAAAGAGGCAGAAAGCGAGGAAAAGAAGCTTATGTCTACCTTCTGACATTGTTCGCCATTTGCAGCATTTCATCCGCTGCTTGAATCGTCTTTGAATTTGCCTCATAAGCTCTCTGGCCCGACGATCAGGTTGATCATTTCCTCCATGATATTCACGTTCGACATCTCGAGGTAACCCTGGAGGATCGTACCTAATCCATTCTGCCCCGGCGTTCCGGAAACGGGATTGCCGCTGGATTCAGTCTCCTTGTAGAGGTTCTTTCCTTGAGCGCTCAAGCCGCTCGTGTTAGGGAAGGTATAGAGCAGAATGTTTCCTATCTGCTGGGGCGCTGTCTGGCCGCTGACCTGCGCGGAGACCGTGCCGTCCGAGGCGATCGTTATGGACGTGGTATTCTGCGGCACGGTAATATTCGGGTCGATCAAGTATCCGTCGGATGTGCAGATCCTTCCCTGGGAGTCGGTCTTGAGAGAGCCGGCCCGCGTATACGCCTTGTCCCCTGACGGCAGATCGATCTCTATGAAGCCGTTCCCTTCGATTGCCACATCGAGCTGGTTCTGCGTCTGCTGAAAGTCTCCCTGAAGAAAAACCTTCTGAACCGCGGCAAGCATGGCCCCGTGTCCTATCTGTATGCCCGTGGGGATTTGATTTCCCGCCTCGTTCTTGGTCCCCTGAAGCCGGAGGGTCTGGTATATGAGGTCCTGGAAGTCCGCCCTGCTCTTCTGATAGCCGTTCGTATTCGCGTTAGCGATGTTATTGGCAATCACGTCCAAATTCGTCTGCTGTACGCTCATACCGGACGCTGCGGTCCATAATGCCCTCAACATAAGAGACCTCCTACAGTTTTACCGTGTCTATCAGCTGTCCCAAGCTCTCGTCGACAGCCTGGTCCGCCTTCGTATATGCTTCAAAGGCCCGCATGGAGCTTATCATGTCGACCATTTCTTTCATCACGTCCACGTTGGAAGCTTCGTAGTAGCCTTGCTTGACCGAGTAGTTTCCGGCCGCAGTCTCGCTGTTCGTCGTGCTCCCATTGGCAAAGAGGCTGCTTCCCATATTCTTCAGATCTGTCTTGTCTTGAAAATCAACAACTTTGAGCCTGTCTACCAGCGTGCCATCCGTGAGGACCGAGCCGTCCGCCTCTATTCTCACGTCCTTCCCTTCGACCGTCATCTCTCCGCCGTTTTGCCCCATTACGGGATAACCGTCCATGGTGACGAGCTTCTTATCAGCGCTCAAGGTAAACTGACCGTCCCTCGTGTACATATCGCCGTCCGGAGTGGAGACCACAAAGAAACCGCTCCCGTTTATCGCCACGTCGAGGGTATTGCCTGTAGCGATGAGTGGGCCGTCAGAGAAATGTACGTAGGTATCGGGAATATTGACATAAGTCTGCTGCAGTTGATCGGGCTGGATATCGCCGTCCATGGTAGACCCATTGTACACGGGCCTCAACGCCTTGAACCCGGGCGTCAGTGCATTGGCGATGTTGTTTGCCACCATCTCGAGCCTTCGTTCGGCCGCCACTTTTCCGCTGAAAGTACTGAATACGCCGTTAATCATGACAGGAGTCTGTGCAATTGTCGTACCGCAAACAGTGGACAGCGTCACTTCCCCGAGCTTTGCTGCAAAGGAGGCGCAGACAGCGTATCATTGACAGACTCATCATGATGAGGAAGGAATTGCTTCTTTAGGTGAACTTGGGAACGTGGGAACTATTTTCTCAGAAGGGAAAAAATTTCATATGACGATTTCGAAGCCTTCCGGATGGTCCTTTGCGACGGCTCCGGCCCGGGCAGGCTCGTTGCCGGCCGGTCTTTCATCCTGCTCGGCTGCAGAATGGCCTTCGTCGTCTTGATGACCGTTCTTTCGCCTCTTCCCGTATGGGGGGCCGTGTTGCCTCATCCGAGGCCAATCCCTACCGAGGCTTTGAATAGTGAATACGGAATCAGGAGAAAAGCCGTAGTCTGAGGTCATTTTACGCTAGTTATTCGACACCTTTTCCAGGGCTCGCCTGTCAGTCGAGGTAAATACCTTCTTCAGCTCCAGCAGTATGAGAAGTCTGTTGTCCAACTTGCCCACGCCTTCTATATATTCGGAATCTACCCCTGACACGAGCGCCGGGGGAGGCTCCACCGTGCTTTCAGAGATCCTCAGCACCTCCGAGACCGAGTCGACGATGAAGCCCAACACCATTCCTTCCAGCTCCACTACGATGATTCTGGTGGACTTATCGTATGACCGGCCCTCGAACCCCAGCCTCTTCCTGAGGTCCACTATGGGTATTATCTTACCTCTCAGGTTTATCACGCCTTCCACAAAAGGAGGAGCGTTCGGAATGCGCGTTATGTCGATCATCTTGTTTATTTCTTGAACCTTCAGGATGTCGACGCCGAACTCCTCGTCTTCCAGTCTGAAGGTTACGAGTTGTAAGATCTTGTCTTCGTTCATCACGATCCCTCCTTTTCCGTGTTGTCGGATAGGAGTCCGAAAACTTAAGACCCTATTGGCGAGGCGGGAAGCATCTTAAGCGATCTTCCGATTGGCGTTCTGCGCAGCCACTGACGTCCCCACCACATCCATCAACGCCGACATGTCGAGGATCAGGATGGCCTTACCATCCCCCCTGATGGTCGCGCCTCCGATCCCCTTGATATTTCCGAGGAATTCGCCTAGAGGCTTGATCACCACTTCCTCCTGCCCTTCGACCGCTCTGGCCTTTATGCCGATGGTCTTCTCTCCGATGTTGCAGATCACTATGTATTTGTCCTCGTCCCCCTCGCTCCGGGAAAAGACCCGTGCGAGATTGACGACGGGGATTACCCTGTCTCTGAGGACAAGCACTTCCTTCTTGTCCACCGACCGTACCAAACTCTCTTCCCGTTTCACGAGCTCCGTGACTGTATTCAACGGGATGGCGAACAGTTCGTCGAGCACCCTCACGATGAGCGCCCTCATTATGGCGAGCGTAAGGGGCAGCCGCAGGCTGATTCTCGTCCACTGCCCTTCTTCGGAATCGATGGAGACCTGTCCGTTCATCTTCTCGATGTTTGTCTTGACCACGTCCATACCGACGCCCCTGCCGGAAACGTTACTCACCTTCTTGGCAGTGCTGAGACCCGGGACGAAGACGAGGTTCATTGCGTCGCGGGGAGAGAGGGAGTTGAGCTCGTTCTCACCAATCAATCCCTTTTCTCTGGCCTTTTCCTTCACGGCTTCGACGTTTATGCCCTTTCCATCGTCAAATATCTCTATGATTACATTGTTGCCTTCATTGTATGCCTTCAGTGAAAGGGTACCCTGTCGTGGCTTTCCCTTCTTTTCTCTCTCTTCCGGCGTTTCGACCCCGTGATCCACGGAGTTCCGGATGATGTGTATGAGCGGATCATGGAGGCTCTCTATGAGCGACCGGTCAAGCTCCGTCTCTTCCCCTTCCATGGTGAGATCGATCTCCTTCTTGAACTCTGCGGAAAGATCCCTCGCCATCCTGGGAATCTTGTTGAACAGCTTACTAATCGGCACGAGGCGCGCCCGCATCACGCTGAGCTGCAGCTCGTTGGTCACCATTTCGATATAGTTGGTCACGTCGGCGAGGTTGTCGAGCATACCGCTTTTCGTTTCACTCTTCTTCACGAGACTATTCAGGAGTATGAGCCTGTTTTTGCCGAGTACAAGCTCCCCCGCAAGGTTCATCAGCTCGTCGAGCTTCTTGACCTCGATCCTTATGGTCTGCTCTTCCTTGTGGGTCTTCTGTTTCGAGAGGACGTCTTTCAACTGACCGTCGGTGATGACCTTCTCTTCGACGAGTATTTCCCCCAGCTTCTTGTCCTGCTGCCCTTCTTGTTTCTTGAGGGCCTCGGTCAATTCGCCTGTGCTCACGATATTCTCTTCCACGAGGATCTCGCCGAGTTTCTTCCTGTCCGGCTTCGCGAGATCTTCAAGCTTGGCGATCGTGGCCGAGGTATCTGCGGCCTCTGCGCCGTTCTCCTTTATGTCATCGAGGAGCGTCTTGATAAGGTCCAGGGCCTCGAGGAGCACGTCGGCTACTTCACGGTCCGGCTTGAGATTCCCCTTTCTCACCATGCCGAAGATGTCTTCCGACCTATGGGCCAACGTCGACAATGTGCCGAAGCCCAGAAAACTCGAGGTTCCCTTTATCGTATGGACCGCCCTGAAGATGCTGTTGATGATCTCCTCGTCGGTGTTGTTTTCGATGGCTATGATATCTTGTATAGCCTTTTCCGCCAGGTCATAGGCTTCGACGATAAACTCGTCGATGATTTCCTTCATCTCGTCTTTGTCCGATACCTGGTCACTCATCACAATCCTCCTGCCAGCAGACTCTCTATTTTGTAAATGAGAACTTCGGGTTGAATGGGCTTAGTAAGGAACATATTTACCCCGGCCCCCAGGGCCTCTTCTTTCAGATCCCCATCGCTCGTAGTCGTGAGCATCACGACGGGCAAATCAGGGTTGTAGTAGCCATTGCGGAGATTCTTCACGAAGGAAATGCCGTCCATGTTGGGCATGTTCAAGTCGACGATCACGAGATCTATCTCGGAAGCGCCCAGCCTCTCCAGGGCATCCATGCCGTCCTCTGCCTCCTCCGTTACGTATCCCTTTTTCTTGAGAACATATCCCACGAGTTTTCGTATGGTAGGGGAATCATCCACAATCAGAATTCTTTTCATGGTCATCCCTTTTGGTAGGCGATCGTGCCCGGGAAAATCAGGGGCTTGAAACCGCGGGAAATGTTGTGAAGGCTTTCAGCATGCCCTATCGTGAGGAAGCCCCCCGGCTTGAGAGATTCATACAAATTGTCTATCACCGTCTTTTTCCCTTTTTCGTCAAAATATATCAGGACGTTCCTGCAGAAAATCACATCCATCTGTCTGTATTTTCGGTAGGAGGAAGCATCCATTAAGTTGAGGAAATCGAGGGAGACGTACTTCTTCACCGAATCCTTCAATGTATACATGCCCTTGTCCTCAACGAAATACTTGGAAAGGATCCCCTTGTCGGTATTCCTGACGCTATAGTTGTTGAAGACTGCTCTCTTCGCGGACTCCAGCGCTTTGCTGCTGATATCCGTGCCGTAGATGGTGAACGGCAATGACACGTTCGAATGGGCAAGCAGCTCGAGCATCATGATCGCCAGGGTGTACGGCTCCTCGCCCGTGGAGCATCCGGCGCTCCACATTCTCAAACCGGCGTCCGGCCTCGTCCCGTTCAGATAGTTCTTCTGAACGACGATCTTGAAGGCATCCAATTGTGGAGGGTTCCTAAAGAAACTCGTCTCGTTGGTCGTGACCAGATCATAAAGGTAGGTAATCTCCTGTTCCGTCTTGGAACCGCCGAACTTGAGATGGTAGTAATATTCCTCGAAAGTAGAGAGACTGAGCTCGTTCAGGCGGTTCGCCAGTCTGCTTTCGAGAAGGTACATCTTATTCTCGGCAAAGTAGATGCCTGTTTTTTCGTAGATGAAGTCCTTGAGGAGGGTGAATTCCTGACCCGTCAGCATACGCCCTCTGCCTGCGAAAGTCTTTCCACTGCCATGAGCGCCGCTGTTTTCACGTCCTGATCCATACTCTTCGTGTAAGGCCTTACGTGTGGAATCGCCCTCTTGTCTCTCAGCTCCGAAAGGGCTTTCAAAGCGCCGATCTTTATGAGGTTATTCTTTTCCTTCAAGGCGCTCACGAAAACAGTGAACAGAGAGGGATCGGCAAAACCGGCGAGCGCTGCGAGGGCATAGTATTTCGTCCATACCACCTGAAGGGGGTCGGACGACAATGTTCAGGAGGAGCTGCCTGAAGCCCGTGAGCTTCTTCTCGCCTATTACCTTGAGCACCTCGTTCGGGATCGGGCCGCCTTTCAAGACCTCCCTGAAGAGATCGAGGTACTCTTCGTGGTCCACATAATTGCCGATGACGCGGATGGTCATCTGGCGAACCTTGTCATCCGGGTCTGCAATCAGCTCCTTGAGAAAGGGGTAGTTCGTCTCTGCGTCGAGATGAGAGGTCACCGAGAGGTAGGTCTTTTTGTCATCGGAGTTTCCCTCTTTGACAAACCACTCTATTGCAGCGAGGGCCATGGCCAGATCCAGGCGGATGAGGGCCAACATGGCCTTTATCCTCACGTCGGGGTACCCCTTCTTTGCCATGAGGAGGATATCACCGGTCAATTCCCTGAGAGACATGGTTCCGGCAATCGCTACCGCCTCGGCTTGGACGTGCCCGTCGGAATCCTTCATCGCCTCACGGATCACCCGGTACCCGTTGCCGTTGGAGATCTTGCCGAGTTGCTTCATGATCTCTCTTTTCGCCGGGAGTTGCGTGAAACAGAACGTCTTGAGCAAAAGAGGCTCGTCTATGGCACGACCGACTCCCGCACAAGCCCGGATTATCGGCAGCACATACTCATCGATAGAGAGGTATTCCTCCAAATCGAGGGACCACACCCCCTGCAGTTCCATGAAGAGTGCAAGGACCCTTGCATATTCCTCTTCCTCGGGGTCCATGTCTTTAAGGATGTTGAGCATGGCCCGGGCCGCGTCCCTGTGTTTGAAATGGACCAGGAAGCTGGCCGCTTCGAAAGACTTCCTTTTCTCCACTTGGAGGAAATTGAGAAGCGGGTTCAAGAGGTCGTTCCCCATCTTCAGCATCAATCGCTGGAAGACCTGATCATCCCCCTGCTCGATGATGACCCCCACGAAGGTATTCTTCTTGTCCCTCTCGAGGTGGTCAATAAAGTCGACTAACTGATCGATGGTTTCGCTGTCCCGAAAGGATATGAGGGCCTCGCACGCTGCGAGGGAGAGTTCCTCCCCCCTGTTTCTGAATACGTTGAGAAGCGCCGGGACCGCTTTTCGACTTCCTATCTTCGCAAGGCTGTAGATCGCTGAAAAGGCGACCCACTCCTCCTGCTCCAATACCTCAAGGAGCACATCCACGGACCTCTGGTCGTTAAACTCACCGAGAGCCATGATGGCCGCATTTCTCACGTTTTCGTTGTCTTCCCGGACCTTCTCAATGAGGTAAGGCAGAGAAGCACCGTGCCTCAACACGGCCAGCACTTCACATCCGTAAACCCTCACGTCTTCATTGTGATGATAGAGAAGCTGAATGATGGTTTCTATTGAGCAGTTCCCTGTTTTCTTGAGAATGTCCAGTGCATCCATTCGCAGGGAAGTGTTCTTCTGCTCGAGAAGTCCCACGACTTGCTGCACCATCGCCTTGTCCGGTGAAGAGACAAGCTTCTCTACGATCTTGGCCCTGGTAAAGTCGTCGGCTTCCTTCAGTGCCAGAATCAACTCGTTGGATTTACCGCCCCCGGCCTTCGCCTTCTCCCTCTCGGTCATATCTCGGTCCTTCATAGCATCTTCACGATCTCTTCAGGTATCCGCTCGATGGGAAGCACCACATCTGCAAGATGGGCATTTACCACGGCCTTCGGCATGCCGTAGACGACGCACGTTTCTTCGTTCTGGGCGATTACGTATCCCCCTTTCGACTTCAAGTCCTTCATGCCCGCCAATCCATCGTTTCCCATTCCCGTAAGGATCACCCCAAAGGAGTTAAGTCCGTAAGCTTCTGCCGTGGTGCTCATAAGCAGGTCGACTGAAGGCCGGTAGACATACTTTTCATCTTTTACGAACTCGACCGTGGCCTGCCGTCTGCCTCTCCTTATCGCGAGGTGCGTGTCGCCCGGTGCTATGAGCACTACCCCCGCCTTGAGGTCTTCTTTGTCCTCTGCTTCTTTTACGGTCACGCTTGAGATTTTGTCCAGCCTCTCGGCAAACGACTGCGTGAAAAGCCTCGGCATGTGCTGCGCAACGGCAACAGGTATTGGAAAGTCCTTCGGCAGGTGGGAAAGAATATACTGAAGAGCGGGGGGGCCGCCGGTAGAGGCTCCGATGGAGAGTATCTCCCGCTTCAGCGCTGTTTTGGGACTGAGAGAGACGGGTCGTTCCTGAGGAATAAAGCCCTTCAGAAGCAGCCTCGCCCGGTTCTTGCTCACGTCTTTTACCTTGTTGATCAATTCGAGCTGCTTATCCACCAGCAGAGAGTTGGAGAAATCCTTGGTCACGAAGTCGCATGCCCCGATCGCGAGGGCATCCATGGTGATGTCCGCGTGATCTCTTGTCAAGGTGCTGAGCATGATGACGGGTAGCGGATTGGTAGCCATGATGTGCTTCAGGGCCTCTATCCCGTTCATCACAGGCATCTCTATGTCGAGGGTGACCACGTCCGGCTTCAGGCTCTCCACCTTTTCTATCGCTTCGAGCCCGTTTTCCGCGGTGCCCGCCACTTGAATCGCCGGATCCCTCTCGAGTATTCTCGATACGATCTTTGTCAAGACCCTGGAATCATCGACCACAAGAACCCTTATCATTCCTCACCTTCATCGTGTTCCAGGAATCCCTCGAGTTCTCTCAACTGGCTGTAGGCCGTCTCGAACTGCTCGAGATGGTGGCTTAGCAGATACTTTTCGGGCATCTCTGATTGAAGCATGTCTCTCTGCTTTTCGAAGAATACATGGAAATCGGTGAGATCCTTCTCAAAATCGATCTGTTTGGCCAAGCCGTTCGCCAGCCACGTCACGTAAGGGTTCTCCTTCTCCCCGATCTCTTCCCTTGAATGGTGGAGCCTCACGCTCTCTACGATCTCTCCCGGTATATCCCACAACTCCAGCAAGGCAGAGCCTATGCCCGCGTGGTCTATGGAAAAGACCGCCTTTTCAGCCTCCAGCCTCGACAGCCCGTCATTCTCCATCAAGGCATTTATCTTGACCGACTCTTCCTTGAAATACTGATAGATGATGATGATCCCGACGTCGTGGAGCATGGCGCTGACATAGACCGTGTTCGGATTCCCCATTCCAAAGACCGAGCTTATTGTCTTGGCCAGGATGCCGCTGGAAAGGGAATGGCGCATAAATCCCTTACGGTCGAAGAGCGAGTCGTCCGTCTTTATCATTGACAAAAATGGCATCTGGAGCACTATGGAGGAAAGGGCGGTGTAGCCTATGGCGGCTACCGCGTGCTCGATAGTAAGGATGCGACGAAAGTTCCTCCTGCCGAAATAGGCGCTGTTTGCGACTTTCATCACCTCGCCCACGAGGGAGGGGTCCATGTGCCTGACGAGATCCGAAGCCGAGCTTTTCGGATCTTCGATGACACTCATCACCTCTCCCACGATGTGAGGGAATGTCGGGAGAAATTCGATCCGCCTCAACTTATCTGTTATGTTTCCACTCATGTAAGCCTTTTCTATTATCGGCCCCCAAAAACCTAAACTTTAGCTTCTGAAATGCCTTTGCATGGCGGGCCTGAGGCCGACTATCGCCTGTGCATGTATCTGACATACCCGGGCTTCCGTGACCCCCAGAGTCTTGGCTATCTCCTTCATGTTCATGTCCTCATGGTAGTAAAGGGTGAGCACTATCCTCTGTTTCTCGGGAAGCTTCTGAAGCTCGTCCGCCAGTATCCGCTCCAACTCATAGAACTCGGCATACTTCTCCGGGTTCTCGTCGTCATCGAGAACATAGCCTATGATCTTTTCCCGGCTCTCTCCTACCGCGTCGCTTATGTCCTCTATACTGACAACGGAAAGGTTCCCGCAGCTCCTGAGCATCGTCAGGTACTCATCGAGATCCATGCCCAATCCTTCCGCAATCTCCTCTTCCTCGGGATACCTGCCCTTTTCGTGCTCCAGCTTCCTGGTCACTTCCTGGATCTTCTTTGCCTTGGCCCGTGCACTTCGAGGAAACCAGTCCCTGGACCTCAGCTCGTCGATCATCGCCCCTCTGATCCTCAAATAGGCGAACGTATTAAGCTTCGCCCCCCTGGTGGCGTCGTATTTCTCCATCACCTCCAGAAGACCGATGATGCCCGCGGATATGAGATCGTCTATGAGATTCTCGTTTTCAAAGCCCCTTGCGACTTTGTAAGCAAGATGCTTTATGACGGGCAGGAATTCCTCTACGATCTTCTCCCTCGCACACTTGTCCAGTTTCTTATAGGCGTTGTTTAGCATCACATTACCAATCTGTCGCAGATTTTGGCGAGGGCCTTCGTTGCCGATGACTGAGGGAAGTGTTCGGCCCACAGTTTCTGTTTCTTGGTAGCCAGGCTTATGTTGTTATCCGCAGGGATGTAACCGAAGAAGTTCAGATACACGTCGAGAAACCTGTCTGCCACCGTTACGATTTTCTTGAATATCTCGATCCCTTCCTTTTCGTCCTTCACCAGGTTCGCTATGATGTTGAAAGTCTTCTGCCCCGTCTTGCTTCGCAAAGCCTTCACCACAGCGTAAGAGTCGGTGAGACTTGCGGGGTCTGGGGTGATGACGATGAAAACGTCCTCGCTTATGGCATTGAAATAGACCACGTTCGACGAGAGACCGGCTGATGTATCCACGATGAGGAAATCGTACTCGGGGATCTCTCGAAAGGAGGAGAGGAGTATCTGCCGCTCTTCCATGCTCAAATTCGAGAACTCCGCCACTCCCGACGTAGCGGGAATGATCTTGATGCCAAAGGGTCCGTCAGCCACCACGTCCGTTATGTGCTTTTTCCCTTCTATCAGGTCCTTTACGTTGAATTTTGGCACCATTCCGAACATGATATCGATATTGCCGAGCGAGAGATCCGCGTCGAATATGTAGGTAACCTCGCCCATGCTGCTCAGTACGTATGCCATGTTAGAGACAATGGAAGACTTCCCGACCCCTCCTTTGCCGCTCGTCACCGCTATGATCCTCCTTTTTCCCGCCATCGTTCGTGCCTCAGATAGTGATTGACTCAACTTTGCACCTCAAGCTCCGCATTAGCCGGCTCACTAAGTCTCATTCAGCTTCACCACTCCCACTGACTGTATCTTTATTTGCGGAGGAATCTCATTGTGAGAGATAACGGTAAGACCCTGAATGTACCTCTCGAGAAACTTCCTCAACTTCCCTCTTATGACCGGATGCACGAGGAGCACCGGCTGGAGGCTCTTCAACATCATCTTCCTGGCCTCTTCCCCTATCCTTTCGATGAGCCTCTG
The DNA here is from genome assembly GCA_963749525.1 of uncultured delta proteobacterium. Classification (GTDB taxonomy): domain Bacteria; phylum Desulfobacterota; class Syntrophorhabdia; order Syntrophorhabdales; family WCHB1-27; genus CAVVNC01. The sequence continues at coordinate 72,926 of CAVVNC010000041.1, forward strand.
ACTCGAAGGGAGATCGAGGGCAAGGAAACTCCCCTGATCCGACGTCTGGAGACTATTGATCACCTTCTCTTCGAGAGACTTCTCGAGAAGCAGGATGTTCAATGTGCCGTCGACCAGATAGGGTTTGAGAATGCTGCGCGCCATCCTCTGTCTGACGTATTCCGTTATGACGTCCGGGTCCTTGATGGAGGAGCAGCAATCTGCAATCGCCTCGAGTATGGTAACGAGGTCTCTTATGGACACTTGCTCTCTCAGGAGGTTCTGCAATACCTTCTGTACGGAGCCCATGTTGACCTGGTTCTGGGTGATCTCCTCGATGACCTTCTGATGTACCGAAGCGATGGAATCTATGAGCTTCTGGGTCTCGCGCCTCGTAAGGAGCTCGTGGGCGTTATTTCGCACGATCTCCGTCAAGTGGGTCGCGATGATCGTAGGATGATCCACTATGGTGAGTCCTTCCGCCACGTACTTCTCGCGGTCCGCTTCCTTGATCCAGTAAGCTTCAAGGTTGAATACCGGCTCTTTCGTCGGCGTGCCTTCAATCTGCCTTTCGGCTCCGTCGGGACTCATCGCGAGAACGTGGCCCATGAGTAGGTCGCCCCTCCCCACCTCAATACCCTTGAGCTGAATCACATACTCTCCGGATTTCAGCTGCAGATTGTCCTTGAGCTTCATGGGAGGCACGACGATGCCGAGATCCATCGCCACCTGCTTTCTTATGGCCCTTATCTTGTCCAGCAGTTCCCCACCCTGCTCGGTATCCACGATAGGAATGAGCGCGTATCCGATCTCAAGCTCCAGTATCTCCAGGGGCTGCACGGTTTCCTCTTTCTCGCGATCCTTGACAGGGGTCGCTTCCACCGGGACGATTTCCTCTTTCTTTGCCTTGTTGACCGCGTAACTCGCGGCGAATATCATCGAAGATAGGGCCATGAAAGGCATGAGCGGCATGCCGGGAACAAGGCCTATGCCCATGATGACAATGGAGGCAAGCACGATGGCCTTCGGCTGTGAAAGCACCTGGTTCACCACGTCTTTCCCCAGATTCGACGTGCTTGCAGCGCGGGTGACTATTATGCCGGCTGCCGTCGAAGTGATGAGGGCGGGTATCTGCGTGACCAGACCCTCACCTATCGTCAGGATCGTATAGACGCTCAGGGCTTCCGTCATGGCCATGCCTTTTTGGAGCACACCTATGGCAAAACCTCCGAGGATGTTCACAAAAACGATGATGATGCCCGCTATGGCATCTCCCCTCACAAACTTGCTGGCACCGTCCATCGCACCGTAAAAGTCCGCCTCTATCTCGATGGCTTCTCTCCGCTTTCTCGCCGTGGCGTCGTCGATCAACCCCGCATTCAGATCGGCGTCGATGCTCATCTGCTTTCCGGGCATTGCATCCAGGGTGAACCGAGCCGCCACTTCCGCAACCCTGCCGGCGCCTTTCGTGATGACGACGAAGTTGATGATAATGAGGATGAGGAACACAACAGTGCCGACGACGTAGTTCCCCCCGACGATAAAAGTCCCGAACGCCTTGATAAGCCTGCCGGCCGCCTGCGATCCCTCATCGCCGTGAAGCAAAATGAGACGGGTAGAGGCGATGTTGAGTGAAAGCCTGAACAGCGTGGTTATGAGCAGCACCGAGGGAAAAACGGAGAAGTCCAGGGGCCTCTGTATATACATGCCTATGAAGAGAATCAGCAGGGATAGGGATATGCTTACCGTGAGGAATATGTCCGCAAGGAACGCGTTCAGCGGAATGATCATTATCAGTATGACGAAGACGACGCTGATGGCGACTACAACGTCGCCCTTCTCACGGATTTGAGAAACAATCCTTTGCATCAGAGTGTCACCCTATTCCTCTTCCTGTATACTCTTGCCAGTAGCTCGGCCACGATCAGATAGAAGGTCTCCGGGATGTAATCGCCCACTTTCACGGCCTGGAAGAGGGCCCTGGCGAGCGGCTTGTCCTCTACGATAGTTACCCCGTGAGATCTGGCCGTTTCCTTGATTCGCTCTGCTATAAAGCCCGCCCCCTTGGCGACTATCCTGGGGGCCGGCATCTCCGCCGCAACGTATCTGATGGCGATGGCGAAGCTCGTCGGGTTCGTGACCACGACATCCGCCTTCTTGACATCCTCCATCATCCTTCTCCGCGCCATCTCCCTTTGGAGGCTCCGTATCCTCGACTTGATGAGGGGGTTTCCCTCGCGCTCCCTGACCTCTTCTTTCACTTCCTGTTGCGTCATCATGAGGTCCTTCTTCTGCTGCCATCTTTGCCGCAGATAATCGAGCCCCGCGACAAAGAGGAAGACGGCGCCCACTTTGATGGCCAGGCTATAACATGTCCGGGCCAGAAAGCTCGACTATCGACAGGGCATCCTGGTCGGCGAGGGCCAGTATCGACGGCCATTGATTCTTGATGAGGGAGTAGAAGATGTAGCCGAGAACCACTATCTTTATGATTGATTTGAGGAGTTCAAAGAACGATCTTTTCGAAACAAGCCTCGTGATGCCCTTGGCAGGGTTAAGAGTCTCGAACTTCGGCATCAATGCCTCGAAACTCCACATGAAGCCCGTCTGCACAAAGGAGGAAGCCACCCCAAGGGCGATGACTATTGCAAAGACCGGGACGACTATGAAGAGCCACTCCCCCACGGCAAAGGAAAGGATCGATTGCACACTCCCTTGGGTGACCTCCATGTTAAGGTTCCTGATGCAGCGTGAATATACCAGAAACATCGCGTTAAACCCTTTTCCAATGGCGTAGTAAAGGAACACGGACACAAAAAGTATGATGAAACAGGAGGCGAGTTCCGGAGACTGGGCAACTTGTCCCTTAGTTCTGGCATCCTCAAGCCGTTTTTCGGTCGGCTGTTCGGTTTTTTCCTGGAAACTCTCCGCCATGATCTATACCACGCACTTGAGGATTTTGAGGATTTCCGCATCCATGCCGCGGAAAAGACCACCTATCACCGGGACGATGAGATTGAGGGATACCGCGAAAACCACCATGACCAAGAGAATCTTTATGGACGCCCCCTCGATGAACACGTTCACCTGAGGGATCAACCTCGCGAGAATTCCCATAGCCAGATCCACCAAGAAGAGCGTCACGACAATGGGCGCGCAGATTTTCAGGCTCGCAGCGAACAGCCCTCCTGTGGAGTTGACCATGTGCTGGAAAAGGGCCGGTCTCATGGCGACAGAGCCCGGCGGAACTTCTTTGAGGCTCCTCGCAAGGCCCTTGAGAACGGTATGATGTCCGTCCATGCCCAGAAATATCATGGTGGCAAGGAGGCTCTGGAATTGTTCGACTACCGTAGCGCTCACCCCGAGGGTGGGGTCCATGGAACGGGCAAACGAAAGACCGGACTGCATGGATACGAGCTCTCCTGCCGCACTCACCATGGCAAACAACAGCCGCACGAAAAACCCTATCGAGAGGCCCACCAGAACTTCCTTCCCGACCGCCAGAAGAAGGAGGTACGAATCCCCCTGCATGTCCGGAGGTGAGACCGGGCCATAGAGGAGAAAGGCGATGATCAGGGATAGGCCTGCTTTGTACCCGGCTGAGATGCTCCGCGATTGGAAGAGGGGTATAAGCCAGAGCATGGACAGCACCCGGAAGAAAACCAGGATGAATTTCTCCACTTCGAAGCCGATGGCGATCAATCACCTACCTCACATAGACCGGAATATTCGAGATAATGCCCGTGGTGAACGTGACGAGCACATTTATTATCCATGGCGACAGAATCATGAGACATCCGATGATGGCGAGCATCTTCGGGACGAAGACGAGGCTCATTTCATGAATCTGCGTCGCGGCTTGAAAAATGCTCACCAGCAACCCCACGATGACCGCACAGATGAGCATGGGAGCCGAGACGAGAAGGGCTGTCTTCAAGCAATCCCTGAATATCTGAATAACTAGATCCTGGCTCATCCTACCCCCTTAGTAGAATCCTCTGATCAGGGACCCCACGAGGAGGTTCCATCCGTCTACGAGCACGAACAACATAATCTTGAACGGCAGAGAGATGAATATGGGCGGCAGCATCATCATCCCCGCGGAGAGGAGGACGCTCGCAATGACCATGTCTATGACGAGGAATGGGATATAAAGGAGAAAGCCAATCTGAAAGGCCCTCTTCAATTCGCTGATGGCGAATGCGGGAACGATGACCCTGAAGGGAATGTCCTTCTCGGTTGCCGGCCTCGAGAGCCCCGCGAGGTTCATAAAGAGGGCGAGGTCTTTTTCTTTGGTGAACTTTAGCATGAAGGTGCTCATCTCCTGGGATGAGATGCTCAGGAACTGCTCGTAGCCGATCTTGTCGTTCATGAAAGGCGACAAGGCTTCCGTATGGATCCTCTCATACGTGGGGGCCATAATGAAGAATGTGAGAAACAAAGAGAGACCGACAATGATCTGGTTCGGAGGAAGTTGAGGTATGCCCATGGCCTGTCTCAGAAAAGACAAGACAATCACGATCCTTGTGAACGAGCTCATCAAAAGGAGTATGGCCGGCGCGAAGGCCAGGATGGTAAGCAGAAGCGCTATGCTTATGAGGCTCTTGCTGCTTTGTCCGCCCGTCAGGGAGCTGAAAAGATCGAGCTTCGCCGGTGACGCCGGTTTTTGAAGAGACACGGGATTTGACTGCATGGTCCTACTGACGTGGGCCCTGGCAAGGCAAAGGGAAGGGATTCCAAGAAGACAGAGAGAGAGAATCCCGACTAGAAGAATCCTCATACTCCGCCCTCTTCCTTCTTCCATGAAGCCAGGAGAGATATCTCCTTGTCTCCGACCCCAACGACGAGTACGTGATCCCTCACTTCCATGACCGACACGAATTTTCTATAGCCCAGATGGATGGTCTCCACCTTCTGCAGCCCGGAATTCCTCATTGGCAGTTTCAGCCTGAGCTTCCCCGAGTAGCGGAAGAAGAGTATGATTCCGCACACCATGGCCACCACAACAAGAAGCATCTTTATCGTGCTGAGGTATATGTTCTCCATTATCCGAGCTTCTGCACCCTTTCTTTGGGGGTCACGATCTCCAGTATCCTCACCCCGAGTCTCTCGTTTGCCACTACTATCTCACCCTTTCCCACCAGCTTTTCGTTGACGTAGATGTCCGCCGATTCACCGGCCAACCGATTCAATTCGATCACCGATCCCCTCGTGAGAGAGAGAAGCTCCCCTATCGCCATTCTCGTTCTCCCTATCTCGACGGATATCTCCACAGGGATGTCGAGGAGGCTCTCCATGCTCATCTCATGGCTTTCACCTTCGCCGGCCTGTTGTTCGGCTGCAACGAACTCCTCCATCATGTCCCCCCTTCCTAATTGAGTATCTGCTCTATCTTCACGGCCTTGTTGCCCCTCCAGATGCCCATTCTGCCTCTCAGCTTGGTGATGTCCATGATAGTGAGGTCAATCGGCTCATCAACGGAGCTATCGGTGATAATCACGCTGTCCCTCTTCATCTTCAGGAATTCCTGGACCGTCAGCTTCTTCTTCCCGAGGACGGCCCTCAGTTCGAGGGGTACCTCGTTCACGCTGCCTTGCAGTTTTTGAAACCACTTCGCCCTCATCTCCATGTCTTCCCTAGAGGGAGTGGAGATGAGGTACCCCTTGATCGTCTCGAGGATGCCGTAGGGCATGCATATCTTCATCCAACTGACTACGTCCGCGATCTCGATCGCAAATTCGAGAAGGACCACCGTCTCTTCCTGGGAAACCATGGTGATATAGTTCGGATTGATCTCCGATCTTGAGTACTTGCACCTTATTTCGTACACAGGCTCCCACGCCTTTTCCATTTCCACGGAGACGAGGTCGACGAGCTTCTTTATGACATTGAACTCGATTTTCGTGAATTCCCGGCCTTCGATCTTCGGGACGGTTATGGTATTGCTGCCGAACACGGTCTCCAGAACGCAGAAAATGAGTTTTGCATCGAAGATCACGATAAAGAAACCTTTGAGATTGTCCGTGATGACGATGTTCATGTTCGTGGGCAGGGGAAGGGTCTTTATGAATTCCCCATACTCGGTGTATTGCGTGGGGGCGATGTTTATCTCCACTTCCCGCTCAAGAAAGAGGGTGAGGGCCGATCTCAGAGATTTCGACAGTCTGTCCGAGATGAACTCGAGGGCCGACAGTCTTTCCTTTCTGCCCTTCGTGTACTTTGCGAAGTCGAACACTTCTGCATTGACCCGCTCCGGGGCGGCGGCGACCGCTTCAGGCTCCCCTTCCTTCGACGTCTCGATTTCTCCGTCGGAAATCCCTTTGAGCAGCGCATCAATTTCGTCTTGAGAGAGAAGTTGTTCCACTTCTTTTAAGCTCCTACTGCACTATGATGTCGGTCACGTAGACTGCCTTGAGGTCGCCTTTGGCGAACAGGCCGTCCACACCGTCATAAAGCTCTTTCTTTATCGCGTCCCGTCCGTTTACATCCGTGAAAGCGTCGGGCGGCTTCACTCCAAGCACCTTCAACATGGCGTCTCTTATGGCCGGCGTGACTTTCTTTATGTGCTCCTCGCCCTTCGCATCCTTCACTTCCAGGGCTATGGATATCTTCACGTACCTCGAAGGGCTGCCGGCAATATTCATCACGAAAGGGCTCGAGAGAGACTATCGGACCCATTTCTTTGTGGGTATCGTTGCCTGCTTCTTCCTTCGGCTCCTCTTTTGTCGCGGCCTTTTTCTCGGCGTGAGCCTGAGCGTGGCCCGCCAGTAGCGCATTCCCGTACAAGTAATAGCCCGCCCCACCCGCCAGGCCTAAAGCCACGAGCACGATGAGCACCATCTTGAGGGAACCCTTCTTTTTCTTGGCCGCCGGCTGATTGCTTTCCTGCACCTGTTCTTCCGCCATATCAGACTCCTTTCGCAATCGGGAAAAGCAATATGTATGCCAGGAGACCAAGTCGACCGGAAAGCGGCCCTGGGCAACCAAAGGCGGCCTTCTGTCTTTGTAAAACTGCGGCGTGTTGCGGTATGGGAATGTTGGGAAGGGAACGTTACCGCGTCAGGCGATTGACACAGATTCGCTTACCTTGAGGAGCGAGGGGGAAGGGACCACTTGGGGTTCTACGGGCAGCGGAAGCGGGGTAAGCTAAGTCCGCTAAAAGGCGGGTGGCACGTCCACCCGCCTTTTAGCTGACTATTCGGGCTACGTCACTTTCATGTTCATCAGGGTCTGGAGGATCTCGTCGGTCGTGGTAATGACCTTGGAGTTGGCCTCGTAACCGCTTTGAGCGACTATCATCTCAGAGAACTGGGTGGCCAGATCCACGTTCGATTCTTCGAGAGAATTCGAGTTGATCTTGCCCATGCCTCCCATGCCGGGAGCGGAAGTGTAGGCAACGCCCGATGCGAGGGTTGCGGAGTAGAGATTGCCTCCTTCCCTCTGCAGCCCCTGAGGATTATTGAAGTTAGCAAGGTCGAGCTGGTAGAGCTTCAGGATCTGTCCGTTGTCATAGCTTCCGGAGATGATCCCTTCCTGGCTTACGCTGACGCTCTGGAGCACGCCGGGCGGGTACCCGTCCTGGCTCTGGTAGACCGTGTTCGAGGCAGAGGAGTACTGTGTCGTGGAGCCATATCCCGAATTGGAGTCCATGATGAGGTTTATGGACTGCCCCGGCGCTGCTCCGGCGAAGTTGAAGCTCATCGCCGCAGGACTGCCGCCGGAGGTGAGCACGCCGTTGGCATTGAACGTAAGCTGGCCCGATCCGTTGGCGGTGATCGTATCGGCGCTGGCTGAAGGAACAGCCTGCCAGTCCCACGTGGAGCCTGTCGTTGATTGACTTACCTTGAAGAAATAGACACCCACCGTGTGCGGTGTGCCGAGAGAGTCATAGACGGTCACGGAGGACTGGTAGTTGTAATGAGAGGCTGGCCGGCAGGGGTGGTAGTCGGATCAGCCGCGTCAAAGCCCTCCAGGGTGAAGCCCGCTGTACTGCTGGTGGTAATGGTGGTGCCAAGGGTCAGGTTGAGCCCCGTATCTGTTCCGCCGTTAGTCAGGAAGGTCCGCTGACGGTGCCACTGGACGGCATGGTGACTGAATAGGCGGCGCCTCCGGGCATGGTCAGGGTCGCGGCGAATCCGACCCCTGTTCCGAGTAGTGACCGTGGCCCCCACGGTAAGACTGTAGGCGCCGGTAGCGGGATAGTCGCCCGTAGCTGCGGTCGCGTTCTCCACAGCGTGCCGCTCGTCGAGGTGTACGAGCCGACCCACGCCGAGCTGGCATCGAGGTTGACGACCATGTCGATCGTTGCCGAAGTCTTCGGGTTGCTCGGCTGCTGGGAAATTGGATGGTCACGTCAACGCCCTGGGCAGTGCCATTTGCCTGGTCTATGACCTTTCCCTGAACGAAGTCGCCTGCGCTGTCGATCATCAGGCCGTTCTTGTCAAAGGAAAAACTGCCGGCCCTCGTGTAGTACGGAGTGGTATCGCTCGACGGGTTCGACGCGGCCAGCGATGGGTGCGCGGCCAGGAACCCCTGGGACAACCCTTTTTCCACGATGAAGAACCCCTGGCCGCCTATGGCGAGGTCGGTGGAAGAGTTCGTCGTCTCAAAGGAGCCCTGGGAGAAGTCCGTGTTCACGGACTCCAGGGCCGAGCCTCTCCCCACCTGGGATGTTCCGCTCGCGCCGGTGATGGTCTGGTAGAGCACGTCTTCGAACTGGGCGGTCTGCGACTTGTAGCCGACCGTATTCACGTTCGATATGTTGTTGCTTATCACGTCGAGCGCGTCGGAATTCGACAAAAGTCCGCTGATGCCTGAATAGAGTGAGCTAAGCATGGTACCCTCCTCTCCCCTTATTTTGATAATCTGCGTCACGCTGCTCGTCGGATAGGCCGTCCCGTCCGATGCCACGAGAGACGCTCCGGAGGTGCCCGATTGGACGCCTGTTATTTGCCGGTAGACGCTGTAATTGCAGGCCGATGATGCACCATTCTTGGTGGCCATGGCGCCTACGATCGTGTAGTTCCCATCCGTGTCGTTATAGACAGGGGAGTCGCTCGAGCTGAAGGTCTTCGTGGTCTCATTGCCCGAGGAATCCTTGAGCGTCAGGGTGAGGGAATCATAGCTGCCGGTCGGATTGAGCACTACTTCATCCCCCTGCGATACCGTTGTGCTGCTCACCTTCATGTAGTCCCCTATGGCCGATGCCCACTGGCCCATAGTGCCCTGCTGCATCGCGCTTGTGAGGTTGTCGAAGTCCGTCTGCATGTTCGTGAGCGCCTGCGTGGACGTGAGCTGGCACATTTCCGTCACGAACTGGTTTGTGTCCGTGGGGCTTAAGGGGTCCTGGTTCTTGAGCTGGGTCATGAGCAGCGTCAGGAAATCATTCTGGCCGAGAGTATTTGAGCTGGAAGTGGCCGTGGAAGACGTGGTGGCCGATGATGAAGCTGCGTTGGTGGTGCTTGTTGCTTGTGTTACCATGATTCCCTCCTTTAGGCGAACACGTCGAGGAACTCGCCGAACCCTGCATCCACCTCGGGCGTGGACTGAAAGGTTCTCTGCTTTCCCGTCTCTCCCCTGTCCCTCTTATCCGGGGTCCCCGAAGCGTTCGGGTCTATGAAAATGTTCGCGTGAACGTCTTTCCCTTCCAAGTTCCTGATGATCGAATCCTTCTGCGATTGCAGGAGATTTACGATACCCTGGTCCGACGCCCTCACCTCCACCGTAACGCTGGGGCCTAGATCCTTGAGCCCGAGAACGACGCTCCCCTCCTTGCCCATGTCGAGCTTCACCGTGAGATCGTGCTGACCGGACCCGCTCCCGAACTGTTCAATTATCTTCTGAAACCGCTCCACGGCGGCGGTGGTAGCGGGCTGGCCGGAGGCCTTGCCAATCTGTTCCTGCCCGGCTCCACCCGTTCCGGCCGTATCGACTTTCGCTGAGAACGGGTAGCTCTCTTGCCCGGAAGGCTGTTCCTTGTCCCCCGCGTTGTGGTGCGCCGAGCCTTCATCATCCCCTTTCAACAGAGGCGTGAGGTCCTTGACAATCCTGGTAACTACGGAATCGGTCTTCTCCGTTGCGAACCCCTTCTTGGCGGCGCTGTTTCCGTCGGCTATCTCCTCCGTCGGTCCGTTTTGCGCCACGGCCCCAAAGGGGTTCCTGATCGCTACGGTAAGAGTGTTCTTGTCGTCAGTGCCCTCCGTGGCGGAAGGCCCGACAGCCAGACTTATCTCTGCCGACGGAGATCCTTTCCCCTCGGAGGAAACTTCAGGAGGGAGCGTCGCTACCTCGGGAGCCTCTTTCAGTAATCTCTTATCTCCCTCTTCATGCGGGGCCGTGTTGGATGCGGTCGTCGCTTTCAAACCTTGGTTCAGGGCTCTCAGAAGATCCGTTGGATGACTTCCCGTTTTTTGTGCGGGGGCTGACTGCGTTTTGTTGACGTCGGCCTCGTTGACCGTTTGTTCACCTTGATCTTTGTCCTGGACCGACTGGGTCGTTGATAATGCTCCGTCGCAAAGGCGCTCCAAATCGACGAGCGCCCGGTAGATCATCGCCTGACCGGGACCTCCGTTCACCCCGCTGACCTGGCTTTCACCCGAAGGGAGCCCGTCCGTTTTGGCTCCGGCCGAGTCCTGTCCGGTAGGCGTCTCCTGGGGCTGTTTTTGGAGGACTGCCTCCAGGCTGTTGAAAACGAGAAGGGCCAGCATTTGGAGATCGTCCTTTGTACTCCGACCCTGGTTCTTCTGATCGACGGAATTGTCCGGGGAAATCGTGGTGTCCTCGACCCCTTTGGTCGTGCCGTGGAGACCGGACGAGGCGGGGCTGTCTGTCGGGGTTGAAGCCTCTCCGGCCGACAATTGGCTATCAGTGCTAGCGCCGGAAGGCAGGTTGTCACGTGCACTGCTTCCTGCGTCAGCTGCTATGCCTTTCGCTCCAAACAAGGCGACGAGGGCAGACAGGAGAGCCTCCACGGATCGCCCCGTTTTCCCCGCTGATCCGGAGTTGCTTGAAACGTCGGAATTGTTGGCCGAAGGAAGAGACGACTTTTCGATCCCACCCCCCTTCATAGAAGCGATTGCCTGAAGGCTCTGTGAAAGGTCGCTGATGTCGGAGGTAAGGAGAGTCGAGAGAAGATCTGCGGATTGCCCCGTTTTCCCTGCTGATCCGGAGTTGCTTGAAACGTCGGAATTGTTGGCCGAAGGAAGAGACGACTTTTCGATCCCACCCCCCTTCATAGAAGCGATTGCCTGAAGGCTCTGTGAAAGGTCGCTGATGTCGGAAGTAAGGAGAGTCGGGAGGAGATCTGCAAGGTTGGACAAGACGTCATCGGTCCGGTTCCCCTCTCCCGTCACGACGGCCGTTTTTGGGCCGGATGTACCGCTCGAGAGCAGGGTGAGCACCTCAAAGAAGGTCCCCTTCTCTTTGCCCTGAAGGGTTGAGGACTTCCCCGAACCTGAAGCCGGGAGGCCCGGAATAAGCTGACTGACCAGATCTGTGAGCGGCCCTTGCATGATGGCAGGAATAACAAGAAACGTGCCACGTCAAAAGGCCTTGAAAGAGAACGTAAAATCACTCAGACGAGGTGTGAGGCTAAAAGCCCGACAGGGAAAAAAATTCCTAGGGAGAACTATTTTCCCCAGGATGCTCGGTTCCTATTTTCCTTCGATTCGGAGGGCAAGATCATCCATTACTCTCTGTTCTTTCCTATTCCTGACCTTCCTGGCGGCCTGAAGGGCCTTGGCCTTCAGCTTTTCAAGGATCTTCAGCTCCATTTCGAGGGCCTGCAATTCCTGTCTTATGGTACTCACGCGGGTTTCCCTTTTTTCCTTCTCTTCGTAAAGGCTGGCCTTCCGCTCATCAAGATAGGAAAGGTAGCCGATGAGTATCGACAGCTCTTTCCCGGTCAGACAGCGGCTCGTGATCTGGTCGTACGTGTCGGCAGTCTCCTTCTCCACCTTCTCAATGTCGCTTACGACCGCGGCCACCGACGCGATGGCGATCTCCAGCTCACTTTGCTTGTGTTCTAGGAGCTTCTCTTTGACTTCCAGGAGCCGGTCATAGCGGAAGTCAGACATAGAAGAGTATTCTCATACTGTCCACCGCCTCTTCCAGGGTAGCACGCTCGTCGCTTTCTTGTTTCAAGAAGAGGTTGATTTTGTCAATCATGGAGATGGCGTAGTCTATCTTCCTGTTGCTCCCTGAGACATAGGCTCCGATATTTATGAGGTCTTCAGCCCTTTCATATTCCGACAGTATTTCCACTATCTTGCTCGAATACTCGACCTGCTCCTTCGACACGATATCCTTCATTAGTCTGCTTACGCTCTTGAGCACGTCCACGGCAGGATAGTGGTTTTCGTTCGCCAGCTTTCGGGAGAGCACTACGTGGCCGTCAAGGATAGACCTCGCCGAATCTGCTATGGGGTCGTCCAGGTCGTCACCCTCGACAAGCACCGTGTATATGGCGGTCATCGTGCCCTCACCCTCTCCATTCCCCGCCCTTTCAAGCAACTTGGCAAGGGAAAAAAAGACGCTCGGCGTATAGCCTTTTGTGGTCGGCGGTTCTCCTATGGCGAGACCTATCTCCCTTTGCGCCATGGCGAACCTCGTCAGGGAGTCCATGAGCAGAAGGACATCGTTTCCCCGGTCCCTGAAATACTCGGCAATTGCAATCGTGAGGAACGCAGCTCGCACCCTGATGAGCGGAGGCTGGTCGGAAGTGGCTACGATGACGACGGAGCTATCTATCCCGTCCTGGAGGTCCTTTTCTATGAACTCCCTCACCTCTCTGCCCCGTTCCCCGATGAGGCCGATCACGTTCACTTTCGCCTCAGTGTGCCGTGCAATCATGCCTAACAGAACACTCTTGCCGACGCCGGACCCGGCAAAGATACCGATTCTTTGCCCTTTGCCGCACGTGAGAAGGCTGTTGATGCTTCTGACCCCCAAGTCGAGGGGCTCCGTGATTCGCTGTTTCTTCATGGGGTTGATGGTATCCTGGTGGATAGGGATCGATTCGCTGCAGCTCACCGATCCTTTATTGTCCATCGGGTTGCCAAGCCCGTCTATGACGCGGCCGAGAAGGCCGTCTCCCGCGAGGATGCTGGCCGTCCTTTTCTTCGAGAGTATTCGCGATCCTATGCCGATTCCGCGCAGGTCCCCAAGAGGCATGAGCAGGGTTCTTCCGTCCCGAAAGCCCACGACCTCCGCGTGTATTGGAGCGGTATCGTCAAGGGGATGGATGAGTGCGGAATCACCCACCGAAGCAAGAGGCCCCTTCCCTTCGACGACGTAGCCGACTACCTGGTTTACCCTTCCATACAACCTGTAAGGATAGAAGTCTCTAAGGGATTCCCTTAAATCCGCAATGTTCTTCTCATCCAGCATGATAGCCTGTCAGAGCGCCCTTCAGCTCCTCGATCTGAGTCCTGATTCTTCCGTCGATCTCACCCATGTTCGTCTCTATGACGAAACCCGGCTCTTTCAGAGTGTCGTCGGGCACGATCCTGAGTTGGCTTGACGCAAGCGCTTCCACATACTTGACGTCGTCAGTTCTCACCCTTAGGACCAGCTGACTCCTGTCCTCACAAGCTTCGAGGGCTTTCCTGATCATGCTCATCAAGGTATCCGTGTGATCCGAGCATACCCTTAGAACGAGGGTCTCGGCAAAAATCAAGGCAAGCTCCGTCGAAAGCCTCTCGTATCTGTCGGTCAGCTCCTGTTTGAAAGAAACGACTTCGTTGATCTGATTCTCGAGTCTCCTTACGATCGATTCCACCCTTCGCATCCCCATCTCGTAGCCGGCTTTCTCGCCTTGAACGTAGGCATCTTCGAATGTTTTCCTGGACGGATCCTCGTGAGACTCAGGAAGGCTAGGCTCCGCCGGCTCCGGCGTTACCTCCTCGGGCGTCACCTCCTCGGAAGGCTCTGTCCCCGGGACGGGGAACAAGGTGACAAACTCCGACCCCGACACCGGCCCGTCCGCTTCCTGCAATCCGAGGTCTTCGAAGGTAAAGGGCGTCGAGGCGCTAGACAAACTTTTCATTGCCTTTCGACAGTATGATCTTGCCTTCCGCTTCGAGCTTCTTGGCGATCATCGCTATCTTCACCTGCGCCCTCTCGACGTCGGCTACCCGGACGGGCCCCATAGCCTCCAGGTCTTCTTTCAGCATCGCACCGGCCCTCTCGGACATGTTCGCAAAGATCTTCTCTTTGATTCCTTCAGATGCGCCCTTGAGTGCAATGGCAACGTCTTCCGAGGTGATCTCTTTGAGCAGCGTCTGCATGCCCTTATCATCGATCTTCATGAGGTCTTCGAAGGTGAACATGAGCTGTCTTATCCGCTCGGCAAGCGCGGGATCCGCTTCCTCAATCTTGTCGAGGAGCTCGGACTCCAGCTTCCTGTCCATCTGGTTAAGAATGTTGGCGACAAGCTCGACTCCTCCGATCTGTTTGCCTTCCACCCCTCCAAACGACTCGAGTTGTTCTCTCAGGACAGCTTCTACCTCCTCGATTATCTTCTTGTCCACCTTTTCCAGATTCGCCATACGCATGATGATCTCACGATGCACCTTGTCGGGGAGGTGGGTAATGAGGTCGCAAGCCTTCTTCACGCTCAGTATGGACAACACGAGGGCAACGGTCTGCGGATGCTCGCCGCGCAGGACGTTCGCCAGTATCCTCGGGTCCGAGGTTCTCAAAAACTCACCGGGCATCCCCCTCCTCGACTCCATGTTCCCGAGGAAGAGTTCCGCCTTTTCACTACCGAGGCTCTGCTCTATGAGCATTTTGAACTTAGACTCGCCGCCGACGACGTTCTGTTTTCTCCCATCGATTCTGCTCACGAATTCCTCATGCACCTTTGCGACAACGTCATGGGGAATGAGACGCAGCTTGGCTATTTCCTGCCCCACAGCCTCTATCTCTTCCTCTTCAAGGTCCCTGATGATCTCCTTGGAGAGTTCCTCGTCCATGGTGAGGAGCAGTATGGCTGCCTTTCTTATTCCGGGAATCTCAGCGTTGCTTATCCACTTATGGATTCTCCCTTACCCATTCTCGTATTACCGATCTCACGAGCGCTTTGTCCTTGAGCGCTTCCGCTATGGCGCTTGGGGCCTTGTCGATACCCGTAAGGGCGGCGGCCTCCGGTTTGTCGTTCGCCTTAATGTAGACATCCTTCACTTCCTGAAGGGGAAGAGGAGTCGCAGAACTCTCCTTCTTCTGGAACATCCTGAACAGGGGCCTTAAGAAGAAAAGGAACACGCAGAGCACCACGATGAGGTAGAAGAGGTATTTCCCGAGGCTCACCGCGAGCTCTTTGTTCTCTGCGTTCCCCAGGAGGGTCTTCTCCTCAGGCACGGTGTCAACCTCAAAGGGCATGTTGAGGACCTCGATCTTGTCGCCCCTTTCTTCGTTGAATCCCGCGGCCCTCAGAACGAGGTTCTTGATGTTGTCGAGCTCCTGCTGCGACCTTGGAATGTACTTGAGCTCTTCTCCTTTCTTTGTCTTGATCTTTTCGTACTTTCCGTCCACGAGCACTGCAAGAGAGATGCGCTTTATGTCTCCGAAGGGCTCCACGATCTTACTGACCGTCTTGCTCACCTCATAGTTGACATTCGAGTCTTCCCTCTCGGTCTGGTTCATGTTCTGTTCTTCGGTTTTGGAGGCCGCCACGGCCGCGCCCTTCGCATTCGCGGCCTTTGCGGCAGCGGCAGCTGCCAGGTTGGCACCCACCCCCGGCACGCCCCCGACCCTGCCGCGATTGCTTACGGATTTTTCCTTGCTCTTCTTCTCGGCAGAGATGACGCTCTTGTCCGGAATATACTGCTCTTCCATCTTCTCGACTTTTCTCAGGTTAAGATCAACACTCGCCCGAACGATGGATCTCGAATTCTGTAAGAAGGTGTCCAGCATCGACTGGACCGAATCCTCTATGGTCTTCTCTACGTTCCTCTGCAACTCGTACTGCTGCCCCGAAAGCATCACTCCGGAGTCTGAATCCCCGGCTTTGTGGAGTATTCGCCCCGAAGAATCGATGACCACCACGTTTTCCGGCTTGAGCCCTTCGACGCTGCCCGCCACGAGATTGACGATGCCCAGGACCTGCTCCTTCGATAGGATCTTGCCCTGTTTCAGTTTGAGAAAGATGGAGGCTGTCGCATCCTTCTCCCTATCCGTAAAGAGGGTTTTCTCAGGGATCGCGATATGTATGCGGGAGGCAGCAATTCCCGGCATCTGATTGATGGTTCTCGTCAACTCCCCTTGTATCGCCCTCTTGTAATTCACGTTCTGCATGAACTCCGTCATGCCGTAGTTAGTCTTGTCGAACAGCTCCAACCCCACGCCCCCGCCACCGGGCAGCGAGTTCTGGGAGGCAAGGAGCAGCCTCACGTCGGAGACCCTCTCTTTGGGGACGGATATAGTCGTTCCGCTCGCTCCGAGCTTGTAGGGAATCTTCTGCTCCTTCAGCTTCGCGACGACCATGGACGCATCTTCGGTGGAAAGCCCGATAAAAAGAGGCTGGTAGTCTTCCTTCTGGAGGAAGGAAAGGCCGATCACGGAGCCGCCTATGACGGCAACGACGATCATGAGATAGAGATAGAGCTTACTCTTTGGCGCACTCTTTATGATAGTTCCTTATGTTATTGAGGAACGTCTCCATCTACTATACCTGTAGCCTCATGATCTCATCGTACGCAGTGAGGATTTTGTTCCTTATCTGCATCATGAGCTGGAAACTGAGATCCGCCTTCTCGATCGCAATCATCGTGTTGTGGATGTCCTGCCCTTGAGTCTTGACGAGGCTCTCCGTCTGTTGGTTAGCCTCTTTCTCCAGCTCGCCCACCTTGTTGATCGATTCTTTCAGGACGTCCGAAAAGGAAGTGGCGGACTTTTCCGTCTTCGTTGTGGCTTCGCTCTTTGAGAAATTGTCTAATACGACCTTTTCTACCTTCATGGCTACTCCTCTTCTTGGGGGCCCACAGGCCCCGCGCCGGACCGTCCGGGGAGCCTCAATCTTCCGGCTCGCGGACCTCGGGCATGGATGCTCTCGACCAATCTCGCCATCTACTTGGCGATCTCGAGGGATTTCATGAACATCTCCTTGGCGCTGTTGACAACGTTAATGTTCGCTTCGTACGCCCTTGTGGCGGCTATCATGTCACCCATCTCCTCCATGGCATTGACATTAGGGATAGGTAACGTATCCATTGGCATCCGCGTCAGGATGAGAGGGGTCGTAGGTCTGTTCGAACGCCTTGTCGCTTTCCACGACTTCGTCGACCTTCACCCCTTCGAACTTCTCCTGCAGCATCGAGTTGAAGCCTCGATCACTCGATACGTCTGCGGGCATGAAGACGACGTCCTTCTTCCTGTATGGGCCTCCCTCATCCGTCCTCGTCGTATGAACGTTCGCCAGATTACTGGCAACCGCCTCCATTCTTGTCCTCTCAGCCTTGAGACCGGACGCGCTAATATTCATTACGTCGAGTATGCCCATGGTACCTACCTCCCCTCGTTAATGACGTATTTCAGCATGGAGAACTTCTTGTTGATCAATTGAACGAAGGCGTCAAACATCATGTTGTTCTCCGTCAGCTTGACGATTTGATCCTCCACGTTGACGGTGTTCCGGTCGAGGGCGTTTGCCCCTTCGGATTCTTCAGTCTCTTTGACGTCTATGTTCCGGACGTCATCGCCGGGTTTATCGAGCTCGGCCATCAAGTCCACGCTCTTTTCCTTGTATCCGGGCGTCTCGACATTCGCGATATTCGAGGCCAATACCTTGTGGTAATAAGCCCTTATGTTGAGCGCCTTTTCAAGAAGGCTCAAGGTTTCCATGGTCCGTCCTTCTTAAGGAACCGCCAGACCCAGTTCCCGGTATTCTTTTATCTTGTTCCTCAATGTCCGAGCCGTTATACCCAGCACGGACGCCGCTCGCGTTCTATTGCCGTTCATCGACTTCAATGCGTCGAGAATCAGTTTCATCTCCATTTCCTTCACGGAACCCACCGCGTCACCGGACAGGGCTGCCACAGATTCTTTCTCCTCGTTCGGGTCCTCCAGGTGGGCAACTTTGATTACCGCATAATCGGATAAAATGCACGCCCTCGCAATGGCGTTTTCCAGCTCTCGTACATTTCCCCTCCAGCTTCTCTGAATGAGCCGGTTCATCGCCTCCTTTTCTACCCGCGTGTCCATTCCCCGCGCGTACTTCTTCAGGAGGCATTCCACGAGTTGGGGGATATCTTCCCTTCTTTCCCTTAAGGGGCGGTACCACGATTGGAAAGACGTTGAGGCGATAGTAGAGGTCTTCCCTGAATTTTCCCTCGTCCACGAGTCGATTGATGTTCCTGTTGGTCGTGGCAATTACCTTGACATTTACCTTCTTGGGGTACCTGGAACCGATAACCTCGACTTCCCTCTCCTGAAGGACCCTCAGGAGCTTAGCCTGGAGCCGCAGGTCCATTTCGGTGACTTCGTCGAGAAGGATGGTTCCTCCGTCCGCAAGCTCGAACTTACCTGGTTTTCTTGTAGCGGCTCCTGTAAAGGCTCCTTTCTCGTACCCAAAAAGTTCGCTCTCGAGAAGGTTCTCGGGAAGGGCCGCGCAGTTTACGGCGACGAAAGGCATTTCCCTTCTATCTCCATTCTCGTGAATGTATCGAGACACCAATTCTTTGCCTACGCCGCTCTCCCCCATGACGAAAACAGTCACGTCGGACTTGGCCACCTGCTGCGCCCTCATGAGCACCTCCTGCATGCTCTTGGACGAGCAGACAATATTCCGCCGCTCTCCGAGCCGAGGGCACGCTGCACCACGCCATAAAGGGCTTCCGTGTCGAAGGGTTTTTGAATGTAGTCGAAGGCACCCTCCTTCATTGCATTCACGGCATGTTCCACCGTTCCGTAAGCCGTCATTACGATAACGGGAAGCGAGCACTGCTCCTTCTTGATTCGCCCAAGGAGGTCTATCCCGTTAATGTAGGGCATTTTCACGTCGGTGATGACCAAGTCATAGGGTGACTTCCTGATGGACTCCAAGGCGACCTTTCCGTCCTCGGCAGAACCGACGCCGTAGCCCGCCTCGACGAGGGCCTCGGCAAGGGCCGTGCGCATGTGATAATCATCGTCAATTATGAGAATATTCCTCATCATCGCCCCTTCGGTAAGCAGACGGCGAAGGATGACCCTTCGCCTTCCACCGATTCTACTTCTATGTATCCGTCATGGGCCTTGACGATGTTGTGAGCAATAAACAGGCCCAGACCGACCCCTTTGTCTTTGGTGGTGAAAAAGGGGTTGAAGATGCTTCTTCTCGTCTCTTCACTCATGCCCACACCGGTGTCCGTAAAGGTAGCCAAGACGTTGTTCCCTTCTTCTCTTATGGCGATGGTGATGACGCCCTTCTCAACGATGGCCTCCATCGCATTGCCGATGAGATTCATCAGCGCCAGCTTGATGAGATCCGGATCGAACAGAGAGACCTCGTCGTAGGAACTGTCGAAGTTGACGTCAATTTTCTTGCTGCCGATGGAAACGCTCATGAAATCGAGCGTCTCTTTGACCACCCGGGAGAGCACGGCTTCACGCAGGACTATGGTCTTCGGTCTCGTATAGGAGAGCAGGTTGTTGATGATCCGGTCGATGGTGTTGACGCCGAAAATGACCGAATTGACGAATTCCCTCTCCTTATCCCCCACTTTCCCCTTAAAGATCATGGACAGATAGAGCTTCATGCTTCCGAGCGGATTCTTTATCTCATGGGCGATCCGCGCCGCCATCTCCCCCATGGCTCGCAACCTCTCGTCCCTTTCAAAACGCTCCTTCATCTTCTGGACTTCGGTAACGTCCTCGAAAACGATAACCTCTTTCCTCTCGGAGCCATTGGTGAGGTCGCTTTTGTGCCACCTGAAGTATCCCTTGGCGCCTCCGACCTCCCCTATTCTTGCGGAATCCTTGTGAAATGCGGCTGCAAGCTCGGTCAGGCCCGATTTCTGCGCCTCTTTGTTGGTGAAGAGCGTCGATTCGTCATCACAGACGACAACTCCGACGGGTAGGGAGTTGAGGATGTTGTAGAAGTATTCTCGTGATTTCTCCAGTTCTTTGTTCTTTTCGTTTATCTCTTTGTTCAGCTCGTTTATGCGGCTTTCGAGACTCAGATAGTAGTTCGTGAGCGAGTCTGACGCCCTGACAAATTCGTGGAACGCATTCTTGAGCAACTGCGATTCTGCCGTCTGCACGAGTTGGTACCAAAGCAAAATACGTACCAAAAACGGAATATCGATGGTTTCGCGCCGCCAATGGCTGGATAAGAATCCATGGCCAGGAGGGCTGTAGCGGTCCACATCGTCAGCTCTTTTGACAGCCCATCCTCAGCCCAGCGGGTGTCCGCGGCCCTAATCCTTTCTTGGGGGATCCACTGGCCATTGTCCGGACGCCCGCCCTGAATGGAAGGAGGCTAAAAAGAGGTCGCTTTTTCTTGCGGGGTACTGTATCGATGAGAAGATGGGGGGAGCTTCCCCTTCTAGTCCGCTAGTCCGAGACGCTTCATCTTTTCAATGAGAGTCGTCCGATTCATGCTCAGTATCTGGGCCGCCTTGCTCTTTACGCCGTTCGTTTCGTCAAGGGCCTTCAGAATCACGGTCTGTTCGAATTCTGACACGAGCGTATCGTACCCCTTTCGAAGGTCGAGCTGCTGGGCTTCGTGCGTTCTGGGACCGTAAAACTTTTCAGGCAGGTCCTCGATGTTGATGTGGCCGCTCTTCTTCAGCACGACGAGTCTTTCCACGAGGTTCTGAAGCTCCCGGACATTTCCCGGATAGTCGTACTCCATCAGAACCTCCATGGTGTCCTCGGTAAAGCCTTCGACATTGGCATTATTGATGCCGTTTGATCTCTCGAGAAAATGGCTGTAGAGTAAGGGGATGTCCTGCTTCCTCTCCCTGAGCGGCGGTATGTGGATGGGAACGACATTCAGCCTGTAGTAAAGGTCTTCCCGGAACTTGCCTTCCCTGACAAGTTCTTCAAGCTTGCGATTCGTGGCGGCGATGATCCTCACATCCACATCGATGGTCTTCCCACCGCCTATCCGTTCGAATGTCTTCTCCTGCAGGGCTCTCAACAGCTTCACCTGGAGATTGAAGCTCATGTCACCTATTTCGTCGAGAAAGATCGTCCCTCCGTCTGCAAGCTCGAACCTTCCAAGCCTCGTCCCGGTAGCGCCCGTGAAGGCGCCCTTCTCGTAGCCGAATAGCTCGCTTTCCAGCAGTGCCTCCGGCATGGCGCCGCAATTGACGACAACGAGGGACTTATCTCTCCTGGAAGAGTTGAAGTGGATAGCCCTCGCCACAAGCTCCTTGCCTGCCCCGCTTTCGCCGGTGATGAGCACGGTGGCGTTGGTATCTGCCACCCGTTCTATCAGCTCGAAGACCTTCTGCATGGGGAAGCTCACCCCGATCATGTTCTCGAACTTATACTTGTCCTTGAGATAGCTCCTCAGGAGCGTGTTTTCGCGGACTGCCCTGGTCTCTGAGAACCTCCTCAGGAGATTCGCCTTTGCCACAAGCTTCCTGGGAATATTGTCGTCAGTGAGAAGCTTGTGGTAGTGCATCGCCGATTCGACGCTCGCAAGGACATCCTCGAACTTGAACGGCTTCAGAAGATAGTCGAAGGCCCCGCATCTCATGGCGCCTATCGCCGTCTCTAAGCTGCCATAACCCGTAATGACGATGCCGAGGGTGTTGAGGTACTCCTTCTGGATGAAGTTGATCAGTTGAAGCCCGTCCACCTTCGGCATGAGAAGATCGGTGATGAGCAGCTGATAGCCATTGTTCTTCAGCGCGACGAGGGCACCCCTTGCGTCCGTGAACGGGTCCACCGAATAGCCCTTGCTTGTCAGCAGCTCGCTGAGCATGCTGAGTATGTTCTGCTCATCCTCAACGATTATTATCCGGCCCTGTTCCATGACGTCCTCTCGTGTCGACGGTAACATGATGCAGCATATCCCAAGCCTTGTCCGTCTCTTCCTTTTGCGTGTCCTTGTCGCTGCCCCGGATAACGTAGGTGGTTTTATCTTTGTCTTGTTCCACGGAAATCGTGCTATTCGTCTCCTCCGCGGCCAAGGATCGACCGGGGGAGCACGAGAACGCCGGAGGCTGCAACGATCGTCACAAGCAGGCCTATCCATCTCCCGTTCCAACGCATGCCAGACGCCTCCCACATCCCTAATGGGCCAGCCCTCGGTCTTTAGACGATTCGCCCGAGTCGAGCTTCCCTCCACCCAAACCCCTATTACTTTTCCACATTAGCAAGAAGATTGCAAGAAATATGCGCAACGCGTAGTGCCTTAATTAGGTCTAGGCAGACCTAATTAAGGCACTATCTGGCAAGGATTACCGAACGAACTGCTCTTTTGGGGGACTTGAGAAGAGCCTTACGTCTTGAGGGTGATTCACCTCTCCGTACATGGTCCGCCAAGCCTTCCAACGCGTAGCGGAAGCGTTCTTCTTCGGAAGAACGAGACTTCCAGCCGGCGGTTTTCCCTTCAGATCCACGTGAACGGCCGTCAAATCGAGGGGTGTGGCTTTTCAAACATGCGTCTTCGCGAGACCCGGTGAGGCAGCCTACTCGAAGGAGAAGTCGAGATACATTACCTCTCCCTCACCATTGCCGGCTGAGAAATCGAAAGGCAGAGATACGATGGGAAGCTTGGTGATGAAGTTGGTCTCTACCCCTTTCCCGACCACGACCATGGGGATCGAGGCCTTCAGGTTTAGGCCGCTGTTCTCAAACTCCTTTCGCGCCTGACCCGAGATGATGTTAGTCAGCTCGCCTATCGCGTCGACCACTTCGGGGCCTATGAAGGGGGCTTCATCTCCCATCAGGCTGTTGAAGACAAAAAGCGCGCCTTTCTCCCGAAAACTTATCGCAATGGTCCCTTTCCTGTCTCCGACCATCGACATGATACCGGTCACGTCTCCCGAAGTCGTTTTGGCCTCTTTGAGAGAGGGTTTGCCGAGAGTCAGTTCGATATTGAGCATTGTCTTGAAGACCGTCTGGGCAGCGACAACAAAGGGATTGATCAGCTTTACCTCCATCTCCTCCTCCAGTTACTCGGCTTGTTTGCCGAATTTTGCCATGGTCTTGCCGATGACCTCCTTTAGCTTCTCGGGGGTAAACGGCTTCACTATGTAGTTATCCACGCCTGCCTTGATGGCTTCGAGGACGCTATCCTTCTGCGCCTCGGCAGTGACCATGACGAAGGGAATGTTCTTGATCGCTTCATCCTCTTTGCAGGCTCTCAGAAATTCAATTCCTGTCATTTCAGGCATGATCCAATCACTAATGATAAATTCTATGCTGTCGTTTCTGAGAACCGAAAGCGCATGCTTCCCATTCTCCGCCTCGACGACATTGTCCATATTGATCTGTCTCAGGACATTCTTTATGATCTTCCGCATCGTCGCGAAATCATCAACCACCAGTACCCTCATTTGCGAGCCTCCGCTATCGTAGGATTGCGAATCCCCTCGTACCAAGATTGTTATCGTGCGGGAAAAGCAAAACTTAAGAGGTCTTCCTATCCGCCTGAGGCGGCACTCCCATCGAAGAGTTTGCCGTATGCCCTGGGCGCTTAAGGCGAGCGCATTTGCCATTTTCCACTGAAATCCCTGAGCGTATGACATGCTTCCTGAGCACATATACGGAACGACCCGTCACCAACCCGGGCGAAGAAAAGCGGTCCGCAAGGATGATGTGCGTGCTCGAACTTCTTGGGTCGGAGCTACACCACGCACATCAGGCGAGCCGGAGCCGTACGGTGGTCGGGAGTGGAGCGAAGGAACGCCCGCAATACGCCCCCAAAAAAGGAGCGCTTCAAATGCGCTCGCCCTGACCCCGGGCGGCTTTGTATTGACTTTGATTCCGAATCTGTTGTAACATAGGCCCAAAGGGGCGGTTAGCTCAGTTGGTTAGAGCGCTGGTCTCACATACCAGAGGTCGTAGGTTCGAATCCTATACTGCCCACCACTTGCCCAATGGAGCGAAGCGGCCTTTGAGAAGAGAAGCTCCGCCTGCTTTCGAAAGGTGGGGGCGGCGCTAAGCGCACTGTTGGAGGGGACTATGTCGGGACACAGCAAATGGAGCACTATCAAACACAAGAAGGGTGCAGCCGATGCCCGGCGGGGAAAGATATTCACGAAACTGATCAAGGAAATAACCACGGCCGCCAGGACCGGCGGGGGCGACGTCGAGGCCAATCCCAGGCTCCGCGTGGCCGTACTCAAGGCCAAGGCCGAAAACATGACGAAGGAGAACATCGAGAGGGCCATAAAGCGCGGCACGAGTCCCGCTGAAGGGGGCTTGGCCTACGAAGAGTATACATACGAGGGCTATGGTCCGGGAGGCACCGCAATACTGGTGGACGCGCTCACGGATAACAAGAATCGGACCACCGCCGAGGTTCGCCACATCTTCTCCCGGTACAACGGGAACCTGGGTGAGGCCGGGAGCGTCTCATGGATTTTCAGCAAGAAAGGCTACCTCTCTTTCGACAGGCAGGCCATGGATGGGGACAAGATCATGGAGCTGGCCCTTGACGCCGGCGCCGAGGATGTGAGAGAGGATGAAGACGCCATCGAGGTCATCACCGAGGCCCCAGCCTTCGAGTCCGTGAAAAAAGTATTCGATGACCACCATATGAAGTATGCAGTTGCCCAGATAGACATGGTCCCCCAGACATCGGTGAGGCTTGAGGGGAAGAGCGCCGAGACCATGCTGAAACTGATGGAGGCCCTGGAGGACTCTGACGACGTTCAGGAAGTCCACGCCAATTTCGACATTTCCGGGAAGGAAATGGAGAGGCTGAGCCAGTAAGGCCGCGCCTGCCTCGCGAGCAGTCCCTATTCCTTGTCCTCGAACAGCCCTACGTTCTTATTGTCCCGCCTCTTCTGATGAGACATACCGAGGTGATCGAACGCCTTTTCCGACGCCTTTCTGCCCTGGGAGGTGCGGATGAGGAAACCCGTCTTCAGTAGGTACGGCTCGACCACCTCAAGAAGCACGTCCGTCTCCAGCTGCAGGGTCGCGGCCAGAGCCTCTATGCCCGCCGGACCTCCCTTGTAGTTCAGGATGATGACATTCAGAAGCTTCCTGTCGAGTTCGCTGAGACCGCATTCGTCTATGCCTTCAAGCGCAAGGGCATCGACGGCGACCGGCAGGGTTATTACGCCCTTCGCCCTCACTTGCGCGTAGTCACGCACCCGCTTCAGGAGCCTGTTTGCTACCCGAGGGGTGCCGCGCGATCTTCTTGCAATCTCATAGGCACCCTCGTCCTCTATGGCTACCTGCAGTATGTGAGCGGACCGCCGGACGATGCGGACAAGGTCCTTCTCCTCGTAGAAATCGAGATCCCTCACGATGCCGAACCGATCTCTCAAGGGGGACGACAGCAGGCCGGACCTGGTAGTGGCGCCGATGAGGGTGAAGCGCTCGAGCCTGTAGCGGTGCGTTCGGGCATGGACGCCCCGATCGAAAATGAAGTCCACCGCAAAATCTTCCATCGCCGGGTAGAGGAATTCCTCTACGATCTTCGGAATTCGATGTATCTCGTCGATAAAGAAGATGTCCCCCTTTTCCATGTTGGTGAGCAGACCCATCAAATCTCCGCCCTTTTCCAAAGCCGGACCCGAGGAGGCGACAATCTTCGAACTCATTTCAATGGCTATGATGTGGGCCAGCGTGGTCTTTCCCAGGCCCGGGGGACCGTTGAGCAGGATATGCTCGAGGGATTCTCCTCTCTTCAGGGCTGCCTGGATGGCGATTCTCAGGGTGTCTACCACCTTTTCCTGTCCCACATACTCCGAGAGCGCCTTGGGCCTTAAGTTGAGAACATCTTCCTCTGCGGTCCCCTCCTCGTCCTTCCCAACTATCAGTTCTTCCGATTCGTCGTAAATCATTTTTTCTGGCCTCTATATACTTCTTCGAAGAGCTCTTCGGACGACGCTATGCCCGCCTGCCTCTTCATCGCTTCTTCGATCATTCGACGGGCCTCGCCCAGTTTGTGCCCCAGCTGGGTCACCAGGACGCTCTCGACCTCGCCCTTGAAATCTTCCGGTGTTTCCGGCGGAAGCTCCACTTGCGGGATCAAGGCGAACTTCGCAGCCTTCCCTTTGAGGGCGGCGACGATCTTCTCAGCCTTCCTTTCGCCTATCCCCTTGAGCCGCCTCAGGTCCTTTACCGACTTCTCCTCTATGTATCGGGCTATCTCCCGCACAGGCTGGGTCAAAGCCCTGATCGCGAGCGACGGTCCTATGTCCTCGACGGTAATGAACAACTCGAAGAACTCCTTATCCAACTCCGCCTTGAACCCCACGAGCACGGGCTTCGGCTGCCTCTCGGTCTGATTGAAGGAAATGTAGAGCTTTATGGGGTCTTCCACTTTTGCGGTGCGGCGGATCTCGTTCATCACGTAGGCCGGGATGAGCACCTCGTAGCCCACGCCGCTGACCCCGATCGTGACCCTATCGGAATATATCTTTTTTAGGGTTCCGTCCAAATATGATATCACTCTTCCCCCGATACCTCCTATAGAAGACGGTCAATGCGACAGCCAGGGCATCTGCCACATGAAACGACTTCAGCTCGTCCAGACGGAGCGCTTTTTTTGTCGCCTCCCTGATCTGGGTCTTCGAGGCCCCGCCGTAAGCTGCCAGCGCATTCTTTACCTCTCTCGGAGTGACTTCAGTGACCGCAGTATTGTGCTGAAAAGCTGTGAGGTAGATAATCGCCATCACGCCGCCCAACAGAATACCCGCTTTCGGATAGCGCACCATGGAGAAAATGTTCTCGACAGCGACAACCTCAGGTTTCACCGCATCCATCAACTGGTTCAGATCACAATGGATCTGGAACAGCCTATGAGAAATATGATGACGGGGCAGGGTCTTTATCGAGCCGCACCTGAACACCGAGGGGGATTCCTGGCCGCACGCAATGGCGCCAAACCCGGTGCTCGCCAATCCTGGGTCTATGCCGAGAATAACCATCGAAATAACCCGACCCTATGGTTTTCCCATAATGCGGGGCTTACCGCAAGAGAAAAAGTTTCGAAGGAGGAAGATCTCCGGTTGCGGTCGCCGACCGGATAGACGGCGAAATGAGTTATTGTGCGGAAAGCCTTGTTATGAAAGGCTGATGTGTTTGACCTCTCCGTATTCTCCCGTAAAGCCGGTGTCTTTTCCGTTGTAGAAGAGCTTCACCCCACCCGCGTTGCCGATGAGTACGTCAAAGTTCTCTTTTGCGTCAAGCATCACCACCTCTTCAGGGTTGAGCGTGAACTCTTTCTGCTCCAGACCGTCGATGATGATTCTTACCCACGTCTTCTCCTGGCAGGCGATGGTCAACTTCTTCGGCTCCAGGACAACCTTCTCACCCTCCTCGGCCGCGACCGGTGCCGGCTGGAGCGACACGGTGTTGACGCTTGCCTCAACAGGCTGCACATTGCTGTCCTGCACATTTGTGTCCGTATGGGCTGCGGGATAGCTGCTTGCCACAGTCCGTGCCGGTGGAGCCACATAGGCGGTCTTGGGCATGTTCTGGAAAATGAGAAAACCCACGACTGCCGCCCCCATGACCGATGCGGCCGCGAGCTTCTTCTTGGCTCCCCATCCCTTCGGTGCCACGTCCTTCCTCGGCGCGAGCTGCGCCTCGTGCATTTCCAAGGGGGGTTCTTTCTCCGTCGCCGTGAGCTCGGCCTCGAGCCGGTCGGCGATGTTGAGAAGAGCGGCGTACTGATTGACATAGCCCTTGACGTAGACGGGGTGCGGCAGACTGCCCCAGTCTCCCGATTCGATGGCCCCGATGACCCGCTTCCTTATGAACAAGGCGCTTGACACTTCCTCAAAAGTGAGTCCCCTCTCTTCCCTGGAGTCCTTCAGCATTTGCCCGATCTTACAAAGGTCAAAAGGCATTTCTCTCCTCCCTGCCCTCCGGGGCCGGCCGGCCCCTGCCGCACATTTTATAGAATATGCCTTGCGGTGTCACCAAAAAACTCTCCTCCACACCAGCGCTCCCATCCTGGAGTATTATCGGCCTTACTCCCCGATATCTTTAGGGGAAGGCCATACCTGTCTCTCTTTTGGCCGTCGTCTCCATGTGCACCGCGAGAGACACTGGGACATTGGTTGCAATACCCGTGCCACTGGAACCAGGAAGGATCCATAGGGCGGCATAGTCTTTGCTGGCAAGGGAAGGCTTCCCTTGCGGTCTAGGAATTACTCCCAGGGACATAGTCAAAAATCCGTCATACCTTGTCACCCGCTCGAACGCCTCACCCCTCACCCGACGCCCCTTCTTTCATACTCGATCGTCTCCCCGGCACTCACGATCGCGAGGGACGCCCCCTCTTCCCAGTGCTCGGTGTGGCCGATCACACGGGCCCCCACCCCGAACCGTTCGGATGCTTTGACAATCTCCGCGCTCACGCCTGGGTCACAGACGACCTCCACTCGATGTCCCATGTTGAAAACCCGGTACATCTCTCTCTTGGCAAGATTAGTATGGCGCTCAAGGAATTCGAAAATGGGGGGAGGGGAAAAAAGATTATCCTTTATGTATCGGATGCCGTTGCCGAAGTTCAGACACTTCGTCTGACCGCCGCCTGTGTTGTGGAAGATCGCGGAGATAGAGCCCCTGTAAGTATTGAGGATCTCCTTAAGGACCGGAGCATACGTACGGGTCGGCGAGAGCAGGGCCTCGCCGACGGTCATCTGCGTCCCGGAAAGCATATCATCGATATCGAACTGGCCGACGTAGGCAAGATCACCTATGTCGGGGGCGTACGTCTCGGGGAATTCGTCCCGGTAGCGGCTGGTAAGGAGCTCGTGGCGCAGAGAGGTCAAGCCATTGCTTCCTATCCCCGAATTGTATGATGACTCGTAAAGCGCTTGACCGAATGAAGCAAATCCTACGATGTGCTGATCGCACGCCACCTTGCTGCAGTCGATAAAGTCTCTCCTTTCCATGCGAACCGCCAGGACCGAGTCTACGACGATAGTCCTTACCAGGTCGCCGATATCTGCCGTTTCACCGCCGCACAAGTAAATCTCTATGCCGTACTCCCTGAACTTCTCCGCAAGATTCTCATATCCTCTGATGACGGCCCGGAGCACCGCGCCGGGGATGAGTTTGCCATTTCTCCCGATAGTGTTCGAGAGCACGAACGGCCCGAACGCCCCCACACATGTCAGGTCGTCCAGATTCATCACCAGGGAGTCTTGAGCGATCCCTTCGAATATGGCAGGGTCCCCGTGCCTGCGAAAATGGATGTAGGCAAGCGCCGATTTTGTGCCCGCCCCATCGGCATGAAGGAGGAAGCAGTGGTCCGGGGAATTGCCGAGCACGTCAGGGATTGCTTTACAAAAAGCCCCGGGGAAGATGCCCGAATCGATTCCCATGATCGCCGCCTTGACATCCGTCTTGTGAGGAGAGACCCCCCGCTCTTCGTACGTTGCCATTCCTTTTCCCTTCCTTAGTTTCGACCTGGCTTAAGGCGAACACGTCTATTTAATGGTGACTTCCAGAGCACCCATATTGTAGCACAGAGTGACGAGCAAAACTGAAGGCCCCATGCGAAGAGCGGGAGGGCCGTTTTCAGCCTATATCCTCACGGGCGCTTCGCCGGCGGCAGCGAGCAGACATCGACTGTAATGACGTCTCTCACGTCCGTCATTTGTTCTCTAATGAGTTTGTCGGCCCACAGACCGAGGGCGTTGTGACCGCATCAAAGGAGGCGCCCGCCGTAAGTCATCACGGTGAGTATGCCGGTGCCCTCGTCGTAGCCGAGGAATTCGACATAACCTTCCGAAAGTTCTTCCAGCTTCGGGTTCAGGCCGCGTATTATCTCCTCGATTCTTTCCCGGACCGTCATTCCTTCCTCCTTGGCGAGCATGCTGCCTCCTAAAGCGCGCTAACGTCCGCACGACGAGCCCGCGTCCGAGGTGGAGCGAGAACAAAGAGACGCGCCTATTCCCTTCCGGCAAGGTTGGGCGCCGATCCACGGGCATTACATGGCCTCGCCCCTGTATGGTAGCACGGGTATGGCAGCACATGAAAGGCCCCGACGGCATACCCCGGTGGATATTCCCGTTTCTCACAGGCCGTTGCCCTTCGTCCGGTCGTGGTAAAGTCTTGGCGAAGGGACTATCTTCAGAGGTAGCGAACCGGGTGGAACAGAAAAACCCGTTTTCTTTGATCAGTGCCACCCATCGATTGCCACGAGGGACCGTATGGAAGAGAATCTGTGCGCGGACGAGATTCAGCCTCAACGAGTAACACCGTTCCGGAGGATCCTCGGGCCCGGCCTCATTACGGGAGCAGCCAATGACGACCCTTCGAGCATCGCTACCTTCTCACAGTCCGGCGCGCAGTTCGGGTATCAGCAGTTATGGATCTCCCTGTTTCTCTATCCCCTGCTCACAGCCGTGCAGGAACTGTCCGCGCGCATCGGGGCAGTGACGGGCAGAGGCATCTCTTCAGTTGTGAGAGAGCATTACGGAGTCAAGATCCTCTTCCCCGCCGTGCTCCTCCTCTGCGTGGCCAACACCATAAACCTCGGTGCCGACATAGGGGCCATTGCGGAGGCAACCAATCTCCTCGTGCCCCTTCCCCCCTTAAGCTTGACCGTCGCATACGGCATCGTCATTCTCTTCCTGCAGATTCGTGTACCCTACAAAGGATATGCCCGGATACTCAAGTTCCTCGCCCTGTCTCTCCTCGCGTACCCTATCACCCTGTTCATGGTAACCCGACAATGGAAGGAGCTTCTCTATGCCACTTTCCTGCCCCACATCGATTTTACCTTTGCATTTCTTTTCATGATCATGGCATCGGTGGGCACGACCATATCGCCCTACATGTTCTTCTGGCAAGCCTCGGAAGAGGTGGAAGAGGAGGCTGCAGAGGGCCGGCTGACGCACGCAGGCCCGTGCATCTCACGCGGTCTCATCAGGGATATCCGCGTGGACACCGCCGTGGGCATGCTCCTTTCCCAGGTTACCTTCTGGTCGATAACCGCCGTTGGTGCCTCGGTATTCTCAAGGAACGGCATCACCACCATCAGTACGGCGGCCCAAGCCGCATCCGCCCTTGAGCCGCTCGTGCGCAGCTTTCCTCACAGCGGCTTCCTCGCAAAGAGCATCTTTACGGTCGGCATCGTCGGGCTTGGGATGCTCGCGGTGCCCATTCTCGCCGGCTCAGCCTCGTACGCCATGGCCGAGGCGTGCAAGTGCAGGGTCGGCCTCAATCTTACGCTCCATGAGGGGAAATGTTTCTATTCGGTGATTATCGCAGCCGTGCTCCTGGGGTCGGCACTCAACATCTTCCGCGTCAATCCGATCAAGGCCCTCGTCTTCTCCTCGGTCATCAACGGGGTCTGCGCCGTCCCGCTTCTCTACCTGCTCGCGAGAATCGGCCGGAACAGAGCAATTATGGGGGCGCACAGGAGCGGCTGGCTCTCCAATCTGATCGTCTGGATTGCTTTCGCTTCGGTGAGCGGTGCTACTGTGGCGATGTTCGCCGCGATGGCTGGCCCATGAGCGTGCCTAAAGGCCGCTTTCACTCATTCGAGCGTCGCCCGTGCTCTCCCGAATGGCGCGGCCCGCGATCCCCTTACTCCACCCCCCTTTGCTATGGTATAAACATGCAGGAGGGCACTGGAATGAGCAAGTACGAATACGCTGAGAGACCCGTGACCGGCGGATGGGTGCTGGAGGTACGAAAGGGGCCGTCTCACAAAGGCAACATCAGGAAGAACCCGACCACAGGGAGGTACCAGTTCTACCGGGGGTCACGCAACGCCATCCACCCTTCCATCGAGGAATCGGACCTGGAGACGCTTAAGGAAAGGATCGAGGAACTCAGCCTCTGACAATGCACCGGGCCTCCCGCCTCGTGGGATAGGACGCTTCCCTTTCTTCGCGTGAAATTTCGCTCCGCCCGTCCCTGGCTGTGGCACAAGTCTCCCTTATGTTGTATTCTACAGGGAGGCACCCTTGCCCGAATCCCTTATGGCGGAAACGGGTGAGGTTTTGCGGTTCTTCCGCCGCCTGCCGCGCTATTTTAGGGACCCTCGTCATGGAATGGAGAAGACTTGATGATCCCAGAGCACCTTGAAACCCTTTTTTCCCCCGCTTCTATAGCGGTGATCGGAGCCTCCAGCGGGAAAGACAAGCCGGGATACGCCATCCTCTACAACCTCATCAGGAGCGGTTACAAAGGAAGACTCTATCCGGTCAACCCGACGAAAGAATCCATCCTCGGACTTCGCTGCCACAAGAGCCTGGAGGACATTGGGGAGAAGATAGACCTCGCAGTGATCGTCATTCCCGCGAAGATGGTTCTCGACACGCTCGAGACCTGTGCCCGCCTCGGTGTGGGCTCGGTTGTGGTGATATCTGCCGGCTTCCGGGAAACAGGCCGTGACGGCTTGCGGGCGGAGCGTACAATAGCGGAGATCGCCCGGCGGAACAACATGCGTATACTCGGTCCCAATTGCCTGGGCCTCATCGATACGTTCACGCCCATGAATGCGACCTTCGCAAAGGACACCCCGCCTCAGGGCAAAATCGCGTTCATGTCGCAATCCGGGGCCCTCTGCACGTCCATTCTCGATATCGCCCTTGCGGAGGCGGTCGGCTTCTCCTGCTTCGTGAGCCTGGGGAATAAGGCGGATCTCAACGAGATCGACTTCCTCAAGGCGTGGATAGATCATCCTCGGGTGAAGGTCGTCTTGGCGTATCTGGAAGGCATTACCGATGGATCACGCTTCATGGAAGTGGCGAGCCAGTTTACCAAGAAAAAACCGATCGTCGCTATCAAGGCGGGTGTGACAAGCAGCGGCTCCAGGGCTGTAAGCAGCCACACCGGCGCTCTGGCCGGCAGCGAACGGGCCTATGAGGCCGCCTTCAAGCAGGCAGGGGTGATCCGCGCCCGCTCAACTGCCGAACTGTTCGATTTTGCCCTGGCTCTCGCGCGCCAGCCTCTTCCCCGAAACGACAGGGTGGCAATCGTCACGAACGCGGGCGGGCCGGGCATTATGGCGACCGACGCAATCGAGCGTGCGGGGCTGGCCCTGGTCTCTCTTGCGGAGGAGACAATGCAGAGCTTAAGAGAAGCTCTTCCTCCCGCTGCAAGCGTCCTCAACCCCGTGGACCTTCTCGGCGATGCGAGCACCGAGCGGTACAGGGACGCAATCAACCTCATCATGAAGGATCCAAACGTAGGCGCCCTTCTCGTGATTCTTACCCCCCAGTTCACGACCGACATAGACGAGATTGCCGAGGTCGTCGCAGAGGCAGCCGGCCTCGACATACTGCCCGTGATTGCCTGTTTCATGGGCGAGGCCTCCCTCAAGAAGGCTCAGGCCATCTTCGCCGAGCGGCGCGTTCCTAACTATATCATGCCCGAAAGGGCCGTGGAATCCCTCGCGGCCATGGTGAAGCAGCGACTCTGGCAGGACAAGGCCGCTCCCCCGGCCGAGGTCATGGACCTCGACGTACAAAGGGTGGTGGAGGTTTTCGAGAGGGTTCGAAGCGAGGGACGCCTCAAGATGGGCGACACGGAGGCGCGGGATATCCTCGAGGCCTACCGAATCCCTATTCCCGCTTCGAAGCTGTGCGCTACGGCCGAAGAGGCCGTCAGCCTTCGCAGACCAAATCGGCTACCCGGTGGTCATGAAGATTGCCTCCCCCGACATTCTGCACAAGACCGATATTGGCGGGGTCAGGTTCAACATCAGTGGCCCGGCGGAGGTGCGCGACTCCTTTGATCTCATCTTATTCCGGGCGACGCGCTACATGCCTGATGCGGAGATTTGGGGCTGCCTCGTTCAGCAGCAGGTTCATGGAGGCAGGGAGGTCATCATAGGAATGAACCGGGATCCCCAGTTCGGCCCACTCGTGATGCTCGGCCTCGGAGGCATTTACGTGGAGGCCCTGAAGGACGTCTCTTTTCGCATTGCCCCCTTCTCTCGAGAGGAGGCCATGGAGATGATGCGTGAAATGCGGTCGTTCAATTTACTCCTGGGAGTTCGTGGTGAGGCACGGTCGGACCTCAGGGCGATTGCAGACACCCTGCTTAAGGTCTCTCAGCTGGTCATAGACTTTCCGGACATCGTCGAGATGGACATAAACCCCCTTATTGTCTTTGAAGAGGGGAAAGGCGCGATGGGCATCGACATGAGATGCGTGCTCGCCTCGCAGCCGTGAGGAATGGAGACAAGAAAAAGAAGGAGACAACAATGGCAACTGTCCTTTACGTCACGTCCACCGAAAGATTCTCCGGCAAGACGGCCCTTTGTGTGGGTCTGGTGCATTGGCTGCGGAGAAAAGGCTTGTCCGCGGGATACATGAAGCCGGTAAGCACGACCGCCCGCATGATGGGAGAGGCGGTTGCGGACGAGGACGCGATTTTCCTCAAATCTGCTTTGGAACTGCCCGATTCCCTTGGCACAATAGCTCCGATCGTGATCACGGAAATGGAGGCGGAGACGCTTCTGACTGCCGCGGACGAAAGCCGGCTGGAATCTGATGCCGTCCGCGCGTTCCAGGAGATTGCCACAAACAGGGACGCCATCGTCATGGAGGGAGGAACGAGCCTCCGGGAAGGGTTCATCATCAACCTCCAACCTCGTCGCGTGGCCGAGCTCTTCGGGGCCCGCGCGCTGGTCGTCGTCCCCTACGTTGACACCCTTCAGGTAGTAGATGATCTCCTTGCCGCCCAGGGCAGCCTCGGAAAGCACCTGCTGGGGGCGGTCATCAACAGGATACCCCAGCATCGGGTAAGACTTGTCAGGGAGAAGATCAAACCCTTTGTTGAAAAACGCGGCATACGCGTCTTTGCCGTGCTGCAGAGAGAAAAAGAACTTCTGTCAGTCAGCGTGCGAGAACTGCTCGAAGGGTTGGGAGGAGAGGTCCTGTGCTGCGCGACTGCAATGGAGGAGTTGGTCGAGAACCTCATGGTGGGCGCCATGGGCGCAGAGGGTGCCCTTACCTACTTCCGACGTGCGCCCAACAAAGCCGTGGTCACCGGTGGAGACCGTCCGGACATCCAGCTCGCAGCTTTGGAAACGTCGACACGATGTCTCATCCTCACCGGCAACTTGCGGCCAAGCCCGCTCGTCATCGGCCTCGCGGAGGAACGGGGGATACCCATAATCCTCACGCGTCTCGATACTCTGAAAACAGTGGAGATTGTTGAGACCTTCTTCGGAAAAACCCGCTTTCATCAGCAGAAAAAGGTCCAATACTTCGAAAAAATCCTCGAGAAGTCGATGGACTTCGAGGCCCTTGGCGAGGCCCTCGCCATTTAGACCGTCTTACAGAATTGAGCGTCCTTTGAGGCGTTCATTCTGGCGATTCCCGCTTTTCGGCGTGAAAGGCTTCCGATCCGGCGCGACAAGGGATGTTCAAGGGCCCTGTCGGGGCGATGGAGGGCGGGGCCTTTAAAAAGGGAAGGCCTCGCTCACAGCTCCGGCGCCTTTATGAGGAGGGCAGAGAGCACCGTCCCGGCGAGAATGGAAAGCACAAACACGGCGGCACAGAGGAACAGCAGGACAAACTTCTTAGCGACGATTCTTGCCATGGCAGCCTCCCGGAATCAGTTTTGGGCAGAAAGAGCCGTTCCCAGGCAGCCGGCTGTCTTCGTGCGAAGGAGACCCTTGGCTTTCCGTCCCATCCTTGCGGATGGTTTGGCTTTATGCAGGTTTTAACTCTATTGTTATATAAGGTATAACGTCATTTTCTGAAAGTCAAGCATAAATATCACGTCATCAGTTTTCGATTCATAAAACTACCACACTAGCCGATCAAACTACCAGGCATCACTGAAGCGACACGGCAAAGCAAATCGAAAGAGGCAGGTGAGGACTTCGCCTCAGGCGTGCGCAATTGCCCTCATGGCGGCGGACGTCGTCTCGATCTCTTCTTCGGTGTTGAAAGGCCCCAGGCTGAAACGTACGCCACCCCCCGGAGAGGTACCGAGGGTCTCGTGGACCAGCGGCGCGCACTGCAGCCCCACGCGCACCGCGATGCCGAAGTCCCCGTCGAGGATGGCGCCAACGACTTCCGGGGCCATGCCGCGCACGTTCGCCGTCAACAGGCCCACGTGTTTGGAGAGGTCTCTGCGCAGTAGACTTCTATGCAATCTATGGAAGAGAGGCTGTCCCGCAGCTTGCCCAGCAGGTCCATTTCTCTGGCATGAATGGAAAGGATTCCGGCTTTTTCGAGGAATTCCATGGCTTCGGAAAGACCGATGATGCCGAGGAGATTGAGAGTTCCGGCCTCGAGTCTGTAAGGAAGAGACTCCGTTTGCGTGAGAGCCTTCGAATCGACGCCGGTGCCGCCGAATCGAGTGGGCTCCACGTCTATCCCCTTATTGAGGACTAGCCCACCGATGCCGGTCGGCCCGAGCATGGACTTGTGGCCCGTGAAGGCGAGGGCCGCGATCTGGCACGATTCCATGTCGATTGGGACCACGCCGGCCGTCTGGGCCGCGTCGATGACGAGTGGCACATTGCGAGACACGCAAAGTCGGCCGACTTCTCTTATCGGCTGGATGGTCCCCAGCACGTTCGAGGCATGGCACATAACGACGAGTCTCGTGTTGGGCTTCATCGCCGCAGCAATTTCCCCGGGGTCGACAAAGCCGTTTCCGTCGAAGGGCACAAGATCGTATTCGATGACACCCTTGAGGCGCAGGTGGTGGAGAGGCCGCAGCACGGAATTATGCTCCAGCCTTGTGGAGACGACGTGATCACCCGGCCTGAGAATGCCTTGAAGAGCTATATTAAGGGCATCAGTGGCATTGCTCGTAAAGATAACCCTATCAGGGTCGGGAGCGCCGAAGAACTTCGCCGTCTTCGCCCTCGTGTCGGCAACATACTCCTCCGCCTCCGTCGCAAGATCGTAGCTCCCTCTTCCCGGGGAAACGCCCATCCGCAGGTATGTCTCCACCATCCGGTGGAGAACCGAGGCGGGCTTCGGAAAGGTGGTCGCTCCATTATCCAGGTAGATCATCTTGTTGGCGAGCCCCCTACCCTGAGCACATCCTTGGGTTCGGCAGCCCTGCCACGCGGCGCGCCCCCCGACGGATCCCTTCGGGAAAGACAGACTCAAGCTCCATCAAGCTCATGTTCAGTCCCGCCTTCAGGTCCCGGTTGAGGGGCGCCCGTCCGTGGTAAGAAAAATATTCCCTGAGAAACCTGATCACTCGCCATTGCACCTCGGAGAGATGCTCGATGCCACACTCACGCGCGAGCGCGGCAGCCACTTCCTCCGTCCAGTCCTCAGGGTGCCAGAGGAAGTCCTCCTTGTCGAGGAGCACTTCTTTTCCGCCCAACACGCGGACTCTCTGCCCCACGTTGCTTGCGTCCAGGTGGTGAGCAGCCTGATCGTCCATGAAGCCAAACCCCCTGACACTCCCTACTTCTTCTGAGCCAGGGCGGCCTTGATCTTCTCCGGCGTCGCGGGCAGGTGGTAGACCCTCGCACCGCACGCGTCATAGATGGCATTGATGACAGCCGGCGCCGTACAGACCATGGTCATCTCGCCAATCCCGACCGCACCGAGGGGCCCTCTCTTCCTCGGCGTCTCGTTGATGATCACATCCATATCGAAGGCGGTCTTCATGGTAGGGAATTTGAAAGTATTCCAGTCTTTCGTCTTGCCGTGGATATACTCCTCCCTCAACGCATACCCGACGCCCTGGTCCATGCCTCCGTGCAACTGTCCGACCACGTTGTTCGGGTTGAGGACCTTGCCCGGGTCGACTGCCGTGGTCACCCGGATGACGCGCACCTCGCCCGTCTCTGTGTTGACCTCCACTTCGGCCATCTGGATCGCGTGGATGCGCGACTCGAAAGAGGGACCTTGACCCGTCTTCGGGTCGAGGGGGCCTTCCTTCTCGGTCTTCTTCGAGCCCATGAAGCGCGTCGGCTTCCCCGCTTTCTTCAGCCCCTCGTAGCTTGTGGCGCCCGCCTCCTTCATGGCTTTCTTCATCTCTTCTATGGCAAGGATCAAGGACCCGCCGGCCATATAGGTCATCCTGCTCGCCGCCGCAGGTCCCATCCCGGGAGTGCGGTCCGTGTCTCGGGTGACAAGGCGGATCTTCTCCATGGGAATGCCCGATACGTGAGAGGCTATCTGGGTGAGCATCGAATCGTTGCCTTCTCCAGGGTCCGCCACCGCACAAAAGATCGTCATGCCCCCATCGGGGTCGAGCTCTACAAAGACCCGCCCCTCATCCCCCGGCCCTCCGATGCCGAAGGCGTGTGTGCCTATGCCGACGCCACGTTTGATCGCGCCGCTCTTGGAGGCGGCGGCCTCTTTCTTGGCTCGCTCGTAAGTGGGCCGGATAGAGTCGCAGAGCTCGGGAAAAGGCCACTCATCGTATACGTGGCCCGTGGAGACGCTCTGTCCCGGGAGGAGGGAGTTGATTCGCCGGAATTCCAGAGGATCCATGCCGATCTTCTCTGCCAGCATGTCCATGGCAGATTCGAGGGCAAACGTCACCTGGGGAGGTCCGGCGCCCCGCGCCGCCCCGCCTGCGGGATTGTTCGTGTAGACCAGCCGCGCCAAGACATTCACGTTGGGGATGTTGTACGAACCGGAAAGCATCCAGAGCGACCGCATCACCACGTAGCCGCCAATCACCATGTACGCACCGTTATCTACAATGTAATCGATGTCAATGGCGGTCAGCTTCCCGTTCTTGTCCGCCCCGAGGCGCGTCTTCAGGTAGAAAGGGTGCCGCTTGGTGGAGACGAGCAGCGATTCTTCGAGGCTCGGGATGTACCGAATTGCCCTTCCGAAGTGGAGAGCCGCGGCAGCAGCGATAGCCTCCGTGTTCATGGCCGCCTTCTGGCCGAACTGCCCGCCCGAATAGGGCTCTTCGTAGCGGACGTTCTCGTATCCCAGAGCCTCCTGCAGATTCGACATATGCAGGTGGATCTCTATGCTTCTACCGACGACCACCAGCTGGGCATCCTCCCCCTCGCCTTCCATGTAGGCTACCGTGACCTCCGGCTCCAGGGGCGCCTGGTGGTTGCACTGTGTTGAGAAATCGGCCTCCACCACTGCGCTCGACTGTGCAAACGCCTTTGCCGCGTCGCCCTTTATCTGGGGTTGACTGAAGCAGAGGTTCGGCAAGTCCGCGTGTATCTGCGCGGCTCCGTCGGCCAGGGCTTCTTGGGGAGACCTGAGGACAGGTAAAGGCTCGTACTCCACTTTCACCTTGGCCGCTGCATCCAGAGCCTCTTTCTTCGTCCTGGCCACCACAATGGCAATGGCGTCTCCGAGACACTGCACCTTGTTCTCGGCAAGAATAGGCT
Source organism: uncultured delta proteobacterium (assembly GCA_963749525.1). GTDB lineage: Bacteria > Desulfobacterota > Syntrophorhabdia > Syntrophorhabdales > WCHB1-27 > CAVVNC01. The sequence continues at coordinate 112,284 of CAVVNC010000041.1, forward strand.
GGTCGCCGACCATGATCTTGATCCTGTTGGTCCCTTTGATATCTTTCGACGTCATTACCCCCACAACGCCGGGCATCTTTTCTGCCGCGGACGTGTCTATTGATTTGACCCGGGCATGATGCTCCGTGCTCCTTGTCACGGCCGCCTCGAGGGGATCCTGGAGGTGTATGTCAGCACCGAACTCCGCCATTCCACAGGCCTTGATCATGGCCGAAGGCCGTGGATGGGAAACGCCGATCTTCGGACCGTTAGGATCGGGTCTTATGGCGGCGGGGGTGGTCTCCCCACGGATGAACCGGCCCGCCAACTTGACCGCATCGATGATCCTCGCGTAGCCGGTGCACCGGCACAGGTTGTGTTCAAGGGCCTTCTTTATCTCCCCGTCATCGGGGTTGGGATTTCGGTCGAGCAGCGCTTTCGTGGCCATGATCATGCCCGGCGTACAAAAGCCGCACTGTATGGCCCCGGATAGGCAGTAGGCCTCCTGGATGAGGTGCGGGTTCTCCGGTGTGCCGAGCCCTTCGATGGTGATCACCTCAGCATTGGCCAGATTCTTCACCTTCTGTACACACGATCGAACAGCCTTTCCATTGACGATGACCGTGCACGCCCCGCACTGTCCTTTTCGATCGCAGGATTGCTTCGTCCCGGTCAACCCGAGATCTTCCCTCAGCAAGTCAAGAAGAACACGATCCGGCTCAACGATGAACTGGCGCGAACGTCCGTTGACCTTCAGTACTACCTTCTCCATTCTTCGCTCCTCCTTTCCAAAAAGTATGGCTCTTATACAGACGCTTTTTCTTGTTATTATGCCCAATATGACACAGTTGAATCGGGGCTGTCAATGCTTTCTTTCGTGGAAATAACGCAGATTGTGGGGGTGTTTAACTCTTCAGACGCACCGGGCCGTGGTGCTGTGCGGGAGGCTGCTATTTTTCCGCGTCTTCGTTGACTTTTGTGTCGCTGTCCTCCTTTCTTATGACTTCGCAGCTGAATATGTCCCGAGCTTTCTCGAGGGCATCTTCCTCGACTTCCCGGCGCCATTGGGTGAACTTCTTCCTCATGGCCCTCCCGGTGTCCGTAAGCCGATAACCCTCCTTATAACTCCCTGATTTGTCGATGAGCTTGAAACCGAGCACCTCTTCGGTTTTCTTGAGCTTTCCCCAGGCGGCCCTGTAGGACATGCCAAGTTCTTCAGCAGCCTTTCTCAGCGAACCGAACCGCTCGATCAAGTCGAGAAGCTCAGCCCGTCCCGGGCCGAAGAACAGGCCTTTCTCCGTCTCCAACCACAGGTGAAGATGCATCACACACGTTCGCTTGGCCATGAGCCGTGTACCCCTTCCAAGGGACATCATTTTGCGCCCAAGGATTAAGCACATCATGACCCCGATGGAAACCAAAGTCAACAGAAAAGAGCACGGGGTAGTGGGTCAGTTTGTCAAACTGACCCACTACCGAGCAGAGGCAATTTCAATGCATTTGCCGTCATCTGAAGATCTCGTTGAAGAAGAGTCGCATCGCCTCCCAGGACCGCTTGTCCGCTTTCTCGTTGTACGCTGCTCCGTTGGACGGGTTGTTCCCTGACGCCGGGTTCGTGAAACTATGGACAGCACCCCCGTAAAGGACCATCTGCCAGTCGACCCCGGCCTTCTCCATCTCGTCTTGAAACGCGACGCGCTGGGCTTCGGGGACGAAGGGATCGTCGGCGCCTGCAAGGACCAGGACCTTCCCCTTGATGTTCTTGGCATCTCCGGGGTTAGGCGTATCGAGCACGCCGTGGAAAGTCACTACCCCCGATAATCCTGCGCCGCTCCGCGCCAGCTCGAGCACTGTCGTCCCCCCGAAACAGTATCCGATGGCCGCGATCCGCCCGGCGTCCGTGCGGCCGAATCCCTTCAGCACGTCGAGACCCGCGAGGGCCCGCGAGCGCAAGAGACCCCTGTTCGACCTGTACATTCCAGAGACCTTGCCGGCTTCTTCATTGGTGGCGGGCCTTACGCCCTTGCCGTATATGTCCGCGACAAAGGCAACATAGCCCAGGGCTGCCAGCTGCTCTGCCCTCTTCTTCTCATACGACGTTATTCCCTTCCATTCATGAACGACGAGCACACCGGGACGCCTCCCGGCTGCGGCTTCGTCGTAAGCAAGATACCCTTCCAGCACCGCGGAATCCTGTTTGTACTCGACGGTCTCCGTGTGTACAGCCGCTGCAACAGGCGCAGCCGCCAGCAGAATGAGGAGCAACCATGCAAGGGATTTCATAGGCACCTCCGTATTTCTCGCCAAAAGGCGCGACCCAAAGCGCGGGTGCGGGAATCGAAGGGACAAACCGGCACGCCCTCCTTAAGGCACAACCGTCAATCCTATGGATCCTTCAGTCCTATCCTATGTTTTCTAGTTTAATACGTGAATGCCCGTGAGACCATCTCATGAAAGGGCTAAAGCGCAAAGCTCTCAGGCCAATGCCTGAGAAGCCGCGCCTTTAGAGACCAACGCTCTGCATCGCCTCTTCCGGGTAACGGGTCCCGGCAGCAAAGCCGGGGGGCGCGGCTTCATCGAGAAGGCGTAAGTCATCGCCACTCAGCTCGAGGTCGAGGGCCCTCAGGTTCTCTTCGAGCCGCTCCCTGCGCTTCGTTCCGGGGATGGGCACGATATCAGGGCCTTGGGCCAGGAGCCATGCCAGCGCCAACTGAGCCAGCGTGCACCTCTTACGCGCGGCGATTTCATCCATCTTCTCCACGAGCCTGGCGTTATGCTCGAAGTTGCCGGTCTGAAACCGCGGCATGAAGCTCCGCGAGTCTCCCGGAGCCAGGTCCGCGGGGGCTCGAAAGGTCCCCGTGAGAAAGCCGCGCCCCAAAGGGGAATAGGCGACGACCGGGACGCCGAGTTGGCGGCACGTCGGCAGCAAACGGCTTTCGATATCCCTCGTCCAGAGACTGTATTCCGTTTGCACCATCGCGATGGGATGTACTGAAGAGGCGCGGCGGAGCGTCTCCGGCCCGACCTCCGAAAGGCCGACGTGGCGCACCTTGCCTTCTGCGACGAGCTCCCCGAGGGTTCCCACCGTATCCTCGATGGGCACGTTGGGGTCAACCCGGGACGGGTAGTAGAGGTCTATATAGTCGACTCGCAGCCGTTGCAGACTGTAACATAAGAAATTCCTCACGGCGACGGGGCGGGCGTCGAAGCCTATGAAGCGGCCGTCATGGTTGCGCAATCCTCCGAACTTGACCGAGATAAAGGCCTTCTCCCTGGGGAAGCCCTTGATTGCTTCACGGATGAGTTCCTCGTTATGTCCCACGCCGTAGAAGTCACCCGTGTCGAGGAGATTGACACCCAGCTCAAGGGCCCGCCGAATTGTGGCGACGCTCTCGGCGTCGTTCGTTCTGTGCCCGCCGTAGAAGTCCGACATGCCCATGCAGCCGAGACCCAAAGCGGATATCTGCGCGTCGCTCTTTCCTAGCCTGCGGTATTTCATCTCTCGATCTCCTCTTTCCCTCAATCGATCCCGGGCTTGTCATCAACCGGGAATCACGGCAGGAGCCTTCTACACTTTTTAGCACAAGAGTCCATGACGAAGCAAGGGCGCGAAAGACACGCCTTTCTCCCTTGAAACACGACTTCCCTCGACGTACACTACTCATCGACGGTGGGCTCCATGGGTCAGACGCGGGTAAGGCTCCGCCGATGGGCGGTCTCGAATCCTCTCCATTGGAGGTGCGCGATGGGAAAGGCATGGGCGAGTGTTTGTTCGGCGCTCTTTGTCCTGTACTTCGCTTACGGCTCGAACATGGACCTCGCCCAGATGGGCAATCGGTGCGAACGCGCTGCCACCGTCAGCACGGCTGAGTTGCCTTCTCACCGCTTCATCATCAATTCCCGGGGCGTCGCAACCGTCGTGCCTGATCCCGCCTCGACCGTGCAGGGACTCTTATGGAGAATCACAAGGCAGATGAGCGCTCCCTCGATCATTACGAGGGCGTGACCCAGGGCCTGTACAAAAAGACTTTTCTAAAAGTGACCCTTCCGAGCGGCAGAAAAATCAGGGCCCTTTTCTATCGTAGCCACGGACCGCACGCCCGGCGAGCCGAGACCCGGGTACATGGAGAAGATAGTGTCGGCCGCACAGGAGTGCGGACTGCCCGATAGCTATGTCGATCAACTCAGGCCGTGGCTTAAGGATCAGAACCCGCCCTGATTTCGGCACGACCGCTCACCCCTTTTAAGGCTTGCGGGCCCCATTCCCGATATGCTACGGTTTGGCAGCATCGAAGGCGCGCAAAGCGGAAAGTAGAGGCCCCGGAAAAGAGGCCCCGGACCCGAAAAGAGGACCACGAGGCGCAAAAGGGGCATGCTTTCGGGCTTTCGTAAGGAAGTGAGATAACACCTCACCCGTGGGAAGAGAAACGATCGAGATCAATACCGAGTTCGCCCGGGCCCTGGACCTCATGGAGAATTCGGATAGCCACCTATTCATCACCGGAAAGGCGGGTACGGGCAAGTCGACCCTTCTCGATCATTTTCGCAGGACCACCAAAAAAGAGGTTGCGGTACTCGCTCCCACCGGCGTGGCGGCCCTCAACGTCGAAGGCCAGACGATCCACTCCTTCTTCGGCTTCAAGCCGAGCATCACCCCCGATAAGGTCAAGAAGGTCTCCGGACGGGAAGGCGACATCTTTCGGGAAATCGACACGATCATCATCGACGAGGTGTCCATGGTACGGGCAGACCTCCTCGATTGCGTCGAGAAATTCCTGCGCCTCAATGGGCCCCGCCACAAGCTGTGGTTCGGCGGTGTGCAGATGGTCTTCGTCGGCGATCTCTATCAACTCCCGCCGGTGGTCGCCTCTTCCGAGAGAGAGATATTCATCCACCGCTATGAGACGCCCTACTTCTTCTCTGCCCAGGTCTTCAAAGAGCCGACCTTCGCCATGGAGCTCGTCGAGCTGGAAAAGGTCTACCGGCAGAGTGAACCGGAGTTTATCGCCCTTCTCAACGCCATTCGGAACAGGTCCTGCACGGACAAGGACCTGGAGAGACTGAACGAGCGCCATGTTCCAGGGTTTATCCCCCCTGACGACGCCTTCTACGTCACCCTGACGACCACGAACGACCTCGCCACGGCCCGCAATCTGGAGAAGCTTGCCTCCCTTCGGGGGATAGCCCTGCGGTATGACTCCGTGGTTACGGGGCAGTTCGACCGCTCTTCCCTTCCGGCAGAGGAGACCCTCACGCTAAAAGCCGGGGCCCAGGTCATGCTCGTCAACAACGACAAAGGCGGCCGTTGGGTGAACGGCTCCCTTGGACGCGTCCTCGGTGCGGAAAGCGACGGCGATGAAGAGGACCTGGTGGTCGTCGAGCTGACGGACGGCAGCGTGGTCGGGGCGGCACGGAATACCTGGGACCTTTTCGAGTACCACTACGACAGGGAGACAAAGCGCATTTCCACGAGGAAGACCGGCTCCTTTACCCAGTATCCCATCCGTCTCGCCTGGGCGGTCACCATCCACAAGAGCCAGGGCAAGACCTTCGACAGGGTGGTCATAGATATAGGAAGGGGTGCCTTCGCGCACGGTCAGATCTACGTTGCCTTAAGCCGGTGCACGAACATGACCGGCATTACCCTCGCGCAGAAGATTTCCAGGGCGCAGATCCGCACGGATTGGAGGGTTTCCAACTTCCTCACCAAGTTTCGCTATAGGAAAGCAGAAGAGGCGATGAGCTACGACGAGAGGCGAAGGATCATCGAGGACGCCATGAAGCGCGGGATGAACCTCGAAATCCTCTACCTCAAGCCGGACGACTCGAAGTCCCGCCGCACCATAAGGCCCATCTCGATCGAAGAGATGGAATACAAGGGAAAGGCTTTCGAGGGTCTCCGGGCTTACTGCTGTCTTCGAAAGGGAGAACGCGCCTTTCGCATCGACAGGATACTCGAGATATCGTACGCCATAGGTTAGCGGGCGGCCTTTCTTTTTCTCTTCCCCTGCCCTACCCCGGCCCTCCCGAGAGAGTCTCCCAGACCAGGCGCTCTGCCTCGTAGGGTGCTTCCACCAGACGACAATCGGAACCGAGCAGCATGGTGCGCCTCCTCTGGCCGTAATCGGGCCACTCGCCCAGGCTCGGGCACGTGGGGCCCCCTTTGCGGGCAAAGGCGAGCCAGGCGTCCTGCATGCACTGAGATAGCCTGTCCGCGTCCGGGCCCCTGCCGCAGAACTCGGCATCGTAGGTCCCGAAGACAAAGCCGATCTCGAGGGCATGGCAGGCCCCCATCAGACCGGAGAGAGCCGGAGATTTCCATGTGAACAGGTAGCTGTAGACCGGCATGCCCCTCCCGCTGTGCCCTTCGGCCATCTGCAGGGCGGGGGTCCGAAACATCGAATCGCTCAGGATCGCGGATGTGAGCTCGAAGGGGGTCGTCGAATCCCCCCTGCGGCTCCTGGCATCGCGATACGCCTTGGTGACCCCCTCCACGCGGCGGGGGTCGATGAAGAACCTGAGCCGGTCCGCCATCATTGACTCGTCCATCTCGAGGGCCTGGGGGTCCATCATGCCGAAAAGCTTCCACTCTTCGAGGTTCGTGCCTATGAGGAGCGGGATTGGGGCCGCCGAGCCGCTCCGGGCAGCCTCAACGGGCAAAAGGGGCAGGACCTTCCCGTCGACCCACGGGGCAGTTACCGTGATTCTCATGGGTTCCCCGGGTCCTGCCATCTTTATTCGCAGATCCAGATCAGCCGCCAGGAGCCTCTCCACAGGAACATCCCGCAAAGCATCTGCCTCTGAGGGTCCGAGCCCAAGCATGGAGAGAAGACGCTCCCCGGTGGCGAGATCCGCGTCATTGGCCGGAACTGTGACGCCACTCTCAAGGATAGCCTTGTGAAAAAGACCGCGGGCAGCCGGCATCGCAAGGAGACACCCGATGCTCATGCCCCCTGCCGATTCGCCGAAAACGGTCACATTCCCGGGATCACCCCCGAAGGCGGTGATGTTCTCCCGCACCCACCGAAGGGCGGCGATCTGGTCGAGAAGCCCTTCGTTTCCAATGGCAGGTATCCTGCCCCTCGTGGCTGCCTCCAGGTTGAGAAAACCCAGCATGCCGAGGCGATAATTGATGGTGACGATGACTGCATTCCCCCGGGAGGCAAGGAGCCTGCCTTCGTAGAAGGGCTGGGAGCCGGAGCCCATGTTGAAGGCCCCGCCGTGGATCCAGACAAGTACGGGGCGTCTGTCGTTATCGAGCCTTGGGGTCCAGACATTCAGGTAGAGGCAATCCTCATCCTGCCGCTCAGCCACGTTCAACACGTCGAGGACGCCGGGCGGAAGAGGAACCTGGGGCGCGACGCCTCCAAATTCAAAGGCGGGACGAACACCCTGCCAGGGCTTCACCGCCTCAGGCGGCATCCATCTGAGCGGCCCGACCGGGGGTGCGGCGAAGGGCACACCCTTGAATACGAACAAACCCTCTTGATACCGTCCTTCCACCTTCCCGGCGCTTGTCTCGACGACGGCCCTTCTCGTTTCACCCATGGGGCTCCTCCCACAAAATAAAATCGGTACGGAAATTGTACACCATCCGGCCGTCCATCGTCATCCGTTCCCGAGGCAGGCTAAAGGTGCGATCTTCTTCGCATCCGTACGTTGCAAAGGGCTCTGACGGACATATATTTCCATGAGAGTGCCCTTATTTTTAGCCTCACTAAGGGCGCTCTCACAATTCGAAAGCGGAGGCTGTTATGAAAATTGGGATCGGGTTCCTCATTCTCGCACTTGCGCTATCCGTCGGGGCGTGCGGCAAACTCCAGAAGCCCATTCTTCTCACCACCGGGCAAGAGAGTGTGGTCATGGTGGAGGCGAACGACTACAGTTTCGTGCCCAACCATTTCCAAACATACCAGGGCACCTCGATCGTCTTCACGATACAGAACACATCGGGAAGCGGCCACAACTTCACCATCAAAGACCCTGGGGGCAAGATTCTCCAAAGCGCCGATGTGGCGCCTCAGAAGAGCGTAGAGGTGAAGGTCGATTTCCCCCACATCGGCGTCTACCCATTCTATTGCGATAGGCCCTTTCATCGAACGCTGGGCATGGAAGGCAGGGTAGAAGTGGTAGCGAGATAGAGAATGAGGGCAAGCGTTATTCACGGGGCTAGCGTCGCCCCCTCCGCAGGCGAAGCCTGCGGAGCCTCCCCCTCATTCACGGGGCTAGCGTCGCCCCCTCCACAGGCGAAGCCTGCGGAGCCTCCCCCTCATTCACGGGGCTAGCGTCGCCCCCTCCGCAGGCGAAGCCTGCGGAGCCTCCCCCTCAATAACCTTTACACTTTGGCGCAGGCGACCTCGTGGCCCCCGCCTACGTCGCGAAGGGCGGGTACAACTTGGCAGCACTCAGGCTCGGCGATGGGACAACGGGTGTGAAAATGGCAGCCGGGAGGAGGATTGAGGGGACTCGGCACATCCCCTTGCAGGATGATCCTCTCACGACTTTCTTCGATGTGGGGATCGGGCACGGGGATGGCCGACAGCAAGGCCCGCGAGTAGGGATGCAGGGTATTCTCGTAAAGCTCCGTGGAGCTTGCTATTTCCACGATGCGTCCGAGATACATGACCGCTACCCTGGTGCTGATATACTGGACCGCCAGGAGATCGTGGGAGATGAACATGTAGGTGAGGCCTTTCTTCTTCTGCTGCAGCTCCTGGAGGAGATTGATGATCTGGGCCTGTATGGAGACATCGAGAGCCGATATGGGCTCATCGCAGATAATCAGGGAGGGGTCGCCCGCCAAGAGCCCGGGCTATTGCGATGCGCTGGCGCTGGCCCCCGCTGAATTCATGGGGGAAACGATCCGTCATGCTCGGGTCGAGACCGGCCATCAGGAAGAGCTCCTCTATCTTCTCTGCGCGCTCCCTGTTGTTCTTTACCAGCCCATGCACCCCCAGCGGCTCTCCGACGATGGCGCCTGCGCTCATACGCGGGATTGAGCGAGCCGTATGGGTCCTGGAAGACCACCGTCATCCTGCGGCGCAGCGTCTTCAGCTTGCTCTCCGGCAGCCGGGCCACATCCTCGCCCTCGAAGAATATCTGCCCCGCCGTCGGGCGATAGAGACGCTGAGCGCACCGTCCCACGGTAGTCTTGCCGCAGCCGCTCTCCCCGACCAGACCCAGGGTCTCTCCCTTCCTTATCTTGAAGCTCACGTTGTCGACAGCCTTTACATCGGCGACCTTTCTCCGCAAGAGACCCCTTGTCACCGGGAAATACATGCGCAGGTCCCGAACATCGAGGACTATCTCGTCGTGCCCCGCAGACGGGCTGCGCCTTTTCAGACGCAACCTCCACCCTTTCCCCGGATGCAGCCCCTTCGCCCGGACCCTTCGGCTGTCTCGGCTGAGCCGACCTCGTGTCAACGGGACACGCGACATAGTGGCGCCCCTCCACGTGCCTCAGTGTGCTCCAGGCGTCTGTCTCGCAGCTGTCCTTGCGAAAGCCGCATCGCGGCAAAAAGGGACACGTAGGACCCATGTTGATCAGGTGAGGGGGAAAGCCTCTTATGGGCGTCAGCCTGCTTCCCAGCTTCGGCACACACTGAAGGAGGCCGATGGTATAGGGATGGAGCGGATTGTCCCATATCTCCTTAACCGTACCCGACTCCACGATGCGCCCTGCATACATGACATTGATGCGGTGGGCATAGCGGGCCACGATGCCGAGATTGTGGGTGACCATGACCATGGACGTGTTGAAGCGGACCACTATGTCCTTCATGAGCTCCAGAAGCTGCGCCTGGATCGTGGCATCGAGGGCCGTGGTCGGCTCGTCGGCGATTATGAGACGGGGATTGCACGAGACCGCCATGGCCACCATGACCCGCTGCCGCATGCCTCCGCTGAACTGATGCGGGTAGTCGTCAATGCGCCGCTCCCCGTCCGGGATGCCCACGAGACCGAGCAACTCGATGCTGCGCTCCCTCGCCGCGGCGCCATCCATGTTGAGGTGCAGCTGCATCACCTCGGTAAGCTGTCTGGCGATGGTGAGGGCCGGGTTGAGCGAGGTCATGGGCTCCTGGAATATCATGGCTATCTTGCCGCCGCGTATGGCGCGCATCTCGGCTGAGTTGGCTTCGAAGCCGAGCAGGTCCTGGCCCTCGAACATGACCCTGCCGCCCACAATCTCACCGGGAGGACTGGGTATGAGGCGCATTATGGAGAGCTGGCTCACCGACTTGCCGCAGCCGCTCTCCCCGACGAGGCCGATGATCTCCCCCTCTTCGATATCGTACGAGACCCCGTCGACTGCCCGCACGAGGCCGCGCTCGGTGGTGAATTGTGTCTTCAGATCCTCAACCTTAAGCAGCAAAGACATGACTATCCTCTTCCCTCTAGGACGGGCAAAGACGCTTTTCTGCGCTCCCCATGTTAGAGGGTTCCCCTGAGCCGGGGATCGATGGCGTCGCGCAGTCCATCGCCAATCATGTTGAAGGCGAAGACCACAAGCCCGATGGCCACCCCTGGCGCTATGGAAAGAATGGGCTTCATGATCAGATACTTATAGCCGTCGTAAACCATCGAGCCCCACGCGGCGCTCGGGGGCTTGATGCCCAATCCGAGAAAGCTCAGCGTCGCCTCCGTGATGATGGCGAGTCCCATCATCATCGTCATCTGCACGATCAAGGGAGAGAGACAGTTAGGCAGGATATGGCGGAACATGATGCCCATCTTGCCCACTCCCACGGAGCGGGCCGCCATGACGTACTCGTTTTCCTTGACCGAGAGCACTTGTCCGCAGATCAATCTGATATAGCCGGGAAACAGCGCGAAAGAGATGGCTATCACGACGCCCCTGACCCCTGTGCCGAGGAGGGCCGCGATGACAAGGGCCAAAAGGAGAGGCGGCACAGCCATGATGCCGTCGGTGAAGCGCATGATGACAGTAAATGTCCAGCCGCCGAAGTATCCGGCAATGAGGCCGACTATCGTTCCGAGACAGGCGGCTATGAGCACGGTCCCTACGCCGACCAAAAGGGTGATCCTGGTGCCGAAGATGATGCGGCTCAGCGTGTCCCTGCCGAGCGCATCGCTTCCCAGCAGGTGCGTGAGGCTCGGTGACTGAAGCACGGCATCGAGGCTCTGCGCGTAAGGGTCGTAAGGCGCGACGAGGGGGGCCAGGATCGCGGCCAATATGGCCAACACGATCGTCACGATGCCGAAGACAACGACGCCCCTGCTCAGGAACACACGGACGAAGCGGCGAAACTCGTCCACCCGCGGCAAGGGTTCTTCCCGTATCAATCGCGCCTCCTCACTCATATTGTATCCTCGGATCGAGCCACCCATAGAGCACATCCACAACCAGATTCGACAAGACAACAACGACCGCCAGCACGAGGATAACCCCCTGGACGATCGTGTAGTCCTGAGAGAGCATGCCGTCCACCGCGAGCTTGCCCATGCCCGGGATGGCGAAGACGGTCTCGATCACCACCGACCCTCCGATGATGTTGCGCAAGAGCATGCCCTGCAGGGTCACAACCGGCATGAGGGCATTCTTCAGGACATGTCGCGTGATGACGACCCTCTCGCTCAGCCCCTTGGCCCAGGCAGTGCGGATGTAATCCTGCTGCATGACCTCGATGACGCTCGACCGCATCTGGCGCGCAGCCGACGCTATGGGGAAGGTCGCAAGAACGAGGATCGGCATGACACACTGCTGAAGGTTCTTCCAAAGGTCCTCAAAGGGAGAGGTATAACCGTAGATGGGAAGAAGCCTCAAGTAAAGCCCGAACACGTAGATCAATATCACGCCGATCCAGAAGGAGGGCGCGGTGATGCCCACATTTGCAAGCACGGTCACCAGGCTGTCAAGCCACTTGCCGCGCCGCACGGCGCTTACCACCCCCAGAAAAGGACCGACGATGCAGCCTATCACGAACGAGGCGAGGCCCAGATAGAGGGTGACGGGCAATCGCTTGCCTATTTCCTGCATCACATCGTAGTGATAGAGGAGCGATTTCCCCAAGTCCCCCCGCACTGCATGGCCGAGCCAGTCGAGATACTGCACAGCCAGAGACCTGTCCATCCCCAGCTCGTGCCTGAGCTGTTGGATCTGCTCTTTGGAGACCGACTGGAGGTCCCCCGCGGTGACGTACATGAGGATAGGATCGCCCGGAAGCAGACGCATGATGAGGAAGACCATGAGGCTGACGATGAGGACGACCAGGACCGCATGGAACAGGCGCCTCATGATGTAGGTTGTCATGACCCTCCCCCTTCCGGGGCGCCCATGGCCTGAGCATGCATGGCAGGCGTCTTTCCCTCGCTCACTTGCCTATCCTATGGCATTCTCCGGCGCAAAGACCGTGGCGACCGGCCAGTCGGTGTGGCCCGTGTACGGAATGCGGCGAGGTGAGGGGGAGGCTCCGGCGGCTTATGCTGCCGGAGGGGGCGCTGAGCCCCAAAATGCACGCATCACTCTTTCCGCAGCGCCCTCCTGACAGCCTCGGCAAGATCCTGTCTCCCGAGGGGTTTCATGAGGAACTCCCTCACCCCGACTGTCTTCGCGCTTGCCTGGCTCACCGCGTCACTGTATCCGGTGCACAGGACTATGGGGAGGTCGGGCCTGACCTTAAGCAGCCTCTTTGCCAGCGTTATGCCCGTCATGCCCGGCATTGTCTGGTCGGTGATGACGATATCGAAGGTCTCAGGCTGGGCGCAGAAGAGCTCAAGGGCCGCTGACGCGTTCATCCTCGTAATGACCGTGTAGCCCAGCCTGCTAAGCATGCCCTCGGCCAACTGGGTCAGAGACTCCTCGTCATCCACGAAAAGGATCGTCTCTTTCCCGCGCGGAGCCTTCCTGCTCTCCGCAGTTAAGGCCCTGACCGCGCCTTCCGCTTTCGGCAGGAATACCCGGAAGAGCGATCCCTTGCCCGGTTCGCTCTCGACGGCGATCGCCCCTTCGTGGTTCTTTATTATGCCGTAGGCCACCGTGAGACCGAGCCCTGTGCCCTCAGCCTCTCCCTTTGTCGTGAAGAAAGGCTCGAAGACGCGCCGCCGGACGGATTCCTCCATGCCGGTTCCCCCGTCTCTCACCCCTATGACGAGATAGGGGCCTGGCCGAAGATCGGGGTCGGGCATCCCCTCACCCCTCACTACAAGGGCTTCGGTGACTTCGATCTCCAGGGGTCCTCCCTCGGGCATGGCCTGTGCGGAGTTGGTGGCCAGGTTCATGATCACCTGCTGCAAGTCCGACGCATTCCCCGTCACGATGTCGTCGCTCACCCGGATATCCAGCCTCACATCGACGAAGGCAGGGAGGGACGCGCGGAGGAGCTTATGCGTCTCTTTGACCAGGGGTGTCAGCCTCATGGGCTTTCTCTCCTTCTCCGACCGACGGCTGAATGTGAGTATCTCCCTCGTGAGATCACGGGCCCTTATGGTCGCCTTGAGCACCTGGGCCAGACGGTAGGCCACCGGAGAATCGACGGGTGTCTCGTCGAGGGCCATCTCGGTGTTGCCAATGATTGCGCCCAGGACATTGTTGAAGTCATGGGCGATGCCCCCCGCCAGGACACCTATGGCCTCCATCTTCTGGGCCTGACGAAGCTGCCCCTCCAGAAAACGCTGAGCCGTCAGGTCCGTATGCGCTTCCATTACTCCAATCGGATGCCCTCCGCTACCGCGCCGGATCGCCCACCTGCTCGATGCAACGATCTCAGTTCCGTTCTTCGTGCGGTGTCTCAGCTCACCCTCCCAAAAGCCTGATTCGAACAATCCCCTGGTCATCTCGTCAAGGGAGCCGGGGAAATGCGTCTGCAGCAGATCGTGGCTCACCTGTCCGACCGCTTGGTCCCGGGTCCAGCCGAAAAGCCTTTCGGCGCCTCCGCTCCAGAAGACGATCCTGCCATGAAGATCGCGGGAGAGGATCGCATCGCGGGAAAGATCGAGGAGTTCCACCTGGCTTTGCCATTCCGCCGTTCTCTCTTTCACTTGGAGCTCCGAGTCACTCCGTGCCCGAAGCGCTACTGCGGCTCGGTCGAGATCGAGGATAGGCAGTTCCGTGTCCGGGCGCCGCAAGCGGCCGTTCTCCCTTTTCCCCAAGGTTCCTTCCGCCTTTCTTCTCTTCGCCATGAACGATCCTCCGCATCTTGAGCCACGCCCAAAGTGAAGGGCTATCAGACCAGGGGTCGCCAAGTGGTCGCATCCCTGTCTACGGAGCGCTATGGGACGACAAAAGGGGCTCCTTTGATTCTACACGAGCCTTCGAAGTCATGCAAGGGGGCCGTTCTAGTGCCACATCTATCCTGGAATGCTGCGCAGGTTCCGTTCTCGCAAACAGGAGTGTGAACTGTTCACAGATTCAAGGAACGTACGAGAGTCCTTTTCCCCTACCGGCAGGCGGTCCCATCCTTACCTCCCCGTGACTCGCCTCGCAGTAAGAAAAGCATCGCTCCTCATTTAAGTCCCTCACTCCCCCCATCCCCCACGCAAAGCTTGCGGGGGCATTCGTTAAACGTGTCCGGATTCGTCGCGAGCAATTCTTAAGCCGTCCTCGGACTATGCACGAGGAGATAAGGACGGGACCGCCCTGTGCCAATGCCCTATCGATCCCATATCGGCATGCAACCACAAAAAGAAAAGTCGGCCTTGTCCCTGCTGATCAAAAGGCATACGGTCTCAGTTGCTGTGCGCATCTACGAGCTTGCTTCTTCATCGCCGGGTCGATCGGCTAATACATTTAAGACGGCACCACGAGCGTAAGCGAGGCTGAGGGGGGAGGCCCCGCAGGCTTTGCCTGTGGAGGGGGCGCTGAGCCCCAATAATAGCCGGGACGGCCCTCGCGAGGCTATTCTTGCTTCCCGGGCTTCCCGGCCGTCACCTCTGCCGCGATCGCCTGCGCCTCTCCGTGTTGTGCCCTCGCGAAGGGTGAACCTTATCGTTCTCTCGGTCTGTGAGGCCCCGATGATCCGGAATTCCAAAAATGAGCGGAACAGCCCACGCTTCACCTCAACGGCGGCAATTGAACGATAGGGGATCTCGAAGTTGAGGCGATGACGCCCCAGGACCTCATCGAGGCGTTTCTCCTCGTGAAGAGTGCGCCGCTCTTCAATAAGTCCTGCCTTGACTGCCCGCTCCTTGAGCTTGGCGAACTGGCCGCCGATGAGCATCTCGGTCATGCCAAACCTGTTGGGTGCGTCTCCCGGGTGCCACACGATGAGGGCCAGCACCCGCTCAGTCGTGAAAACCAGGTCGTAGACGGTGTCGTACGTGTGGCCGCTCACGTGTCTGAGTGAGGCTATCTTCCTTTCCATTCTCCCGGGACCGTTTCTCAACAGTATATCACAGTCTAAGATGGCCGAGCCCTGGGCGGACTCATTGCCTCTCTCGGGAGGATCCGAGCCATGCCGATCCCGGGAATGCGCGAAAGAGGGTCCTGAAAAAGGGGGTAGTGGGTCAGTTGACCCACTGCCAAAAAGGCCTTGACGGAGAAGTCTGTCCCAATGATAGGAGTACCAAGGGAGGTATCCAGGATGACTTCGACAAAGAGGACCACCACTGAGAAGAAGCTCGTCGTGCTGAACCCAAGGGGGGCCCCTCCTCCCATACCGATGGCGTCCATGGCCGCCCGCTCAGGCAGCCTGGCGGGCAGGACGGTCTACTTCGTCGACGTACGCTTCATGAACGGCGATGTCCTTCTTAAGGAGATGGAAAAGGCGTTCCTGGAGGCGCACCCGGAAGCCCGGACAGCATTCAGGCAAAAAAGGGGCGGATACGCAGAGGACGATCCGCAGCTGTGGGACGAGATCAGAGCCAACAACGGCCTCATGGTCATGGCCATAGGTCATTGAAGCACCTGCGCGCCGGCGGTCGCCGTGCACTGCATGACCGTAGAGAAAACTGGGGGTACCTACCGCCCCCATAGTAACCCATGTCTTCCGCGACCTGGTGGAGGCCGTCGCTTTCAAGGGCGGCATGGCAAAACTGCGTTTCGTCTTCGTTCCCCATCCGGTGGGCGGACAACCTCCCTCCAAGCTGAGGGCATACGCTCTCGGCAGCGACCCCCTGACCGGCCGATCCGTCCTGGACGAGATCAATGAGGCCCTCGCCAAGCCGCTCACAAGAGGAGGATGAAGCCGCTCCTGCGGATAGATCCGTCCCGCGCCTCGTCGAGCCCGATACAGAGGAGCACCTTCATCGCCTGTTCCTCGAAAAAGGATGGACGGACGGCCTGCCCGTAGTGCTTCCCACGGCAAGGAAGGTTGCGGAGATGCTCTCGGCCACGAGCCACAGACCGGACGAGGTGGTCGGCAGGATGCGGCCGACCCAGACGCAGGAGGACTGGGAATACACCGTGGAGAAGGTCGCAGTCAACGCGGTCATGGCAGGGGCCGAATCCAGCTTTTTCCCGGTGATCCTTGCGCTCGCTGCCACGCAGGAGACCGCGCTCCACAGCTCAACCAGCTCGTTTGCGTCCATGGCGGTGGTGAACGGGCCCATAAGGCACGAAATCGGCATGAACGGAGGCATAGGCGCGCTGGGTCCCTTCAACCACGCCAATGCCGCCATCGGCCGCGCTTATAGTCTCCTGTCCCGAAACCTCGGGGGAGGCGCCGTTCCCGGGATCACCTACCTCGCGTCTCAGGGCAACCCTCTCACGTACAACGGCCTCTGTTTCCCCGAGAACGAAGAGAGGAGCCCCTGGGAGCCCTTCCACGTGAGCAGGGGCTTCAGACCCGACGAGAGCGTCGTGAGCGTCTTTAGGGGCCGGGGCATGAGCCATCTCCTCGACGTCCGGTCAAAGACGTGGCGCCGACAGTTTACGGACCTCGTGGCAGGCATTACGCCGTCGCCCGGCAACAACCTTACCCTCCTCC
Source organism: uncultured delta proteobacterium (assembly GCA_963749525.1). Lineage (GTDB taxonomy): Bacteria > Desulfobacterota > Syntrophorhabdia > Syntrophorhabdales > WCHB1-27 > CAVVNC01. The sequence goes on from CAVVNC010000041.1 coordinate 129,146, forward strand.
TCGACCCCCTCGTGGCGAGGACGCTCAAGGAAAGGGAGGGCTTCGATACGAAAGCCAGAGCTATCCGAGTGGTTCCACGAGAACAGCAGGGTAGCTGGCCGAGGTCTACTGGGACTATCAGCTCGTGATCAACTACATAGAGCCCCAGGCCCGCAAAGGCGTCGAGCCCTTTGCCTCGTGGCTTAAAGCTCCCCGGGATGCCCTCATACCCCGCTTCTCCGACCCTGGAGGCATCAGCGTCGTGGTCGTGGGAGGGGAGACGAATGCCTATTGGTTCGCCGCCGAATTCGCCTATCTCGCGAGCCGATCGATTGACGAGTGGAGGTAGAAGGGGCCTAAGGTCCGGCTTACGGCCCACGTGAGGCATCATTCCACAAGGGTTCCTTACAGTCGGGCCCGCGATATGATAATGCAAACCAAAAGGAGAATCCGTGAATAGAAGAATAGCCTTTCTTGCTTTTTTGATGATGTTCTCTCTTCTTTCGTCGGCAGCCCTATCAGCCGGGCAACCGGGGACGACCGAGACGGTCTTTAACAAAAGATTTCTTTACAAGATCAAGCCGATGATGCCGTACGAGCAGCTGGTTAAGGATATCGGGACCCCGGGCAGGAAAACAGGAGAAGAGAAAGGCTCATCACTGCCCATCGTGAGCTTTCGCTGGGACGGCGGACGGAAATCGTCTCTGGAGGTGAAAACGACAGGCGGCAACGTGATCGGCGCCACCATGGTCTCGCCAAGAGGACGCAAGCTCATCATGGACAGGAACGGGAAGATAGGGAATGCAGAAAAGTGAGCTCTGCCCGCTCCTAGAAGTGGAGTATCACCCCTGCCCTTTCGAGACTCTCCTGCACGTCGGATGCGGCTACCTCCGTAACCGCCCGTTTCTCCTTGATAGCCAGTGCGGCAGCGGTGCCGGCTGCCTGGCCGGTGACGGCCGCAGGCGGAATCACCCGCAAGGCCTCCCAAGCATCCCCGGAGGCCGAGACATTACGCCCGGACGCAAGGACGTTGGCGAGGCTTTTGTAAAGGATTGTGCGATAAGGTATCTCGTACACGATGCCTGGCTTGAGCCAGTGTCCTGTGCAGCCGATGGAATCCTCGAAGTGCTTGTCCGCGTCCGCCTCGGTGAGAAGATAATTGCCTTCAACGCGCCGCGTTCTCCGATACTGGGGCATACCCGGAAGGGCCAGCAGTGATCCGTTGTTCTTGCGGTTCTGCGCGATCTGCTCTTTCAGCAGTTTCCGGCCGTTCACGATGAAGCGCGTATTGTCTCTCGCGTCGCTCATCCTATATTCCTTCTCCCCGAGCGTGTAGGAGCCATCTTGCAGGAACTTACCACGCCATTCCAGCGAGATACCGTCCATGATGTTGCCGGTCTCCACCGCCTTCCGCATCTTCGGCATGTCCGTCGAGTAGAACCAGTAGGCCAGGTAGTTCTCCTCCTCCGTACATTCTGCGCCTGCCCGGAAGAGAAGATCGGCATCGCCTGAGGCATCCACGTACATCTTTGCAGCATAGGCGGTCCTGCCAGACTTATTCTCCACTATGATCGCCTCGCAGCGGCCGCCCTCCATCACGGGGCGGGAAAAAACCGTATCGAACAATACATCGACGCCTTCGTCAGCCATCAGCTCATCCAGGGCATAGATGAACTCCGGCGGAGAAAAAAATGTGCGGTAACGCTTAGTGGTACCTACGCCCTTGCCGTCTCTCCACTCCGGGGGTAAGGTATCGTAGCCGTACTTGATCGACAGGTGGAGCAGCTCTTCGGCAATTCCGGCCGTGACTTTCGTACCGCGACCGTCGCACAAGGGCAAGTATTCCGCGATAAAGCCAAGGGTTGCCAACCCCCCTAATACGACGCTCTTTTCGATAAGCAACACGCGGCACCCTTTGCGCCGGGCGGCTACGGCCGCAGCAACGCCTGCAATACCGCCTCCCACCACGATCACGTCATAGCTTCCCTCAACCGGAATTTGATTGGACTCATTGAGGAATTCCATCCTACTCTCCTTTCCATTCACGGGGCTAGCGTCGCCCCCTCCACCGGCGAAGCCGGATGGAGCCTCCCCCTCAAAGACTCGCTGCCGCTCGTGTAGTCCGCCATTAGGGGCTAGCGTCGCCCCCTCCACCGGCGAAGCCGGCGGAGCCTCCCCCTCAATAACCACTTCCCGGGGCTCACCCGAAAAGCTCGGCGTCATTTGTCCAGGTCGCACAAGCTGTCTAGCCTGGTGCCCGCGTCATCCTTACCGTCGACGTGCTTCCCGCAGAGCTACGCGGGTGGCAGGCCCCCTCATAACCGCTTCCTAGCACGGATAGCAGACAGGCTCTGTTCTCGCCGTCATTTGTCCAAGTCGCTCCATCGCACCGGCCAGCCCGCCCCCTGGTCCGCCTGGAGGGCCTGGGTGGCGTATATGAGGGGTGTCCCGGTGATTTTCGACTGGTCGATGGGTTTCCACACAGCCTTTCTTTTCTTCATTTCTTCGTCGGATATCTGCAGATCCAGCCTGCGGTTAGGAACATCTACGCGGATCTTGTCTCCCTCCCGCACCAGCGCAAGGGGACCTCCCACCTGCGCCTCGGGACAGACGTTTCCTATGGCGAGGTAGCCCTTGGTCCAGCCGGAGAACCGGCCGTCGGTAATGACCGCCACGTCCCTTATCTTTCGGGATTTGAGGGCGATGATGATGCCAAGGCACTCCGTCATGGCCGGCCCACCCCTCGGCCCCTGGTAGCGACACACGATCGCGTCCCGGGGTTTGATCCGTCCCTCGTTTATCGCCTCCATGACCTCGGCCGTGGTGTCGAAGACCCGCGCGGGAAACTCGGCATCGAGGAGCTCCTTGTTGTCTACGACGGTGTGACGCGTGACCGCTCCTCTGGGAGCGAGGTTTCCTTTGAGGATCGCCAGGGCGCCCTCACGCCACACGGGGTTGTCGAGGGACCTGATGACATCGGAATCGACAGGCTTCACCTTGGCCAGGTTTTCACCGACCGTCTTCCCTGTGACCGTGGGCCGTGTGAGGTCCAGGTATTTCTCGATCTTCTTCATCACCACCGGCACTCCGCCGTTCCGGTGCATGTCATAGAGCACGTACGGACCCGATGGGGCAACGTAGACGAGGGCCGGTACTTTCCTGCTCATCTCATCCCAGTCATCGAGCGTGCAATCGATGTTCGCCTCGTGGACACAGCTCTGGAGGTGAACGAGCGAGTTTGTCCCGCCGCATATGGCCATCTCGACTGCCATGGCGTTTTTCATGCTCTCTTTGGTGAAAATCTGCGAGGGCTTGAGTTGCTTCCGGGCCAGATCGACGATGCGTTTGCCCGTCTCTTTCGACTGCCATATCTTCTCTGCGGACACACCCACCGACGTACTCGACCCCGGGATAGAGAAGCCGAGGGCCTCGGTCAGAAGCTGCATGGAATTGCCGGTAGTCAACTCGCCGCAGGCGCCGCAGGATGAGCCGCTGCAGTCGGTAATCTCCTCGAGCCGGCTCTCGTACTCCTCGACCGATATCTCGCCTGCCTGGAGCCTATTGAGATCCTGTGCAACGACCTCTTGCCCCCTCACAAAACCGAACCTCTTTCCCTCGTAATCGCTGGGCAGCATCTGGCCTCCCCCCAGGAAGATGAAAGGGCGGTCCAGGCGTAGCGCGGCCAGGAGCATACCCGGGACGATCTTGTCGCACGACCCTATGCCCACCCATCCGTGACAAAAGCCCACGTGAAGGGCCGATTCGATGGAGGCAAGGATGGCCTCTCTCTGGGGAAGGTCAAACACCATGTCGCCGGGATTGGCGCCCAGAACGCTGCACGGGCCTATCACGTTGATCTCGAAAGGCATGCCGCCTGCCATACGAATCCCTGCCTTTACCCCTTCGGATAAAGCCCGAAGGTGGCTGTGACCGGGAGATTGCTCGCTCCATGAATTGACTACGGCGATCCTCGGGAGTGCAAGCTCCTCGCTCGTAAAGCCCATCGCCTTGAAAATGACTCTGTGACCATAGTCCTTGTGGAGGTTGCGTGCCTCCATCTGCTCCTTCTTCCCGTCCTTCATTCATTTCCTCCGTATCGGTTTATTGCGTCCTTCCAACATATGTCAATGCTTTTCCGACATCCTTCTTCGGAATAACCCTGTCCATGCCTCCTCATCCGTAGACGCCGTATTCCCTCGCAGCCTCCATCATGGCACGGAGATTGTCGGGGTTGCCTTCGTCTATGGCGGCCGCAGCCGCCAATATGTAGCCGCCCCCGGGCGCGCACGCCTCGATAAGCCTGCGGCAGCCCTCTTTGACGTCCCCGGGCGTTCCCGTGCAGAGAAGGGACACGGCCAGATTGCCGGCGATGCAGTTCTCCTTGCCCACTATTTCTTTGGCTTTGGCCATATCGACGGCCTCGAAATACCATACTGTCGAGCCCCTCGGCATGTCCTTGATGACATCGAGACGGGGCATGTAATCCCCTTCTGCAAAAGGCATGGGCACGAGCCCCTCTTCGATAAGTCCCAGCATGACCTTCCTCAGGCTCGGCCAGTAGAATGTCTCGAACTGTTTGCCCGACATGAAACCACCAGGTCCCTTATGGAGCGTAATGGTGACCACCGGGCTCCCTGAGGCATTGGCAGCCGCCACTGCCCTGTCGACGATGATCGGGGTCAGCCGCTCAAGGGCCTCCTGAAGCTTATCGGGCCGTCTGTACATATCCATCATGATGCCTTTGGTTCCCCGGAGCGAGTCGCCGAGGAAGTCGAAAGGCGCCCGGCTCCTTCCGCCGTAAAGGGCCGGAATACCGGCCTCCAGCGCGGCCCTGCCCACATCTGCCACTGCAGCGGCCCATTTTGCCCCTTCCTGGGCGGCTTCAAGCAGGGCAAGTACCGATGCCCTCACTCCCGGATCAGCGAACCGGCTGATGTAGAAGACCGGGAGATTTTCCAGAAGGGGCATGGGGCCGAGGTTCCGAAAACCGGCAAACGCCCCGGCAACGCGGGGCAGCCACGTGCGAACCAGATAATCAAAAGGCTCCCTGATCAAGGCATCATATTCATCCGGGAACATGTACTCCCCTTCGACATACTGATAGGAGGGTGCGTCCTTCCCGAGACCGTGGCCGGGCCACTGCATCAGCCTGTAGTCAAGTATCTCGAACATCTTGCCCGGATAGACAAGGGCCGGACCGACGAAGGTATCCATGTCGAAGTCGCGAAGGAACTTCAGCCACGTCCGGCGAAGCTCATCGTAGTCATACATGACGGTCCCAAAGCTGCTGCCGCCGTAGGACGCGGGAAAAAATCCGGAAGGGAGCATGACGGGCACGCGGTCGGGCTCCTCGAGCTTGATAGCCTTGATGAACCTGAAGACTCTCTCCTTATAGCCCCTTTCCGCAACAGGTGAGGCGAGCGGACCATCAGCAGGCGAAAGCCATCGCTTGAAGCGCTCTTCCCGCCTTTGCTCGGGCGACATATCGGCCCACTTGGTATCTGCACTCATGGGTCAGGATCTCCGCTCTCTTTTGGCCCGTTCGGGCCGGATGCCTCTTTTTTGCGGCGCCCCTTTAGGGATGCGCCAAAGGCCCGTTTCCTTTCGTCCCCGTCAATACAGTGCCGGCTAGGATTCCACCTTTGAGCGAGAATAGTTTACAGCTGTGGAAGCGTCAGGAAGCATTCAACATCAAGCCGACGGTTTCCGGAGATGGTCAAGCCATCCTCCCTGCAGAAGGGCCTGAAAAAGCTCCTCGACCACGGCGTCTTCTCCGCCCTTTACGATCCTTCCCTCCCTTCTTCTTATCGACCCCTCACGCAGTTTCTCGCGCCGCTCATAGGCGGGAAGAGAAGAATCGGGAGCTGCGATGAACTTCCCCCGCGCTTTCGGAAAGCCCAAAGGGCTGAAGGACAGGAGGGATTCCGTCTGCCGGACCCACTGAGCAGGAATGCCTATGTCCGCAAGGTCGATACGCGGAATCTCCCGGGTCGCCTCCCCGAGAAGGGCGGGCAATGAAGCATATCTACCCGGCCTCTCATTGTCAGACGCGACCATGGTGACCACGAGCGGTGTGGGCGCCTGCACCTCCTGCCGATAGCCCCGGGCAAGCCTCCGGTCGGCCGCGACACTCCCGATACCTGCCCTTCTGAGAGCGGTTGCGTGGGTTATGCAGGGCAGCTGCAGAGAAGAGGCAAGGAGGAGTCCGAACTGGGCCGAAGCCGTATCCTGGCTTCCCGCACCGGTGAGTATGAGATCGAAAGGCAGCGTGCGCGCAACCCGCGCTAAAATCAGCGCCTTTGCCGGCGCGTGCAGGCCTTCGAGATCATCGTCCCACACGCGCAATCCTTCGTCACAGCCGAGGGAAAGGCAGTCCCGGATCATCTTTTCCGAGGACCGCGGTCCGAGATTGATCAGGGTAATGCGGGTTTCGGGAAGACGCGCCTTCAATTCCAGGGCAGCTTCAATGGCGGCGCCATCATCCGGATTGAGCACGGGCACATTCCACTCCGCCTTGACCGTTCCCGTGGCCGCATCGCACATCACCGGAACCTTGATGTCCTCGACCTGCTTGATGAAGACTAGTATATTCAAAAAGCCTCCATACAATTAATGGGGTTCAGCACCCCCTCCGGCAGGCGAAGCCGCGGAGCCTCCCCGCTCAGCCTCGCTTTGCTCGTTTCCTCACTGGTTCAGCACCCCCTCCGCTGGCAAAGCCTGCGGAGCCTCCCCGCTCACCCTCGCTCCGCTCTGGTATGCCGCTCCTGCTCACCTTTTACGTGAGCCTGAATCTCACTCCGAACCCTCCCCTGGGATAATTCCAGGTCAGGGCGCCTTTGTCGCAGATGATGAGACAGGTGCCGCATTCGAGGCACGCTTCGTACGCGAAGTCGATCCTGCCCCTCGCCTCGTTCCATTGGTAGCAGCGCGCAGGGCACGAGAAGGTGCAGGCCCTGTGGGTGCATTCCTGGCAGACATCCGGGTTCACCCTGATGTGGGGCTCCTCGTCTATGTTGTAGCTCGCCAGCTCAAAGATGTCATCGGTGATCATATGAGCGAACCGCCTCCTTTCAGCAGGTCCGAGATGAGGACCCTGAGAGGCGCCGCCTCCCGTGCCGCGTCCCAAGCGACCTTGCCCATGGCCTTCTTGGGCAACCCATCCGAACGGTAAAGCTCCTCCATGACGGTCCCCACGAGGTTGGGGTAGACCGAGAAGAGGCGATCGTTGTGCATGAGACCGGCTGCTCCGGCGAAAGTGGACATATCCTTGAGCACGAAGCTTTCCTTCAGCCGGCTCTCGTACCTGGAAAGCACCCGCTCCGAGAAATCCCCCTTCTCGAAGGCTTCAAGAACGGTCTGGGCCGCGAAGAAACCGGAGGTAATGGCGAGGTTCATCCCTTCCTGGTTGAGTCCATTCGTGTAACAGAGGCCCGCGGCGTCGCCCGCGAGAAGCAGCCCCTTGGCGAAGAGCCGCGGCACAAGCTTGTAGCCGCCCTCGGGAAGCACGTGCGCCGAGTACTCGATGAGCTGAGCCCCTTTGAGCAGCTTGGACACCGCTTCCCGCGCAAGAAAGCCCTGGAGGAGATCATAAGGGGCTATGCCACTTGCTTTCAAGGAATCAAGGTGCGTCACGATACCCACCGACAGGGTCTCGGTCTGGGTATAGATGAAGCCCCCGCCCCTGATGCCTTCGGTGCAGCCGAGGAATTCCTGGGTGGCCCCCTGACGCCGCACGAGGCCGAACCGGTCGTTGATCTCTTGCTCTCTTAACCGGAACAAGGCCTTGACCCCAAGGGCCACGTCATGGGCGTCGGCGGGCTTGCTCAACCCCTGCTTTCTCGCGAGCAATGAGAGGACACCGTCGCTCAGTATGGTGACAGGGGCTCGCAGCTCCCCGGCGTCTCTCCCGATCCGCACTCCCACTATGGAGCCGTTCTCGACAATAAGCTCCTCGGCAAGACAGTTCGTAAGGAGGGTTGCGCCGGCCTCTACCGCCTCATTCGCAAACCATCGGTCAAAGACCGGCCGAAACAGGGTGTAGCCGTTGTAAGGTCTTGAGTCGAAATGGTCCGACTCGAAGGCCAGGGAGGTGGCCGAGGCCTCCGAGAGGATCGTCAACGTCCTCTTCACCACGTGGCGCTCCCAGGGCGCCCGTTCCCAGAAACCGGGCAGCAGCTCTTCGGCGGCAGGGCAGTTCGGGATCATGCCGCCAAACATGTTCTTCGAACCGGCCGCCTCTCCCCGTTCCACGATCACTACCTGCAGGCCCTTCCGCGCCGCGCCAAGCGCCGCGGATACCCCTGCAGGACCAGCTCCTACGACGATCACATCCGGTCTTCTCATGGGAGACCCTCGTCCCTGTATCGCCTTATCCGGTCGATGAGCTTGGGCAATAGGCTCCTCAGATCGCCGACGAACCCTTTGTCCGAGAATCCGAAGATGGGCGCACTCGGGTCTGTGTTGACGGACAGGACCTCTTTCGAACCCTGTATGCCGGCGACGTGATGGGGTGACCCTGAGACGCCGAGGGCAAGGTAAAGCCCGGGCGAAACGGTTTTTCCCGTCTGCCCGATCATCCTTTTCTTCGGGAAGAAGCCATCGTCGACGACAACCCTTGTGGTCCCTATGGCCGCCCCGAGAAGGTCGGCAAGCTCATCGACAAGGGAGAGTGAGTCCCGCGAGCCTGAGCCGACGCCGATGATGCGCCCTGCATCGACGATGTCTACGGTCTTGAAGTCCGGAGCCACGGGCGGCAATGCCGCGGGAAGGACCAGGTCCGGCGGAACCTCGACCGGGATGGTCCTGACCTCGAGGCCGGCCTGACCGGTCATTTCCCTCTTGTCGAGGGCCTCTATCATGATCGTTGCGATTTCGCGGACCGGTTTGTCATAGGAGACGACCTGCTCCAATTGATCTCCAAATAGGTGGCGCACATAGAGAAGCTCGCCATTCGCAATCCGTATGTCCCCGCAGTTCGGTCACCGCTACTGTCCCGAGGCCCGCGGCCAGCATAGGGGCAAGGTCCGCGCCCCAGTCGCTGTGGGCCATGAGAAGAAGCCTGAAGGGAACGCCCTGCAGGGCGGAAACAACGGCAATGGCGACCGGCTCGCACCCGCTTCCGACGAGGCCCTCCCCTTCCACGCTGTAGAGGATGGAAGCCCCGTATCCTTCTATGGGCGCGGTGTCCGGCTTGCCCGGGCCGCACGTGACGGCTCCGAGCCTCGCGCCGAGAAGGGCCGCGATCCTCGCGCCTTCCGTAAGAAGCCCCTGGTTGATCCCTTCCCCTCGAGCCGTTGTCAGGCTCGAGGAAGACGATCACATCTCCTTCCCGGTTCATACCCGTCTGCCCACCGTATAGCCCTCGTGGATCGCCATGTCCACTTTTCTGGGTGCCACGCAGTCGCCCGCCCGGTAAAGCTCCTTCACCTTGCCCTTCAGAGAGAAATAGAGGGAATCGTTTACGCGGTTGCCCATGGCAGCGACAACCGTATCGAAGTCGGAAAAGACCTTCCCGGCGTTCGAGTAGACGTCGAAGCCATGTACCTCCGTTCCCCTGATCTCCGCCGCGTAGAAATCGGGCGTGAACGTGACCCCCTTCCTGAGGAGCCTCTGCTTCGCGAGCGTGATATCCTGGGTGGGGCCCAGGTCCCCGCCTATGTAGTACGCCGTGGTGATCACGTGGACGGCCTTGCCCAGGTCAGCGAGATACTCCACGGTGCTCGTGGCCTGATGGCCTCCATCGTCATCTATGAAGAGCACGCGCTCACCGAGGTCTGCTTCGCCCTTTAGGACCTGCCATACGGTGAAGACCCTCGGTCCGTCGCCTCCGGAAATAGCCGGCCTCTTAGGGGTCGATCCCGTGGCCACGATCACCGCGTCCGGGTCCTGGGCGAGGACGAATTCGGCAGTAACTGCCTGCCCGAGGACGACGGGCACCCGAAGAGCGTTCAGCTGGTTGCGCTCGTTCCTGATGATGACCCCGAATTCCTCGCGGCCTGCGCCCTTCATGGCAATAGCCACCTGCCCCCCTAGGGCGCTCTCCTGCTCATAGAGAGTAACGTCGTGTCCCCGCAGATAGGCGATCTTCGCGGCCCACATGCCTGCAGGCCCTCCCCCGATCACCATGACCCGCTTCCTCCATTTGGTGCGGGGAAGATGGAGCTCATCCTCCTTCCCTTCGTTCCCGACAAAAGGGTTCTGGACGCATCCTATGGACCTGTTGAAGGCTATCCTGCCGTAGCAGTTCTGATTGCACGCAATGCAGTAGCGTATCTCCTCCAGCCTTCCGTCCTTGGCCTTGTTTCCCATGTTGGGGTCGCACAGCTGGGCCCTCACCATGCCTATCATGTCCGCCTGTCCGTTGGCGAGCACCTTCTCAGCCAGGAGAGGGTCGTTGATGCGTCCCGTGGCAAAGACGGGAAGGCTTACTGCCTCCTTGATGGCCGCGGCAAGGGGGACCGCGTACCCCAGGGGCATATGCATGCTGCCGCCCACGAGGTAAAGGTTGTGGAAGGTCGAGAGGGTGAGGTCGACGAAGTCGATGGTCGCCGACGCTTCGAGAAGCCTGGCGATCTGCTTGGCGTCGTCGAGGGTGATGCCGCCCCACGGGGTCATCTCATCCGCGCACAGGCGCACGCCTACCGTGAAGTCTTCCCCTACCGCCTTCCGGACGCTCTTGAGAAGCTCGAGGGGAAAGCGCATGCGGTTCTCGAAAGTCCCTCCGTACTCATCGGACCGGAAGTTGGTAAGGGACGACATGAACTGCCTCGCGAGCGAGCTGTGGCCGAACTGAAGCTCCACCCCGTCAAATCCGCCTTCCCGCACATGAACGGCCGAGAGGGAGAAGTACCGGATCACCTCCTCGATGTCCTCGATCTCCATCTCCTTGGGCATTTCTCTGTATATGGGGTCGGGAACCGGGGAGGGGGCCCACACAGGGAGCCTCGACAGGGCGCCGCTGCACTGTTGGCCGTTGTGATTGATCTGGGCGAAGATCTTCGTCTCATATTCATGGACCGCCCTTGTGATCCTCTTGTAGCCCGGGATCACTTCCGGCAGGAATGCCTCGATGAGCTTGTCGTAGGCGCGGTCTGTGGGGTGGACCGACTGTTCTTCCGTGATGATCAGCCCCGTGCCGCCCCTCGCCCTCGTCGCGTAGTAATTGGCGTGTCTCTCCGAAGGGAGACAGGCCTCAGCGAAGCTCGTGAGGTGCGCCGAGAAGGATATGCGGTTCGGCACAACGACCTTGCCGATGCGAAGCGGCGAAAAAAGGTACTTAAACTGTCCTGACATGATCTGTAGCTCCCCCTAACGAATCTCTCGCCAAAGAACCCCCCGGAGACGCGGCCAGACATTCCGGATCGGGACGGTCCAATGATTGGGTGAGAAAGTACGCGACCGCGGGGCAGCCTCCATGACACAGGCTAAACCGCCCGCACTCTTCACACGACGCTATCTTCACGCTCCGGAGCGCCTCGAAGGGCGCCGCGGACTGCCAGATCGATTCCAGCGACTCGTCCAGGATGTTGCCGGCCCTAAAACGGGGGTCCTGAAGGAAGGCACAAGGATAGACGGTGCCGTCCGGCGCGACGCTGCACGTCATCTTGGCGGCGCCGCACATGTTGAGACCCAGCTCGCGCCTGTCCCGGGCAGTGATGGAAAAGAAGGAATCTCCCGTGAGCACGTCCTTATGGGCGCTCAGGAACTGCGAGAGCTCCTCGAGCTGGCTCCGGTCCAGACGGTACTCCTCCCAAACCCTCCGCGCATTTCCGGATGGGCGGAACCGGGAGAGCCTCGTTTTCGCCCCGTACGTCCTCCCAAGCTCGTAAATCCGCAGGATCTCCCTGAAGTTGGTCCGCATTACCACCGTGTTGATGCTCAGGTTAGGGAAACCATGACGGTTGAGGGCCTCTATGCCGGAAATGACCCTTTCGAAGGTCCCTTTGCCCCTGATGGCATCGTTGGCATCGGCAGTTGCGCCGTCGAGGCTTACCTGGATGTACATGTAGTCCATCCCGGCCAGCCTCCTAGCGAGTGCCTCGTCGACCAGGGTCCCGTTCGTGCTCACGCACGTGGTAATCTGCTTTCCGTGAGCATAATCGAGGATATCCAGGAAATCTTCCCTCAGGAAAGGCTCGCCACCCCCGAAATTGACCTGAAAGACCTCCATCCGGTCAAGGCTGTCGATGAACCTGCGGCTCTCCTCGAAGTCAAGCTCCCTGTGGCACGCGTCCATGAGATCGGCGGAAAGGCAATGGCGGCACCGGAGGTTGCATCGGGAGGTGATCTCCCATGTCACATTTACCGGGGCTGTGAGAGTGTACCTATTGGTCAGATCGTAGCTCAACAATAAGGCCTTTTCTCGAAAGCACATCCAGGAGGCGGACCACCTTCCCTTCGGCGCCGGCTTCGCCGGACATGGCGAGGAGGCGTTCACCGCGCGGGCCGGGATCGATGCGCAAGAGTCCTCCCGATTTCACGAAGGTCAGCTTGGCATCTTTGCTGCTGTAAAAGAGCAGCCCGAATCCTTCCTTTCGGGCCCTCACTCCGGGGGATAGGCAATACATCAATAAACGCCGCAGATCCCGTCCACGGTGAGATCTTCCACCTCGATTTCTTCCAATATGTCCGTCCCGTCGGCCTTGAACTCTTCTTTTTTTGTCGGCTGCAATTCCTTTTCCTGCTGTTTCATCTCGTCTTTCCTCTCATAATAGTGTCGGTTAGAATGGCCCAAACAGTTTGCCATATGCCCTTGCGCAAGACAAGCTTTAACCGCATCTTAAGGGATGCAGTCAATTGTGACGCCGGGCGGAAAATTATACGACAAAATTGGACGGCGAGTCTATATATTGGGGCTCAGCACGCAGTTAATGGGGTTCAGCCCCCCCTCCGGCAGCAAGCCGGCCGGAGCCTCCCCGCTCACACCTCGCTTACGCTCGGCCCTGTCGTCGGCTCAGCGCCCCCTCCGGCAGCAAAGCCGATGGAGCCTCCCCGCTCACACTAGCTCCGCTCGTTTTGGCGCGGGTCAGCACCACGTCTATACCACCTCTCGGGCGTCGCTTCCCGCGAGGCCGTCCGTGTCCGGTCGCTTCCCGGCTTCCAGTCCTGCCCCCTCTTCCATCCGGTCAAAGCCTGGATGGAGTCCTTCCCCCTCACACAGCCTGTTTTGGCGGGGTGCCCACGTCATGCCACCTTCCGGACGTGCTTCCCACAGGGCCGCGTGGGTCGCGCGAGCGTCAGTTTTTTGTTGAACAATCAGGGTGCACATGGTAATCGTCAGAATAGGATCGCACCACGGTTGGGAAGGTACAGTCACGTGCGTTCACGGCGATCACCGATTCGATGGTAATCGTAGATTAGGCGATCACGATTCGAATGGAAACCGAGATTAGGCGACTTCGATTTGTGGTAATCGTGAGTCGACGATCGACCATTCTCGTCCAGGACCTCCATCTTGCCGGCGTATACAGGAGGTTCAGACCGGGAAGCAATCAGCCCCTCAACGCCAAGAACGAGCCGATCACGCTGTGATGCCTGGGGTGCGCAAAGAGAACACGAGCATGGGTAACCGGTGGCTTACTCATCAGCGCAAGGTCTTAAGACGGCATTCGCCCTTTGAGTATCTTGAAGGGGAACTATTGTTGTTCGGGGTCATACCGACGGGAGAAGCAGTAGGTGCATCACCGCTCCTGTGTTTGCTTGCGCAGCTGATCGCTCAGAAGCTGCTGCAGGTTCGTCAGGGACTGGGTATTGGCCGCCCCCTCGATCGTCTTGACCGCCACGTCCTCTATTTTCTGGTATGCCTTCTCCAACTGCGCAGAAAGCCTTGCGATCTGCTCATGCTGGTCCTTTAAGGTCTTCTCGAGCCCCTCGACGCGGGTCTTCAACACGTTCCGCTCGCCGTCGAACTCCTTTTTCAGGAGGTCCTCGCGGCTCTTTGCTTCGAGCGTGAGTCGGTCGGACGTCTCCTTTATTGCTTTCACAACGGCAGATTCGAGTTCCTTCGGGAACCCGCCGGCTCGCTTCTGCAGGTCCTGCAGCTCGGCCTCTTTCTCCGAGACGGCCTTCTCCCTCATCTCCAGGGCCTTCTCTGCCTCTGCCCGCTTGGTCGCAATCTCTTTTTCCAGCCGCGTCTTCTCGTCTTGGAGAGCCTCTATGGCCAGCTTCTGGTCGCGCTTGAATCCGTAATCGAATTCCTCTCGCTCACGATCGCGCCGCTTCTTTTCTGTCGCGTCCCATTCCTTGGCTGCCGCCTCTCGCGCCTGCTTTTCTTCCGACCATCTGGCCCGGGTGTTCTCTATGTCCCGCGACAGCTGCTCCTTGTCTGCCGCTATCTTCGATTCGAACTCCTCCTGCTTTCTGCTCTGAGCTTCGATAAGCGCGGCCAGAGACAGGGCGCTTTTCTCGATTCCGTATAGCTCCTCCAACTCCTTCTCCTTGAACCGAACCGCTTCCTCTATCTTCCTGAACTTGGACACTTCATCATCCAACTTGTCCGCGATCTGGGTGAGCATCTTACCGATCTCCAGCTTCAGGTCGGCAATCTCCCGCGATGCTCCGTCCGACGGTAGCGCGAGGGCGACCTGGACCGCCTCTTTCTGCTTCTTCTCTTCGAGCTTCTTCTCCGGCTTCAGCTCTGCCTCATCCTTTTCCTGCATCTGCTTGAGCACAGCATGATAAGCATCAAGCATCTCCTGCTTGGTATTGGTCATCGACAGCTTCTTTGTTTCGGCTTTCCTATTCTCCATGAGCAAGCCCTCCTGCCGGATTGAATGAGACTTTCCTGTAATTCTTGTCTGAACACGGCTATTGTAGTATGAAGCAGGGATGGAACGCAACATTCGGCGGCGCTCATGGTATGCGGGTGTCCGTGAGATATTGGAGGACGCCGAGCTCTACCTCCCAAAGCGTATCAAGAGGCGCATCCGATAGGAACCGAAGGTGCGGGCCTTCACGCATCCCAAGAAAACACCCGTCTGATAGGAGATATGCTCGAGAACGTAGAAAAAAAGAAAGCCCGGATAGGTGAGGGCTGGCCGTTTCGTCTGATAGTCGACGGCTGAGGAAAGGAAAAGAAAGAAAAGGGCCAG
>CAVVNC010000042.1:0-29652 GCA_963749525.1 uncultured delta proteobacterium
TTTTTCGGCATCTACGACAAAGGGATAGATCACAAAGAAGGCCAAGAAAACGAGACCGACTCCCAGCCTATCTTGCCGGAATTAAGCTTGCCCGTCATGATCCTCCTTTTCTTAAGCCTTTTCTCCCGAACGGCGCCCGAGAAGCCCTTCGGGCCTGAATAGCAGAACCAGCAGGAAAGCCGCATATGCAACAGCGTCCGCCCATCCCCCGCCGATCGTATACGCGCTCATGCTTTCTAGCACGCCAAGAATGACCCCTCCCAAAAGGACGCCTCCCACGCTCCCAAGGCCGCCGAAGGCGACGGCGATAAGGGCCTTGAGGCTGAAGATAAACCCGAAGTACGGATCGAAGGGGAAGATGACGCACGTGGCAACGCCTGCAACGCCTGCCAGAGATATGCCGATGCTGAAGGTCACAGCGCTTACCCACTCCGGCCGCATCCCAAGAAGGGCTGCGGCCCCCATGTCCTCTGAGACCGCCCGGACGGCTTTCCCCAGGATGGTCTTCTTGAGGAAGAAAAAGACGAGAGCCGTCGCAGCGAATGCCACGAAGGCGACTATGATCCGGTTCACCGAGAAAGTAACCCCGGCAAGATTGAGCGCCGTACTGGAGTATTTTGTCGCAACCGTGCGGTAATCCGACGAAAAGACAAAGGCCATGACATGTTCGAGAAGGACCATGAGGCCAAAGGCCAGAAGGAGGGTCGGGTTCTGCCCTGCCTTCGCCACCCTCTGAAAGAGCCCCGTATACATGGCGAAGCCGAAAGCGAGAAAAACGGGAATTATGAAGAGGAAGCCCCAGAACGGACTTAAGGGGGTGAGGGTGACCATCCAGAATATGCAATAGGCGGCGAGGATCATCACCGCGCCCTGGGCGAGGAAAATGATCTGCATGCAGCCGAAGATGAGGCTCAATCCTATGGCCGCGACACCGTACATGCAACCGAGGAAAACCCCGTTGACAAGGACCTGAAAAAACGTGGCGAGCGATGAGAACCAGTGCACGTGATCTACCCTATCCTTCCAAGGAATGCTTGACGGAATTCCGGATCGTCCAGAAGCTGCGCGGGCTGCCCCTCCATCCTCATAACCCCTGTTTTCAGCACAAACGCATAATCGGCAATCTCCAGGGTCTTGCGGACGCTCTGCTCGACCAATAGGATGGTAACGCCGTCCCGGTTGAGGACCTTGATGATGTCAAAAAGCAGCTTGACCACTATGGGGGCCAGACCAAGGGAGGGCTCATCCAGAAGCAGGAGCGTGGGCCTCGCCATGAGGGCCCTGCCAATAGCGAGCATCTGCTGCTCCCCTCCGCTCAAAGTCCCGGCAGGCTGGCGCATCCGGCTCTTGAGCACAGGGAAAAGGCCGAAGACGCGATCGAGAGACTCTTTTGTCATGGGCCGCACGCTGGGGAGGTAGGCGCCCAGCTCAAGGTTTTCCAGGACCGTGAGGCCGGAAAACAGGCGGCGTCCTTCAGGCACGTGGGAGATGCCGGACGATGCTGCCATCTCCGGCCGGCAGTCGACGAGGGGACTTCCCGCGTACACTATTCTCCCCTTTGTGGGCTGAACAACGCCCGAAATGGCCTTGAGGAGCGTGCTCTTGCCCGCACCGTTCGCTCCCAGGAGGGCGGTGATTTTGCGCTCCTCGACGCTGAAGGAGACATCCCAGAGCGCCTGGGCAACGCCATAGAAGACGTCGACGTGCTCTACCTCAAGTAACGGGCTCCCCAAAATAGGCCTCTATGACTTTCTTGTCCTTCGCTATCTCAACGGGTGTGCCGTCCGCGATCTTGATGCCGTAATCGAGCACGACGACACGGTCGCAGATGTCGAATACCGCATCCACCTTGTGCTCGACCCACAAAATGGAGATCTTCCTTTCGTCCCTCACTTTCTTGATCAAATGGAGGATTTTCTCGGTCTCCGAGGGATTGAGGCCGGCCATGGGCTCGTCCAGGAGCGTCACCACCGGCATGGAGGCCAGCGCCATTGCCACTTCGAGGAGGCGCCGGTCGGATAAGGTCAATTCGGCGGTAATCGTATTGCTCTTTTCAGCCAGCCCCACCATCTCCAGTGCCTCCGCCGCCCTCTTGCGAGCGCCCTCGCTCCTGTGCACGTGGCCGAACGTTGCGCTCACCATGACGCTTTGAAGGGCGGTCATGCTGAGGAAGGTTCTGATAAGCTGAAAGGTCCTTGCGATCCCCAGATGGCATATCTTGTGAGAAGAAAGACCGGTGATCTTATTCCCTTCCAGGTAGACGTCCCCGAGTGTTGGGCGGTAGATAGCGGTGATTATGTTGAAAAGGGTGGATTTGCCGGCTCCGTTAGGACCTATGAGACCTATGATCTGCTGTCGCTCCAGGCGCAGATCGATTCCCTGGAGCACCTGGAGCCCCCCGAAGCTCTTGCAGATGTTGTCCAACCTCAGCACGGCACTGTCGATATTCATGTGAGACTTCCCCGTGTGGTAAAGTCCGCCCTTCGGACGGCCTATATCCGTCTTTCGCGGGGACCGTCCGTGTTCAAAATCATCGACACGAGCATTGTAGATTACAAAAGGTCGCTTCGTCAAGCAAAGTATTTCGTGTTATTACTTGAGCGAAGAGAGGGCTGCGGTAGAATCGAACTATGGCCGATAAGCCAACCGGGAATAGACGTACCCGCCGCCTTCAATTACAGAAGACAAAAAAACCTTCTGTTTGGAAAAGGCTTTTATCTTCCAATCTATTTAAGAGTCTTAAACCTACCATTGGCTATCTTAACTCTATTAGCGGTGTCTTCAAAGTGGGCCAGACATTGTGTCGTTTTATGCCAACCTTGGCTTCCAAAATATCAGAAAGCATTGATTGTGTTGCAAAGGTCATTTATGACACGAGCGCTCATTTTATCTTTGCCCTTATTATTGCTATGCTATTGCCGGTGATCCCTGTGCTTATAGGAATCATGACAATAATACGCGGTGTGCTTATTGTTATAAGTCTCTGGATAGTAATAATCGCAGTTCTAAGAGTGCATTGGCTGAAAAATGTTAATGCATTCTTGCGCCTAGCTATTTTATTAGGAATAGTGGTAAGTCTCTTTCTTTTATCTTGGTATGAGGTGCCAAACCGCATAGAACGCCATTACAGACCTGAAGTACAAATAAACATATTTCCTTCTCCAGAAATGTACTATAAATACCCGCTCTTTCAGTATAGAGGTATGATTCAAAATCTCAATTTAGAGTCAGCGCCCATTTCTGATTTGTCGGTGGAATTTCATTTTGAGAATCGCGTTACTATAGCCGAGAAGTACCCCTTAGTAAACCCACTTGGGGAAGGATATGAAGAATATAACGAAACTAATGGACGCGAATCGAGATATAAAGATCAACCTATAGAAACAGCCATTACCAGAAATTGTTCTTTAGAAATTCGCAAAGCTGAAATCAATGATCAGACTGTTAATACTAGTGCAATTAATTTTAGTTGTGATAAATGGCCAGAAAGGCTGCCCTTTGGTTTGAATGTGGTTGTTAATCAACAAGCGGGATCAGATGAGCACCCTACGAATGCAAATAGAGATGGGACATACGAGGGGGGTTTTACTTACAAGATTATGGGTGAATCATTCTCGCAAAAAATATATGGCCCAATCCTTGATGATCGCCTGATGAAAACAATTAATCAATTAAACCCAAGAGAAGGTACTTTTGGCTTTTGGTCCACAAGAGACAATAGGTGGTTCGGAAAAAATGGTTTTTTTGTCGATATTCTTCCAGTCATTATGAGAAACCAATTCACACTTCATATATATAGAGACAGCGACAATATTTTTAAGGTTCTAATTAGTAACAATCCAAGAGACAAAGTTGTCCTAAAGTATAGTGATTTTGATAAACTGAAGAGACCAACAATGATAGCCGTTACATGGACCGCCACTGGTTCATACAAGCTGTACCTAAATGGCGTCTTAGTAGATAAATATCCAGGTTTTGTACGCTCTCTCTTCACATCTATTTTTCGGGGAATAGAGGATATGTATAACACCATTACAGGTTATATATGATGAATTATGCCGATTTAGTTATCAACTCCTTAAACTCCATTTTTGGAGCTTTTAACAACCTTATGAGAGTATCCCGAAAGAGATACGGATCGTTGCGCCCGTTGAATCTCCATTCAAACTCATCGAGGTAGGACTCTACATGCTTCGAGCTGATCTGATGGAAAGAGCCGACAATCGACCGCTTGAACAAGGACCATGCATTCTCTATATTGTTCGTGTGGGCATCGCCTCTAACCCATTCTTCAGCGCTGTGATTGACGGCTTCATGGTGGTATTCTTTGTCGAGAGATTTGTAGGCAGCATATTCGTCCGTCATGACGGTAGCATTTTTGTCTACTCGGCTTTCAATGATCGGGATGAGAACTTTTTTGCCAGCGGTTCTGATCGCCTTAACTTCAAGCTTGCCATGCCTTTGGATGAGCCCCATGACGGCCTGTTTCTCCCAGGGTCCGCGCTTCCGCCTCTTATCGTATTTGCCGCCGACATACGTTTCGTCTACTTCCACGGTCCCGGTAAGCTTGGGCTGGCCGCTCGCCTCTTCCATAGCCTTTCTAATTCTATGGCAGAGATACCAAGCAGTTTTGTAACTCACCTTCAAAGTCCTCTTAAGCTGATTGGCCGACATGCCTTTCTTCGATTCCATCATGAGATAGACCGCAAGAAACCACTTCCAGAGCGGAAGGTGAGAGTCATGGAAAATCGTACCAGCCGTAACCGAGAAATTGTAATGACAGGCATCGCAGTAATATTGATCGCGGTTCTTTATGTGAGACACCTTGTCCGATCCGCAACGAGGGCATTTGATACCTTCCGGCCATTTCAGATCTTCCAGAGCCTTGCGACAATTGTCCTCGTTGCCGTACAATTCAATCAGACTCACAAGATTAACGTCCATTGGGGGCCTCCATGAAAAAAGAAACTAAGCATCCGAAGGACATGACCAACGACGAACTGTTGGCGCACGTCTTCCATCCTAAGGTCGTGGAGCACATCAAAAAACATGTCGAAGAGCTTAACGCTCCAAAGGGAAAACCGAGCAAGAAGGTTGAGAAGTGATCCATAAAAATAATATAACCCAGAACTGTTCTCGTGTCAAGTATATAATAACGAAGTATTTGAGTTGAGACAAAATTGTTTCTTCCCGGGTATCGCTTAGCGTTTCACCTCGTAACCGGCCGCCTCACGGTCCCATGTGTCATTCGTAACACCCTCGGACCGGAGGACGTGCTTCTGCACCCGCTCGGTCGGCGTCTTCGGGAGGGCCTTCATAAACCTTAGGTAGCGGGGTATCATGAAATAGGCCATGCGCTTTTCGCAATGGGCCATCAACTCCTCGGGGCTGAGGCTGAAGTCCGGCCTCAGCACCAGGCAAACCATTACCTCGTCCTCCCCCATGGATGACTTCACCGCTATTGCCGCCGACTCGAGGACCGCGGGATGGGCGTTTATCGACTTCTCCACCTCGTAGGACGAAATGTTCTCTCCCCGGCGCCTGAGGGCATCCTTCTTGCGATCGACAAAAAAGTAGTAGCCTTCCCCATCACGGATGAAATAGTCGCCCGAATGGAACCACAGGTTTCGCCACGCCTCCACCGTCTTCTCCGGCATATTGTAGTATTCGAGGAGCATGCAGTAGTCGCCGTCGGGCCGCACGAGAAGCTCTCCCACCGTGTTTGGGCCGGCGATCATCTCGTTGTCGTCGAGAAGTTTCACGGCACACCTGCGGGGCTTGCCGCAGGAGCCCGGCTTCCGATCGCGCAGGTTATTCATGAGGGGAAGACCGAACTCGGTCATGCCGTATATCTCCACGAGGGAGAGGCCGAAGCGCTCCTCGAAGGGACGAAAAATGTCCTTCGGGGTCGCCGCACACACCATCAGCCGCAAGGGGTTGTCAGCGTCGTCCGGCTTAGGGTCGGCCTTGAAGAGGATGGGCACGATGCTTCCAAGGGAGTTGAATTCAGTGCACCCGTAGCGTTTGACGTCATGCCAGAACCTGCTCGCCGAAAACCGCTCGGCCAGGGCAGTGCGCGCCCCGGAGAGGAGCGCCGGCATGAAGGAAAGCTGCTGAGCATTGCCGTGAAACAGGGGCAGCGCGTTGTAAAGACAATCGTCTTCCGTATACTCCGCCGCCTCCCACACGATCTCTCCCATGAATACGGTGTAGTTGTGCGGCAGCATGACGCCCTTCGAAGGGCCTGTGGTGCCCGAGGTGTAAAGGATGCAGGACGGGTCCGACCAGAGGACCTCTCCGGCCCGGTAGACCCCGTCGTTATTCACCACATCCGGCCACTGCAGATGCGGCTTCGTCAGTCCCACATTCGATCCGGCCTGCGGGTCGAACAGGACGATCTGCCGTATCTTCGGGATATCCTTCTGAATCGCCTGGATGCGATCGAGGTAATCACGATGCACGACCAGCAGGGACGAGTCGGATTGGTCCAGCATGTAGGTGAGGACATCGCCCTTGTGGGCGAGGTTGATCGGTACCTCGACGGCCCCAAGCTTGGAAATGCCGAACCAGAGGAAAAGGAACTCGGGGCAGTTGGGCATCATGATTGCCACCTTGTCCCCCTTGGAGACGCCGATCTTTTGCAGCCCGGAGGCCACCCGGCTCGCCGCCTCATCCAAGTCCCGGTAGCTGAACTTGTCGTCCTTGAAATAGAGGAAGGTGCGGTCGCCATACTTTCGCGCCTGACGCTCCAACACCTTGTGTACGACCCTGTCAGTCCGCACGTCGTCGCTCACATCCGCCTCCTTGTGCACGCATACAGGGCACCCGGCCCGTCTTAGATTTTGAAAATGTGCACGCTCACCGCGCCCGATTCCAGTCCGGACACGTATCCACCCATCACGTGCGTAAGGGCGGTCTTGGCCCCGCTCACCTGGATCTTGCCGGCCCCTCCCCGCAGTTGCCTCCACACCTCGACGACTTGTGCGACCCCCGTCGCGGCTAGGGGGTGTCCCTTGCTCAAAAGGCCGCCACTCGGGTTGACGGGGAGAGTGCCATCGAGCCACGGCCCCCGGGAGTCGATGAAGCGTCCACCTTCTCCCTTGCCGCACAGGCCGAGATCCTCATAGTGCATGATCTCCGCCACGGTGAATGCATCGTGGAGCTCGACAACATCGATGTCCTTCGGCCCGATACCCGCCATCTCGTAGGCAGCCATCGCCGCTTTGTGACTCATGTTCGAAAAGGTGGCATCTTCCCATTTGTGGAGGTAGTCGCCCGATCCCAGTACCGAGGCGGCAACGACCATCGGGAAGGCGGTGAACCTTCTGGCGATCTCGTTTGCGCAGAGCACCACGGCTGCCGCCCCGTCGGAATTGGGGCAGCACTGGAGCAGACTGAGGGGATCGCAGACCATCCGGGACGCCAGAATATCCTCTACCGTAAGCCTCCTCTGGTACTGCGAATAGGGGTTAAGACAACCGTTATCGTGATTCTTCACGGACACACGGGCAAACTGCTCCGGCGTCGTGCCGTACTCGTGCATGTGGCGGCGCATCAT
The DNA here is from genome assembly GCA_963749525.1 of uncultured delta proteobacterium. Classification (GTDB taxonomy): domain Bacteria; phylum Desulfobacterota; class Syntrophorhabdia; order Syntrophorhabdales; family WCHB1-27; genus CAVVNC01. The sequence continues at coordinate 7,559 of CAVVNC010000042.1, forward strand.
AAGGGCAAAGAACATGGGCACAGTGAGGCCCAGTTGGCCGTCCACGTCGTCGGGAGGGGGAGGGATGAGCTTGCCTGCCACCGGGCTCGTGGTCATCGACTCCACTCCACCGGCGATGGCGATGTCGCACTGACCAGCGGCCACCCTGAGCCACGCCTCCCTGAAGGCGGAAGCGCCGCTGGCGCAGGCGTTCTCAACGTTGAGGAACTCCATGTCCGAGATGCCCACTTCCTTGAGCATGCGCTGCCCCACGCACCATCCTCCGTAGACCGTCCCGCACGAAGCGAATCCCACGTCTTTCGGCTTGATCCCCGCGTCCTTCATGGCCGCGAGCATGGCCTCACGGCCGAGGGATTCGTGAGTTCGCTCAGGGAATTTCCCAAAGACGGTCATGCCGCCCCCAATTACCGCAACATCTCTTAGTCGCTCCGTCATTCCCATATCAACCTTCTTGTGCTGGTATTAATTGTGTCGCCGGTGAAAGGGTTGCATCGCTAAAAGACGAAAAGCAGACAATCAGAGCGGCCTGTATTTGTATCCCACGACGCTCTTCTCACCTTCCCGCCACAACTCAGCGACAAGGAGCTCCATTTTCATTCCTATCGTGAGCTGCGCCTCTTCTTCGATCACCAGAGGCGCAAAAACCCTCACCCCTTCCTGGGCGTTTACCCAACCGGCGTAGAAGGGCGCCTCGAAGCGGAGAGACGGCATGTAGGAGACCGTATAGGAATAGAGCGTACCTTCGCGGCCAAATCCGATTGGCTCGAGATCCTCGGCAAGACAGGCGAAGCAGAGCGACCGGGCGGGAAAATAGATCTGGCCGCACCTGCGGCAGCGGTTGCCGGTCAGGCACACGTCGTCTGCCCCTTCCGAAAAAAGCCCCTCTCTGAACGGCATCCTTTGGCCCATTACCCTTATCCTCCCTCAATCGTGCCACGAGCCGTAGTAGGTGAATGATTTGTAGCGGGTTTCGGGCCACTCTCCGTAGAACTCCAGAATCTCGTCGTCAGGCTTCAACTGCAGCCACTCCTTCTCGAAGACCTCGAATCTCACCCCTCTCGTTTTCCTGTCCAGCCTTTCCTGTTCGCGGAGCATCCTCGTCTTCTCCTCGTCCACGAGAAGGGATTCCTCATTGTAGGCCACCCTGTAAACATCTCTCGCCACCCGGTGCGAAATAATACCGTCTTCCAGATCCTGCATGACCAGCGAAGGGTCGCGCTCGATGGGGTCGCCGTAGCCGCCTCCGCCGGCGGTTCCGCCTGCCACGATGTCATATTCGTGGACGAGTCGAGGCGGGGAAGGATACTTGTCAGCTTCGTACGTGCCGCTGATCTGCTTCCCCACATACGTCATCCAGCTCGCCGACGGCAGGCTCGCTTCGGCCGAATGAAAGATCTCCTTCAGATTGGTATCGACGATCCTTACAAAGGGCATCACCGGTGAGCCATAGCCGCCGCAGAGGCCCTGATTGATGGTGGCCCTGGAATTGAATCCCCAGGACCCGAAGAACATCTCGGGAACGTCGTGCACGGATATGGCATAATCCATCCCGACTCCTCCCCTGAACTTGCCGTAGCCGCAGCTGTTGCGATGAAGGCCGCGATACAGATAGAGGAAAGGCATGGCCGCTTCGAGACTCTCCACCTCTCCGGGCTCCGAGCTCATGGGAGCGAACGATGCGCCCGCGGTATTGACCCCGTCCTTGTCAAACCTGGCCCCGTAGCCATCGGAGTTCATCTCGGCCCCCACGTCCGCGAAGGGAGCCCCGTACTGGTTCAGGCCTCCGTAAACCACGGTGTTGAAGGTGTGAGCCGGCTGTGCAAGGACGCACTCCCTCATCGTCGAGAAGATCACTTTCTGCATGGCCTGCCACAGGATGTTTCTGTTGAGGTTCATGGTGAAGGGTGAGCCTGCCTTCGGTGACTCCCTGGTCGCGTTCGTCATCGAGCCTTCCGGCACCTTGTAGATAAGAGGCTCGAGAATCCCGGTGTTATGCGGGAGATCGCTGAAGAGGTGCGCCATCCAATACGTCATCTGGATGGCGATTATGCCGATAGGGATCGCGTTGCACGCGAGATCCCTCACCTCGGGAGATGTCCCGTCGTAGTCAAAGTAGAGGAGGTCGCCCTTCTTCTCCAGTCTCAGCGATATCTTCATGGCCCGCGAGACAGGTCCCACGGCGTCGAGTATCTCCACGTGATGGAAGGTGCCGTCATTCCATTCCCGGATCTTCTTCTTCGCCCCCTCTGCGGTGATGTTGATCATGTACCGCAGCGTCGATACGAAGCTGCTCGCCCCCACCTTCTCCAGCACCGAGTGGAGCCTTCTCTCCACTACCCTCAGGGCTGCCATGCGAGCCTTGATATCGAGCGTCAGGACCCTGGGGTCCCTCACCATGTGGTTCATGGCATTGATCAGATCTTCCCGAAGGGTGTAGTTTTCAGCGATCTTCGTTGGGGGAAACTGAATACCCTCATCGTAGATGCTCTTCGAGGTGGTCGGCATGCCCCCTGGCTCGCAGGCGCCGCACTCGCCGCTGTGGACGACGGCTCCGACCCAACAGACCAGCTTCTCTCCATGAAAAACAGGGGCGAAGATACCCATGTCCGGCGCGTGAACACCGCTGTAGAAGGGGTCATTACTGAAAAACGCATCCCCGGGCTTCACGCCGACCGCGGGATTATTGAGCCAGTGCTTCATGATGTATTTCACCGAGAGGGTGCCGAGCACCGCATGAAAGAAGAGGCCGGTGGCGCAGGATGCATTGTCGCCGGAGGCGGTATAGATTGCCACCGCCGTGTCCCCCCAGCGGCATCCGGTAGACGCGCCAAGCTTGATGACCAGCTCGTTGCCCTCGCTCGCGATCGTCAGGAGCTTGTGCGCAAATATCCCGGCCATCGTCGGATCGACACGGGCCATTCCCTCCTGTTCTTCAGCCGTTGGAGGTTCGGGGTGAAATCTGGTTCTCACTTCGTAGTCAATTCCCGACATCTCTGCCTCCTTCTATTAATGGGGCTAGCGTCGCCCCCTCCGCAGGCAAAGCCTCCGGAGCCTCCCCCTCAATCTCGCTTCGCTCGTTTCATCGGGCTAGCGTCGCCCCCTCCGGAGGCAAAGCCTCCAGAGCCTCCCCCTCAATCTCGCTTCGCTCGTTTCATGGGGCTAGCGTCGCCCCCTCCACAGGCATAAGCCTGCGGAGCCTCCCCCTCATAGCAAGGCCTCGGACTCTCATGTGTGAGGCCGCGTTTCTATCCTTCCTTCGTCAGCACGCCGTTTCCGTACGCATCCATCCTGAAGGACCAGCCCGGTTCGACCACAACGGTCGTCGTCTTTGCCTCGATGATAGCGGGTCCATCCGCACGATTGCCGGGCCGCAACAGGTCCCAGTCGTAGACCGGGGTCTTTTCGAACCCACCCCTTGCCTCCCAGTAGCAATCCTTCTCTTCCTTCAGAGCTTGAGGAGAGAGCGCTTTATCCTCCTCGCCGGCCCCGGCAACGGCGAAGTGGGCCAGTTTCAGTTTTACGAACAATCTGAAGGTCTCGATTTCGATGCCCCCCTCGGGGAAAGCCGCCTCGGCGCCGTACAGACGCTTGAATTCTTCGGTAAAGAAGTAGCAGATCTTCTCCACGTCTTTCTGGGCGAGCACGTTCAGCACCGGCGATTCTATGTGGGTATACCTCCACTGGGCTCCGTACCTCATCTCCAGCTCGAGCTTGAAGACCGCCTCTCCTTCTGAAAAACCTTCGAGAACGATGTCTTTCACGGCCTGGCTTCTCAGCTCCGACACAATGGAGTTAAACCTGTCATATTCGGTGAAATAGGTGGCCGTGGCGTAGTCGAAGAACCTCAGGTGGTGGGACTTCTCGTACTTGTGGACTATGTCGAGAGTGGACGCGCCGAAGGCTCCGAAAACCGGGGCTGCCGGGGGAATGTAGCAGGACTTCATGTCAGCCGCGTCTGCCACGCCGCAGCAGTGGGTAGGGCCTGCGCCGCCACAGGCAAAAATGGCAAATTCCGAAGGCTCATAACCCTTGAACGCTACCTCCTTAAAGACCTCCTGACCCATCTTCGTATCGACGACCTTCTTTATCATCAGCGCCGTGGTTACCTCATCCCACCCCGCCGGGACGCCGATCCTCCTTATGGCCTCCAGCGCCTTCTCCTTGTTGAGCATCATCTTGCCTCCGAGGTAGAAGTCAGGGTTTATGTAGCCGAGGACTACATCCGCGTCAGTGACTGTCGGATCCTCGCCGCCGAGATCGTAGCATGCCGGACCCGGAATGGACCCGGCACTCTTCGGTCCGACCTCCAATCTGTCTCCGAGAAGAGGGTTGAGCCATGCTATGGAGCCCCCGCCGGCGCCGATGGACGTCGTCTTTATCGTGGTGGCCTGCGTGCGCCACCTGTCGATTGTCGGGTAGAGGTCATAGTATCTGATCGAGCCCTCGGCGATAACACCGATGTCGAAGCTCGTTCCTCCGACGTCCGTGTAGACGATGTTGGCGAGACTGAAGTCCCTGCCCATCGAGGCAGCCCCACACAGGCCGGAGACCGGGCTGGAATTGTGGGTGCTCAGGGCGATCGTCCTTGCGCCCTTGGCGCAGCCGCCTGAGTTGTCCACGAGAAGAATGGGTTTCTTGTACCCCTCGTCCATGAGGCTACCCTACCAGGGTGGAGAGCTGCTCCGCGAATTGGAGGTGCATATAGGCATTGACCACCGCGGACATGGTTCTCACGTATTCGCCTTCTTTCGGCGAGATCTCCGAGGACAGGATGACGGGCATGTTCCCCAGATAGACCTCAGGGTACTCTTCTTCGATAACCTCCTTTATCCGGCGCTCGTGAGCGGGATTCATGAATGACCAGAGCAGGCTCACGACGAAGCCGCGCACGCCATTATCGACGAGGTATCTCACCTTGTCAAGCACGTCGTCGCGGGAAAGAGGCATCACTTCACGCCCTTTGTAGTCCACCCTTTCCCTCACCCCCACGACGAGCTTCCTCGGAATCAAGGGTATTGGCTTTTCGATCCGTCCGATGTCCTGAACGTCGGCCTCCGGCAGACCGTCTGCCCATTGCCTCCCACGGCCTATGAATATAGTGTCTTCGAACCCCCTGGTCGTGATGAGGCCGAGCTTCGGACCGTTTCTTTCGATGAGGGCATTCGTCCCTATGGTCGTGCTGTACTTGATCACGTCGGTTTCCTTGAGGAAATCCCCGCACGTGACGCCTAACTTGTCCGCGCACTCCTCAAGCCCCTTCATAAAGCCGACTTTCAGCTCGTAGTGGGTAGTGGGGGTCTTTGCTATGATGAAATCGGACTCTCTGCTCACAAAGAAGTCCATGAAGGTCCCACCGACGTCGACATTTATCGAGTAGCCCATTCTCTCGCCCTCCGTCAGAGCTCAACAGTCCGGACCGTCGTTTCGGCCCTTACACGGTCTTAGGCCCTTAGCCTATCCATCAGCGTGCGAAGAATCTCTATTGATATGTCATGGGGAATTTCCCCGTCGCTCGTATAAAAGAACCTCTTGGGCCGATGGGCGGCCACAAAAGAGTCGATCACATTGAGTCTCTCCCATAGCTTTTCCTCGGGGGCCGTGCCGATCGGCAGAGGCACTCCGAATGAGACTCTCGAGGCGTCGGCAAGGTCATTCAAGAGGGAAAGCTCTTGGTCGTCAAAATCGGTCCCCAGAAGAACCATGCCGTCCGGCCTTAAGGTGCCGTGGATGGTCCTCACTTCGTCTATGGTCAGGCGGCTTGTCAGAAGAAGGGGAAACCCGTTAAAGGCACGGACGATGTTGAACAACGTCGCGTAAAGGCCCTTGTAGGCATCCCTCCCCACGGCAGCTCGTCGACCAGTTCCTGCCCAAGGGGATCCTCCCTGAAAAGAACCGCATCGATCTTCAACTCGCAAAGCCCCCTCACGAGCTTATTGAGGAAACCACCGAGAAGCTTCACCGCTTCCGCGAAGCTCCCATAACCCGTCAAGCCGGAGACGCGTTCAAGGCCCTTCAATAGGGAACAGGGGCCTGAGACTACGCATGCCACGGCCGCATCTCTGCCCGCGGATATCATGAGGCGCTTCGTAACCTCCAGAAGGACTTGGATCCTCCCGCTTTGCAGGAAGTCCTCGGGCCGGATGAGGGAAAGATCTCCCCCTCTCACAAGATGGGGGGCAGCGTACTCGTTTATCCATTCGACCTGGCTTCCCAAGGACTCGGCCTCGACGGTCGTATCGTAGCTCGTGGTGATGACTTCATAGTCGAGGAGCCCATATACCCCCTCGAGAGCATTCGTATAGTAGCCCGGATCCGAGACCATTTCTCTGAGAGAGACGTTCGCCATCCTCGCAGCCAGGCCGTAGACAAAGGGGACGAAAGGCGGATTGCCCTGGTTCTTCCCCTGCAGCACGCTGCGAAAAGCCAGTTTGCCGTTCATCTCTGACCTTTTAGGTATCTCTCCTTCATCTTGTCTATGTCCAGGGCGATGTCTACCGGAATCGGATGGCCCGGAGGCAGATACTGGACCTCGACCATGGTTCCGCACGTGGGGCAGTAGAACTCAAGGATGCGCTGGAATCTTGGATCGGGCGCGTAGTTGACGAACTGTCTCTGCGCAATTTCGGTGGGAGGTCCGTAAACCTCGGATCCCGGCCTGTCATAGACAAGGCATCCCTTAAAATAGGGCTCTCGCGCCGAGATAATATCGGCCCCGCAGCGGTTGCAGCACCACATCTCTTTCTCCAAATCCACATTGAGGTATTCCGTGATTCTGACTTTGTTCATGGTCTCACCCTCTTATCACGGCGTTCGAATAGGCATCTATGTGCAGTGCTGCGCCCGCAGGAATCACGTACGTGGTGTCTTTTGCCTCGACAACGGCCGGGCCGGAAACCTCGTTGCCGGGCACGAGGATGTCCCGGTCGTACACAGGCGTGGCCTGATACCCTGACGTCGGCGACCAGTAAACCGGAGCGGGACCCCTTCATCGCCTTTCTGGGATCTTTGGACGCCATCTCGAACGTCTTGGCAATCAGATGAGGCATCGGCACACTGGCGCTCAAGGCGATGGCCGATATGGAGACCGGGCCTTCCCCGGCTGTGAACTTTCTGCAGAGAGCCGCCACGTCATCCTCGGAACGGAGATACATCCTATCAAACCTGACCTTATTCCCCTCCAGGTCGCCCCCTCCGGTGAGCTCCAGGAAATAGGCGGCGTTGTCCGGTGAAAAACCCTCCCCCCTGATGTCTCTTCTCGCCTGTTCGGAGAGGCTCGTCACTATTCCATTGAAGAAGTCGTAATCGGAGAAGTAGCCCTTTGGGCTGCGCAATTCTATCCGAGCGGACTTCGAATAGCTGTGAAGCACGTCTGTCGTCGACGAGCCGAAAGCGCTAAAGACCGAAGCGTAAGGCGTAGCGACGCTATGGCCGAAATTCAGACCCCTGGCGAAGTCGCTGTAATGCGTCGGCCCGGCGCCGCCATAGACCACAACGGCGAAATCGGACAGGCCTCCCGCTCCGATGCCGTGCTCTTCGGCAAACCGGACTATTTCCTCCCCCGTTTTCCTGCCCATCTGTTCTCTGATCATATAGGCTGCCTCGTCTACGGCCACGCCCAGACGATCGGCGATCTTGGTCTTGATGATGCTTTCCGCCTTTGCCTTGTTCAACTTGATCCGACCGCCCAGAAAATAGCCAGGGTCTATGAACCCAGCACTACGTCCGCATCCGTAACGGTGGGCTCCATCCCGCCGAGGTCAAAACAGGCAGGTCCGGGCCGGGCCCCTGCGCTTTGCGGTCCAACGGTCAGGTTCTTGCGCGCATCGACCCTCGCTATGGATCCACTCGCGATCGGGGCGGAGTACGTCGTGATCATCGGGACATTTACGGTAAATCCGGCGATCAGAGGGGCTGGAGCTGTAACGATGTGCGCCGTTTCGTATGAGGCCCAAGTCCAGGCTGGTGCCTCCTACGTCGACTGTGACGACGTTGGGATAGCCATAGAGCTTCCCGAGGCTCCCGGCGCCGATGACGCCCAAGGCAGGACCGGAGGAGTAGGTATCGATCGCCCTCGTTTTCGCCACCCTCGCCACGCCGCCGTGAGAGTGGGCCACCATGAGCGGATGAAGGCAGAAATTCGCCCTGAGCTCATCTTCTGCCTTGTAGAGGTATTTGACGAGTGCGTCATGGATGTAGCCGTTCACGACGACCGTGTTGGTACGGTAGGAATCACCCGGTTGGTCCGAGATCTCGGAAGCCAGAAAGACTCGCACGCTGCCCAGATAATAGTTGGGATACTGCTCCTTGACGATGGTCTTGAGGAGTTTTTCGTGGGCCGGATTGGCGTGTGAATTCCGCAAGGCTACCGCAATGGCCCTCGCACCCATGTCGATCAGATGCTGCATCTTCGCCAGCACGTCGTTTTTGTCCAGCGGCTTGCCTATGTTTCCCTTATCGTCGATCGCTTCGTCGACTTCTGCGATCAAATCTTTCGAAATCAGGGTGAAGACCGCTTCCGCCTTGGCCCGGTCCGTTGCATAGAGAGAATCCTTATAGCCTTTGCTGACGATCAGGCCGATCTTCGAACCTGTTCTCGTTATCAAGGCATTTACCCCGATCGTGGTCGAGTACCGAACCACATCGGTATTCGCGAGCATCTCGCGCGCCGATATTCCGAAGAGTCTCGCCCCCTCCTTTATGCAGTCGGCGAGACAGACCGTCAGGTCATGGGGCGTGGTAAGCACCTTGGCAGTCTTGAACTCTCCTTCCTTCGTGAAGAAGCCATCGGTGAAGGTGCCACCAGTATCTATGTCGATCGTAAACATGGTGCCTCGACCTCCTTGGATGTAGGGTGCTTGAGCCTAGGTTACGTGAGAAAGCAAAAGGACGTAAATGGGGGAATCCCCTGTTTACCCCGGGGGTCTCCCTCGATTTCGGGGGGAAGCTCCTTTACGGTCAGTGCCATGTCAAGTTCTAATGTCGGATCGTCCGTGGCGGGTTTGGCAAAGCCAATCACTGGGCGGAAAGAAAAGGCTTCGGGTCTACGTGCAGGTCCGGCCAACCGCATGTCCAGAATCGCACCGCCCCCTTAACCACTGCCCTACTGGCCTCAGATATACGCAAGTATCATCTTCGGCCGATGTGGTTCAGATGGCATCCACATCCCATCGATTCCGAACATGCGGTCGTCCACGGCTATTAATGGGGCTCAGCGCCCCCTCCAGTGGCAAAGCCACCGGAGCCTCCCCCCTCACCCTCGCTTCGCTCGTGGACGCCGGGTCTATCAGCCGACTGACCCGGCGATGAAAAGGCAACCTCTCAAATACACACAGAAACAATTGCGCGAGGACCCGACCAGCTAGTAATCAATCGGCTGGAACCGTCCGCCTTATTACTAACAAAGGCCGAGGACCCTTATTTTGCTTGCGCGGCTGCGTGATATTGGTAGGACATCGCCATAAGGCGGTCCCGTCCTTATCTCGTCGTGCATAGTCCGAGGACGACTTAAGAATTGCTCGCGACGAATCCGGACACGTTTAACGAATGCCCCCGCAAGCTTTGCGTGGGGGATGGGGGGAGTGAGGGGCGGAATGAGGAGCGATGCAACGAGCGAAGCGAGGGTGAGGGGGGAGGCTCCGGCGGCTTATGCTGCCTTAAGGGGGCGCTCGAGCGACCCCAATAACTGCGGCGAGCACGCACGAGGTAAGGATGGGACCGCCTGCCGGTAGGGGAAAGGACTCTCGTACTCTTGTGTCTTTTCTTGAGCCTCTGAACGACTCAAACCTCTTATTCGCCGGCCCAAACTTGAACGACATGAGAGGCTTGACTTGACGATAAATTGCTGAGGGCAGCTTAGCGGCCCTTTATGTTCAGACCCTGTTGAGAGAGATTATTCCCTTGAGTATCGCATACTTGATCAAGTCCACCTGATCCCGAAGGCCGAGCTTCTTCTTGATATTGTCCTTGTGGCCCTCGACCGTCTTTACGCTGATGCATAGGAGATCGGCAATTTCCCGGTTGGCGTAGCCCTCGGCCACGAGTTGAAGGATCTGTCTTTCCCTCTGGGAGAGAACCTCGATTGCATCTCCGGTGATCTGCACGTAGTCTTCGAGAAGGACCTTAGAGACCGAAGGGGTAAAGAACGCCTCGCCTTGATGCACGGCCTCGATGGCGCTGAAAAGCTCGCTGGCAGCGGACTTCTTGATCAGACAGCCCGCAGCTCCTGCCCTGAGGATCTGCCTCACCGTCTCACGGTCCTCATACATGGTGAGAACCAGCACCTTGGACCGGGGAAACTGCTGCATGATCGCGCGGGTGGCCTCAATTCCATTGAGAATGGGCATGGAAATGTCCATTATTACGATATCCGGCTTCAGATCGCCTGCCTTTCGAATGGCGTCCCTGCCGTTGGAAACCTCGCCGACCACTTCTATATTGTCCCTTGACTCCAACAGAAACCGTATGCCTTCGCGGACCACGATGTGGTCGTCAGCAAGGAGAATTCTGATCTTGCTCATGTCCGGTATTCTCCCCGATAGAGTCGCGGGGTACCGGGATCCTTATCACGAGCCTCGTTCCGACACCCAACGCGGACGTGATCGAGAAAGTCCCTCCGACTCCGGAAACCCTTTCCCCGATCCCGAAAAGTCCCAAGCCGCCCTTCATGAGGCTGCCCTTTTTCTTCTCCGGCTCCGTACTGAATCCTTTTCCGTTATCCTCGATAATGATCTCCATGCTTTCCGGAACGCGGGTCATGGAAACAAAGGCCCTTTCTAGCTTCCGCATACTTCGAGATGTTCGTCAAGGCCTCCTGGATTACCCGGTAGACGGCAGTCTCCACCGCCGGATCGAGTCTTCGACCATTCACCTTCCGTCTGAAGTGCGACCTCAACTCCCGTGCGCTCCGCGAATGTCTCGGCATACGAGCGAACAGCCGGAACAAGACCAAAATTATCCAGGTGATAGGGCCGGAGGTCATAGGTTATCCGATGGACATCGTCGATGCTTTTTTCTATCAGATTCTTCACGTCACGGAGTCTCTTCTCCCTGAATTGTCGAGCTGCACTCCGTTTCGCAAGAGAATCTCGATGCTGATGTTCATGGCGGACAACGCCTGGCCTATCTCATCATGGAGCTCCCGAGAAATCCTTCGCCTCTCCTCTTCCTGCGTTGTGAGCACTTGTCTCGAGAGTTTTTTCAAGCTCGTCTCGTACTCTTTGCTTTCCATGATGTCCCTGAGGATGACAAGCACGGCTTTCCCATCGCTGCGTTCGACCAAGCCGGCGTTCACCTCAAAATAGTGGCCTTCGCCATATCTATCGATGAATCTTGCCTCGGTGATGGTCGGCACATCCAGACCCCGCAGTCTTTTCGTGTGCCTTTCCCTCAACAATTCAACGCTCTCGGGAGCAACGATGTGAAGGTAATCCGTCCCGATCAGTTCCTCTTTGGTGTAACCCATGATCCTTAGGAACGTTTTGTTGGCAAAGACAAACTTCTGGTCCTCGATGATGAGAATGCCGTCGCTCGCGTTGTCGAGGAGAGTCGAGTACTTCTCCTCAGATTGCTGTGTTTCGCAGACTATCTCCTCCAGTTTCTCCGCAATCGTCCCGGAGGCCTTGCCGAGGAAACCGATTCCGTCTCCATCGTCCCACGCCGGGCGTGTCCGCGAGGATTTCCCCCCTGAAATCGAGCCCACGGTCTCTACCATCCGGTTCAGCCCTGTTGTGATGCGCCTCAGAAACGCTGACTGCCAGGATGATTGTCGTTGCGAAGTTGACAAGACCGATGAGGATGAGCAGATTCCTCGCGACCGCCTCCTCACAGCTGCCGGTTGCCTTCGCACAATCATGAATCAGGATGAGGGCCATCAGGAGAGATGCTGCATTGAGCAGCAAGTAACCGGCGACGATCTTGACTTTGAGCGTCATGCGCACGTGACACATCTTCCGCTCTCGTTACTTTAGGCAAGTATCGGCTGCGCGTCAGTGATTGCGAGCGCCTTGATTCGCTCACCTCTCCCTACACCGACGTTTTGCCTGTGTCAGGAATTATAGCGCAGAGGCCTCAGGGATAAAACAGCAAAGTGACAGAGTATGCGAAGCCTCTTTGTCTTTATTGGGTTCTCGGCTCACACCGTGTCGACCCTCTCCATGCCGAGGCTCGCGTACTTCGCCGCCAGATCAACATAGATCCGCCTTGCCCGGTTCCAGAAATCGATGTCGTTCTGCGACATGTCCCTGATCTTCCTCGCGGGGTTGCCTGCCATTACCACGGATTCAGGCACTTTGTGCCCCTGCTTCACTATGGCCCCTTCGGCGACGACCGAAGACCTGCCGATCTCCGACCTTATGCTCAGGATCGCGCCCATCCCGATTCCAGCGGAGTCGGCGATGAGCCGCGCATGGATGATCGCGCCATGGCCGAGTACGACGCCTGAGCCGATGGAGCAGCTTTCTCCGGGAGGCGCGTGGATGATGACGCCTTCCTCGATGGCCGTTTCTTTCCCTATCTCGATGGTGCCGTAATCGCCGCGCAGGATGGCGCCGTGGCCGACGTAGCAGCGCGCCCCTATCGACACATCCCCGATGACCAATGCCGTCTCGCTTACGTACGTGCCGGCGCCTATGGCCGGCTGCCTCCCGTCGAACCTGTAGAGCATGACCTCCTCACCTTCCTCTTTAAGTCACCCAAGATTTCTTCTTCTCTTTTCTCGGCCGTCCTATCTGCCGAGAACATAGGTCGTTCCCGCCGTGTTGAGGAGAAATTGGCCGGCCATCTCCTCTCTGATGCGGGTGACAGCCTCGAACCCCGTGCAATGGGCCGGTACTACGTAGTCGGGCGCCATGGCCTTTATGTCCGCTACCGTGGCCTCTATCTGCTCCGCAGGCGCGTTCACGAGGTGAAACCCTCCAATGAGCGCATGGAGATGGGTGGCGCCCGTCATCCCCATAGCGTGTTTCACGGTGTTGATGATCCCCCCATGGGCGCAGCCGGAGAGCACGACGAGCCCCCGTCTTTGACGACGAAGACGACGGCCTGCTCACCGAGGAACTGATCGTGCTCCAGCCTTCCTTGACGCTCAACGAGAAAGACTGCGGGAACCTGCTCGTACTCCGTCGCGCGTCGTATGGTGCCGGTGAGATAGGCCCCGGGGATCGCCTCCATCGGCTCGTCGATCTCCACGATGCTTACCTTTAGGCTTTCGATGGCCTCCCTGTCGAGGCGCCCGAGATCCCGAGGCTCGTCATTCCCGGGCGGACGTGCATATCTGTGGGCGAAGGCCTCTTTTCCGACGTAGAGCGGCGTCTTTCCCGGGTTCACCGGAAAGCGCTCCTTCAGAATATCCACAAGGCCGCCCCAATGGTCGAAGTGGCCGTGGCTTAAGCCCAGGGCATCTATGCTGCCGGGGTTGATATTGAGGAGCCTCATGTTGTTCAAGACCCCTCTGCCGTCCTGACCGTAGTCGAACATGAGCGTGGACGTGCCTCTGTCCGTGTGGGTTCGGACGAAATAGGAGAGGCCATGCTCGGCGTGGATGGATGCATCGGGAGCGGTGCGGTACCTCGTGCCTATGGCAGTGTCCGGCCTCAAGGCATCGCTGTAGTTGTCGGTGACGAACGTGATCTCAAGCCTCTCTACCTCCTGAAACGGCCGGGGTCCGGGGGCGCGCATCACGTCCCTCCTATTGTCCTTGATCTCGTTGTCCATGGCAAGCCGATCTCTTTCCCGAAAACGTCATGACCGTAGAAAGCATCCGTTGGAGCTCTCGTTCCGTTACCGAGAGCGGAAATCGTCCATCCCGCGCCTTAGGGCCTTTTCGATGCCCTCCATGGTGAGCCCATCTTGGGCCGATCCTTCCCAGCGCCACCGCTGCCGGATGGCTCTCCTTAAGCCTCCCGCGAGATGGGCGCAATTGATGAGATTGGCCCCCACAAGGACGTCACCGCTTAAGGCAAGCACGAGGAATCGTCCTTCCGAGGGAGAGCCGAAAAAGCGGTGAAGAACGGAATGGCCTTGGGTCCGGACGTCGCCCCGGACGTCGCCCTTGACGTCGCCCCGGACGTCGCCCTTGACGTCGCCTAGGTGCGCATAAGTCCATTCGAAGAACAGACCTATATTCTGCGGCAAGGAACCAGGGTAGCAGGCGCTTTTCCCGCCATGTTTCTTCCCGCGACCCGGCCCTGCAGACAGGCATTCTCCCAGGTGGCGAGCCATTCGTGCTTCCCGGAAATAATATTGATCCCCTGGCATCGCATCTCCTGCCGCATAGAGCCCCTGGACGCTCGTCTCCAGGCGCTCGTCCACCAGAACCGCCTCGGTCCGTCCTGACCTGCATCGGGTCCAGGAAGCCGATGTTAGGCTTCACCCCTGTACAGACTACCACGAGATCGGCCGCCTCGATTTTGCCGTCCCGTGAAATGGCAGACCACCCCTTTGCCCGCTCCCTCCATACCTTCCATGGCGCACCCAGCCTGACCTCAACCCCATGCCTTTCGAAAAGGGCCTGAATGGCAGCGGCTAAAAGCCCATGGGCCCCGCCGGGGAGCACCTGGTCCGCACAGTCGAGTAGTGTGACCCTGATCTGCCGTCGGTTCAGGATCTCGGCGACCTTGAGGCCGACAAAGGATGCGCCGAGGACAAGGGCGCTCCGCGCCTGGGGGATCGCCTCCTCCAATTGCCGCACGGATGCGGCCGTCCGCAAGAAAAATGCGCGGCTGGAGCCTTTGAGGCCGGGGACCGGGGGAACAATAGGCCCCGCCCCGGTGGCGACGAGGCACCTATCGTAGGAGAGCCTCTCTCCGCTTGCCAGGGTCACCTCCCTGCTCCTCGCATCGAGACACTCGGCTGCGGCGCCGAAATGACAGGTTATCCCAAGGGCATCGTAGAACCCGGGCCCGAAGGGAAAGCAGCGCTCCCAGGGGAGAGCGCCTTTCAAGAAGTAGGGTGCAAGCATGGGGTTGAAGGCCGGCCCTTGGACGTCGGAGGCGAGATGGATCTCCCCGAGATAACCCGAGGCGCGGGCCGCCCGGGCCGCGGAAAGGGCTGCGCCCCCATTGCCGAGAATGAGGAGGCGTCCATTGCGCATAAGCTTTAGACGTCTCCGGAGGATGTGGCGACGATGGACCTGAGTATCCTCAGCGACGCTTCTTTCGCTTTCCGCGCGCTCAATTCCTCGATGGGACCAACATCGAGGGCCCCCGAGGGGCACACGAGCACGCACGCCGGCTTCATGCCGTGCTCCCTTCTCGTATGGCATAGGTCGCACTTGGCCATCCGGCCGTCCTCGGGAAACGTGGGCGCGCCGAAGGGGCACGTAAGCTGACAGGTATGGCATCCCACGCAAAGGTCCCGATCGACGACCACGACATTGTCCTGGCCCCTTCTATGGATGGCAGCCGTGGGACAGGCGGTGACGCAGGGCGCATCTCCGCAGTGCTGGCAAGCAAGAGAGAAGTGGTCGATCCGGGCAGACGGATACGCGCCCGTCTCCGATGTGGTGACGTGGCGGAAGGCAACCACGTCAATGGCGTCGAGGTCGTTCTGGTCCTGGCACGCCACCACGCACGCCATGCAGCCCGAGCAGCGGGTCACGTCAAAGGCGAAAGCATACTGGGTCATTTAAGCACCTCCCTGCTCCTCGATCCTGCTTACCTCACATAGAAGGGACTTGTAGCCGGGATAGCCCGAGATGGGGTCGCGGTAGTCCGGCTCGACCAGCTCGTTGGCATCGCCAGAGGGGAAGCCGTGGTAGACGCTCACCACCCCAGGGGGCACAAGCTCCGTGATGTTGGCCCGGACGCGGATGGCGCCCCTCGTGGAGGCGAGCCGTACCCATTCGTGGGCTGCCACCCCGCGCGCGGTTGCGTCCAGAGGATTGATGTCCACCATGGGGTCCGGCCGAAGGCTCCTTGGCCCAGGGGATTCGGTGCATCCTCGAATGCATGTGCATGGGGAGGCGCGCGCCGGTCGTGAGAATGAGGGGAAACTGCTTCGCCACATCCGGGGTGGAGACAGGGCTCTGACCCGGCTCCTTGTAAGTGGGAAGGGGGTCCATGCCGGCCTCCTTGAGGACAACGGAGGCAAATTCCATCTTTCCCGAAGGGGTGGGGAAGCCTGACTCCTTGTATTTTTCGTAAGGCGTGCCCGTGCGATCGGAAAGAAAGAGCCCTCCGGGGCGCCCTTTGAGGTCGGCGATTCTGATGCCGGAGGGCTCGAATATCCAGTCAAGGCATGCCTCGTGCCCGGAAGCGAGCAGGGTGTCATCGGGGTTGAGCCTGCGGCTCAGGTCCACGATGATGTCCACGTCCGAGCGTGACTCGTAGAGGGGCGGGATGACCGGTTCGGTCCACACGGCATATCTGGAGGGAAAGATCGCAAGCTCGCTTCTCTCGAAGGAGGTGCACGCCGGAAGGACAACGTCGGCGAGGCGCGCCGAATCGGTCATGAACAGATCGACATCTACGAAAAAGTCGAGCTCTTTGAGGCTCTCCCTCAAGAAGTCAGAACCGGACCACATGCGATGGTTGACGCCGAAGCCGAGGAGCGCCCGGATCGGATAGGGCTTCCTGCTTCTGATCTGGAAGGGCAGCTGCGTGGCCTGGGCCTCGGTGATGAGTCTGCACCAGACAGGGAATCGGTCCTGGCCGAGACGCGGCGCCATCTGCTCCCAGGGCCGGCTCTGCTCGAATTCTTCCTCCCTGTGCGGGAGCCCGGTGGGCCTGTGGTAGTACGACGAAGGGACCACGTGGTTTCCCCCTTTGCGGTCGAAGTTGCCCGTGAGGCCGATGAGGGCAGTGATGGCGCGATGGTTCTGCACGCCGTTCGTATGGTGGACCGTGACGCTCGCGCTGCCGACCATTGCCGCCGGCTTCGACTCGGCGTAGAGGCGGGCAGCCTCCTTGATCTTCTCTGCAGGCACCCCCGTGATCCGTTCCGTGGCTGCAGGGGAGAACTCGCCGACGTACGATCTGTACTCCTCGAATCCCAGGGTCCGGCTCTCCACAAACTCCCGGTCGTAGAGGCCTTCCTCGATGATCACGTTCGCCATTCCGAGGGCGAGGGCGCCCGAGGTTCCGGGCCGAAGCCGCAGATGGATATCAGCCCGGGAGGCAAGGGGGGTAAGGAGGGGGCCCACATCGATGAGCTTCGCGCCCCGCTCCATGGCTTCAAGAAAATGGGAAACCTGGGGCGCCCCGGAGTAGGAGGGGTTCGAGCTCCAGTTGAGAATGCAGGCAGCCTCCTTCAGCTCAGGACCTGCCGCGTACCCGTAGGTGAGGCGGCTCGCGAGCACGGTCGCAAGGAAGCAGGTGCTCGACTCGGTGCAGTAGTTCGGAGAACCGAAGGAATGGGCGAGCCGCTTGAGAAAAGGCCTCAGCCATTTGGGATAGCCGGTAAAAAAGACGACCGACTCCGGTCCCGACTCCCCCTTGATGGAGAGCAGCCTCGAGGAGATCGTGTGAAGGGCCTCCTCCCAGGAGACGGCCCTGTATTCCCCGGAGCCCCGTTCCCCGGTGCGGATGAGGGGAGTGCGGATGCGCTCAGGGTTGTAAACCCACTGGCGATTCGCAGCGCCCTTCGCGCAGAGAACGCCTCTATTGACCGGGAAATCGTGCGCCCCTTCGACCTTGACGATGCGGCCGTCCCGCACGTAGGCATTGATGCCGCACTGCGAGCCACACACGGAACAGAGGGTCTTCCTGATCTCTATGCCCGTTTCGGCGCCGGGTATTCCTGCCCTGATCAATCCGTCCCTCGATGTGACACCGGATGTGCTTTTCACTGGAAACGACCTCCTTAGGGCTTAAAACCTCCCGGTCGTGACCGGGCTGTCTCTATTCTACCACGGGCTCCCTAGTCTACCAAAGGAGCTTCTTAGGGTCAGCAGAATTCATTCGGCTTGGGATAGAAGGACCGGGGGTGGAGAGAGCTGCCACAAAACCATCATGTCGGGGGGTATGTTGTGATATGTTGCGGTACGTTAGGAGGTCTAACTGTTATTGGTAATGCTTGAAAGAAATTGGTGGAGCTGAACGGGATCGAACCCTCGGCCTCATGACTGCCAGTCATAACCGGGCCAAAAAAGACGTGGCCGAAGGGGCTTGGAAATACCTGAAATATGTAGAATTGGCAAGGAATATGAGACCTTTTGAGTTTGGATATGTTTATACGAATTGACGGGTGTTTCTATCCAGTTTTACTGCAATTTTACTACAGGAGAGTTGAACCCTTTTCGGGAAAAAATGGAGTGCAGTGGCCGTCACCCACGAGGGCTGACGGAACGGGGATGGGGAATGGCAAGACCAGGCTACAACATCCTGATCCATATCATCAAGGGAGGTAAGCACCTCATGGCAAGGGAGTTCTCGAAGCGCAACGTGACACACAAGGTTCCGAAGACCCTGGAAGAGGCTTACGAAGGCATGAGGAGGAGGGTCGAGTACCTCGCCTGCTTGTATTCCTCGAGCTATCCGGTGATTAAGGAGGATCTCGTGCAGGCGGGCAGGATGGCGGTCGAAAAAGCATTAAAGCGTTATCGCCCCAACGACCGGGCAGGTTTCTGGACTTACTGTAGCAAGGTGGTCAAGAATGCGATGGTCGACATGAAGAAAATGGAGAGCAAGCGCTGCCTCACGGCAGAGCAGGTGATAGATATCGGTGACAGACTTCATCAAAGATCCCTAGAAAATCGCGAGATGCATCAAAAAATGTGCGAAGTCATGGAAGCGGCGAAGCACCTGGACCCTGCACAGCAGCAGGTCATAGAGAAATCGAGAATGGGCTACTCGATTGGTGAGATCGCCCATGATCTGGGCTTATCCGAAAGGCAGACGATGAGAATTAGGGACGCGGCAATCGTGAAGCTGCAGGCCTATCTTATCCCCCATCCGCGCTGGACGGATGTGGGGGATGAAAAAGAATCTACGCTGCCACGTCAGAAAATGCCTTCATGAATCGTATGTATCTAGAGAGAGTGATTTACGTAGTCCTACGAATCGACCTTTGAGAGCTCGGGAAAGTACGGGGATGGAACCGGACAACGGAAATTGTCAGTGTCTGCTCACCGTCTCCTGAACCCGTGCGGCATATCCCCTATAATCGGTCACAGAAGTATTTCTCCACCTTAATACTGTGATCAACCGTTGTGCTGCCGAGCCATCACGCGAGAGGTAGGGATGGTTCAATCCTACCCTCAGAGAGACAACGTTGCCTCGAGTGGCAAATCCTGGTGATGGAACAAGAATAGAACATTCTATGAGAAAAGGCGAAAACATGCGAACACCCATCCGTCCGACGCGGACGAAACTGCATAGACAAAGCCAGAGCCTGCCGGTCAAGCGATCGCTGCCGGCGAAATCATATCTGTTGCAAGGCCGGAGAAGTACCGGCCCACCATAGGACGCGATTATCATGGACAATCAAACCACCTATAACGGCACGCGGGTATCCCGGGCAGAGACCTTGATGCTTCCGCACCGTCATTAATCCCTACTCTTGTAAAAGTTCTGTAATAGTTTACAGGGCTTCCGCACCGAAGCATCCATCCATGAACCGTTGCGCGACAGAGGTTCTCTTGGCCTTACAACTGCCGGTAAACCGTCATTGTAAGCAAGAGAACAGGAGCACTTATCATCCCCCCGCAGAAGACAGGTAGCAGCCCGCTGTCCAAATAAGGGCTCTCCAGCGAGAACGACTGAAAGCTGGCTAAAGACGAGTCGGTGGACCCACCCCCCGGGAGCCGCGGCCCAAAGAAAAGACGGCAATATCGACCTGATGAAAGGAGATCGGCGATGAGAGGTAGCATTGTGGCACAGGTGCAGTATTTGTTTCACGCGAGCGGCATTGATCTGATCGGGAAGAAGCGGAGGGATGTAAAGGAAAGAGCGCGAGCCTTGGGGGCAAGGACAAGCGCCGAGCTAGGAGAGGTAACGCCCATCACCGGTTACGGGACGGCCGACAAATATCGAGACGTCTGGTTGCTTTTGTGCGACCACGCGAAAGTGGACGGCAAGCGGTTCGACATAGAAGAACTGTCCGCGCAAGACGTAAAAGACTATCTGGAGGAGAACGTCATCGAAGCGGGACTGTCGCTGTCGACGTTTCTCACATATGCGGCGGGCCTCGGGAAGCTCGAGACGGCACTCAATGCCTATGCCCGGCGATTCGGGACGGGCAGAACGTACGGGTTTCGGGAGGAGATCGACGATCTACGCCCCATCGCTCGCAAGGAGCTCCATTACGAGAGGAGCACAAGAGAATATAGGGACCCCCTCGGCCTGATCGGGTGCATCCGGAACAAGTCATTCATGATCGGAGCCATGATCCAGTGCGAGGGTGGGGCGAGGATCCGGGAAGCGGCCCTGATCAGAGCAAGTCAGCTATTGGGTATATCGTATGATCCGACGGCGGGAACCAATGTCGGGATCATCCAGTTGACCAGCACCGCGACGAAGGGTGGGAGGGAACGCCAGATCCATGTGTCGGTTGCCACCTATGAGCGTCTTTCGCTCGTCATCACGGAGTGCGGTGAGTATCGCTTCGATCACGACGCCTACCGCAGAGAGCTGAGACGCTCCGCGGAGGAGAGCCGTCAGGAGTACCATGGCTCCCACGGTCTCCGCTACAATTTCGCCCAACGAAGATACAAGGAGTACCTCAACAAAGGATTAGGTGAGACTCAGGCAAAACTCAAGGTGGCAGAGGAGATGGGCCATTCGAGGCCTGGCATCACCGAGTGGTACCTGGGGAAAACCGTCCAAGCCGCATCATGACAGGAGTCATAGTCGAAGGGCCGCCTATCCGGGCGGCCCTTTTCACGTGGTCCGGATACCTTATGCATGAGCGCCGCAACCCCGGACTCATTCCACGCCGCGCTCGTGTGCGAGCTTATTGAAATGGCTTATGAGAGAGGTGTGGCTTATGATGTGCCCTTTCTTCCCTTTTGACAGCTGTGCGGCGATGGCGCGCCACGGCGTTCCGTTGTCCCTCAATGCCTTGATCTTATCAAACCATTTTTCCACCAACTGCAGGGCTTCGGATGCTCCTCTCGGCGGCTTGGCCCTTTCTTTGTTGTCCCGCAAACGGTCTATCTCCGCCGCCTTCTTGGGCGTCATCCTCGAGGACCCGGCCGACTTGCTCAAGAGCCACATATACTCCCTGATAGCCAACAGAAAGGTCCCGTAGTAGTGTGCGCCCACGTGAGCCTTGTCGAATGTGGCGCTTTTCTTTCGCGACTTTTCGGTGTGGATCATATGCACTTGGATACGTTCGGCCGGCTTGAGTCCGATATAGTACCTCAAGAGCCGCTCGTGGTCGGCATCGCTGAGTCCCCCGGCCACCTTTCGGGCGAACTCGGTGTCCGTTACCGCCTTATCGTCTTCTCCTGCTCGCCGTTCCATTCAATTAGGAATGTACAACATATGCGGCCTAAGCTCAACGCCTCTCATCATAAACGCCGGGACACGGATTTCGGCGGGAGCGACCCCCGTCGATACCCGCGACAAGAGTTCAGCCATTGCAGTTGGGCTCATGCGGGGCAGAGCCCTCCGGACCTGGGGGGAACGGGAGGCCACCGAGCGTCGATACCAAGATTTTCAGCGACAACTCCGGTCAGTATGTGCCCATAACTGTCATTCTCCAGCCAATATCTGACATTATCTGCCCGTTTGGTACCCGAATGTGACACTATCCGCTCGTTAGTGCTCTTATCCGACATTATCCGCCCGAATTTGCCTTTTCCAGCCAGTATCTGACAATACTTGGTTGCTTAGTGCCACATATGGAAGTCTCCGTATCGCAGCGGAAAGCAAGAAAGGGCAGGAACACCCGTACCGGCTGTAGATTGTCAGGTATTCTTCAGCCCTGCAAATGCGGATACTGAATGTTTGACAGCACGTGGCGGTGTACAAGAATACGTGAAAGGCATCAAACATGATGCGCAAAAGGGGTCAAACGTATCTTGGAGTCTACACTGTGTGTTTCAATAGACGCGACCTTCAACGGAATGCCACGATAAATGATGAAATAGGGGCTCTTATGACCCTCGGAGTGTAATCCGCGTGTCTGGCCGGAGGCAGGCGCTCGAGGGTGCCTTC
>CAVVNC010000043.1:0-17289 GCA_963749525.1 uncultured delta proteobacterium
TGGTCTCTCGCTCTGCCCGTATGTTATACTAGTGCGGCCGTATGAGAAACGACATCGGACAAAGGCTGAAGATCATCGCCGGCATCGTCGCCATCATCCTCATCGGCACCCTCGGGTACAAGGTGATCGGCGGACCTCACGTGACCTTCCTCGACGCCCTTTATATGACCGCCATTACCATCACCACCGTAGGCTACGAGGATGTCGTAGGCGCGGGGAGCACATCGGCGGGCAAAATCTTCACGATCGTCTATCTCTTTTTCAGCGTCGGCACCATCTTCTATCTATTCACGGCCCTCGCCGCCTTCATGGTCGAGGGCGAAGTGCGGAAGGTTTTCAAGAGGAGAAACATGGAGAAGCGGATCGATAAACTGCAAAACCATTACATAGTGTGCGGTATCGGTATGGTGGGGCTCTACATAGTCCACGAGCTCTACGAGACGAAGAGGCCCCAGATGGTGATCGATACCGACCCGGGTAAGTTCGACCTGCTGAAAATGCGGAACATCGACGTGCCCGTGCTGCCTGGGGGACGCCACGGAGAACGAGCTCCTGGAAAAGGCCATGATAAGGGAGGCAAAAGGCCTTTTTGCGACGACGAACTCCGACAACGACAAATCGTCATAGCGCTCACGGCCAAGCAGTTGAATCCGCAGCTCCGGGTGATCTGCAGGTGCAACGACACGAAGAACACGGACAAGATAAAGCGCGCCGGAGCAGATAACGTGGTGGCCCTCAACTACATCGGGGGTTTGCGAATGGCAGCTGAAATGATACGACCCCATGCTACGGACTTCATCGACTCGATGCTGCGGGACAAGGAGCACCCGCTCCGGGTCGAAGAGGTGAGCGTGCCGGAAAGCTCCCCTTATGTAGGAAGGAGGATCGAGGAACTGGAGTGGCTAATATGGGCAACCTCCTCCTTCTCGCCATAAGGAAGGACGAAGGGGAATGGATATACAACCCGCCTCCGACCCTCACGCTCGAGAAAGATATGCGCCTCATCGTCCTCGCCACGCCCGAGGAAAGGCAGATCCTGCACGGCGCGCTGAGGTTCGAGACGGCGCCGGGGAGGATGAAGAGGGAGGCCGGCTGCCTTGACATGGCAGCGAGGGGAATGATAGTTTTTCCAAGGAGATAAGCGATGAAAGTGGCCATATCGGGGAAAGGGGGAGTGGGAAAAACGACCCTCGCCGGGGTGATGGCCCGGGTACTCGCCGGGCAGGGGCATAAGATCCTCGCCATCGACGCGGACCCTGATGCGAATCTCGCAAGCGCCATAGGCGTCTCTCAGGAAGAGCTGAAGAAGATCAAACCCCTCGCACAGATGAGGGAGCTGATAGAGGAGAGGACAGGGGCCCAAGGGCTCCTACGGCGCGTATTTCAAGCTCAATCCCCAGGTGGAGGACCTCCCGGAACGGTTTTCCGTCTCCAAGGACGGAGTGAAGCTCATGGTCCTCGGGACCATTCCCCAGGGAGGAGGGGGCTGCTTCTGCCCGGAAAACGTCGTTCTCAAGAGCCTGCTCGCACACGTGTTCATCGAAAGGGAAGAATATCTCATCGTAGACATGGAGGCGGGCCTGGAGCACCTGGGCCGGGGCACTACGGCATACATGGATGCCCTGATCGTGGTGGTGGAGCCGGGGCAGCGGAGCTTCCAGACGGCGCGCCAGGTGAAGAGCCTGGCCGACGATTTGGGGATCAAGCGGGTCTGTGTGGTGGGCAACAAGGTCACGGGCGCGGATGACCTCTCCATGATGCAGGAGAGCCTCTCCGGTTTTTCCTTTCTCGGCTCCATGAGCTATAACGAAAAGATCATCGAAGCGGACAAGCGCGGAGTCTCTCCTTATGACATAGATCCGAAGATCCGGGCGGAAGTCGAGGGCATCATCGTCGCCTTCGAAAAAGAAGCGGGATGAGGAAGACATTCTCCTACGCGAGCCTTATAGTGACGACCCTCGTCCTCGGGGCTGCCGCGCTTCTTGTTTCACCGATCGACCCGAAGGGAGAGTATGTACACCGCATTGCCCGCCTCTGGGCGGCCATCCACCTCCGAGTCAACGGCATCGTCGTCTGCCTTGAGGCCTCCGACAACATGCCCGAGCCCCCCTTTCTCCTCATGTCGAACCACCAGAGCGCCCTCGACATCTTTGCGCTCCTCTCGGGCCTGCCCGTGTCGTTCAAGTTCATTGCGAAGCGCGAGCTCTTCCGCATACCGGTCTTCGGGTGGGCCATGAAAAGGGCGGGCTACATCAGCATCGACAGGAACAACCCGAGGGAAGCCCTGAAGGCAATTGAAGAGTCGGCGCAAAAGATAAAAGACGGCACCGCGGTGCTCATTTTTCCTGAAGGGCACAGGAGCCGCAACGGAAGATTGCAGCCTTTCATGAAAGGCGGCTTCTCCCTTGCCTCTCGGGCAGGGGTGCCTGTCGTGCCCCTCGCCATCACGGGAAGCTTTGCGGTGCAGCCGAAGGGATCGATTATCTCTCCACCCGAAAGAAAGGGGCGCGTGACCATCCGCGTGGGAAAACCTGTCGTTGTGGAAGGAAAGGGTCTATCCTATAAGGCGGAGCTTATGGGGGAGGTCCGCGCATCCATAGAGAGGCTGTTGTGATATCGGAAGAGGTCAGGAAGGAGATTATCGGCATAGTGATGCTCGGGCTCTTTCTTTTTCTCCTCGTGAGCCTCCTTTCGTATTACCCCTTCGATCCTTCCCTCAATACCGTATCATCCGGCGGGGTAAGGAATTTCTGCGGGAGGGCGGGCTCCTACACGTCCGACTTCCTCATCCAGATATTCGGCGTCATGAGTTATTTGCTCGTTGCCTTTGTCCTCGTCTTCTCCGCCATCTACCTGAGCAGAAAGGTCCCGGTCCATCTCCCGGTCCTCGCCTCCGGATTCGTCCTTTTCTTCCTTTCCGTGTCGATGCTCCTCCAGATATCCGTGGGCAAGGTGCAGATGAGGAGCGTGGCCGTTCCCTTCTCCGGGCTCCTCGGCCTGCTCCTCGAACGGGGCCTCGTCCACGTCTTCAGCTATTTTGGCAGCCTGCTCCTCTCTTCCGTGCTTTTCCTCATATCCCTCTTTCTCATTGTCCAGGTTCCCCTTGTTTCCCTCATTCAGACGCGCGTTGCCGCGAGAAAAGAGCCCGAAGAGCCGCGTCCGAGGCCCGTGCGGGTCGTGGAGGAAAAGCAGGAGGAGCCGAAGGAGAGGGAAAAAGAGACGGAAAAGGAACGGAGAGAGCGAAAGGCCGCCACTGCGGTGCAGGAGTCTTTCGATTTCCTCAAGGAGATCGGTCCTTACAAGCTGCCCCAGGTGGCGCTCCTCGATCCGGTGGAGAAAAGGGAGATCAAGATCGACAAGGAGAGCGTTCAGTACAACGCGAGGATACTCGAGAAGAAACTGAAGGACTACGGCATAGAGGGGAAGGTCGTCGAGGTGCGGCCCGGGCCGGTGATCACCATGTACGAGTTCGAGCCTGCCCCCGGCATCAAGGTGAGCCGCATAGCGAACCTCGCCGATGACCTGGCCATGGCCCTCTCCGCGGTCTCCATCAGGATCATCGCCCCTATTCCCGGAAAAGCGGTTGTAGGCATAGAGGTCCCAAACAAGGTCCGGCAGACAGTCTACCTGAGGGAGATCATCGAATCGGAGGTCTTTGCCTCCTCCAAGAACATGCTCACCCTTTCCCTCGGCAAGACGATAGCGGGCGAGCCTTTCGTGGCCGACCTCACGAAGATGCCGCACCTTCTCGTCGCGGGCTCAACGGGCTCAGGCAAGAGCGTCTCTCTCAACACCATGATCATCAGCATTCTCTTCAAGGCGACGCCCCTCAATGTCCGCTTCATGATGATCGACCTCAAGATGCTCGAGCTTTCCCCTTACGAGGGCATACCCCACCTTCTCCTTCCCGTGATGACGAACGCAAAGAACGCGAAGACCGCGCTCAGGTGGCTCATCGACGAGATGGAGAGGCGGTACCAGGTCATGAATGAAAAGGGCGTACGCAACATAGACAAGTACAACCAGAAGATGGTCAAAGAGGAGGGGGAGACCATCCCCTATATCGTTGTGGTCATCGACGAGCTGGCTGACCTCATGATGGTATCGTCCAAGGAAGTGGAGGAGTACATAGCCCGCCTTGCCCAGATGGCCCGGGCATCCGGCATACACCTGATCCTCGCCACCCAGAGGCCTTCCGTGGACGTGCTCACGGGTATCATCAAGGCGAACTTCCCGGCCCGCATGTCCTTCAAGGTGACGTCCAAGGTCGATTCCCGCACCATTCTCGACACGAACGGCGCCGAGAGTCTCCTCGGGGCAGGGGATATGCTCTTCTTGAGCCCGGGGGTCGGCAGGCTCCAGCGCATCCACAGCCCTTTCGTCACCGAGGGGGAGATCAAACGGATAGTCGAGTTCCTCAAGAACCAGGGTGCCCCCACGTATCATGAGGAGATTTTGGAAGAGAAGGACGAGTCCGGGGACGCCGAAGAGATGAACGACGAGAAATACGAAGAGGCCATCGAGTTCGTCCACGAAAAGGGCGAGGCCTCCATCAGCATGATCCAGAGGAGGTTCAGGATCGGGTATAACCGGGCTGCCCGGATCGTGGAGCGCATGGAGAGAGAAGGGGTGGTGGGGCCGTCCACAGGGATTAAGCCGAGGGAAGTGTTGAGAAGGAAGGAGTAAAAAGAAAGGAGAGATGAAGAAGCGGGGAGAAACGACCTAAGAACGAAGGAGAGATATCCTAAAGTTATGAAGCATACATGTTTAAGCATGGTCGTGGCCGGTTTTCTGTGTGCGACAATCGCGGTATCTGCGGCACAGGGCGATACCCTCGACTCCCTCGAGAAGACGTACGGTGCGATCACTACCGTTGAGGCCCGCTTCCAGCAGAAGATCACCCTGTCCGCCCTGAAGCGCACGCGGGAGGCGAAGGGAGAATTCTACTATAAGCGGGACCGCGGTTTCTTGTGGAAGTATACGGCGCCGAAGGAGAAGATATTCCTTTACGACGGGGCCGCCATCTGGCAGGAGGAGGAAGACAGGCCTGTCGTGATCAGGCAAAAGGTTGACAAGGAGAAGATAGAGGGCAACCTCGTCATGGACCTTGTCGAGGACGTGACCCGCATTGACGCGCTTTTTGTTGTCAAGGCTCAAGGAAGGGAGAACGACCTGGACGTTCTCCAGCTTCTCCCCAAGAAAGAAGGCACCATGCAGTCAGCCCGCATCTGGGTGGACAGCCAGTTCATCATCAGGAAACTGGAAGTCACCGAGATCACGGGCAACGTCAACACCATCGAGTTCTCTTCCGTAAAGATAAACAAACCTCTGGCGGACAGCCTCTTCGTCTTCAAACCGGGGGGCAGGCAGGTCGAGGAGCAATAGGGAGAGGAAGGCTATGGCCCTTCACAAGGATCAGGCGATCGTCCTGTCCACGAGGGTATTCGGCGAATCGGACAAGATCGTGCGGTTCTTCACCCTCCAGTCCGGAAAGCTCACGGGCATCGCAAAGGGCGGGAAGAAGAGCCAGAAGAGGTTCATGAATACCCTTGAGCTCTTCAATGTGATAAACCTCGAGTACTTCGAGAAATCCGGCAGGAGTATGGTCCGGATCGATAATGCCGACTTGGTGGAAGCGAACATGGACATCGGGTCGAGCTACATCAAGATGTGCATCGCGAGCTTTTTTGCGGAGTTCGTTGACAGGCTGACCAAGGAAAAAGAACGGAACGACCGCCTGTTCCATCTGCTCAGTCAGAGTCTCAACAGGGTCAAATTTGTTGAATTCACGCGCTCCGATATACTATATTATCAACTGCAGACGCTTGATCATCTCGGTTTTATGCCGAATTTCAAGACCTGCGTCCAGTGCGGAAGGCACCTCGAAGGGTGTGAGTTGACATTCTTCTCGACCGAGCGGGGTGGGGCGGTCTGCCCGTCCTGTTCCAGGTCTGTCCCGCACAGGGCGTACCCTGAAGGGCTCATCCCCAGGATGGCCGATCGGCGGGCTCCATTCGCAGGAGATACGGGCGTCTTTGAGCGGCACGGAAGAGAAATCCTGGAAGCTTTCATCTCTTTCCATTTGAATGTGGAGTTCAAGTCGTACAGGTTTTTGAGAGGCATACCGGGATAATCGTGTATTTTCAGGACCTCATACTGGAGCTTCAGCGGTTTTGGGCAAGCCAGGGGTGCGTGATCCGGCAGCCCTACGATATGGAAGTGGGGGCGGGCACGTTCCACCCGGCAACGTTCCTCGCGGCCCTCGGCCCGGAGGCCAGCAATGCCGCGTACGTGCAGCCTTCGAGGAGGCCCACCGACGGCCGGTACGGAGAGAACCCGAACAGGCTCCAGCACTACTATCAGTTTCAGGTCATCATGAAGCCCTCGCCCCTCGACATACAGGACAGGTACCTCGAAAGCCTCCGGACTTTCGGCATCGACCCTGCCCTTCACGACATCAGGTTTGTGGAGGACGATTGGGAATCCCCCACTCTCGGCGCGTGGGGCCTCGGGTGGGAGGTCTGGCTCGACGGCATGGAGATCACCCAATTCACCTACTTCCAGCAAGTGGGCGGCATAGAGCTCTCCCCCATCACCGTGGAGATCACTTACGGGATCGAAAGAATCGTCATGTATCTTCAGGACGTGGACAACTTCCGCAACATAAAGTGGAACGACCATGTGCTTTACGGGGACCTCTATTTCGAGCCGGAGCGCGAGTATTCGACGTACAACTTCGAGGAGGCGGACAAGGAGATGCTCCGCAGGCTCTTCGATTCATACGAGGCGGAAGGTGAGAGGCTCGTCAAGGGAAGGGAGCTCGTCTATCCTGCCTACGATTTTTGCCTGAAATGCTCCCACGTCTTCAACCTGCTCGAAGCACGGGGCGCCCTCAGCGTCACCGAACGGACCAACTACGTCGGCCGGGTGAGGAACCTCGCGAAGATGTGCGCCGACCTCTACGTGAGAAGACGGGAAGAGCTCGGCTTCCCCCTCATCAGCCGGAGCGCAACATGAAGCCGTTCTTGCTCGAGATAGGGTGCGAGGAGCTTCCCGCGCGCTTCATCAAGCCGGCCAAGGAGGGTCTTGCCAAGCTCATCGAGGAATCCTTGACCTCATCGAGGATCGCACACGGAGAGATGAGGCTCTTCGGCGCGCCCCGTCGGATAGCCGTCCTCATCGATTCGGTCGAGGAAAAGCAGAAGGAGACCACCACAATAAAATTCGGTCCCCCCGCTGCCCGGGCCTTTGACGCCGAAGGAAAGCCGGGCCCCGCGGCCATAGGCTTCGCCAAGTCCCAGGGCGTCGATGTCTCGGAGCTTATTCTCCGGAAGAAGGAGAACGCCGAGCTTCTCTGCGTGGAGAGGAGAGAGACGGGGAGGGAGACCAGGGAGATCCTCGCAGAGATCCTACCCGACGCCATCGGCCGCATCCCCTTTCAGAAGCGCATGAGGTGGGGAGAAGGCGCCTTTGAGTTCGGAAGGCCTATCCACTGGGTCGTGGCCCTCTTGGGCGATGAGATCATCCGGTTCGAGGTCGCCGGCATCGGCAGCGGTGCCAGGTCGAAAGGGCACCGCTTTCTGTCCGGGGGGAATGTGGAGATCACGGAGCCGGGTCGATACGTGGATGAGATGAGGAAGGCCTACGTCGTCGTGGACGAAGACGAACGGAGTGCCATGATGAGTGAAGCCATACGCTCCATCGAGGCACAGACCGGCGCCCGCGCCGTGATCGATCCCGATCTCATGGAGGAGATCCGATACATCACCGAGTATCCCCACGGGCTCCTCGGCTCCTTCGAGGAGGAGTACCTCCGTCTTCCCGCATCCGTGCTCGTCAACGTAATGAAGGGGCATCAGCGCTATGTCCCCCTCATAGGCAAGGAAGGCTGCCTGCGCCCCGGGTTCATCTTCTTCGCGAACACGGTGCCCAGTACCCCGACCGAGGTCATAAGAGGGAATGAGAGGGTGCTGAGGGCGCGTCTCGCCGACGCGGCTTTCTTTTTCGAAGAGGACAAGAAGATTCCCCTTGAGTCCCTTTACGACAAGCTCGATGCGGTCAAGTTCCATAAGCGTCTGGGGAGCCTGAAAAACAAGTCGGAGAGGGTGGCGCAGATCGCCCTCCACCTCGCCGCGACGCTCGGGCTGCCCATCGAGGAGAAGGTGGGCCGGGCCGCGAGGATGATCAAGGCCGATCTTCTCACCCACATGGTGGGCGAATTCCCCGAGCTTCAGGGGGCCATGGGAAGAATATACGCGGAGCATCAGGGAGAAGATGGGGAGATAGCCCGCTCCATCGAGGAGCACTACTATCCGAAGGGTACGGAAGGGCCCCTCCCGGAAAGCGACCTCGGCTCGATAATGGCCCTCGCGGACAAGCTCGATTCCCTCGTGGCCTTCTTCTCCGTGGGCATCACCCCCACGGGAAACCTTGACCCGTTCGGCTTGCGCCGCCAGGCTATCGGCAGCATAAGGATCATCATCGAGAAGGCCTATCACATTTCCCTGCCCGAGGTATTTGAAAGAGGGTATCTTGCCCTGACCACGGCCGAAGGCAAGGTTCCTCTTGAGACTATGAGGGAGACGCTCTCCGAGTTCGTCGCCACGAGATTCAAGTTTCTCCTCATGGAGGAGGGGCGTAACCAGGAATTCGTGAACGCCGTCCTGCCCTACGCTGCCATGGACATCTATGATGGTTATTTGCGACTTCGCGCATTGGAGACGCAGAGGTCCATCGAGGATTTCACGAGACTCATGGTGGGATTCAAGAGGGTCTACAATATCACGAAATCCCTGAAGGGAGACGACGGAGTGCTGCCCGCCCTGTTCGAGTACCAGGAGGAGCGGGACCTTTACGAGCTAATTGAGACCAGGAAAGGCGTCTATCTGAAGGAGATTGAGGCACGCCGATACGACGAGGCGATAGGCGTGCTCGTCGGCTTCAAGGAGACCATAGACAGGTATTTCGAGAAGGTTTTCGTCATGGTTGACGATGACGGGGTGAAGAAAAACAGGCTCTCGCTGCTCGCGCGGATCAAGGACATGTTTCTTGCGTTTGGGGACTTCTCCAAGATCAGGGTGGAAGAGCTTTCGTAAGTATCAAAGACATACTATAGGGGAGGTAATGATGGCCAAGTACGTCTACTTTTTTGGAGGTCAAGAAAGCGGAAGGCGACAGCGGAATGAAGGATCTTCTCGGCGGGAAAGGGGCAAACCTCGCTGAGATGGTGAACCTCGGCATCCCGGTGCCACCGGGTTTCACTATCACGACTGAGGTGTGTACGGCGTTCTACGAGAGGAAGATGAAGCTGCCCGAGGGACTGCGCGACGACGTCCTTTCTGCCCTGAAGAAGGTGGAGAAGCTCATGGGCATGAAGTTCGGGGATCCGAAGAACCCGCTCCTCCTCTCCATACGGTCGGGCGCCCGCGCGAGCATGCCGGGCATGATGGACACGGTCCTCAACCTGGGCCTCAATGCGACCACCGTCAAGGCCCTTGCCGAGCTTACGAGCAACGAGTGGTTTGCCTGGGACTGCTACAGGCGCTTCGTCGCCATGTACGGCGACGTGGTCCTCGGCCTCAAACCTGAGAGCAAGGAGGAAGAGGACCCCTTCGAAGAGATCATCGACAAGAAGAAGAAGGCGCGGGGGATCAAGCTCGACATCGAGTTCACGGTCGAGGACCTGAAGGACCTGGTGGCGAGCTTCAAGAAGGCGATCAAGCAGAAGCTGAAGGTAGATTTCCCGGAAGATCCCGTGGAGCAGCTCTGGGGGGCCATCGGCGCGGTCTTCAAGTCGTGGATGAATGCCCGGGCCATTTCCTACAGGAAGCTGAACAGCATACCGGCCTCCTGGGGGACGGCCGTCAACGTGCAGTCCATGGTTTTCGGCAACATCGGTCAGGATTCGGGCACCGGCGTGGCCTTTACCCGGAATCCCTCGACCGGCGAGAACATGTTCTACGGCGAGTATCTCCTGAACGCCCAGGGTGAGGACGTGGTGGCAGGCACCCGCACGCCCCTGCCCATCAACAAGAAGCAGAAATCGGACAAATCCGTCAGGTCCCTCGAGGAAGAGATGCCCGAGGTATACAAGCAGCTCCTGGAGATCAGATCGACCCTGGAGCGCCACTTCAAGGACATGCAGGACGTGGAGTTCACCATTCAGCGCAAGAAGCTCTGGATGCTCCAGACGAGAACGGGCAAGAGAACGGCTTTCGCCGAGTTCAAGATCGCCGTGGACATGGTGAGGGAAGGGCTCATCGACAAGGAAGAGGCATTGATGCGTGTGAGCCCTGACGGGCTTAATCAGATCCTCCGTCCCATCTTCGACCCCAAGGAGAGCGATAAGGCCCTCAAAGACGGAAGGATGGTGACAAAGGGCCTGAACGCCGGGCCGGGCGCGGCCACGGGCAAGGTCGTCTACAACGCGGAGGACGCCGAGGCCTGGGCAGCGCGGGGAGAAAAGGTAATCCTTGTCCGGATCGAGACATCCCCCGAGGATATACGGGGCATGAACGCGGCTCAGGGCATTCTCACGTCGCGCGGCGGCATGACGAGCCATGCGGCGCTCGTGGCCAGGCAGATGGGGAAGGTGTGCGTCGCGGGATGCGGAGATCTCGACATAAGCTACAAGACCAAGACGATCAAGATAAAGGGCAAGACGGTCCAGCGAAGGTGATTATATTTCTATTAACGGCTCGACGGGCGAGGTCTTCGTGGGCGAGGTAAAGACCATTCCCTCGGAAGTGCTCAGGGTGCTCGTGGATAAGACCCTCAAGCCTGAAAGAATCGCAGGTCTACAAGGATTTCGAGTCCCTCATGAAGTGGGCGGACGGGGCGAGGCGTCTCGGGGTGCGGACAAACGCAGACCAGCCGGATCAGGCCGCCGTGGCGGTCAGCTTCGGCGCCCAAGGCATAGGCCTGTGCCGGACCGAGCATATGTTCTTCGAAGGCGCAAGGATCGATGCGGTGAGGGAGATGATCGTGGCTGAAGACCTCGAGGGACGCAAGAAGGCGCTCGCCAAGCTCCTTCCCATGCAGAGAGGCGATTTCGCCGGCCTCTTCAAGGTGATGAAGGGCCTGCCCGTTACCATCAGGACCCTCGATCCGCCCCTTCACGAGTTCCTGCCCCACAGTGAAAAGGACATCAAGGACCTGGCGGCCAAGATGGGCATCTCGTACGACCGCCTACATGCGAAAGTGGCGAGCCTGCAGGAGGCCAACCCCATGCTGGGCCTGCGCGGGTGCAGGCTTGGCATTCTTTACCCCGAGATCACTGAGATGCAGGCGAGGGCTATCTTCGAAGCCGCCTGCAAGGTCAAGAAGTCGGGTACGGACGTAAAGCCGGAGATCATGATTCCCCTCGTGGGCGACGTGGCTGAGTTGAAGCTCCAGAAAGAGGTCGTGGACCGCGTGGCAAAGGAGGTTCTCGCCAAGGCCAAGATGACCATCGACTACAAGGTGGGCACCATGATCGAGATTCCGCGGGCGGCCCTCACGGCCGGGGAGATCGCAGAAGTGGCCGAGTTCTTCTCCTTCGGCACCAATGACCTCACCCAGACCACTTTCGGAATGAGCAGGGACGACGCGGGGAAAATATTGCGCCTCTATGTGGAGAAGAGACGTGCTCGAGTACGACCCGTTCCAGCGGGTTGACGAGGCGGGTGTCGGCAAGCTCATGAAAATGGGCACTGAGATGGGTAGAAAGACGAGGCCGAACCTGAAGGTCGGCATATGCGGTGAGCACGGCGGCGAGCCCAACTCGGTCAAATTCTGCCATCGCATAGGCCTCGACTACGTGAGCTGCTCCCCCTACAGGGTGACGGTGGCGCGCCTGGCCGCGGCCCAGGCAGCCATCGAAGAGAAGAGGGGGGCCAAAAAGGCGTAGTGACGGAAAAGGCATAATTACCGGCAACGGGCGAAAACGGCGGGGAAACTCGTTCGTTTCGCCCGTGTCCGGCATTTGAGGGATAGCGGTGAAGGTGCTACTCCATATCTGCTGCGCTCCCTGCACGATCTATCCCCTGAAAGTGCTGAAAGCAGAAAGGCACGAGGTCACGGGGTTCTTCTACAACCCTAACATTCACCCCTATACCGAGTTTAGTAAGCGCCTCGATACGGTCCGGGCCTTCGCACAGGTGAGCCTCCTGCCGGTCCTCGTGGACGACGCCTACGATCTGGAGCGGTTTCTCGAAGCAGCCCTCCCGCTGGGCAAGGACCGGTGCATCGCATGCTACGCGATGCGCCTCGAACGGACGTTCAAGAAGGCTGCGGAAATAAAGGCGGAGGCAGTGACGGCGACGCTCCTTTACAGCAAGTACCAGCGGCACGACGCGGTAGTGGCGGTGGCGAAGGAGCTTTCGGCCAGCTACGCCATTGACTTTCTCTACGAAGATTTCCGGGAGGGCTGGAGGGAAGGGCAGGACGAATCGAGACGCCTCGGCCTCTACCGGCAGAGCTACTGCGGCTGCATATTCAGCGAGCGCGAGAGGTTCGCCGGAAGGCGCAAAGAATAAGGGCGTGTCAAGGGGGCTGAAAAGTTGGCCATCAAGGCCTTTTTGCCCTAGAGCTCCCGCCCTTTTTAGGGAATTCCCATATGGCTGCTCTCGGCAGGATGCTCATAGTCCTCGGAATCATCATCGTCGCAGTCGGCCTTGTCCTCCTCTTTGCCCCTAAGATTCCCCACATCGGCCGCCTTCCCGGCGACATCTATGTGAAGAAGGACTCCTTCACCTTCTACTTTCCCCTCACCACATGCATCATCATCAGTCTGATCCTCACCCTTGTTTTCTGGATATTTCGCAGGTAGAGCCGGGGTTACTATGGCCCCGTCGTGATCTGCCGGAACCCCTGGGCGGCATGACTTGTTTGGTGCGACACTAAAAGGCGCTGCTCTGATAAGCCACTCAGTAGTCTCGACGGATTGACTTCCCTTCCGGTCGGACGATCTGCTATACTAGACCCACACCGACAGAAGTCTTCGAATGAAACGCTCCCGCCGGGGACCGCTCTTGCGCTTTCTGGGGTCTTCACGACAAGGGACCTAAAGAGGCGAAAAGATCGCCTTCTTTCGGCGTGGATAGGCCGAGTGATCAGATGGATGAGAAACGATCCAAGCGCCTGAAAGCGTTATCGACCAACGGCCGCATTAGACAAGACGGATTGTTCCAGCTTGACGCGACACGGGAGGTGCCTCCCCTTCCGGGCGGATCCGCCGAGCCTTTCTTCCCACGGCCGCTATCGTGGGAGGGGGACGAGAAGAGAAAGGCAGGCAACCCACCCGTCGCGCACCAGGTGTATGACGGTGCGGACGAAACAGCCCCTATTCCCCAGGCGGGCCTGGAAGAGACATTCCGCGACAGCGAGGAGCGGTACCGGGTCGTCGCAGAGAACGCGACGGACGGCATAGCCATCGTAACGGACTCGCAATCGTTCGTC
Organism: uncultured delta proteobacterium; assembly: GCA_963749525.1. Lineage (GTDB taxonomy): Bacteria > Desulfobacterota > Syntrophorhabdia > Syntrophorhabdales > WCHB1-27 > CAVVNC01. The sequence goes on from CAVVNC010000043.1 coordinate 13,438, forward strand.
TTCGTGAACAAAAAATGCGCGCAGATATTTGGCTTTACCAACAGAGACGAACTCCTGGGATTGCCCCTGGGAGGAATCATCCACCCGGACGACAGGGATCGAGTCCTTGAAATAGTCAGAAAGAGCCAACGGGGAGAGCACGTGCCTCCCCGCTGCGAGTTCAAGGGCCTGCGAAAGGACGGCGGTCTTATCCAGGCAGAGGCGTCGGAGGCGAGGACCACATACCGGGGTGAGCCGGCGACCATCGTCTACTTCCGCGACATTACGGAGCGAAAACGGGCGGACGAAGAGCGGCGGCGCCTTTCTCTGATCGCCGAGCAGGCGCCGGAAATGATCGTAGTGACGGATAACTCGGGGGTAGTTCAATATGTGAACGCCGCATTTCTCAAGAATAGCGGCAGGAAGTGGGAGGAGGTGGTGGGGGCGCACGTCCTCGACTGCCCCGGCGGCGTTGGGAACGGGAGTTTCTATGAGGCCCTGTGGGCGAGACTGCAGAGAGAGCGGAAGTGGACAGGCCGGATCACCCTGAAGAGACAAGACGGCGGATTCACTGAGTTTGATGTCCATGTCTCGCCCATGCGCGACTCCCTGGGAGACCTCCTCAACCAGGTCGTGACGTGCCGGGATGTGACTGCCGAGGTCATTCTCGGACAACAGCTCCGACAGTCGCACAAGATGGAGGCAATCGGCACGCTGGCAGGAGGGATCGCCCATGACTTCAACAACATACTGGCCGCAATCATTGGAAACGCGGAGCTAGCTCCTCGATGATGTCCCGGAAGGGAGCGGCGTTCATCACAACCTGGAGCAGATATTCCAGGCGAGCCAGCGGGCGAAGGACCTGGTAAAGCAAATCCTCGCGTTCAGCCGCAGGGACAATCAAGAGGCCGTGCTCATGGAGGCAGGGCCCCTGGTGGCCGAGACCATGAAGCTTCTACGCTCGTCCATCCCCGCCACGATCGATATCCGTCACCGCGTGGAGCCCGGTCGGGACAAGATCATGGCCGATGCGGCGCGGCTCCAGCAGATACTGATGAATCTGTGCAGCAACGCGGCTCACGCCATGAGGGAGAAAGGTGGAGTCCTCGAGGTGGTCGTGAGGGAACACCAGGTGAACGAGGATGCAACTGCCTCCCTTCCCGACCTCCCTGCGGGCTCCTACCTTATGATTGCGGTGAGCGATACGGGCCACGGCATGACGGCGAACGTGATGGAGCGTATCTTCGACCCCTTCTTCACGACGAAAAAGCCGGGAGAAGGCACCGGAATGGGCCTCGCGGTCGTGCACGGCATCGTCAAGTCCCTCAATGGCGCGGTCACCGTGGAGAGCCAGCCGGGGAAAGGATCGGTCTTCACCGTCTATCTTCCCATCGTTGCGCGGGAGAGCGAGAGGACCGTCCAGGAGGCCACCCTGCCCCTGCCCGGCGGGAGAGAGCGCATTCTCTTCGTGGACGACGAGGCGCCTATCGCCGAGATGAACTGCGCGATTCTGCAGCGGCTGGGATACGACGTGACGGCGTTATCGAGCAGCACGGAGGCATTCGAGGTCTTCGCCTCCCGTCCGGAGGCCTTCGACCTGGTGATTACCGACCAGACTATGCCTGACCTCACGGGCGCCGAGCTGGCAAAGAGGATAAGGTCCATCCGCAGGGAGACCCCGGTGATTCTGGTCACGGGGTTCAGCGAGACCATGGACGCGGAGCGGGCCCGCAAGATCGGTATTCACCAACTCCTCATGAAGCCAATCATCAAACAAGAATTGGCCGAAGCCATCCGGAGCGCCATGGAGAGCCGGGGAAAGGCAAGATAAGGGGCAGATCATTCATCTGCCCCAGCAATAATCAAGACTACAACTTAAAGAAGAGAAGCAGCGAGACGACGAGCGAATATATTACCAGAGACTCGATCATGGCGAGGCCGAGGATCATCGGGGTCATGATCTTCCCCGAAGCCCCAGGGTTCCTGCCGATTCCGTCCAGAGCAGAGGCTATTGCCTTGCCCTGACCTATGGCCCCTCCGAGGGCGGCGATCCCTAGGCCTAAGCCCGCCGCGATGGCGATGCACGCCTTGACGATCGGGTCGAGTCCTCCAGCCGGTGCCCCTTCCGCCGCCATGACAACTCCGTAGGACGCACCGATGAAAACGGCGAGCAGCATTGTGATTGTAAGAAACTTTCTCATCCTTACGTCACCCCCTTTCACTTCTAGTTTAATGTTCTTCGGCAATTGCTCCCGAAAAATAGGTCATCGACAGAAGCACGAATACGTACGCCTGCACGAAGGCGACGAAGGTGCCGAGAAGCATACCGACGAGCGGAACCGCAAGAGGAATCAGCATGAAGAATATGCCCGTCACCAGGTGATCGCCCATCATGTTCCCGAAAAGACGCAAGCCAAGGGAGAGAGGGCGTGAGATATGGCCGATTATTTCGATGGGTATCATGATGGGGGCAAGCCACCATATGGGTCCCACGAACCGCTTCAGGTAACCGAAGCCGTGCTGGCGCACGCCGTAGTAGTGGGTGAGCACAAAGACCGTGAGGGAACAGGCGAAGGTCGTGTTGACATTGCTCGTGGCCGGCTCGAAACCGGGTATGAGCCCGGAGAGGTTGTTGAAAAGGATGAAGATGCCGAGCGTCCCAATGATGAGCATGAATCTTCTGCCGTGCGGTCCCATGGTGCCGTCGATCAGCCCGACGGCTATCTCCACGAGCATCTCGACAAAATTCCTGAATGTCATCTTTTCGGCCGGGATCACTTCTTCCGCTGTCCTTCTCAACTGAAGGTAACCGAGCACGACAAGGACCATGAGCACCACGGAAACGATGATCCCGTTGGCTACGTGCGGGGCGAGTCTCGACAAACCCGGTATGACGGAGACCCAGGTGAACTGCTCATGTCCCATCTTGTTTCCTCCCGGCTTCCGGACTGAAGGCGACGACCACCTGGCTGATGAGAATGGAGAGGAAGACCGTCGACAGGCCGATGACGAAGAACGGAATATTCACGTGTCCCCACATCAGAACGACCACTATGAGGGCGATAAGAATGGCAAACTTGAGGGGCAGCCTGACGAGGAGCTCACCCTTGGATAGGCCTGAGACTTTCGTTGCCTCTTGCCCGGGTTGATGGTCTTCCGCGGGCGTTTGCGCCGCGGGCACGGCGAAGAACCCTTCGATGATCCTACGCAGATAGCGAAAATTGAGGATCATAATGGAGCTAGCCACGGCAAAACTGAAGAAATACGTGAAATTACGCATGACGATGATCGAGACTGCGGAGCCTGCGAGCAGGATGATGACGCTGATCCTTTCGATCTCACTTGCCGTGGTCTCTCTCATCTTCCTTTTCCGCCTTCTTCCAGAGCGAGTAGAGCCGCTTCATGCCCGCGGCAAGCCCGAACATCATGAACACGATCGTCAAGACCGGCGATGTCCCGAAACGACGGTCGAGAAAAAAACCGATCGCCAAGCCCACTGCGAGGGAGATGCCCATCTCGAGACCGAGGGTCCCATAGGTCATGAGAGCGGAGAACATCTCTTTCTTGCCGTTCGTGTCGTTTGCGCCCATGGCGAGCACCCCATTTTCTAACACGGGCGCCCGGAATAGTCAATTCATTTTCTTGTGGTTTGAACTTAAAGAATGTCTTTCCCCAATATGGCCTGTCTGTCTTCTCCCGACCGGTGTGCGATGTTCCGCCGATGCATCTCTTTTTCGTCTGCCCCACTCACAGAAGCGTTGAACTTCGGGGGGGCTTTGTGCTATAACCATACTCTCGCTGTGGGCCGCTAGCTCAGTCCGGTAGAGCAGCTGACTCTTAATCAGGAGGTCGTAGGTTCGAATCCTACGCGGC
>CAVVNC010000044.1:0-11601 GCA_963749525.1 uncultured delta proteobacterium
TTCTCGCATCGAGGCTGAAGATCCTTCCCTTGCCTTCCACGAATCCCGGGAGACCCTTCACGCCTCATTCTCCCGCGCGTCATTGTGCGCAGGCCTTCCGAGGGCCGAGATGGCCTCGACCGCCTCCTCCAGGGTGAGGGCCGGCGAATTGATATCGACACCTCTTTGGCGCAGGAGCCACACCAGCTCGGCCACAAGAGGCGGGGCAAGGCCGAGACTCTTCAACCACTCGACCCGCCCGAAGATAGCCGAAGGGGTATTATCCGCCACGATCCTCCCTTTGTCCATGACGATGACACGGTCGGCCCTGGCCACCTCTTCCATATGGTGGGTGACGTGGATGATGGTAATACCCCTCTCCTTGAGGCCCCTCACCATGGCGAGCACCCTCGCTCTCGACGCAGGGTCGAGGGAGGAGGTAGGCTCATCGAGGACCACATAGCGCGGGTCCATGGCGAGCACGCCCGCGAGGGCGAGAAGCTGTTTCTCTCCACCGGAGAGGGAGTGGGGGTGCCGCCCTTGATAGCCCCCGAGTCCGACCGCTGAGAGGGCACGGTCGACCCGCTCCCTTATCTCCCCGGAGGAAAGGCGGAGGTTGCCGGGGCCGAAGGCCACGTCGTCCTCGATGGTCATCCCCACGATCTGATGGTCGGGGTTCTGAAATATCATCCCCACCCGGCACCTTATCTCAGTGAGCCTCTTCTTGTCGCTGGTCCGCATCCCATCAACCGAAACGGCGCCCCCGGTCGGCATGAGGAGGCCGTTCAGGTGTTTCACGAGCGTGGTCTTCCCGCACCCATTCGGCCCTATGAGCGCGACATATTCCCCTTCCCCGAGGTCGAGGGAGAGCCCGTCGAGAACCCGGAGGGGGGAGCCTTCGTAGCTATGGGAGAGATTCTCTATCCTGATCATGTCGACTCAAAGCGCTGCGGCCAGAACGGCTGCTTTCTGATCTTCATTGCGAGAAGCGCGGCAACGAGGCACTTGAGGGAGTCTCCAATGACAAAGGGGAGAAACCCAACGAGGAGGGCCTTCTTCACGCCGAGGCCCGCGACAAAGAGAGCTGGGTGATGCCAGCGGCGTAGATCACCACGTCCCCGACAACAACGGCCATAAAAAGCCAGACGACGCCAGGAGCGGGTTTGGCCCGCGCGATCTTTCCTATGACGTAGGCGCCGAGAATGAAGCCGAAGAGGTAACCCCCGGTGGGCCCGAGGAGCACCCCCAGGCCGGCCTTGCCCCCCCCGAAAACCGGGACGCCGATGACGCCGAGGAGCACGTAGACCACCTGGCTCAAGGCACCGTAATAACCCCCAAGGAGAAGGCCGGCCAGGAAAGAAAAGAGGTTCTGGAGAGTAATCGGTACGGGATAAAGGGGAATGGACAACAGGGCACCCACTGCCGTGAGGGCCCCGAACATGGAGGCATAGACCATCCCCTTGAGCGATGAAGCGCCGGACTGCATTTCACGTCCCTCCCTATTCGCCAAAGGGTAATTGTAAACCATATTTTTGAAAAGGTTAACAACAAAAAGACATTGAGGGAGGCTCCGCAGGCTTTGCCTGTGGAGGGGGTGCTTAACCCCAGTAATTGCTGTTTTAGGCTACGTTCTCTCTCTTGCTGGCAGCGGGTCTTTTTCCCCCGCTCCCTATGAGATGGGTGGATACCTTGGCAGAGACTCCCTTTTCGATCTGCCTTGCCCTTTCCCTCGAGATATTGAAATGGTCCCCGATCTCTTGAAGCGTCATGGGCTCATCCGTCATGATGCGGTGCTCGAAGATGTAAAGCTCACGCTCGTTGAGCATTCCCCGGAACTCGGCTATCTTCATGGCCGCAATCTTCTTCTTTTCCCTCTCCTCGACCATGTCCTCGATATTGCTGTCAGTCTTCACCATGTCCATCATGGTCTCTTCGCCCTCTTCATACGCGGGCTGATCGAGGGAGACGTCCGCCATGGAGAGCCTTCTTTCCATGTCTTCGACATCTTCCTGCTTGACATCGAGGTTGCTGGCAAGGAGCTGGGGGACGGGAATGATGCCCCTCGCCTCGAGTCTCCTCTTTTCCTTCTCGAGGCCGTAAAACAACTTCTTCTCACTCTCGGTGGTGCCGATCTTCACGAGGCTCCAGTTGTTCCTGATGTATTTGAGCATGTAGGCCCTGATCCAGAAAGACGCATAGGTGGAGAACTTGGTGCCCTTGTACGGGTTGTACTTTTTCACGGCCTGCATGAGCCCGATGTTCCCTTCCTGAATGAGATCCCGGACGTTCATGTACGTATTGTAGTAGCCGAGCGCTATTTTCACGACCAGTTTGAGATTCGAGAGGATAAGGGTCCGGGCTGCTTCCTTGTCTTTCTCCCTGTAGACCAATTCAGCGAGGGTCTTCTCCTCCTCCCTCGAAAGGAGGGGGTACCTTGACACCTCGGTGAGGTACTGCTTCAGTGGATCATAACTGGCGGGGAGGGAACCCCTTTCCTCCAGCATTCCTTCTTTTTCGATCTCTTCCAATCTATTTCATTCTCCTCTTCTCGTTGCTGACCCATAAATTTACCACGTCCGGGAATGGCGTTCAAGGAAACGACACGGACCGCGCCGGGCCAGGATACGGCCAAAAGGGGCGAAAGCATGGCAACGACCGAACAGAGGAACTATACTGCATCCTAAAAGGTCCTTCTGCTGTGCAAGACGGATCGAGGGCATGACCTGAGAAACAGAGGGACGTCGGTTGCTATCGAAACGAGAATGGGGGTCTCACAATGAGCACCATCAAGGTCAAGACGTTTATGTCGCCACTCAAGATCTTTCACACGGTGGAAGAAATAGCTTCGCTCGACGACCAGGTGAATCGGTTCATCGCCGACGAGGACGTCAAGAGGATCGCCTCCGTGAGCGACACCTGCACGAGCGACAACACAGGCGCCACGATTGGCGTCATAAGGGTCATTGCCTACGAGAAATGACGGCAAAAGCTGCCGGGGACGACGGCTATGTCTCGGGAAAACAAATGTCCGCACCTTCCGGCACCGCACAATAGGTTCCGGCAGGCGGATTCTCCGTCTCCGGTCTTCCCCTCTGCCTCCTGCCCCGTGCTGCACGCCCTCGATAGCAGCAATCCCGCGCCGACTCCTATGGCTCCGCCGACGAGAAAGGTCAGTATCCCCTTGCTTGCGCTTGTTTGTTTCTCCATGGTATCCTCCTTCTCTGGGTAATGTAAGACGCCCTTCGCGCACAATCAAGCTCCCCCGGTGTGCCGCTCCATCCGGCGCTGATTCATTATCCATATCCTTGCGTGCCCTATGACTAGCTGGAAGGAGAGGATCGGTCTTACGAGTCTTCCTGGATTCCGGGGTTCAGGGGTTGCAGGCCTCGATGTCTATTGGGAGCCAAGCCCGCGGGACGTGGTAAAGGAGATGCTGAAGATGGCCGACGTCCGAAGCTCGGACGTGGTCTACGACCTTGGCTGCGGTGACGGTAGGCTCGTCATCGAGGCCGCCAGGCAGATGGGCGCCCGCGGTGTGGGAATCGACCTTGATCCGCAAAGGATCAAAGAGAGCGTCGAGAACGCCGCTTCCGCAGGAGTTACCGAACTGGTGCGATTTCTTAAACAAGGATCTGTTCAAGGCCGAGTTAAGCGAGGCGACCGTGGTCATGCTCTTCCTCTTTCCGGACGTGAACCGGAGGCTGAGACCCAAGCTGATCAGCGAATTGAAGCCGAGCACAAGGGTCCTTTCCTATTGCCATGACATGGAGCCATGGGGAGCCGACCGATGCCTGAAGGTCAGAACGAGTTACATCTACCACTGGACTGTGCCCGCCAACATGGGGGGGCAGTGGGAGGGAGAGATAGATAACCCCGGCGAATCCATTCCTCTGCGCCTCGATCTGGAGCAGGAGTTTCAGCGGGTCAAGGGGACGGTGACAATCGGTGCGACCCAGTGGCGCCTCGATAACGCAACACTGGGAGGAAAGTATTTCAATTTCCCCTTGCGAGGAGGCCGGGGCGGTACTTCGGTGGAAGGCTTTCTGGAAGACGATCTCGCCTTCGGAATCCTTGGAAGTCATGGTACCTCAGGGAAAAACCGGGAATGGACCGCCAGAAGGAATCCTGCCACGAAGAAAAGCCTCGCGAGGTAGAAAAGAGCATCTCGGTCGGGCGTCCTCCTCGCCGGCCAGGTTTCGTTCCGGCAAACAAGAGTCTGAGCTGTTCAGAGACTCAAGAAACGTACAGGAGTGTTATTCCCCTACCGGCAGGCGGCCCCATCCTTACCTCGTGCGTGCTCGCCTCGCAGTTAGAAAAGCATCGCTCCTCATTCCGTCCCTCACTCCCCCCAACCCCCACGCTTCGCTAAGGGGGCTTCGTTATTCGTGCCGGATTCGTCGCGAGCTTTTCTAAGTCGTCCTCGGACTATGCACGACGAGATAAGGACGGGACCGCCTTAGGGACATGTCCTATTGATCCCACACTGCCGCGAAGCCCCAACAAAGACAACCTTGTCTTTTCAAAATCTAGAGGCGGCCCTCCCGCCTGGTATACCGGCAGGCCGCCGATCCAGTAGCCCGTGAGGTCCTCTAGATGCCGGAATTGGCGACCATTGGTTCAATTCCGGCGGCGAATGGCCGGTCCGCATGGAGGGATCGTGAGATTTGGATGCAATCTGAACCTCATTGGCCGAGGACTATACTTTGCGTATGTATGAGGCCATGAGGTGAAGAGGGCGCCAAAGGTCGCGATTCCTTCATGCGGACCGGCCGGACCTGCATGTAAACCCGAAGCCTCTTGTTTCCGACCAGGGAGCGGCCTTGCCTGCCCGCTTAAGTCCAGCCGACGTCGCAGGATTCACATGACACTAGTCTATTTGCTCTCCGACAACCCTTCCTGCCGGTATTCTGTCCCGTCGAAGACAAAACAGCGAAGTCCGGCCATGTCGCCGAGAATGCTCACGAGGACGTGCGCGGGCTCGGAAGATTTTATGCACACGCCGCAGTCCGAGCTGAGGCTCCTCGGCACCGGCACGACTTCCACGTCCACTTTGCCGCTCTTCAGGCGCTTCTCCGCCTTGAGCACATCATGTATGGTGGTAAAGAGCAAGTAAAGCACCCTATCGCGCGACAATGCTCTTCATGACCTCCATGAGCCGGTCTATCTCGTCGTCGTCGGTAAAATAGCCGGGGGAGATGCGGACCCCGCCGCCGGGAAAGGTCCCTATGGCCTTGTGGGCCAGGGGGGCGCAGTGAAGACCCACACGCACGGAGATGTCCGCGCTGTTGCATGCATACCCCACGTCCGATGGCTGCGTATTGTCGACGTTCATGAGGATGATGGGAAGAAGGTGATCTCTCCGGTCGATATCTCCGTAAACCGTGATGCCTCCGATGCGACGGAGGCCTTCGATGATCCTCTCTGCTGCCGCCCTTTTCTTCCCCATGATCTCGTTCAGGCCCTTCCTGTCGATGAAGTTTAGCCCCCCAAGGAGGCCGGCAATGGCAGGGGTCGCGGGTGTGCCCGATTCATAGCGGTCAGGCAGCAAGGACGGCTGCTCGGTGAACTCGGAATTGCTCCCGGTACCCCCGAACTTGAGCGGAACAGGGTCGACGCCTTCACGGAGATAGACGGCCCCCAGCCCCTGAATGCCGAACAGGGCTTTGTGGCAGGAGAAGCAGATCACATCAATGGCGTCTCGTTGCACGTCGATGGGGATATTGCCGATAGTCTGGCAGGCATCGAGAATGAGGAGCTTATCGCCGATGACCTCCCGTACCCCGTCCAAGGGCTGGACGGTTCCGAGGATATTCGAGCCGTGGTTGACGATGACCGCCTTTGTCTTTCTCGATACCGTCTCTTTGAGCGCCTTCAGGTCGAGCCTGCCGCTCGCGGAGCAGGGGACCACGGAGACTTGGACATGCCTGGAATTGGTGAGGAAATCGAGGGGCCGCATCACGGAATTGTGCTCCAAGGCAGTCGTAACGACGTGATCCCCTTCTTCGACGAGGCCCAGGATCGCGAGGTTGAGGGACTCGGTTCCGTTCTGCGTAAAAATCAATCTCTCCGAGTGCTTCCCATTGATGAAGGACGACAGCCTCTCCCTGGCTTCGAAGACGATGCGGGCCGCATCGATCGACAGGGGGTGCCCCCCCCTTCCCGGGTTGCCCCCCGAGAAGGTGAGGAAATGATGCACGGAGTCTATGGTCTCTTCCGGCTTGGGAAAAGAGGTAGCAGCATTGTCGAGGTATATCATCAGGGCTTCAAAACGCTCGAGGAGTCTGCAAGGGAGGAGACTATTTCGAACATATTGCTCGTTCTGCCGACCCCCAGCCGTTCCTTGATCTGGTAGAAGTCGACGCACGTACCGCAGAGAAGGATCTCCACCCCGAGATTCTGTAGCTCCTGGAGGTAGAGCAACATCTCGGACCCTTCCGAAGCAAGCTTGACCCCGGCGTTGACAAAGGCGATCCTCCAAGGCAGGGGCTTCAGCTCTTTCAAGGTTGTAAGGAACGACTTCATGAGGATCGTCCCTAAGCGATCGTCCCCCCTTCCCACCGTCTCCGCATCGATGAAGGCCATGATCTTTCTCGCCTCCCCTTCCGGATGAGGCATCTCTTCCTTCAGCCTTGTGGCCGCGAGAAAAAAATCGTTCCCTTCCTGCTCCACAGCCACCCGGAAGCCCCTCGATTCGAGGAATCTCCGCACGTTCTCCCGGGACGTCTCGTTGTCGACACCCACCCTCACTTCATCGAGCATGCGTTCCTCGACGAGTTTCTTGGTGTCCAAAACGGGTTGGGGGCAGCTCTTACCCCTGCAATCAAGAAAATCCATTGAGATATTGTAAACGAAAACCGGGGCTTTGGCAAATGACGTTTATAAATGCTGGCGATGAGTGTTATAGAAAAGGCGACTCTACAATCTCGACGGAAAACTCCTTTGGCTTTCCGGAATAGGTATCGGGAAAGACGATGGAAAAGGGCATCTCCTTGGTGGGGGCGAGCACAAATGCGCCCAGATTCGCTTTTCTGAACTCGCTTACCTTCTTCTCGATATCCGACTTCTGCATCTGCCGCACCTCGTCACTCGAAAGGGGAAGGCCGGCAAGGGCCAGGTGCTCTCCAATGATCGTCCCCTGCTGATCAAAGAGTTTCGCCTTTAATATCACGTATTTTCGAGGCTTTGTCGAATTGTTCGCCACGGTCCCGCGGATGAGGAATATCTTTCCGTCCCTTATGGGCGTCTCCTGCCCCTCGACATTTTGGAGCTTCAGCCATCTGTTCCCGGCCCCCATATGGTTCGTCCAGGCGTACCAGCCGCCGGCGGCGAGGGCAAGGAGGATCAGGATGGAGACGACGAGAGCCGTCAGGCCCTTGCGGCTCTTCTTTCGGACGGGCGTCTCCGCGAAGGCAGAGGGGCCCGCCGACAGCGGGCCCGTGAAGACCTTCTCTTCCGTCTTAAGGTTGCGGCCCCCGTCGTAAACGAAGATATGGCCGCAACGGGAGCAGCGCATTTTCTGGTAAGGAGCCTTGACCTGGCTGTCTTCCAGCCGGTACTTTCTCTTGCACTCGGGGCACGTGATAATCATTGCCGGGCCTTGTAAGGAAAGGGGGAACCCCCCCTTTCCTACCTGCTAAGTCTCTTTTTGAACTCCTCGATGAGTATCGGTACGACCTGATTGTAATCCCCAACTATACCATACGAGGCTATCTTGAAGATAGGGGCATCGGCATCCTTGTTCACGGCCACGATGCAGTCGGAAGTTCTCATCCCCGCGAGATGCTGAATGGCCCCTGAGATGCCGCACGCTATGTAAATCTTAGGCTTCACCGTCTTACCGGTCTGACCCACCTGGTGCTCCTGGGGGATCCAGCCGGAGTCGACGGCTGCGCGGGAGGCTCCGAGGGCGGCTCCGAGGGCATTCGCGAGGTCTTGCAAAATCTTGAAGCCTTCGGGTTTGCCGACGCCTCTTCCGCCGGAGACGATGATGTCCGCTTCCACGAGGTTCACGGCCACTTCCGACTTCATGAACTGAAGGACCTTCGTCCTGAGGTCGTCTTCGGAGACCGCCACGGATTCCTTCACCACTTCGGCGCTCTTCGACGCGTCTCGTTCCGACATGGGAAAGACCTTGGGCCTCACCGTGGCCATCTGTGGCTTCGTCTTCTTATTTGCGACGCTCACGAGGAAGTTTCCGCCGAAGGCCGCCCTCAATACCTTGACGGTCTTGTCCGCGTCAATCTCCAGGCCTATGGCGTCCGATGCGAGACCCGTTTCGAGGGCGGCTGCGCAGGCCGTCGAAAGATCGGCCCCCTGGCTCGTCGCCCGGTAAAGAACGACATCAGGCTTATACTTGTCTATCACTGAAGAGGCCGCCTTTGCATAAGCGTCGGCCCGGAACGTCTGAAAGGCAGCGCCATCTACGGCGTATACCTTGGATGCCCGTAATAGCCCGCCTCTTTGGCCAGCTCATCCGTATTTTCGGCTATGACAAGGGCACAAAGCTCGGCTCCGAGATCCCCTGCGAGCTTCTTGCCGATGCCCATCAGCTCGTAAGACATCGGAGAAAATGCCCCTGACTTGTGCTCTACATATACCCACACGTCTTTATAGTCAGCCATCTTGCTTCCTCCTCACAATTATTTGATAACCTTTAAGTCAAGGAGCTTTTCTACGAGGAGGTTGCTCACCTCAGCGCTCTCCCTTCAGCACTTCCCCGCTCGACCTCGGAGGGGGCGTGGTGAGCTCGATCACCTTTATTGCGGACCCCTCGACTCCTATCTTATTTTTGGCGGCGCCGATCGCGTCAGCATCCCAGGCCGGTATGGCAATCTTCGTGGCCTTTCTGATGCCCATGAGGTTGGGGAGCCTGGGCTCATTGATCCCCTTGAGCACGGATACAACTGCAGGAAGCTTCGCCTCTACGAGTTCGTTGCCTCCCTCGATGCCCCGCTCCACCTTGATGCGCTTGTTCGCAGCATCGATCTCGACAACTTTTCCCGACGAAGCTCGACTGGCTGAAACCCAACCTGGCTGCCGACTCGGAGGCCACGATGCCCGTGTTGCCGTCCGTGCGCCTGCTTGCCGCAGAATACCAGTTCCGCGCCGCCGACTTTCTCTACGGCCTTTGCCAGGGCATAGGAAGTGGCGAGGGTGTCGGACCCTGCGGAAGGCCGGATCGGTCACGTGGTATACGCTGTCGACTCCGAGGGCAAGGGCGTTTCTCAGCACGTCCGTTGCCTTCGCCGGGCCCATCGTGATCGCCACTATTTCCGCATCGTACTTCTCCTTCGTGAGAAGAGCCTCCTCCAGCGCAAACTCGTCAAAAGGGTTGGTCACGGAATCCATGGCCTCTCTGTTGAGAGTTCCCTTATGAAGGTCCCATTTTACCTCGGCCTCTGTATCAGGAACTTGTTTTATGCACACTACAATCTTCACAGCGCCCTCCTTGGAATATTATTTTATCTTCCGTGGTACGTTGGCGTTCGCTTACTCGAGAAAGGCCGTCATACCTTCCTTCTGATCCTCCGTCCCGAAACACAGTCCGAAGGCCTCCGCCTCGAAATCCAGACCCGTTGCGATGTCCATGGAAAGACCGCGGCTGATGCAGGTTTTTGCGAGTCTTATGCCCACCGGACCCGCGGAAAGAATCTTTGACGCAAGCTCTTCCACAGCGGTCATCAGCTGGTCGTCGGCCACTACCTTGTTGAGGAGGCCCATCTCGTAAGCCTCCCCGGCTGTTATCACTTTCCCGCTGAAGATAAGCTCCTTTGCCTTGGCGGGACCTACAAGCCGTGCGGTCCGCTGGGTGCCGCCGAAGCCGGGAAGGATGCCCAGGGTCACCTCCGGAAAGCCGAGCCTCGCCTTCTCCGACGCGTAGATGATGTCGCACGCAAGGGCAAGCTCGAATCCACCCCCCAGGGCGTAACCGTTCACCGCTGCTATGACAGGCTTGTCCAGCGTCTCCAGCGCGGACATGGCGATGTGCCCTTTCTGCGAAAAGCTCATGCCTTCCACCGGATTCATGGACTGCATCTCCTGTATGTCCGCTCCTGCCACGAAGGCCTTGTTGCCCTCGCCCGTGACGATGACGACCCGCACCGCGTCATTGCAGCTCAATTCGCCCACTGCGCCGAGGAGGTCGTCCAGGGTGGCGGAATTGAGCGCGTTGAGCGCCTTGGGCCTATTGATCTTGATGAAGCCTATGCTGCCCCTGCACCTCCAGATTGACGTTCTCGTAGGGCATATCACGCCTCCCTTTCCACCACCATCGCCATGCCCTGGCCGCCGCCGATGCACATGGTCGCGAGCCCGTACTTCAAGCCGAGCCGGGGGAGCTGATACATGAGCGTGGTGATGAGGCGGGCTCCGGTGCAGCCGATGGGGTGGCCGATCGATATGCCGCCGCCGTGCATGTTCGTCCGCGCCATGTCGAGCTTGAGCTCCCTGATATTCGAGATCGCCTGGGAGGCAAAAGCCTCGTTGACTTCCATCACGTCGATATCTTATTACGGTTTTAGCTTAGCCCTGTTCAATGTCTTCTTTCACGGCGGGGATAACGCCAAGCCCCATGTACGCCGGATCCAGCGCCTCCGGCTCCCCACGCCTTGATGGAAGCCATAGGCTTGAGGCCAAGGTTCTTTGACTTCTCTTTGCGGTCATAAGCAGGACAGCCGCAGCGGCATCATTAATGCCCGATGCATTGCCCGCGGTGACCGTGCCATCCTTTTTGTATGCCGGCGCCAGCTTCGCCATCTTTTCCACGCTAGTCTCCATGGGTCTCTCTGTCGGTATCGAACGTAATAGGGTCGCCTTTTCTCTGCGGGATAGTCACCGGCACGATCTCTCTCTTCGAAAATGCCCTGCTTTGATGGCTGGGCTCATAGCCCTCTGGTGACTGAGGCGCGCCCAGCTTGTCCTGGTCTTCACGGCTTATACCGTACTTTGCCGCAATGTTTTCTGCCGTCAGGCCCATATGATATCCGTAAAAAAGTTCGAACAGCCCGTCATATACCATGAGGTCAAGCAGCTCGCCTTTTCCGGTGACGTCCATGCGGTAGCCCCAGCGCGCCTTGGGCAGAGCGTAAGGTACCATGCTGACGTTCTCCATGCCGCCGGCAACGACTACTTCGGCGTCTCCGCATATAATGGCCTGGGCGCCCAGAGTGATCGCCTTTAAACCCGAGGCGCAGATCTTATTGACGGTAAATGCGTTGGTCTCTTTGGGCAGGCCAGCGTAAATAGTTGCCTGCCTGGCGGATTCTGGCCCTGTCCCGCCTGAAGGACGTTGCCCATGATGACCTCGTCGACTGCAACCTCTTTGAGGGCACCGTCGAAGTCGTAATATTTTGCCTCGAGGTCGGTCTCCAGCTTGCCAGCGAAGATCTCGGGCGCAAATTCCTTGTCCTTCGTCCTTGAAGGCCTCAATCCTGCCCTTTTCAAGGCCTCCTTAATGACCAGACCTCCCAACTTCACCACCGCTACGTCCTTGAGGCTCTGCCCGAACGAACCAACGGCAGTTCTCGCTGCCGAGACTATGACAACCTCCCTCATGAGTCACCTCTTTCTCGATTATTAAAAAATTCACAATTGTTTATACTAAAACCGGCTTCCTTGTCAAGT
>CAVVNC010000045.1:0-37141 GCA_963749525.1 uncultured delta proteobacterium
TTATGCCTGTCGGAGGGGGCGCTTAAGCCAGCGACATCACGAGCGAAGCGAGCTTGAGGGGGGAGGCTCCGCAGGCTTATGCCTGTGGAGGGGGCGCTGAGCCCCAATAATAGCCGAGATGTGGATGCAATCTGAGCCTCGTCGCCCGTAGGCGTCCATCCAGAAATGTACCAATCGCCTAAAGCGGGGGCACCCCCGTCACCGAAGACCTCTTAAGAGCAGCCACACTGCCACGGGGGTAGCGCGTCGGAGGGCACGAGGCGTCGATGCAGCGCCGCAGCTCACGATTACTCCAAGCGGTCGCCCTAATCCTTCGTCAACGGCTGATTCTTCGGCGCCATCGGCACCAGCTCGAACATGCTCCCGTCGCTTAAGGTAAGGATGCCCGTGCGCTTCGCCATGGAAAGCCTTTTTTCGGTCTGCCAGTTCACGTAGAAGAGACCCAGGACCGAGCCGGCCATGAGGGTGATCAGGAAGTAGAAGAGCAGCTTGTGCACGACCCTTCTCATGATCTTCCTCTCCTCCTCGGCGAAGATCTCCGTCTTCAACTTCTCGACTAGCTCGTGGGCCTCGATTACCCTGGCGAGGATGGCGTTGTTGTCTATCGCCGGTTCCATGGCTCCCTCTACTGGCTCCATAGCCCTCTCCTCACGAGCTGGCTCTCGTAGAGCCTGAGCACCTGCCTGGCCTCTTCACGGGCCTCTACCTTATCCTTCCCGCCCTTGTACCGGGCAATGGCCTCCAGCATGTCTCCGTTGGAGAGTGAGAGCTTGTCACGAAGGGTCTCCGCCCCTTCGAGGATGTTGACCGACGAATACTGGGAAAAACGCTTTGTCTGGGCCTCACCCTTGTAACCCTTCTCGCTGACGGCATCCTTCTTGAAGCGCGACTCCGTGTGGAGGAGACAGCAGAGAAGGATCGGATCGAGGCGGGTTACGCCTGAGGCCGAGGTAATCCACTTGCTGAGGAAAGGAAGGCGTTCCTTGGGCGCCTGCAGGTCGACGAGGGTCTCTTTCACCACGTCCCTCTCTCCCGGCGGGGGCAGAATGGCAAAGGCCCTCTCGGACTTGCTGGTCTCATACAAAAGACCCGTGACGCACAAGACCATAAGGAGGAACTTGAACGTAAGGTCCATAAATTTCAACATTGACACCTCTCCTTTGCGGGCGACGCGCACTACCGGCTACTTCCGATCCCGGTCTCCTTCCAAGCCGGGCATTCCAAAACTGCCCGCCCGCTTCCGGTTTGTAGTCCCGAACTCCCCTCGGGGCCCCAATCTAATGTCTTTCTGTCAAAGCATGATAATCGTTCGGTCCCAACAAAGCAAGGAGCCGACATTTTATGTCATCTGGCAGCCCGGCTGTCTCGACGGGTGATGAGGTATTGGTCACCCTTGCTAGAGATCCGCAAGCTTTCCGTCCCACCGTCACCGGCGGTTTGGCTTTTTCAGTATTTTCTATATGTTATACATGGTTTGACGCAAAGTCAAGAAAAAAATGCAGGGGCGGTCCTATCCCCGGGGGTGATACTTCTTGTGCAGTTCTTTCAGCCGTTTGCGGTCCACATGGGTATAGATCTGGGTGGTGGAGATGTCCTCGTGGCCGAGGAGCATCTGGACGGAGCGGAGGTCCGCTCCTCCTTCCAGGAGATGGGTGGCGAAGGTGTGGCGCAGCATGTGGGGATAGAGGGGCCCACGCTGAAGGAGGGTCCCGTACCTCCTCACAAGCTTCCATACAGCCTGCCGCGTCATGGATGCGCCCTTCCTGTTGGGGAAGAGGAAGGGCCCCTTCGGCTTCATCTGCTCCAGGTAGAGCTTGAGCACCTCCCGCGCATACGTTCCGATGGGCACCATCCGCTCTTTCGAGCGCTTGCCCGAGGCGACGAGGAAGCCTGCCTCCAGGTTGATATCGCTCTTCTTCAGGGAGATCAGCTCGGTTACCCGAAGGCCTGCCGCGTAGAGCAGCTCAAGAACACGCGGCGTCCCGCAGGGCGAGCTTCTGGTCCGCGGGGAGCTTGAGGAGCTGGACCATCTCTTCCTCGCTCAGCACCCTCGGGATGGGGGCCTTGAATCTCGGAGTCTCTATTTCGAGGAGGGGGTTGCTCTTTATCTTGCCGTCCCCGAGGAGGAACTTGTAGAAGCTCCGTATGGCGGAAGTAGATCTGGCGATGCTTCGGGTTTTTTTGCCCTGGGCGCGCATGCGCGCGAGATAGGCCTCGAAATCGGCTGATTCGAGGGAGCCTCCCGTCTCTTCCAGGAAGACGAGGTAGCCGAGGATATCCCGGCTGTAGGCCTCTACGGTGTGGAGCGAAGCCCCCTGCTCGGTCTTGAGGTGCGTCACAAAAGCGTCAAGCTCGTGGTAGGTATTCAACATATTAAAGGGGCTAGCGTCGCCCCCTCCACCGGCATAGCCGGATGGAGCCTCCCCCTCAATGACTCGCACAAGCTGTCTTAGCCGGGTACCCGCGTCATCCTCACCTATACGAGCTTCTTGCAGAGCTACGCGGGTCGCAGGCCCCCTCCACCGGCAGTGAGCCGGATGGAGCCTCCCCCTCAATGACTCACTGCGCCGGGCCGCGCCAGGTGAGCCGGGAATTCACTTCCTAGCTTCTCCCGGTGGAGCCGAAACCGCCGGCCCCCCGCTCCGTCTCTGGCAGCTGGTCGACGGGTCGGAGAATGGCCCGGACAGTCCTCTTGAAGACGATCTGGGCGATCCTGTCACCCGGTTTCACTTCGAAGGGGGCGCTGCCGAGATTGACGAGGATCACCTTCACCTCGCCCCTGTAGTCGGCGTCAATGGTGCCGGGAGCGTTGAGCACGGTCACGCCGAATTCGATCGCAAGGCCGCTGCGCGGCCTCACCTCGGCTTCATACCCTTCAGGAAGGCTGATCGATATGCCCGTGGGTATGAGGGCCCGCTCAAGAGGCGCGAGGATTACGGGCCGTTCCGTGTGGGCGCGCACGTCCATGCCGGCCGATGCCCGGGTCGCGTATCCGGGCAGAGGCGCGCCGTCCCTTGTCGTTACGTAGACTTCTAACTCTTCCATAATCTTTCGATCG
Organism: uncultured delta proteobacterium; assembly: GCA_963749525.1. Lineage (GTDB taxonomy): Bacteria > Desulfobacterota > Syntrophorhabdia > Syntrophorhabdales > WCHB1-27 > CAVVNC01. The sequence goes on from CAVVNC010000045.1 coordinate 3,059, forward strand.
TGCCCTGTTCGACGGGTCCAAGGACCGCCAGCGCCATGGTCTCCTCATGGCCGAAGATGAGCTCGCTCATCTCGTCCACCTGGGGTTTCTGGACCCTGTCGATCTTCTTCAGCGTCTCTTTGATGGGCTCGTAGCGGTCGAAGTAGATCTCGTTCTTCGCAAGCCGCCCCATGCGCGCCTCTGACCCTTCCAGGGAGATGAAGAAATTGCCTTTGATATGCTCCTTCGAGAAGGCGAGCTCGGCCGGCGAGATGCCGTCCTTTTTGAGCCGCGCGCCCTCATCCTTTATGAGGCGGATCACCTCTTCGATGGACTCCGCCGAGCTCGAGGTGGAAATGCCGAAGTTACCCGCGTCGTAGAAGCAGTTGACGTAGGAGAATATGTTGTAGACAAGGCCCCGCTTCTCCCTGATCTCCTGGAAAAGATGGGAGCTCATGCTGCCCCCCACGATCGCGTTGAGCGCATACAAGGCGTACCGCCTCCTGTCCGTCTGGCTCACGCCGTCGGTCCCCAGGCACAGGTAGACATGCTCGAGGTCCTTTTCATAGACTTTGATGACCGGGAAGCTGCGGGGTTTCTGGTTTTCGAACGAAGGCGCACCCCCTTCCCCGTAGCCGGAGAAGAGTTCCGCCATCCTCTTCACGAAGGCGTCGTGATCTATCCTGCCAACGGCCGTGATGATCGTGTTCCTGGGGCAATGATGGGCCGCGAAGTGCGCCATCAGATCGTCCCTCGTGAAGCTCTCGACGCTCGCTTCCTCGCCGAGAACAGGCAGGCCGAGGGGGTGTCCCTTGTAGTAGTCGGCCGTGAAGAGATCGAAGACGTACTCCTCGGGGTTGTCCTCGATCATCTTGATCTCTTGGATGACTACGTGCTTTTCCCGGTCTATATCGTCGGTGCTGAAGGTGGAGTGCCTGCACATGTCTGCGAGCACGTCGATGGCAATATCCATATCCTGCCTGAGGACTCGCGCGTAGAGACACGTATACTCTTTGCCGGTGAACGCGTTGAGCACGCCGCCTACTGCGTCGATCTCCCGCGCTATGTCCTGGGCCGTGCGCCTCTCGGTCCCCTTGAAGAGCATGTGCTCGATAAAGTGAGAGATGCCGCTCGTCTCCTCTTCCTCGTCCCTGCTCCCGGTCTTCCACCAGATGCCGAGAGAGACAGTCGGGAAATAGGGGAGGCTCTCGGTCACCACCTTGATCCCATTATCGAGCACCGTCTTCCGGTACATCTTAAGCGTTCTTCTCCTGCGCTTCCTTAAGCGCCGCCTTCCTGGAGAGCCTTATTCTTCCGTTGGGCTCCACTTCTATCACCTTGACGGTGATCTCGTCACCCTCCTTGACCACGTCGGTCACCTTCTTGATGTAGGTGTCGGCAAGCTGGCTCACGTGGCACAGGCCGTCGACGCCGGGAAGGATCTCGACGATGGCGCCGAAGTCCGCCACCCGTCTCACGACGCCCGTGTAAATGGTGCCCACCTCGATCTCCCTCGTGATACCTTTGATGATCTCGATGGCCTTGTTCGCCGATTCCTCGTCCTGGGAGACGATCTTTACCACGCCGGAATCCTCGATGTCGATCTTTACGCCCGTCTGTTCGACGATGCTCTTGATCACCTTTCCGCCCGGGCCGATGACCTCACGGATCTTCTCAGGCCTGATCTTGAGGGTCCAGATGCGCGGTGCATAGGGGGAGAGGATTTCCCTCGGTTTTTCGAGGGTCTGGCCCATGATGCCGAGAATGTGGGAGATGCCCTTCCTGGCCTGATTCACGGCCTGGGACATGATCTCCTTGGTGATCCCCTTCACCTTGATGTCCATCTGGACGGCAACGATGCCGCGATTCGACCCTGCGACCTTGAAATCCATGTCGCCCATGGCGTCTTCGTCACCCAATATGTCGGAAAGGATGACCTCTTTCCCGTCCCGCATGAGAAGCCCCATGGCGATGCCGGCAACGGGCTCCGACACGGGCACGCCCGCGTCCATAAGGGAAAGACAGCCGGCACAGACGGAGGCCATGGAGGACGAGCCGTTCGATTCGAGGATCTCGGAGACTACCCGTATGGTGTAGGGGAAGTCCTCTTTCGAAGGGAGTATCCGTGAGAGGGCCATCTCCGCAAGGTGGCCGTGGCCGATCTCGCGCCTCGACGGGGCCCGGAGGAAGCTCACCTCCCCGACGCTGAAGGGCGGGAAATTGTAGTGGAGTATGAAGGACTTGTAGCTCTCTCCCTCGTGGAGGGACTCGATCTTCTGCTCGTCGTCGGACGTCCCGAATGTCGTAACGGCGAGGGCCTGCGTTTCGCCCCTCGTGAAGAGACCGGTCCCATGGGTCCTCGGAAGCACGCCCACGGCACAGGAGATATTTCTTATATCCACCGGCGTTCTTCCATCGATCCTCTTCCCGGTCTCGAAGAGGGACTTTCGCATGACTTCTTTCGTTATCTCTTCGAGCGCCTTCTTCACCAGCTTCTCTTCCACCTGGGGATAGTTGGCGAGGTGCTGGTCGTAGACGCCTCTCAGCCTTGCCCCACGCTCCAGCTTCTTCTCCACGGAAAGGGCCTCGGTCAGGTCCTTCATGATGGCGGCCCGGATCTGATCTTTGAGATCGGCCGGGACCTCGACGACGTTGACAGTCCACTTCGGCTTGCCCATCTTCTCCCGGAGCTGCTCCTGCATCTCGATCAAGGGCATCATGCTTTTATGGGCCAGATCGATCGCCTCGATAAGATCGTCCCCGCTTATGAAATTAGCCTCTCCCTCCACCATCAGGATGGCGTCTTTCGTGCCTGCCACCACGATATCGAGGTCGCTCTCCTCGCCCTCTGCCGCGGTCGGGTTCACGATGAACTCCCCGCTTTTCTTCCTCCCCACCTTGACCGCGGCAACCGGGCCGAGGAAGGGGACGGGGGAGAGCACGAGGGCGGCCGAGCCGCCGATGATCCCGAGGGTAGCCGGATCATTCTCCTGGTCCGCGGAGAGGACCGTGGCGATGATCTGGGTCTCCTGGCGGTAGCCCTTCACGAACGTCGGGCGCAGGGGCCGGTCTATGAGGCGCGAAGTGAGTACCTCCCGCTCGGAGGGCCTTCCTTCCCTCTTGAAGAAGCCTCCGGGGAACTTACCCGCCGCATATGACATCTCCTGGTAGTTTACGGTGAGGGGGAGGAAATCCGTGGTCGCCTCCTCTTTCTCCGCCACCGCGGTGACCAGGAGCACCGTATCGCCGTACCGTATCACCACGCTGCCGTCCGCTTGCTTCGCAAGGGAGCCAGTGCTGATGGTGAGCGGCCTTCCGCAGAATTCTATTGTCGCAGATTCTTCCATGTTTTTCCTTTCCTCTGATTAGTCGCTATTTTCTCAGGCCCAATCTTTCGATGACCTTTCGATACCTGTCGACGTTTGTCTCCTTGAGATAGTTGAGGAGCCGTCTCCTCGTTCCCACAAGGACAAGGAGACCCCGCCGGGAATTGTGATCTTTCGCGAACTTCTTGAAATGCTCCGTGAGCATCCTGATGCGTTCGGTGAGGAGGGCTATCTGGACCTCCGGGGAGCCGGTGTCCTTTTCATGAACCTTGAAAGCCTCTATGATCGTCTGTTTTTGCGAAGTGTCCAGTGCCATGTGCCATGCCTCCTTAACTATTGATTAACCTCTTCATCTTTATAGTCTTCGAATCGGTGTCCACCGCCCCTATGCCGAGGAGGACCCCGTTCTTGCTCAAAAGCTTGGCCAACTCACCGTCCTTCCAATCCCGGGATCCACCGAGAAGAGGCAAGGGCATGCCGTTCTTCAGGAACTTCTCGAGCACGGGGTCGATCGTCAACCCCCGCGCCGTCTGCAGCACGTCCTGCAGGGGGATGAGGGATTCCAGCACATCCTGCTTCGTGGTCAACCGGTCTATGGATACGCTCCTCGCGCCGAGGCCGAACTCGCCGTGCTGGGTCCGCTTCAGCGTGTGGAGCGCTGCGCCGCAGCCCAGATAGGCACCGAAATCATGGGCGATGACCCTGATATAGGTCCCCTTGGAGCAGCTCACCTCCACGTCGACAAAAGGGTGGGTGTACGCGACAAAGCGCATGTCGTAGACCTCAACCTCCTTGCTCGGGGGATCGATGGCCACGCCCTGGCGCACCCATTTGTAGGCCGGCCTCCCATCTATCTTCTTCGACGAGTAGACGGGGATCTTCTGTATGATCCTTCCCTTGAAGCGCTGGAGGGCCTCCGCCAGCGTCGAGGCGTCGAAAACGGGCGGCTCCGTATCCGTGAGGCGCTTCCCTTCCATGTCCAGGGTATCTGTGGTGATGCCGAGAACGAACTTCGCCACGTACCTTTTCTCCCCGTTCTCGAGAAAGGGTATCAGCTTGACCCCCTCGTTCAGGGCCACGGGGAGTATGCCCGTCGCATTCCTGTCAAGGGTCCCTATGTAGCCGATCTTCTTAAAGGGATGTATCCGCTTGAGCCTTCTTATGACGTCATAAGAAGTCATTCCGGGACTCTTGTCCATGATCAGGAAACCATCCATCATAAAGAAAACGCCCCTATCACCTTATTCTTCACCGCTTCGACGTCGCCCTCGATCGTGCATCCCGCGGCCCTCTGGTGGCCGCCGCCGCCAAATGACCTCGCAACCGCCGCCACATCCACGCCGTCCTTCGATCTCATGCTCACCTTGTAGGCTCCGTCGCCGATCTCCCGGAAGAGACAGGCCACTTCAACGCCGCGGATCTCCCTGATATTTTCGACGAAGCCCTCGGTGTACTCGCGGTTCGTGCCCGTTCTCTCGAACATGCTCTGGGTCACGTATGCAGTGGCTATCTTATCGTGCTGATGAAGCTCGAGGGTCCCAAGCACCTGGCAAAGGAGAAGAAAGCGCTCCTTCGGGTGACTCTCGTAGACCTCGGCTGCCACGTCCGCCGGGCGCACCCCCAATCCTACCATCTCCTCGGATATCGAAAAGGCCCGCTGCGTGGTGCAGTCGTAGCGGAAACGAGCCCGTGTCGGTCAGTATGGCGGTATAGAGGTTCACGGCCATATCGAGGCTCAGGCGCACTCCGAGGGCCGCGAGGATCAGGTAGAGTATCTCCGCGGTCGACGAAGCCCTCTCATCGACGATATTGAGCTGTCCGAAGGCCTCGTTGGTCTCGTGATGGTCTACGTTGATCAGGATGTCGCATGCCTTCAGCGCCTCGAAGCCATCACCCACCCGCTCAAGGTCCCCGCAGTCAACAACGATTGCAACGTCATACCCACGTGGAAGCTCATTGAGAATGACGGGCGGCTTCGGCAGGAACCGGTACCTGTAGGGGATCGTCCCTTTCAGATAAACCGCCGCTTCCTTACCCATCTGCGTCAGCGCCAGGCCGAGGGCAAAGGCGGAGCCGAGCGCGTCCCCATCGGGATCGACGTGGGTGGCGACGATGAACCTCCTGCCCCTCTCTACTGCTTCCTTAACCCTCTGGAACATTCACTGCCTTCCCGGTCTTCACCTGCTTCAGGATCTCGTCTATCCTGTCGAGCTTTTCCTGGCCTGTGTCGAGAACGAACGTTATCTCCGGCATGTACTTGAGCTTGATTCTCGTTCCCAGCACATGCTTAATGTAACCCTTCGCACGCCTGAGCGCCTCGACCGTGTTTGCGCGCTCCTCGTCGCTTCCGTATACCGAATAGAGCACCTTCGCGTACTTGAGGTCCTCGGTCATCTTCACGTCGAGGATGGTAATGAAGCCGATGCCCGGGTCTTTGATCTCCTGGTGAATGATGGAGGAGATCTCCTCCCGGAGGGCATCCTGCATGCGAAAGCGTCTATACTTCATCTCCTATCACCATGATCTCCGTCTTGGAGGCGATCACTTTTCCGATATACATGGATTCGATATAGCGGGCGACGTTCTCGATGGTCGAGCTCACGTGGTCCTGCTTGACGCCCACCACGGCAAAGCCCACGGTTGCTTTCTGCCAGAGATTCGTCTGGTCGATCTCCATGATCGATATGTTGAACTTGCCCTTCGTCCTCTCGACTATCCTCGTCATGGAGTGTCGCTTTTCCTTGAGCGAGTGATTTTCCGGCAAGTATATCTCGATTCGCGATATGCCGATTACCATGCGTCACTAGAGCGTCTGCTTCTCCTGTTCTTCTATGTAGAACTCCATGGTGTCGCCTTCCTGTATGTCGTTGAAGTTCTCGAACGAGATGCCGCACTCGTATCCCGCGGTGACCTCTTTCATGTCGTCCTTGAACCGCTTGAGGGAGACGATCTTTCCGCTGAACAGGATCTGGCCCTTCCGGATCACCTTCGCCGTGGAGGTCCTCGTTACCTTTCCCTCCGTGACATAGCAGCCGGCGATGGTGCCGATCTTCGACACGGTGAATATCTTCCGCACCTCGGCCGATCCTATCTTGACCTCCACGATCTTCGGAGCAAGGAGGCCCTCCATGGCCTTCTTGACATCGTCGATCATGTCGTAGATTATCGTGTACGTCCTGATGTCGACCTTTTCCTGGTCGGCGAGGGTTTGAGTTTTTGCCATGGGCTTCACGTTGAAGCCGATGATGATGGCACCCGACGCCATGGCAAGGTTGACGTCCGTTTCCGTGATGGCCCCCACGCCGTTATGGATGATCTGTATCTCCACGACCTCGGTCGAGAGCCGTTTGAGGGCCTCCCCGATGGCATCGAGAGTCCCCCGGGCATCGCCCTTCAGGATGACGTTGAGGGTCAGCTTTGCGGTCTCTCCCATGCGCGAATAGAGCTCGTCGAGGGTAATTCGGGAACTCTTGACCTGCTCCTTTTCCCTGATCTTCTCCTGTCTGAACCGGGAGACTTCCCTGGCGTACCTCTCCTCGGTCGTAGCCACGAAAGGATCTCCCGCCTGAGGCACGTCGGAGAAGCCGACCACCATTACCGGCGTCGAGGGAGGGGCCTTCTGTATCCTCTTGCCCTTGTCGTCGATCAAGGCCCTCACCCTTCCGAACGTTGCCCCTGCCACGAATGGGTCCTGTATCTTCAGGGTCCCCTCCTGGATGATGAGGGTGCCGAACGGCCCGTGACCCTTATCGAGGCCCGACTCTATGATGATGCCCTTCGCGAGCTTGTCGGGGTTCGCCTTAAGCTCGAGCAGCTCCGCCTGGAGAAGGATCAGCTCGAGCAACTCCTGGATGCCGGTCTTCTTCTTTGCGGAAATCTTGGCAGCCAGCGTCGTTCCGCCCCATTCTTCCGGCTGGAGACCCAGCTCGCTGAGTTCCTTCATCACCTTGTCGGGGTTCGCGTTTGCCTTGTCGATCTTGTTCACTGCCACGATGATCGGAACGTTCGCCGCCTTTGCGTGATCGATGGCCTCCCGGGTCTGGGGCATTACCCCATCGTCGGCGGCCACAACCAGGATCACGATGTCCGTGACCAGGGCACCCCTCGCCCTCATCGCCGTGAAGGCTTCGTGGCCGGGCGTATCGACGAAAGTGATCTCCTTGCCGTCTATGTGGGCCACATAGGCGCCGATGTGCTGCGTGATGCCTCCGGCTTCATGTCCCGCCACATCTGTATTTCTGATCGTATCGAGGAGGAGCGTCTTGCCGTGGTCGACGTGACCCATGATGGTCACGACAGGCGGCCGGGGCTTCAGATCCTCCGGGGCCTGCTCTTTCTGCTCGCCCTCTCCTCTTGTCATGAATTCTTCTTCCACCGACACGATCTTCTCGACGCCGTAGCCGAACTCCCCTGCCAACACGTACGCCGTGTCGTAGTCTATCGCCTGGTTGACGGTTGTCATGACGCCCAGGCGGAGGAGTCTCGCTATCACGTCCGATGCCTTGACGCTCAGCCTCTTGGCGAATTCGCCAACCTGTACCTGGTCCGAGATCTTCACGACCTTCCTGGCCGGCTTCGCCTCAGCCTTCTGTTCCTCGGCCCTCTCGTCCCTTCTGTCCCTTCCCCCTTTCCTGAAGGGGATCGTCTTGCCGCGCTGCCGCCGTGCCGCATAGAGGTCTTCTTCCCTTATGACGACCTTCCTCTTGAGGACGGCGCCTTTCCCCTTGGTCTTTGCCTCCTCGATCTCCTCTTCCTCTATCTTCTTAAGGAGCCTCTCGGCCTTCTTCTTCTTCCGCTCTTCTTCGGTCTCCGTGTCCTCGACGAGGACCAACTCCTTCTCGAGGTCCTGTTTGTAGACCTCTTCGAGGGCTCTGGTGATCTCCTGCTTCTTTTCCTCACCGATGGTGTCGATCTCGGGCTTCGCCGTCTCCTCGACGGCTTGAGCTGCCTCCTGGCCTTCCGGCTGCTGCTCGGAAGTCTCCTTGACGGGCTTCCGGCTCAACCGCCGTCATTTTCGGGGCCAGCACCTCCTCGGCCCGATGCTCTTTCTCTCTCCTGACCAGCTCGATGACCGGCTCTTCGACTCCCTTCTTCGCCGGCGCCTTCTTCTTTGCCTTCACGGCTTCCTGCACGACAGGCTCGGCCTCAACAGCCGGAGCCGGCGCCTCCGCGACAGGCGGCGGAGGAGGAGGGGCCTGGACCCTTCTCCTGATGACGGTGGAGGCTACCCTCTTCTCCACGATGGTTTCTCCGGAGCTTCCGGCCCTTTCCTGGGTCTGGGCAGTACCCTGCTCTTCCTTCTCTTTTTCCTTGTCCTTTATCTTAACCCCAATGCTTTTCAGCTTCGATAAGATCTCATCGTCCTTCATCTTATCGGTAAGGGTTGTAATCTTGATCTTCGCCATCTCCTGGACCTCCCTTGCGCTTACCCCACGCACCACGCCGGTCGAGCAGACAAAGCCTCTCCTCAACCTCATCGGGCAGCAACTTTCGCCCGCTTGCGACTTATCTCTACCGGATACTCTCTCCCAACACCGGCCCTTTCGAGCCTCTTTAAGGCGCGCTTTAAGGCAGGGCAATGCCTTCCGCCGCCTCTGCCTCCTCCCCTTTCTGGGCCGGCTCGGGATCTGCGGCCTCCGTAGATTCGAGATTCGCTGCCTGGGCCGGCTCGAGGTTCGCGGCCTCTGTAGATTCGAGATCTTGCCTGCCGCTCCTTGCGGCCTCTGCAACTCGAGATTCGCGGCTATGACCTTCGCATTCTCGATGATCCTTGCGCAGTCTTCGATGGATATGCTCGTGATCTTGTTCAGCTCTTCAGGCGTCAGCCGGATGATGTCGCGCACGTCCCTAAGGTACTCATCGAAGAGTATGCGGGCGAGGATCTCGTTGACCTGGAGGTTCGTCGTAAGGTCATCTATCACCTTGCGGGACGTCTTTTCGACCTCCGTCTCGCTCTTGATGTCCGTCTTCCAACCGGTAAGCCTGGAGGCGAGTCTCACGTTCTGCCCCTTCTTGCCTATCGCCAGAGAAAGCTGGTCATCATGGACGATGATCTCCATGGCATGTTCTTCTTCGTTTATGTAGACCTTGGAAACCCGCGCGGGTGCAAGGGCGTTGCAGACGAACTTCGCCGGGTCCTTGGTCCACGGTATGATATCGATTTTCTCACCTTTCAGTTCCTGGACGACCGCCTGTACCCTCGATCCCTTCACTCCGACACACGCCCCTATGGGGTCGATGCTCGGGTCCTGGCTGTAGACGGCAATCTTCGCCCTTTCCCCGGGCTCCCGCGCGGCGCCGACCACCTTGATGATCCCCTCCTGGATCTCGGGCACTTCGATCTCGAAGAGCTTTACCAAAAAGCCGGGATGTGTCCGAGACAGGAGAATGGTGCAGCCTCTCTGCGTCTTCTCCACATCGAGGATGTATCCCTTCACCCTGTCCCTGCGTCTGTATGACTCGCTCGGTATCACTTCTTTGAAGGAAAGGATGGCTTCCGTCTTTCCCAGGTTGACCACGTAGTGGTTCTTCTCGAGCCTCTGAATCACGCCGGTGACGATCTCGCCCTTCTTGTCCTTGTACTCATTGTAGATCACGTCGCTTTCGGCGTTGCGCACCTTCTGCATGATTACCTGTTTCGCGGTTTGGGCCGCTATCCTGCCAAGGGATGAGGTGTCCATCTTGATCCCTATGCTGTCTCCGATCATGCATTCAGGGTCGTGTTCCTTTGCGTCCGTGATGGCTATCTCCATGTCCGGATCTTCCACCTCTTCCACCACGGTCTTGAACCGGAAGATCTCTATCTCCCCCACTTCGGGATTGTAGCGCGCCTCCAGATCGAGATGCGCTCCGAATTTCTTCTTCGAGGCCGAGAGAACGGCTTCCTCCAGAGTTTCTACGATGATCTCCTTGGGAATACCCTTTTCCTTCCCCACCTGCTCGATTACATAGTTTAAGTCAAAGTACATGGCCCTTCCCCTTATAGCTCAAATTCTAGATTCGCCCTCTTAATGGCGCTCAGCGGGATTCTATGGCCGCCCTTCTCGTCGTTCACTTCTACGTCCTCCCCCGCTACTTCCACGATCTTCCCCTTGAACTCATTCCTTCCTTCGATTGCCAGGGCGGTGATGATCCTGCACGTCCTCCCCTTGTAGCGCTCGAAGTCCTCCCGCTTTTTCAGTTGCCTTGTGAGCCCCGGGGAGGAGACCTCCAGGGTATAGGGGTGATCGATCACTTCCTCCACGTCGAGCACCCGGTCGAGCTCCCTGCTCACCCGTTCGCAATCGGCGATCGTTACCCCTTCTTCCCTATCTATGTATACTCGCAAAAGCCAGCGCTTACCCGATGGGCGGAATTCAACATCCACAAGCTCCAGGGACGACTCCTGGGCAATAGGCCGCGCGAGCAGGGTTATCTTGTCGAGCGTCTCTTGTTGAGGTGTCATCTGTGCCCGTAAACTAAAAAAGCGGGGTAAACCCACTTTTTAGACATGTTAGTCTAGCATATTAATGTTCCGAATTCAATATATCGAGCGTTCCACAGAATTCATTCTCGTTCGCTTCTGCCCGCAGGGTGAACGCTTCACGTCGACGGCCACTGCCCGACAGTCTTGTGGAACGCTCTGGACCGTTCCACAGAATTCATTTTCGTTTGAGGGGCTTCACCGCCCGGCAGTCTCGTGGAACGCTCCAGCTTTTTGATCGGGGCACGGCAAAGAGACTTCGAAAGAGAGATCACCAAAGGCCGAAAAGAAGGCTTGGAGCCTCTCTTTAGGGGACAAGGCAAGCCGGCCTATCCCATCATCGCCAGCCGCCGGTGAGATGCAGGTGGAGATGAAAGATCACCTGTCCCGCCCCGCGCTCCACGTTGACGGACAGCCTGTACCCGGAGCGGTCCACGCCGAACTTCTTCGCCATGTCCCTGGCCCGGAAGAACATGGCGTCAATGATCCCCCGATCGGCTTCCTCAAGGTCATTGACGCTCCGGATGTGCTTCGTGGGGACAATGAGCAGGTGGACGGGCGCGTGGGGATTGATATCATTGAAGATGACCACGGTTTCGTCCCGGTAGACGATCTCCGCGGGTTTTTCCCCCGCTACGATCCGGCAGAAAAGACACTCGTTTTCCATAGCCGTCTTCGCCTGATGAGTCCTTTCGGAAGCGGCCTTGTCTAAAGGGATTCCTTGGCCTTCTTGATCAGATCGAGGAAGAGATCGATCTTCTCCGGCGGAATGGTCACGCCCTTCTTGGTAGGCTTCCACTCGCCTTCGTCGTTCTCGAAATAGATCCTCACATCCACGTATTTCCGGCCCTTATACTCCTCAGTGCTCACCCTCACCACTTCCGTTTCCGTTCTCTCGATCTCACCGATCTGCATCGCCATGCCCTCCGTCAGATTGTCTAAGTGGAACAAAGTGTCGGACTCAAAAAAGTATTACTTTCAGGCGGGAAATTCAATGGAAAACAATAAAAAGCAGGGCGGGGAAAGGAGACCATGAAAGCGGCCTTTCCCCTCACTCCCTCATGATTTCGACGATCTTCCAGTGGCCGTCCTCCATCTGTCTCATCCTGAACTGCGTATCCGACTTGCCTATGGGCTTGACGATTGCCGTCTTTCCGTCGGTGGCTATTTCGAGGTACCAGACGCTTCCCTTCCTCACGTAGTCGAAATAGCCTCCTTCATCGGGCGAAAGGATCGCCGCCCTGACCCGATTCCGGGCCAATTCGGAAGCCACGGGCAGGAGCAGGCCGGCCACCTGTCTTCCGGCCCTGATGCCCACGATCGTGAAGGGATCGTCAGCCTTGGACTCGTATTTGGCGAAAATGTCCCTCACCATGCATCGTACGATGCTGTCCACGTCGACATACCGGAAGGCAGTGTCGGCATCGTGGTTGAGAAGGGCCGTTCTCAGCTCGTTCAAGGAGCGGCGGGGGGTGTTGCTCAGGGTACAGCCCGCAGCCAGGGCGACGCACAAGAGGGGCAGGATGATGAGGGCGCGCCTTTCCGGTAGCCAATGCATGAATGATATATATCACATCGGAGGGCAGACGCGCATGCCCCCTCGAGCATTATACCAAAGGGGCCGGATAATGGAAACAAGGAGGGCCTGCCTTGTAATCGCTTTTGTTCCGGCCGTATAATGTCAACGGGCTCCAGGCAGTGTCATGGTATACCTTGTCGATGATCTCGCCATATTCGTTGGAAAGGCCGGGGCAAGGGAGTACGCGAAGGTCAGCTACCCCATTCGCTACGGGACGCTATGACGAGATAAGAACGAAGGATTTCGTCTTCCAGTTCGATCTCCTGGGCGGGCTGAAGTACATCCAGGGACGCCGCGAGGACTGGCCGAATCCGGGCGAATGGCTGAAGCGGAGCCAGGGCAACGACTGGACCTACTACTCGGCCGGGGACTACGGCGGGATTGTCGAGCGCTTCGGGGAATACTATTTCCCCTGCTTCTCCTACCCGAGCAACTCCATCATGGGGGACAGGCCGTTCCGCTCGAAAGGGGTGCAGCGGGCCCTCCACGCAGCCCGGGACCTCCCAGGACGAGTCGGCACGATCGGGTCGAGACACTTTCCGCCCGAGATCGCGGGCTTTCTTGATCGCGTTGCTGCCCATCACCCGAGACGCTCGCACAGAGGGCGAGTCCGCCTTCACCGGTTGATCGGGGGCCGCGTGAGCGTCCTGCCCCCCGACGCACGCCACGCGGACTACGAGGTAATTCCCCTCGTGCTGGCAGACGGCTGCCTCTACAATTGCGGCTTCTGCAGCGTCAAGTCCGGCCGGGGTCTGAAAACCAGATCGAGGGCGAGCGTGACCGCGCAGATAGCCGGTCTCAAGGAGTTCTACGGCCCCGAGCTTCGAAACTACAACGCCCTCTTCCTGGGGCGGCACGATGCCCTCCAGGCCGGCGCGGACCTGATCGAGTTTGCCGCGGAAGCTGCCTATGACCGCCTCGGGTTCGCCCATTCCCTCATGGGAAGGCCCACGCTCTTCTTCTTCGGGAGCGCCGACTCCCTCCTCGGCGCGGACGACCGCCTTTTCCGCCGGCTCGACAAGATACCCTACTTCACCTACATCAACATCGGCCTCGAATCGTTCGACGGCGCCACCCTGGAGCTTCTCGAGAAAGCCTGTCTCGGAAGGGAAGGTCGGGAGACGCTTTTGCCAGGATGTGCGAGATCAATGGGAGCTGCGAGCGCATCGAGGTAAGCGCCAATTTCGTCATCGGCCTTCATCTCCCCCCGAGCCACCTCGACTCCCTCGTCACGATGACGAGGCAGGTCCGGCCGCCCTTCGGAAAGGGGAGCCTCTATGTCTCACCCATGGTTCAGGACAGCGAGACCGGGGCAGAGGAGAATAGGGCCCTCCTCGCCCAGTTCTGGAAGATCAAGACAGCGAGCGCCCTTCCCGCGTTTCTTTACCTCATCCAGAGGTTGTGAGGTTTTTAGCGTCATTCCGGCTGACTTAAGCCACCTCGCCTTCTATGACCGCCTCGAGGACTGCGCACAGCTCTTCGACCCGATAAGGTTTTGCCACCACTCCCAGGAACCCATGTTTCCTGAAATCGGAGAGGACCGGGTCGTTGGAATAGCCGCTCGATATGATGGCCCTCACCTGCGGATCTATCCCGTGGAGCTGCTCGATAAGCTCCTTGCCGCCCATGCCGTCGCGTACGGTCAGATCGGCAATCACCACATCGAAGGGTCTGCCGCTCTTTGCCGCCTCCTCATAATGTTGGATCGCCTCGAGACCGTCCCTCGCGAAGAGGACCTCGTATCCGAGATGGGCGAGGATCTCGACTATCACGTCGCGTACGCCGTCGTCGTCGTCCATGAAGAGGAGCTTGCCCTTGCCTGCGGCCACCCCCGTCCTCGGGGGGAGCTGATCCTCAAAAAAGGAGGAGGCCTCCTCTTCCGCCGCGGAGGGCAGGTATATGTGGAAAAGCGTGCCCTCTCCCAATTGGGAGTCCACCGTGATCAGGCCGCCATGGTCTTTGATGACGGAGTAGCAGATGCTCAGGCCGAGCCCCGTGCCCTTTTCGTTGCCCATCTGTTTCTTGGTGAAATAGGGATCGAAAACCCGCTGAAGATCTTCCTGGGCGATGCCGGGGCCCTCGTCCCGGATCGATATGCGAACATAATCGCCCTGTCTCAGGGTCAGGCCGCTCGCAGGACCGACTGCCACGTTCTCGGCGCCTATCCAAAGGGTCCCCCCTTCTTCCATGGCCTCCTGGGCATTGCTCACCATTCTTTCTATGACCTGGCGGATCTGCTTTTCATCCACGGTGAGAGGAAATAGGTCATCGGGAAACGAGAAGGAGAGGCTTATTTGAGGTTCCGTCACGGTGGCGGTTGCGCTCTCCCGGACGAGCGCGGCAAGGTCCGTCGCCTTGCGCACGGGCCCTCCGCCCCTGGCAAAGGCGAGAAGCTGGTACGTCAGGTCTTTTCCGCGCATGCACGCGTTTTCCGCCTCCACCAACCGGTTGGCCAGCTTGTCATCCGGACCCATGAACATCTTCGCAAAGGATATGTTGCCCAGGATCACGGCGAGGAGATTATTGAAATCGTGGGCAATCCCTCCGGCCAGGACGCCTATGGATTCCAGTTTTCGCGCCTTGAGCAGCTCTTCTTCCATCCTTTTCTGGTCCGTGATATCACGGAATACGATCACTGTCCCGAGGGTGGCCCCATCCTTGTCGCGGATAGGCGAACGGGTCTGGGCGACAATCCTCTCGGTGGCGTCCCTTGCCTGGATGACGACCTGGCTGACGGGATTCAGCTCCCAAAAGGCGCCCTGCGGCGATCCATCGCCATTGCCCGACTGCTCGTATGAGGGTTCGCCGACCGTGCAAAAGATCTGCGAGAGATCGAGCCCCACCGCCTCCTCCTGTCTCCAGCCGGTCAGCTTTTCAGCCGCATTATTCATGAGTACTATCCTGTCTTCGCCGTCGGCAGTGATCACGCCGTCGCCGATCGACCTCAAGGTGACGCTGAGACGCTCCTTTTCTTCGGCCAGGGCGCTTTCCGTCCGCTCGCGCTCCGAGATCTCCCTGCGAAGCTCGCTGTTCGCCGCCTTCAATCTGGCTTCACTCGCCTGCAGCAGCTGTTTCGATACGGTTGTCGAGCTGAGTCGGTCTACCATCCTGTTGAAGTCCCTCACGAGAGTGGCCACTTCTCCCGACCCGGAAACCTCTACAGGCGTCGAATAGTCACCGTTGTCGATCCTCTCCATGGCCCCTCTGAGCCGGCTCACGGCCCTCGATGAGAAGACCCCCATGAAAAAGGCGAGGAGGGAGACCGTAACGATCCCGATACCCATGAAGAGGAGCCCTTGCCGGCGAAATGTGCGGGTGGTCAGGTTCGAAGCGTAGGCCAGGTAGCTCCTGGTTGCGGCGTGGATAGCCTCGGTCTCCTTGATCGGCGCGGAGAAATCTTCGACGTTCACCGTGGCCGCCAGCATGAAGCGGGTATGATCAGCGGGGCTGCTGTGGAGGGGAACGATAGAGATAAATCTCTTCACGATGCTGCCGTCTCCGGCTTTCAGACGATAGTAGCCGTGGGCTGCCATGCGGTTTTTCAGGCTGGCTTCCAAAATTGCCTGGAAGTCGGGGAAACCTTTCAGGATGCGCCGCAAGTCTTTGCCTTCGAGACGCCGGTCCCTGTGGAATTGGATAACCCCCGTGTCCGCGTCGAACAGGTAGGTATAGCCGGTCTGGCTTATCTCCTGCACGGCGAGTTCCCTGAACTTCTCGTCCCGGCGAAGGTCGGAGGTATCCATCCAGGGTACGGTCTCGAGGATCAGGTCAAGCTGCTGCGCTATGTCATACACCCTGTTGCGGATGGAGGCTTCACCCATGCTCCGCAGCATGATCTCGCTGCGATACATGTCCTGGCGATAGCCCTGATCGACGATCCGGTTGAACTCATTTTCGATCCTTTTTCCGTAGATATCGATGAGAATCGTGAAGACGACGATGGGAATGAGACCGGCGATGAACGCCATCAAAAAAAGACGGGAGCTGAACTTCCTCGGTAGGACTTTGTCGAGCACAGTAGCCCTTTTGCTTTTAACTCTTGGAGCATCCCAATCGCCTTATCCGACACTTCTGGAGAACAAGCCGGGATGCCGGGTGCTGCTGCATCACACCCTTATCCACTGTCCCCGGACGCCTCTCGCCGGTCCGGGGGACCTGCCATATAGATACCACATTCGAGCGATCATGTCATCTTGAGGATGAAGGGCGGAAACGCGTGTGGCTTATTCGGCGCATAATATCCTTGACCAAAGGTCTCCAAATGGTCTAATAAAGACTAGTAGGGCAATCGGCCTTAAAGGCGCGCCTCATGCGGGTCTCACCCGCGGCGGCCGGATTTGTATCGCGCAAGGTGTGAAGCATGGAAGATCGCGAAGAAACGAGCAGCGGGTTGGTCATCGAGCTGGCCCGGGCACGGCAGAGGATAGACGACCTCGGGCGCAGGGAGGCCGGGCGAGGCGCCGGGAAAAAGGGGCTGAAATTGCCCGGCCAGGCCTTTCACGAAGGCGCCCATACCGTTACACCGGCGAAGGGCGGGTCCAACGACGGCGTTGCAATCGTCAAAGAAAAGACGCTCCTCTACGTGAACGACAGATTCCTGGAAATATTCGGTTATCGTTCCACGGAAGAGGTCGTGGGGAGTCCCGTCGCGATAATCGCTCATCCCGATGACCAGGAAAAGATCCTGGAATTCTTGGATGCCGACGAGGAGGGGGGGAGCGTTCCAACGCGGTGCGAGTTCAAAGGGATGCGGAAGGACAGGACGACCATTCACGTGGAGGCTTACGTGCCCAATACGGCTTTCGGAGGTGAATCCGTCTCGCTCACCTATTTCCGGGATATCACGGAGGGGAAGCAGACGGTGGAGACCCTTGAGAGACGGCTGAAGCTGGAGGAGCTCGTCTCCGCTATCTCGGCCCGTCTCATCGACGCCGGCTTCGGGGACATAGAAGAGCCGATACAGGACTCCCTGCGGATGATGGGGGAGTTCGCGGGGATGGACGATGTCCGCTTGGTCCTCTTCCCGGCTCAAGGGGAGACGCCATTGGAACGCTACGCCTGGCGTCGCGACGGGCTCGATCCGAGACTCAAGCGACATTCCCCATGTGCTCCCTATCGATTGGACGAGAAAGAGGCTCGCCGCCTCCGATGTGCTCCACGTGTCAGGACGGGAGGATCTGCCTGTGCCTGAGGCAGCGGCTGAGCGCAGGACCTGGGAAGCCCTCGGCATCGTTTCGATCCTTGCCCTGTCGGTGAGCGCCCACGGCGAGCAGATCGGTTTTCTCTCTTTTCCCAGCTATCGAAGGGAGAGAAAGTGGACGGAAGGCGAGATCGTCGCGATGGGTCTCGCGAGCCGGATCATCGGCAAGGTGATAGCCGGGAACAAGGCCGGGGCGAATTCGGAGCGATCCTTGCGGGAAGGGGAAAGCAGGTTCGAGAGCCTGGCGGAGCAGTCCATAGTGGGGATCTATCTGGTCCAGGACAACGTCTTCAGATACGTAAATCAGCGCCTTGCAGGAATGTTCGGCTATTCCGTCGATGAGCTCGTCAACAGGATCGGCCCTGTGGAGCTGGTCCGTCCTGAAGACCGCGCCGTCGTGATGGAGAATATCCGGAGGCAGATGACCGGAAAGGTCCGGAGCCTCCGCTACCAGTTTGCCGGGCTCAAAAAAGACGGCGAGACCGTGTACGTGGAAGCCCACGGCTCGGCCACGGTCTGGCAGGGCTACCCTGCGGTCATCGGGACCCTTCTCGACGAGAGCGACAGAAAGAAGCTCGAAGCGCAGCTGATTCAGTCCGAGAAGATGAAGGCGATCGGGACCCTCGCCGGCGGAATTGCCCATGATTTCAACAATATTCTCATGGCCATTCAGGGCTATACCTCTCTCATGCTCCACCGCCTGGACCCCAACCACTTCCACTACAGCAAGCTGAAAGGCATCGAAGAGCTTGTGGAGAGCGGCTCCGATCTGACGAAGCAGCTCCTTGGCTTTGCGAGCGGCGGCACCTACGAGATCCGCGCAGCCGACTTGAACGAGATCGTCAGAAAGACGTCGACCATGTTTGCCCGAACGAGAAAGGAGATCACCATCCAGCCTCGATACGAGGCCGAGCCGTGCGTGGTCGACGTGGACAGCGGGCAGATCGAGCAGATGCTCCTCAACCTGTACGTGAATGCCTGGCAGGCCATGCCGGGAGGAGGGACCCTCTTCCTGGAGACGCAAAACGTGCTTCTCGACGGGAGCTTCGTCCGCCCCTATTCTGTCAGGCCGGGCAGCTACGCACGAATATCCGTGACCGACATGGGCGTGGGCATGGACGAGGAGACGAAAAAACACATCTTCGAGCCCTTCTTTACCACAAAGAAGAGGTCCAGGGGAACGGGGCTCGGTCTGGCTTCCGTCTACAATATCGTGAAGGGCCATGGAGGGATCATCAACGTATCCAGCGAGAAAGGCCGGGGCACGACCTTTTGCATCTATCTGCCTCTCTCAAAGAAGACCGTGGAGCGCACCGAGCCCGTGTCTCAAGACGTGCTCAAGGGGAAGGAGACCATTCTCCTCGTGGACGACGAGGAGACCGTCATCACCGTGAGCAAGGACATGCTGGAGGCCCTGGAGTACTCCGTGATCTCCGCGAGAAGCGGCCAGGAAGCCGTGGCGCTTTTTGAGAAGAACCACCATCTCATAGACCTCGTCATCCTCGATGTGATCATGCCGGATATGGGAGGGGAGGAGACGTTCAACGAGCTGAAGAAGATCGACCCTTCGGTCAGCGTTATCCTGTCGAGCGGCTACAGCCTCGACGGCCTTGCCATGAAGATCATGGACCGGGGCTGCAAGGCGTTCATCCAGAAACCCTTCACCATCAACGTGCTTTCCCAGAAACTGCGGGACGTGTTGGGCAGGAGCTAGTACCGTCTGCGGCGGACCCGGAGAAGAAGCTGCGATTGCCGGCTCAAACGAGTCGCGGATCCCTCGACCTAGGCGGCTGCGACAACCGGCCGCGGTCGGCGCGTCCTTGAGCCTTTGCCCCCAACCATAACGTAAGCTTCTTTTAGCACTTCAGGTCCCCCGTTTTCGGGAAAACCTCTTCAGCCGACAGGTGTGCTTTCCGCTGCCCTTGTCGTATTCTGTCTCTACATAGGTACACATAGGTTTATCGTCGATCCACGCGCCGGCGTTAATGTATACCCAGTCGGCAGGCTGCCCCTCTGATGTATCTGACCGAACCAAACATGGGTTATGCGTGTGGCCCATAATCACTATTTTAGGGACCGGGTGTTGTGTGGCTATTATCAATTTCACGGCGGGGAGAAGAGACGAGAAGTCGCATATTATGGCTTCCCAGTTCTCGACATTACCCGGGTGGTTTGTCTTCCAGTCAGCAAATATCCACTCGTAGCGGTCTTCAACGGCTCTCCATGAGAGCGGGTCGTTGATATTTTCTAATCCATCCATAGTCGGTCCGCCCGGAGGGCACCATGTATTACGAGTGATAGAGTCAAATCCGTGCTCTATAATCCAAGCGCTGAAGTCACGCGCAAGTGAATCGATCACGCCTTTGTCAACTTTAGAAGACAGCCGATTGAAAAGTCCCGCCTTTTCTGCCTTAAGGAATTCATCTCTGGCCCCGGCTATCTGGTCCCGGAACTTCGAGTAGGGTATCCCTGTTCGGCCATCTTCATCGTGACGCCCAAAGTCCCTAAGCCATCCTTTAAAGATTTCGGCAAAGACCAGGGGGGAGTCTAGATCTTCTATTCCATTTATCCAAACCTCCTGGGCTGATAGGCGAGAGAAGAAGAAGCCCATTGGAAGCGGTGTCCGTCCAAATGGCGTCCCAGTCAACGAAGGCTGAGGCGCATTGCCTATGCCGTACCAATGCCCGTGCTCAGCCCATATGCCGTCATCGGGTCTGGTATAGGTCGTGACCGTCCTTGCCTGGAGTATAGTCTATGTTGGGAAAGATTCCTTTCTTTCCTTTCATTGTTTCTTGTTTGACGAGCATGTCATGATTGCCCGCCACATATATAAGCCTGCCCTGATGTGCGTTCAAGGCCTTAATCGCTTCAACGTTATATTCACTAATTTTGTAGAATTGTTGATCCTCCGGTGGGTCCGGATGAGGTGGCGCAGTGGGATCCAATTTGGCGGGGCAAATCCATTCATCGAAAAGATCCCCCAAGATTATTACTTCATCAACACCGCTGCAGACTGTCCCCACGAACTTCGCGAACAGCTTCTGGCGATTTTCGGATAGCCAGCCGTATGGATGCTTGTCAGAGGGTTGATTCCGGCTGCGCCTGTCGCCCATATGTATATCGCTCACGAAAATCCTTCTGATAGTATCGGCTTTGGCAGCCATATCTGCCTCCTTATCTTGCAGCGCGCCTCAAGGGGCCATGACTACGCCGTGCTCTCTCGATCCAACGAACAAGCGCATGATCCTTGGGCCCTTCCGGGTCTGATCGAGAGCTATCCTTTCTGCCATCTTGCCGAATCCCGGATCATAAGACCACTCGGACCACGATCGATAGTAGTGTCAAGAACAAGAGTCAAGGTCCTTTAGCAATTGTCTTCAGCCGGCTCTTCTCCTCCAAGCCTCCAGATCTTGTAATAGACGAGCGGAACGGCATATGCCACTGCCATCGACTCGCTAAAGATCTGCACAAACCCCATCCAGGTGATCTGGTTGTCGAAGTTGCCCGCCAGAAGCAGCAGCAACCCTGAATTGGTGCAGAAGAATCCGAGGAAAATGAGGAGGCCGCCCACGGAAGGGGCTATCAGGGTGATCAAGTATCCCCAGCCTTTGTTCTTCACGATCGCCACCGCACTGGCAGGATACATGATGATGGCGAACAAATAGATGAACCAGATAATGGCCTTTTTCAGCCAGCAGAGGTTTATCATCCCTCCCCAGGGAAAAGGGTTCCCGTGAATAAAGGCGATTATCAGGCCGATCAGATGCATCGCCGCTCCCACGACGATGAGGGCGGCAGTAAAATACGCAAGCGGACGGAGCACTTTCACTTTATCATCCTGGCTCATATCGGATACCTCCTTTGTAGAAACCTTATGACGCCCCTATGACCCGCACCCAATGACGAACAGGGCGACGATCAAAGCGATGATCAGCAGAGAATCAAAAATGACAAGTATCGGGTATATCAGATCCTCGTGCAGATCGAGCAACTCCACGAGCTTTCGAAGCGGAGCCGACAAAATGGACATGCAGTTATCGACAAGGGGGAATCTCGGATCCATCCTGTAGCCAACGACAAAGAGCGCAAAGAGGTAGAAGTTATACGACCTCTGAAGGACGTAGGTTATGGTATCAAGAAAGGGAGGCACATTCTCCCAGGGTACCCACCGTTCAAGATCTTCATCGGGATCCCATTTTTTCGGGTCCCACCCAGCATCATGGTTCGCCTTGGGAAACCCCTCAACGAAATTCCTACGACCCCGCGTCTCCTCTGCAGTAACGGTAGGCTCCCCCCACTTCTCCAGAGCTCTCCGAATCACGTAATTCTTCCGCGGGTTGAGCCGCATCTTTGCCCCCTGGACCCAATCCACGGCAAAGCAGCTTTGTCCGCAGATGATCGTGTGCGTCCCTTTCGGCCAACTGTCCTTCATGACTCCGGCGATGCCGTCGCTGCTCACGTAAGCGTCGAGGAAGGCAAAATCAACCGGGAACGCCTCAAATATCGCGATAGTTGCGAGATCGAATTCCCGATCACGCTTGCCCAGCCCCTTGTGGTAGAGGCGGAGCTTGTTCTTTTGGGGCAAGCAGCCATAGACGTTCTTCATGCACCCGGTATAGTAGCACTGATAGTGAGTCTTGTTCTTGGCAAAGGAGATGCGGTAGTCCGCGTCCTTCCATGCACAACCCGCATAGTCCTGATCGAGTATTCCGTCTCTGTAGTCGTATGGCACAGAGTTATTTGTGAGGTCCACAATATCGTAGCCTTTGCTCGAATCGTATCCGACCATGTCGGCCACCCTGTGCACTGTGTGTCCGTGACGCACAAGGGACCAAACCATTTGGGATTCCACC
Organism: uncultured delta proteobacterium; assembly: GCA_963749525.1. Taxonomy (GTDB): domain Bacteria; phylum Desulfobacterota; class Syntrophorhabdia; order Syntrophorhabdales; family WCHB1-27; genus CAVVNC01. Next base: position 25,458 of record CAVVNC010000045.1, read on the forward strand.
ACCGAGATCGGGATATCCTTGTAGATCAGTTCATTATCGTCATCCATGTGGGTACGGATCATATCAACAAGATATTCCACGAGCTCAGGGTCCGTGTAAACGGCAATGTCCGTCTCATAGCCAGGGGTCATGAAGTTGGGTTTGATCGCTATATGAAACGGGCCTTCCTTGCTGTTCGATTTTTTCCAAGTATTGTAACAGTCATCGAGGAGCGCAAAGAACCCCGACTTGTCCACAGCCTCCTTCAGACAGCGGTGCTTGTTCCTGTTTTTGACAATATAGACCGTTTGATTTCCTGAGTAGATTTGACTATGATCTTTTCCTGCATTCTCAGGCCTCATGGGGCACCCCCTTTCGATTTGACGAAGCGGCCGACTAAACGAGGCGGCCGACAGCAAACTCTGCCGCCGTGTAGATCCACAGTAACCGAGTCAACACGCCTTCCCCAACCGGTGCTCAATATGTTGGCCACGACCCACCCGAGTAGTTACGCCTCCTTCCTTTCGACAAATGGTGGGAGGTACCTTCGTACCTGTTCCAGGTCCCATTCCGCCCCTATCTCGGCGAAGATCGCCTCGGCCTGTCGAAGGTGCTGATGATCGTCGAGGCGGCGGCCCATTTCGAGGTGGGTCATCGCAAGGTCGTAGCGCATGCCCATCTCTTCACAAAGTGCAATGCTGTGCCTCCAGTGCTTCTCAGCGCTTGAGCGCCTTCCCAAGAGCCACTCATACACCGCTCTCGATCTGACCGTTTCCGGAAGGGTGATACGTCGTAATTGTGCCCAACGAAGGGCCTTCTTGCACGCTCCCTTCGACTTCCTCAGCCATTCTTCTCTTTTCTCTTCACTACACTGTTCGGCTTCCGCAAGATACGCCTGGAAGAGAGTGAGGACAACATGGTTCGTCGAAAGCCTGACTTTGTGTTTTGCCCTGTATTTGGCAGTGTGAATGGCGTTATTCAGGCACTTCCCAATATCTCCCAGGCGAAGGTAGCATCTCGATAGAGTGTATCCCGCGAAAACGCGAAGCTCATGATCCGGAATTCTCTCGGACACCTCAATGGCCTTCTGCAGATTAGCGACACACTCCTGGAAGTAACCCTGTCGTTCCTGTACCACACCTAGAATAGCCAAACCGCATGTGTACACATGGGGATCGTCGACGTCTTCCCCAGTTCGGATCAGTTCATCGGCGAGCTGCAATGCCTCACGAAAGGCACCAAGATAGTAGTAGGATATGCAAGTGAAAGTGACAGTAAAGGCCCAAAACGTCAGATTGGGATACCCCTCTCTGCGGCAGATCTCGGCGCCTTTCAGGCCGTGCGCGATCGCTGCACGAAGCTGTCCTGTTTCGCACTCCACGATGGCGGCGACCAAATAGCTTCTTACCTAGAGCCGCAGTGTGCTGCGTCTCTTCTGCCAGCGCTATGGATCGTTGGCGGAAAGAACTATCCAAGGGGGAGAGCGTGAGCAGATGTGCAATATACCTCAACGTAGAGTATTCCATGGCAACACCGGGTGCAAATCCCTTCCTCTCGCAAAGATTGAGGCACGTGAGGGTAGTCAAGAGGAAACGATCAGGCGCCCTAGTCGAGTCTATCGTCTCAATGACCTCGTAGATGCGCAGCAACTCTTCGAAGGCCCGATCTATTACCCCATCGGTCTTCCTGACGAACCTGCGGAGGAAAAGACGACGTTCTGCTTGAATGGCAGCCTCCCGTACAATTCCTTGTCCTACGCGCAACCGGGAGGTCGGCAGTCTTGGCCTTCCGAAATAGACCAGCGCCCTTTGAAGGTACTCCATTGCCTGGTCGTATTCACCTCTCCGGTAGAACGCCTCCCCCATCTTCCGTTCGAGGACGCCTCTCTGGATGGGGTCCCACTTGTCCCCGAAGACTCTGGTGTAGGTCTCAAGGGCCTGCTGATAGTGGGTCAGTGCTTCAGCATCTGCCGCTATGCGGCCTGCTTGGTCCCCTGCTTTGAAGAGGTATTCCTGGGCCTTCTCCCATTGTTCTGCCTTTGCATAATGGTAGGCGAGGACCGATGCGAACTCGTCGCGCCTGTCGGCGAAGAGGGTCTCAATGGCAGATGCAGCCTTCCCGTGGAGCTCAAGCCTTCTTTTCAAGAGGATGCTCTCGTACGTCGACTCCTGGACGAGGGCATGCTTGAAGACGTACTCCAGCTCGGGGACCTTCTGCTTCTCCCTGATGAGTTCCGCGGCCGTGAGGGTGTTGAGGTGCCGGTCGAGATCCCTGACTGGTTCCGTCACCTTCTTGAGAAGGCGGTAGAGGAAGGCCCTGCCGATGACCGACGCTGCCTCGAGGACCTGCTTGACCTCGTCGTCCAGCCGATCGATCCGGGCCATGATCACCCCCTGGATCGTATTGGGGATGGTGATCGTTTCGATGCGGGAGGTCGCCTTCCAGTGACCGTTTTCATAACGGACCGCACCCCTGTCGAGGAGGGTTCTCATGATCTCTTCGACGAAGAAAGGATTCCCCTCCGCCTTCTGGAGAATCAGCTGCCTCGTGCGAGGTGGGAGGTTCTCAATGTTGAGGAGATTGTTCATGAGGTCAGTGCATTCGGTGGGAGAGAGGGGGTTGAGGCGTATCTCCGTGTAGCGCCTCTCATAGTCTTTGAGGGCAGTATCTCTCAGACGTGCGGCAGGGGCGCCTTCCTCGGGGCGGCTAACCCCGCACATGAGTAGAGGTACACGATTGATGAGGGGAAAGAGGTGCTCGATGAGGAGGACGGTCGACTCGTCCGCCCAGTGGAGGTCCTCGAAGACGAGGACGAGGGGACGATTATCGGCGAGCCTTTCGAAGAAACGGCGGGAAGAGAGGTAGATCTGCTTCCCCATGGACTCGCCGTCGAGGTGCCTGAGGTTCTTAGCAAATTCCCCTCGCACCTCGAGGCCGATGAGGCTTGCGAGGTAGGGGAGAATCTCTCCGCTGTCGGCGGGGAATTGAGCGACGATCGTGCCTTCGAACTTCTCCCAAGCCTCCACGTCATTGTCGTCTTCGGTGATGCCCGTGAAAAGCCAGAGGATCTCCCTGAAGGGCCAGTAGCTCATTTTCTGGCCGTAGGAGAGGGTCTTACCTACAAGCCAGAGGAGGTCCTCGTGGGCGAAGGCATGGCGGATCTCCGCCATGAGGCGAGACTTGCCGAGGCCTGCCTCGCCGATAAGCGAGAAGATGCCCCCCTGGTTGTCGAGGAGGCGGTTGAGGCACCCCTTTATGGCCGTGACCTCGGCGGTGCGATCGATGAGGGGGGAGGCGAGACCCTGAATTGCGAGACCTCGCGCCGGCTCGAGATTTCTCTTCGAGGAGTCTATACGGTATGACCCGTTCTGCCTTGCCCTTGACGAAAACGGGGTGGAGCCTCTCGAAAGAGAACATGCCCTTGCTCTGAAGGTAGGTGCTTTCCCCCACGAGGATCTCACCCGGTGTGGCAAGCCCTGATAAACGGGAGGCGAGGTTGATGGTGTCTCCAGCGACTCCGTGGGTGCCTTTTTCGAGGTTGACGTTACCGGTGACGACAAGACCCGTGGCAATACCTGAATGGAAGGTGAGGCGAGTGCCGATCTTCTCTACGTAGCCCGGGTCCAGAACATTGACACTTTGGTGGATCTCGCGTGCCGCCTTGAGAGCCCGGATGTGGTCGTCCTCGTGAGACTTGGGGACGCCGAAGAGGGCAACGACGGCATCACCGATATACTTCTCGACAAAACCGTCATAAAGGGAGACGACCCGGGCGACCTCGCCGAAGATCCGGCTCGTGATCTCCCTGATCTCCTCGGGGTCGAGCCTCTCCGATAAGGCCGCGTAGCCTGAGAGGTCGGAAAAGAGGACGGTGACCTGCTTGCGCTCCCCTTCCGTGGGGCCTCTCGCAACGGGAATCGCGTCGGGCTGGAAGGCGGACATAGAGGGGCGGGCCGTCGAGGATTCGATGGGAGGGGAGTTCCTCCCATTCGCGAGGGGCTGACCGCATCCGTCACAGAATTTGCTGTCCGGGGGATTCTCGTTGCCGCACGCAGGGCAGGACACATCCAGTCTGCCGCCGCACAGTTTGCAGAATTGCGCTTCTTCTCGGTTTTCGGCTCCGCACTGTGGACATTTCACCGGACGATACCCCCTTACATCAGAGCTCGTCGGCCTTTCGTGCGACCGATGTTCGATTCTATCAGTAATAATTATAGCGCAGAGGCATGGAGGATGAAACAAGAAAGTTCCGCGGCGATTCGACAAAACCCTCCCAGGCCACGTTGCGCAAGGTCCGCCTGTACGGAGATCTTGCCGGAAGATTCGCATTGACCCTCGCTCTGCCTTATCCTATGAGCCCCCCGTTCATTCACGGCTTTTTTGCTCCTATGCCTTGTCCGTCCCCGCGAGGTCGGCCGCGAACATGCCCCGAAGGATGTCATTCGCGCAGAACTTGCCGCACATGGTACAGGAATGCTCGTCGCTGTCGCCCCTTTTGCGCTTTATCTCACCCATCCTCTCCGGATCGATGGCGAGGGAGAATTGGGTATCCCATTTCATGTCACGCCTCGCCTTGGACATCTCTTTGTCAGCATGTCTTTCCTTGTGTTTTATCATGTCCCCTATGTGGGCCGCTATCCTCGATGCAATAACACCCTCCCGCACGTCTTCAGGAAAGGGTAGCCCCAGGTGTTCCGACGGCGTCACGTAGCAGATAAAATCGGCCCCGTAAGAGGAGGAGAGGGCCGCACCGATGGCGGCGGTGATGTGGTCGTAGCCGGGGGCGATGTCGGTGGTGATCGGACCCAGCATGTAGAAGGGGGACTCTCCGCTCATCCGTTTCTCCATAATGATGTTCGCCTCTATCTCGTCGATGGGAACGTGTCCGGGGCCTTCCACCATCGTCTGACAGCCCATCTCCCTGCCGATCTCCGCGAGCTCGCAGTTGATGAGGAGTTCCTGGATCTGTACCCTGTCGGTCGCGTCGTGGATGGCGCCGGCCCTGAAGCCGTTGCCGAGGCTGAGGACCGTGTCGTATTCTTTTAGGATCTCCACGACCCGGTCGAAGTGCTCATAAAGGGGGTTTTCCTTGTTGTTATGCTCCATCCAGGCAACCATATAGGAGCCGCCCTTGGACACGAGCCCGCCGTATCGGTAGTGCTGCTTCCTGAGCATCTCCACGGTCTTCCTGTTGATGCCGCAGTGGATCGCCATGAACCCCACACCCTCCTGGCACTGTTTCTCCGTGACCTCGAAGAGCAGCTCCGCGGGCATGTTCACGGCAGCCCCGTATTTCTCTATGGCGAGGGCAAAGGCCTCATAGAGGGGCACGGTGCCCACGGGCAGGCTTATTGCGTCCATCACGGCACGCCTTATCCCTGGTATGTCGCCGCCCACGCTCAGGTCCATGAGCGTGTCGGCCCCATATTTCTCGGCTATCTCCGCCTTGTTAACCTCCATGGCGATATCGGCGATGTCCGTCGACGAGCCGATAGAGGCGTTTACCTTCGTTCGAAGGCCCTTGCCGATGCCCACGGTTTTCCCTGCCCTATTGTTGTTGGCGGGGATTACGATCTGGCCCGCTGCAACGCGCATCCCCACGAGGTCAGCCGGCAGCCCCTCGTTTGCCGCGACTGTCTTGATCTCCTCGGTCGTCAGTCCCTTTTCTGCCTGTTCCAATTGTGTCATGCTGGTCTCCTTTTAGAGCGTTCCGCAGAATTCATTCCCGTTACCGACCGGCTCCATCTTTTCCTTCGCTACGCCAGGCTTTAGCTTTAGGAAAAGATTACGCCGGGGCAATGGTTACTTTATTCTGCGGAACGCTCGAGATAAAAAAATCCTCAAGACGCGCCGGAACTGCGACGCGCCTTGAGGATTATTGTGTCCTGGAATGGGAGCATCCATTTTTCCTCCGCGGGAAAATGTCTGCCTCTGTCCAGGATGCAGACTATTCTTCAGGCAGGTCTTCTGGCTCCCGGTTCATCCTACTCGCCGGCCTTCCCAAACCAAGGTTCAGTGGCTTTATCGGCTTTCGTACCGGTTACAGCGGCGGGACCGCTCCCGGCTCGGATCGACTCGACCCTCACGGGATTCCCTATTACGCCTTTTAGGCACCCTGAAGTGCGATACTCTTATATCACCCTAGCCATTTTGTGTCAACTTCGTGGGCGTCTATTAATGGGGCTAGCGTCGCCCCCTCCACTGGCATAAGCCAGCGGAGCCTCCCCCTCAATCTCGCTTCGCTCGGTTTTGCCCTGGGCATCTATCCCTCATCCTGAAAGCCCAGGTGGGCTCTCATGATCTCAGCCATCGATCTTACTGTTTCTCCTACGATGGCAAGTGCGTCCTCATCCGTCAGGGGCTTGCCGGATTCGAGGGCGTGGAGGCCCTGCTCGAAGAGGGTAACGAGCACGTGGTTCAGTTTCTCGTATCCTATTGCGCCATTCGGAGGCTCCGGCATGCGGCCGCTCCAGATCCGGTCCATGGACGAGAATAGGTTGTTCGTGACCCGTCGCATGATGTTCGCGAGGACTGCCACTTCCCGGTTTCTAAAGCACGTCGTGCCTTCGTAGGGAGAGTCCTTGGCAACGACGAGGCGGCCTTCCTTCTCGAGGGCCCTGAACGCTTGCGTCCCCTGAAGGAGTATCTGGTGGTGGTAGAGCACATTGGCCGTAACGGCGAGGTTCTTGAGGAGGTCGTTTCGCTTGAGGAACTCGAAGTTCGTCCTGAGGTCGCCAAGAGAGGAATCAGGCTCGAACATGATGAACCCCACGTTGGGCTCGATCCCGTGCTTTCTGAGTATCCTTAGGGCCCGCTCGTTCTGGGCGACGGTGGTCATCTTGTTCATGCGCCGAAGCGATTCGTCGCGGCCGCTCTCCAGACCGACGAGTATGTGGCGCAAGCCCGCCTCGACGAGAGGGCCGATCGTCTCGTCATGGATGTCGTTGACCCGTCCTTCCAGGCCGAGCCGCACGTCTCTCTGCCTGACGAGGGCGGCTATGCGCCGCGCCCGCTCCTGTCCTTGCGCGCCCGGGCCGAAGAAATTGGGATCAGCGAAATAGAAATCCCTGGATCCAATGCGGGAGATGAGGTCGTCCATCTCCTCCACGATGTTCTCGGGGCTGCGCTTCCTCCAGCGGCCGGCGGACCCGTGCGAGGCGCAGCCAAAGAAGGTGTTGATGTAGCAAAACGTGCATCTTCCGTAGCAACCACGGCTTCCGAGGATGTTCACCTCCGAGAGGCGAAAGGACGCCTCCGTGCGGAGGGGAAATGGAAGCGCATCGAGGTCTTCATTCGTTTCCGCCTCTGTCTTCATGACGCCCCCTGAAGGCAGCCCTGGAGGCGAGACCGGGGATGGGTCTTGCGTGAGAGCCGGCAAGACGCACGATAGTCGATTCCGGCTCCCCCACGATGACCGAGTCGATGGCCCCGCAGTTCGCCAGGATATCGTCGTAGGCGACCGTGGGATAAAAACCGTAGACGGTAATGTAGGGGCCGATCTCCCCCTTCACCGTCTCGAGGAAATGGAAGAGACGAAGGTCTTTCCGCCAGTGGTAAACCATATGGATGGCGAGGATGTCGGGCTTCGCGTCCGGCCACGGTTTTCCACATATCTTCATAAGACAGCCCGTCAAGAAACCCTTCCACGATTTCTACCCCATGGCCCTCCTTTTTCAGGGCGGCCGCGGCGTATCCCGAAAGGAGGCAGGAGGCCAGCGGCGTGTTGGCGATGTCATTGGCCCGGTCGTTGGTGATAGTACGGGGGTGCTCAAGGAGGAGCACGTTCATCGAATTCCCTGCCATGAGAAGACGTTTTTGCAGAAATGGAGTGTTTCCAGCCGGTACCTCAAGGATTCGAAGGGAGGAGGGTTGTAATAGGTGGGGTAAAGAAGGTCCGTGCCGGAAGAGATGACCCCTTGCGCCCTCGCCCGCTCTTCTATGGCGGTGCCGGGCAGTATGCGTATGTTGTTGAGTACGATGGTTCCGAGGTTCCTCTTTGGGGCGTGCAGCTCATAGAGCCGAGCCAGGAAGCTTGACGCGGCCCTGGCCGTCTTTTCGGTCTCTCCCGGAACGTTTACCATGAAGTGGTACACGGCGATCACGCCCGTTTTCGACACGAGCCGTGCGGCATTGAGGATGTCGGACTCTTCCAGTCCTTTCCCGAGGACCTTGAGTGATTGAGTGCAGAGGCCATCGGGAGAAAAGGAGAAGCATTCGCATCCCGCCTTCTCGAAAAGGGCCACATTCTTCCGGTTGAGGAGGTTTTCCCTCATGAAACCGTCCCATCGTAGGTTTAGCTTCCTCCGCACGAGCTCCTCGCATATCCCTTCGAGGTGTCCCAGGGGTACATTCAAGACAGGATCGGTAAAGTGAAATCTCTCGACGCCGTATTCGCGCCGGAGCGACTCCATTTCATCCACGACCGCCGAAGGCGGTCTCAATCTCAGCCGTTTTCCCTGAAGCTTCGGATAGACGCAGTAAGAGCATCCGAAAGGACACCCACGCTTGGTCTCGATGCCGATGGCAGGGACGTAGGCATTGTTGCCGAGATAAAGGGAAGGATCGAGAAGGCCTCTCTGAGGGGGCACATAGGCGGACATGTCGAAATCCTGATCAGGGGGCGTCAAGAGGATGCGCCCCCCTTTTCGAAAGCAGAGACCCTTGAGGCGGGGAGGAGTATCGAGAGACGCAAGGAGGCGCGGTAGGCTTCCCTCGGCTTCTCCAATAAACCCATAGCGGATTTCCGGCACCTCCCGCATGAGCCGCTCGGGAAAGAGCGAAAAGCCCGTTCCTCCGGCGATAATGGTTGTCCCGGGTGATATGGAGGAGCAGAGCCGGGCCGCTGCGACAAAGGGCGGGACGAGGGAAATGTTCTTGTTCCCGAGGGGGTCTATATTCCGGAGCGACAGGCAGACCGCGTGCGGACGGGATTCGCCAAGACGCATTTTCAGGGCGCCGTAAGGGTCGGCCTGGAGGTTCATGTCGATGATCTCTACGTCGTGGCCCGCCCTTTTGATGCGGCCCGCGAGAAGGACGATGCCGATGGGATAAACCCTTTCCGAAGAAATCCCCTCCACCGAGGGTGTCTGGACCATGAGGACGCGCATCCGCGGTTACTCCAGGAGGATGAGGGCGAAGTACTTGACGAATGCGTCACCCTCGTTCAAGGTTCTCATTGTGAGCCCTGCCCGTTTCACGGTTTCGAAGACGTCGATGCCTGCCCCTTCCATGGAAGGCCGGCTCTCTTTCGTGTTCCGGCAGGTCCCATCTTCGGCGCAGACCGGACAGATCGAGCAGGGACCGGCCCAGTAAGCGAAGGCTTTGTAAAAACCGGCGAGGAAGGCCTCCCGCTCCGCCGCAAGCACCCGCTTTTGAAAATCACGGGTGGGCGGCTCGCCTTCGAGGAGGAGGGCATGAGTATAGTCCTGAAGCAGGCTCCTCGTCTTCTCGGGCGTCGGCGCGTGGGGAGGGCAAGAGGGGCTGCCGAAATGGGCACATCCGAATCTGCATCTGAGGTCGGTCCAATCGGGAACATGAACCTGCTCAACCAGGATGGGGAGGACGCTTTTGAAGTCGAGGTCGCGGATTCTTGAAACCAGTGTTTCCTTCTTGCCGATTCGCAGGCGACTCAAGCGCGCCTCGTCCTTTGAGGCCACAATGAGTCCCGTGTCCGTCTCGAGGGGGATAAGACCGGTTGCGTGGAGCCTCATCTTCTCAAGCTCTTCTCTCACGCGAAGCCAGGAGAAAACACGTCCGTTATAGGTGTTGATGAACATGTTCATATCGAAGAGGGCCGATTTCTCGGGGAAATGCTCGAAGAAGAAATCGTGAATGATGATCGCTCCGGACTCGTTCAGGCACGCCGCAGCCTCGGAAAGGACGTGGGTCAGCTCCGTTTCCGAATAGGCGTGAATAATATTGGAAAGGATGACTAGGGAGAAATGTCTCTTTTCGACAGGCCACGGATCGAGCACATTTGCCGCGCAGAAGGCGGCCCTTTTCGCGAGGCCCCGCCTGCCCACAAAGGCGGCGGTATGCCCGATGACCTCGGGGATATCCATGAAGGCAGCCCTGAGCGAAGGAAAGTGATCGAGGAAACCTGCGGCCACTGCGCCCGAGCCCGCCCCTGCATCGAGTATCTCCCCGTCGAGCTCCATTGCCTCAAAGAAGGGCACCATCTCCCCGGCCTTCGTCCGGGCCACGGCGTCCATGGCTTGAAGGTACTTGCGTATCCGAGCGTCCTGTTCTTCGGAGGTCTCGTGAATCGGGCCTTCCAGGACCCTTCCACCGGCCCTCAAACAATTCTTCAGCCCGATCCAGCGGTCCAACAGATCCCGCCGCCAGAGGATAGAGTCCCCCTGGTACTCCTCTTTGCCGGCTACGAGGTATTGGCTCGAAATCCTGGAGTTGAAATACCGGTCCCCGTCCTTTATCATGAGGCCCATGCTGCACAGGCCGCGCAAGAACCTCTCCAATCCCCCGGAATCGAATCCGAGGGCTGAAGCGATCTCGTCGAGGGTACTTCCGTTAGATTCTATGAGGCTGAAAATTCCTGCCTCGACGGCTTGAAAAAGGACGAGGGAGAACCAGTAGCCGCATGCCAGGTCTTCGAGAAGCTGGGGTCCCTCATCTTGAGGGTCGCGATGAAGAAAGGGCAATCGCGTCACCGGGGTGCGCGCCCACGACTGGTAATGGAAGCCGCGAAAAAAGGTGCGCGGCCGCGAGCTGCCTCCCCTTGCCTGCGACGTGCGTGTGGGCTGAGGCCGGCTATGCGCTGGGCAACCGGTGCCGCGCAAGGCGAGACTCCCGCGGAAGGGCTTCCAGTCAAACGTCAGGTCTTTCGCCGATATGCAAAGCATTGGTGACAGTCTCTCTTCTCGCGGCTCAACTGGTCCGCCTCTCATACAAACTGGAACTTATATCACATCGTGGAGCGTGGCGCCAGCCTGCCGGTCTTTCCGAGCTATTGCTTTGAGAAGCAGGGGTGCCGCAAGGGTGGTGAGGGCAACGGTGAATACCACGACCGCGTAGATCGCGTCGTTGAAGATGCCGCTCGCTTTTCCCGCCTGCGCGAATACCAGGCCCACCTCCCCCCGAGGGATCATCGACACGCCCGTAAGTGCCTTCGTCCTAAAACCTCCCCTCATCCAGATACCGCTCACTGCCTTCCCGATCATGGCCAGGGGCGTCAGTATAGCGGCGATGAGCCAAAACCTCCCGTCGGAGAAGTCGATGGCCTTGAGGTTGATCGAAACGCCCACCACGACAAAGAAGATTGGAACAAAGAGGTCGATTATGGGTTTCGTGCTGGCCTCGATCCGTTCGGACAGGCCGTTGTCGAGCCCGCACGAATAAGGACCGAAGGAGAGGCAGAACTTCCGCGAGAGAGCAATTCCCGCGGCGAAGGCCCCGATGATCGCAGGGGCCCCTACCATTTCCGCGGCCAACGCGAGGGCGAGAATGAGCGCAATGGCCGGCGGTCGGCAGAATCCCTTTGCTTTTGCTCTTCTTCGCTGCCGCTGCTATGGGGGGAACGGAACAAGCTTCGTCATAACCGGGTACGTGGCCAGGAAGATCAGTATGAAGACGAGCCCCTTCAGGCCGGGCAGCCAGTGGATCGCCTTGACGCGAGAGTAATCGACCAGCGCGGCCAGGATCACGACGGCGATCACGTCGTCGAGGACCGCCGCCCCCAGCACGACTCG
>CAVVNC010000046.1:0-54883 GCA_963749525.1 uncultured delta proteobacterium
ATAAGGCGATTCGATCGATACCCAATCCCCGTCCGAAATGCCTAAAGCGGCTGCTGTTTCGGGGTTGATCTCCACGAGAGGATCCGGGTGCCGCGCGCGCAGAGACTCGATGTGGTGCAGCTCCGAATGGAAATAGTGCAGCTTCTTCGTGCCCGTCATGAGGATGAGGGGATACCTCTGCGCGAGCTCGGGCGCAGAGACCGGAGACAGGGGCGGCTCGGAGTAGACCGGCAGGGGCGGACGGCCCGCGCGCTCCATGATGGTGGAGTAGAACTCGAACTTGTGGGAAGGCGTGCCGAACCCCTGTTCTTCATGCTTTCTGTAGCGCATCTCGCCCATGACGATGTCCTTTTCCTTGAACTCATCGAAGCGCATGCCTGTCCCCTCGCAGAGCCAATCCAGGTAGGCATGGCGGTCCGGCCAGGGGAAAGCCTCGTTGAGGCCGAGCCGGTGGGCGACATCGAGGATCACGTCCCTGTCGTCCCTCGCCTCGCCGATTTGGGCGAGCTTCTTTCGGGTCATGGCACACCAGACTTCGTGCATGAAGACCACATCGTCCTGCTCGAGCCAATGGGCGGCCGGCAGTACGAGATCGGCGAGCTGGGCACTCGGCGTCATGAAGAGATCGGAGACGACCGTGTATTCCATGTAGTCCTTCAGGGCCCGCTCGATCGTGAGCCCCTGCGTGGCTGTCAGAAGCGGATTGGTGCCGACCATCCAAATGGCCCGCACCCGGTAAGGCTCACCAGTGATCATTGACTTCCAGAAGGTCGGCGGGTGGCAGTCAGGAGTGAAGCGGAACCTGTCGCCGCTGATGACGACCGCTTTCTTTTCCGGGGTGACGAACTGGGCGCGACCGGCCTTACCGTCCATGGGTTTGTGGGACTTCGGCCTGATCTCCTTTGGCGCCACCCAGAAAACGTTTCCGCCCGGCACATCTATGTTGCCGGTTATTCCCATGAGGATGAGGAGCGCCCTGCCGGTCTGGAAAGCATTTATGCTCGTATCGATCCCATTGCCCCACTGGATGCACGCAGGCTTCGTTGTCGCGAAGGCCCTTGCCGTCTCCGTAATCAGGGAAGCAGGGATGCGCGTAATGGGATGTGCCCACACAGGTGTGAAGGGCCGTACGTGGGCGGCCAGGCGGTCGAAGCCGAATCCGTATTTCTCGACGAACTCGTGGTCGTAAAGCTCCTCACCGATAATCACGTTGATCATCGCGAGGGCCAGCGCGCATTCACTGCCGGGTCTGAGCTGGAGCCAGTAGTCGGCGCTTTCAGCGAGGCCGATGCGCCTCGGGTCCACGACGATCTTCTTTTTGGCCTGCACGAAGGCCCTCTTGAACATGGCCCCGCACATGCCGTCTGCCGCTCCCGTCTCCGCATGGTTGCAGCCCCAGTTCATGACGCATGCCGGCATCTCGCCCCCAAAGCCGTAAATGTCGGCAATGGGAAGGGCGCCCACCGTGATAGTGCTGCCGATTACCCTCGGGAGGAAGCAGTTGTGGCCTGGTGATATGAAATTGGGCGTGCCGAAGGCGTGAGCGAAGCGGTTCGTATACTCGGTGTAGGGCCTGCCGGTGCCCTGAGCCATGGCAACATACTCGGTCCCCGACTCCCGGCGCACGCCGTCAAGGCGGTCCGCTATCTCGGAGATCGCCTCATCCCAGGAAATTCTCGCCCATTTGTTCTCGCCTCTCTTCCCCGCCCTTTTCAAGGGGTGGGTAAGCCGGTCCTTATGGTAGAGTACCTCCGGGCCGGCTGCCCCCTTAGGGCAGAGGTAGCCCCGGCTTGTGGGACTATCCGGATCGCCCGCGACCCTGAGCACCCTGTCGCCTTCCATGTGAACAAGGACCTGGCAGACACCGTGACAACCCCTGCACGACGATCTGACGACGCGAGTGCTCCGGTCCATGGATTCCTCCTCTGGTCAAAAGGTATCTGCCACATCGTATCATGAACCGCCTTTCCGCACTATTCATTTCTCCCCATTACCGGTTAGGAACATCGTCCTGACCCACTCTGCCATTCCTGAGTCCAGCCGAAGTTTTAGGGATTGACATGAGGATAGTTCGGAGCCCGCTTTAGGAAGAGCCTGCCGCGTCCCAGGGAGGTTCGTCGCCCTTGTGCTCGAGCTCGGCGATGACCTGGGCCCCCAGCAGGAGGATCAACGCCACGGCCTCGGTGAGGAGGAGCGCCACCACTGCCGTGGCAAAGGAGCCATAGATCAGATTCACCATGGAGAGGGTCGAGTAATACCAGACGAGGATACGCCTCGTGATCTCCCACAGCGCCGTGGCGAATATCCCCCCGATCAGGGCATGGCGGAACCTGACGCGCACCGCGGGCATGACGAGGTAGATCGACGTGAGAAGGAGCACTTCGCTGACGACCCCGAGCGAGTAGAAGCCGAGCCTGAAAGGAAGCTCGAAGCTGAAGCTCCAGCCGAGGATGATCAACTGCCTCTTCTCGAGTATCACCAGGGCCTCCGTGACAAGGGAAACCACCGTGATGCCCAACCCGATGGCGAAGATGAATATGTAGGGGATGATGAATGAGACCAGGAAATGGCGGCGCCTGGATCTCATATGATGGAAGAAAATGACGGACATGGCGTTTTCCAGGACCGAGAAGGCCGCGGAGCTAAAAAACAGCATGGCAACGAAACCGATGATGCCGACTGCGTGGCGGTGTTCGAGAAATACCCTCACCTGCTGCTTCAGAATCGCCCCATAGCCCGGAATCACCATCCCCACATACGTGGTAAGGGTCCGAAGGAGCTGCTCCTCGTTTACGAAGCGCGAAAGCCCGATGAGGGTGAGGATCGACATTGGCACGATTGACAGCAGCGTATAGTAGGCAAGGGCCCCGGACAGAAGCACCCCCCGATTGCTCATGAAGTCGCGCATCACTTTCAGGGCGAAGCCTAAAGGCCGACCCGGCAGCCGCCCCGCACTCCTCTTCATGAACCCGACTCGTTTCATGATGCCTTGATCTCTCCTTTTAGGGCAGGGGGCGTACGGCTTACTGCTCAAGCGCCTTTGTGCGGTGCTGCACATACACGTCGCGGATCGCGACGTAGGGGTCCACGGCCGCGCCCTTTAGGGCCTCGTAGTCCCCCAGGTGGAAGGAGGTGTAGTTGACCTCTTCGTGGGCGTAGAGTCCCACGCTCACCGGGCTTATCCATGAGGAGCTCACATATGTGGTGGGCGTCAGTGCCCGGTCGGCAGCCCACCCCACGGTGTCGCGGGGGGAAGACGGGCCGAGAATGGGCCAGACGATATAGAAGCCGAAGCCGACGCCGTACTTGCCGAGGGTCTGGCCGAAATCCGCGTCCCGGCCGCTGATCCCGAAACATGCGAAGGCGCACTCCTTAAGGCCCCCGACCCCCAAAACCGAGTTGATGGCGAATCGGGCCAATTCCTTCCCCGCATATCGCGGCTTCCCCTGAAGCAGGTTATTCACGATGCGCACAGGCGCTTTGACGTTCTGGTAGAAATTGCTGAACATGATCCGGAAGCCTTCCGGCACGACAGCCTTGTACGCCTTGGTGACAGGTTTCAGGAGCCAGAAATAGAACTTGTCATTGACATGATACATGGCCCTGTTCCAGGGCTCGATGGGATCAGCGATTCTCGGTCCAACGGCCTTTCCGGTTTCCTCCTCGGTGACGTTGCCGTATTGATCGGACTCACCCGCCGCGCCAGAGGCCTGGTCGCGGCGGGAATCCTCGTCCTGCGCCGCATCCTTCTGGAGCGCGAGGGCGCCATCCGGCTCACGCTCGACGGCCCATGCATTCACGGGAGTTGAGGCGATCACGAACAGACAGCAGCATTCCGAAAGCCCGTTTCTTCATGCTATCCTCCAGCCTACTTGCCCGGGCTCTCCGCGCCCTTCTTGACGTCCCCGAATGCGTACCTGCCTATGAGGTCCTCGATGTCCGGCGGCACCGAGGTCTGCGTGATCATCCCCCGCGGCGCGAGGACCGGACCCGCTCCCCCGGGATCGATCTTCACGTACTTGTCTCCGATAAGGCCGGCGGTCTTGATTGTGGCGGCAGAATCTTCGTACACCTTCACCCCTTTGTCGATCCGCATTCCCACAACCGCCATTTCCCTCTGCTCGTCTATGTCGAGGCTGGTCACTGAGCCCACTTCGATTCCGAACACCTCGACCGGGCTTCCTGGCCTCAGGCCCGCGACCGAGGCAAACCGGGCATAAAGCGGGTAGGTATCCCGTCCGAAGAAAGAGACTCTACCGAGCTTTATTGTCATGTAGCCAACGCAGATAAGTCCGACCACCACAAAGATGCCGACCACAGTTTCTGTGGAAAATCTCCTCATTGCCCGCTTCCTCCTTCAGTCGCATCGGTGCGTCGCGACAATCTCCTGCTTCGCATGGGCCTTATCGATTATCTGATCGATATCATCGGTGGGTGAGACTTCCGTGACCCCGGCGCGGACGTTGATCTCAAAACAGGCTTCCTCTCCTGTCTTTGGTGGCCCGGCGATACTCTGGATACGGGCGAGGGCCTCCTGCTTCAGCTCGTCGGCAAAGCCGGTGACAAGCTCTTTCGCCTTGTCAGGCTTTGTGCGAGGGAGTATCGTCAGGATCTGGTCCCTCCTGTGGCGGGTGGAGAAGCCCCCGACGGAGCTGAAGTACCTATTCGTATACTCACCGAGGGCCCTGACGACCTCCACAGCCGCCTGCGGTCCCAGGGTTTCTTCCAGCAGCTCGAACTCGACACTGAAGAGGGCGGCCGAACCGGTCGCCATAGCGGCTGAAGCCCCCAGCATGGCTTCGTGGTGCACCCGGAAGGCCTCGCGGGAAAGGAGGCCGGTCAGCTCATCCCGGAAGCCCTCCAGGCTGCGGAGGAATTCGTCAACGAGAGGCAGCCTCCGCCTCCCGGCCTCGTCATAGGTGCCCTCGAAGCCGATTGACCCCTCCCAGAGCATAACGATCCGGTCCGAGATAAAGAAGACATCGGGGATGTCGTGGCTGATCAATACGGCGGTAAACCCGTACTTCTTTCTGTAGTGGACGATCATGCTGAGGATCATGTTCTTCCTTATGGGGTCCTGGCCGGTGGTCGGCTCGTCGAAGAGCACGATCGTCGGATCGGTCACGAGGGCCCGCGCCAGGGCCACACGCTTCTGCATCCCCCCGGAGAGCTCTGCCGGATACTTGTGGGCCGCGTCGCGGAGTTCCAGGTCCTCGATCCTCTGGGACACCCTTTTTTCTATCTCCCTCTTTCCGAGACTCGTGGTCTGGCGCAAAGGGAAGGCCACATTGTCGAAGACCGTCATGGAATCCAGAAGGGCATTGTTCTGGAACAGATATGCGATCCTGCTCCTGTAGTCCTCCCACTCGCCCTTTGTCATGGCACCTACGGGCTTTCCTCGGAAGAGTATGGAGCCTTCGTCCGGCTGGAGAAGGCCGATGATATGCTTAAGCAGCACGCTCTTGCCGCTGCCGCTCTTGCCTATGATCGTGGTGATCTGGTTTTCGTAGATCTCGACATTCACCTTGTCGAGCACCGTCTTGCCGCCGAGTCGCTTCGTGACGTTTCTGAATTCGATGAGAGGGGTCTCCATAACCATTCCTACATGAGAAACGAAGTAACCACGTAATCGGCGATGAGGATCATCACGCACGAGAGCACGACGGCCGAGATCGTGGCGAGACCCACGGCCTTGGCCCCGAAGCCGTCTTTCCTCATGTGGCAGAAATATCCCTGGAAGCAGCAGATCGAGGAGACGATCGCGGCAAAGACGAGAGATTTTATGAAGCCTCCCCTGACATCCGTCATGTCCAGGGATGACTGCACGCGGTACCAGTATGTCCCGCCGGGCGTCCCCAGGAGGAGCACGCCGGTGACGTAGCCTCCTATCATGCCGATGAGGTCAAAAAAAGCGGTGAGGAGGGGAAAGCTGATGATCGCCGCTGCCACGCGCGGGCTGATGAGATACCTTATGGGATCGACCCTCATCGTGTAGAGGGCGTCGACCTGCTCGGAGATGCGCAAGGTACCGATCTCCGCGGCCATGGCTGAGCCGGCACGGGCCGTGATCGTGATGGCCGTGAGGACCGGTCCCAACTCCCTCACGAGGGAGAGGCCCACGGCAGAGCCGAGGGCCCCCACGGCGCCGAACTTGACGAGGGTATAGAAGAGCTGCAGCCCGAGCACCATGCCGGTGAAGAGCCCCACCAGCATCACGATAAGGGAAGAGCCGGCACCGATAGAGAAGACCTGATTCACGATCTCGGGAAGCTGCTTCGAGCGAAAGATCCTTATGCAGGCCAGGAAAAAGAAGATTGTTATGGCGCCGAGATCGCCGAAAAGGCGAAGCACCTCCTTGCCCACGAAGGCGAAAGGCGCGGCAAGAGAATTCGCATTGCGTTTCCATCCGGGAGAAGCCATCTGCATTACTATATGACGGAGCCTCCCTTTTGTCCGCCCCAAACGCGTAAGGTCCGGTTGCGGGCCAACCCTACCGGCCGGCCCTTCCTCCCGAGAAAAGGGACACCGGATGGCGGCCCTCGCGCAAAAGAGGCCCTTTTCACACGCCCCGCGACTTTCCCGGCTTACTCGTGCTGAAAGGCGTCGTAATAGGCGAGGTTCTCCTTGATCAGATCCGGGATCGGCAGATCATAGGGACAGCGTGGCAGACATTCGCCGCACTCCGTGCATTCCCTTGCCTTCTCGATGACGCCCCTTACCCATCCCGCCTCCCGGGACTGCGGCCCGAGGCGCTTGATGACCGTCTTCATCCCGAGAACCACCTGGATGGGGATCTGCTGTGTGCAGGGTTGACAGTAGTCGCACCGACGGCAAAACTGGCGGCTGAACTCCCTCTTCACGGCCTCGATCCGCGCCTTGTCTTCCTCGGTGAGCGCATAGTCGCCCGCCGCGAAGACGTCCCAGTTCTCCCTTGCCTTTCGAACGGTCTCCGAGCCGGGGATGGGGACGATGTCATGGGCTGACAGCACGTATCGCAACGCAGTGCCCGCGTGCTCGATCACCCCGCCGGAAAAGGGCTTCATGGCCATTACGCCGATGTCCTTCGATCTCGCCTTCGGAAAGATCCGCGACTCTGCATCGGGCTCGAGGAAACTGTAGCACGTCATGATCACGTCGAAAAAGCCGTCCGACAAGCACCCGTTCCAGCACGTCGAGGTTGTGGCTCGAAAGGCCGATATGATCGATCAGACCCTCGCGGCGTGCCCTCGTGAGCCCAACGTAAGCACCCTCCCCTGCGATCACCTTCTCGTAGTCGCCCATGCTCGAGACGTCGTGGAGGTTGGTAGATGTCGATCCTCCCTACGTCGAGGGCTTTGAGGCTCTCGAGAACGTCTTCATAGATCCTCGCCGTCCGCTCGAAGGACTTCGTCGAAAGAACGACCCGCCTGTCTGCCTGTTTGAGCGCCAGCCCGATCCGGTGCTCGCTCGTCGTGTACCCCCGCGCGGTGTCGAGGAGGCCGACTCCCATCGCGATGACCGCCTTGACCACGCCGACTGCCTCGTCCTCGCTGATCCGCTGGATGGGAATGCCGCCCCACCCCAGCCTGGTCACCTCGAGATTGGTTCTGCCGAGCCTCACTTTCTCCATCGATCCCCTCCTTGGACTTCCCTTCATGATACCTTACGGGGCAGAGAAAACACTGTTTTTTTCGGATGAGGGCGAGCGGTGCCGGAGGCACGGGCGACTGATAGCAAGGCTAGGCCATTACGGTAGGGCGTTCCCGTTTGCGGGCTGCCACATGAAGAAATGGAAAGGCAGTGGTTCGCAATCGAGCCCGAGCTCGTCTGGAGCGGTAAAACGCACTCGGAGTCGGAGCGCAGATCCGCGAATGAGGAGCCATGCGTCGAGGAACGTCACGACCAGAATGGGGAACTGTGTACTTTTCCTGTGGTTAGCCGTCGGCTGGGCATGGTTCGAAGCGCCTCAGAAAAGAAAGGTCTCCTAAGGGCTTGTGAGGGAGTTCCTTGACTGGAAGGCCGGTCCGCTGTATTCAATAAGAGGTACGAACGCTATGGACATGCTCTCCCTCTTTCTCATCTCGATGCCCGTAGGCTTCATCGGTTCCCTCACCGGCCTCGGCGGGGCAAGCATCCTCATCCCCCTGATGGTCTTCTTTGGCATTCCGGTAAAAGAAGCGATCGCATCGGCAATGGTAAGCGTGGTGGCGACGTCGAGCGGCTCCGCATCAGCCTATGTGAGAGAGCGCCTCGCGAACGTGCGGATCGCCATGTATCTCGAGATGTTTACCTGCGTCGGGGCAATCGTCGGTGCCACCATCACCACCTGGATCGCCCCCCTCTATCTCTACTTCTTCTTCGCGGCCTTTCTTATGACGTCGTTTCTCAAGGTCGGGGGCGGATCAGGCGCAGGAAGGTCGTTCCGGAGAGCCTCACCGAACCGGACGCCTCTCCGGATGGCTCGAACTGGAGGGGAGCTACTTCGACGAAGCGACGGGAGAGACGGTCCTTTACCGCGCAGACCGGCCAATTCTCGGAGGCATGGGCATGATGGTTGCGGGTCTCGCCGCGGGCATGCTCGGCATAGGCGCGGGGGCCTTCAAGGTGACCGTTCAGGAGAACGTGCTCAAGCTGCCGCCGAAGGTGGCAAGCACCACGAGCAACTTCATCATAGGCATGACGGCCCTCGCGGGCACGAGCGTCTATCTCTTCAGCGGCCTTCTGAACATCACGCTCATGGCTCCCATGGCCGTGGGAACGACGCTCGGGGCCGTCGCCGGGGGCAGGGTGCTCAACAGACTCACCGGGACCGTGCTCCGCGTCCTTTTCTTTGCGGTAGTGATTCTGCTCATAGCACAAATGCTCTACAAAGGGATCAGGTCATGGTAAGAAGAGGAGCCGGGGGAAGCGGCGAGACGAGGCTGGAGACCTGGGTCAGCTATGTCCTCATTATCGGGGTAGCAGTCAGCTTCGTCCTCGAAGCGGCGGGCCTGATCCTTTTCTATCGGACGCACCATTCCTTTGCGATCTCTCACGGCGGCGCGGTCTTCATCCGCGGCCGGGACTTCTTCTCCTTCTTCGGCCGCACGCTCCTGGAAGCCTCTCATGGCATCACAGGCTTGCGCCTCATGGTCCTGGGCATTGCCGCGCTCATCCTCACCCCCTATATCAGGGCGGTCACGTCCGTCATCTATTTCGCCTCAAGAAAGAACGTGAAATACTGTCTCATCACCCTCTTTGTCCTTGCGGTGCTCACGATGAGCCTGATGATGCACTAGGACCACATCACATGTGCAGTGTCTGGGCATAGGGGATGTTCGCATTGTCATTGCCGGACCTGAGCGCGGAGGGCCTCAGAAGGCTTGACAGGCCGGGACCTTGGAGGTTACAATAGTTGCGATGATTCTAAGCAATGAAATACCCCCTCAATCAGAAGCCGACCTCAAGGTGTATGAGCTGCAGGCGGATATCTGCCAGACCCTGGCGAATCCCAAGAGGCTGCAGATCGTCGGCCTGCTCAAGCACGGCGAGGTCTCCGTGGGGGAGATGGTGAAAGCGATGGGCATACCGAAGGCCAACGTGTCGCAGCACCTCTCCATCATGCGGCAGAAAGGCATCATCATCTCCAGGCGGGAGGGCACTACCGTCTACTACACTCTCGCCTCGCCAAAGATCACCGAAGCGTGCTCGATCATGCGGGACGTCTTGCTCAGCCTGCTTGCAGGCCGGGAGACCCTTTCCAGGAACATAAGGGCCGCGAGAGAAAAGGCATAGCCCTCTGCCGGCGGCTCCACCCCCCCTGAAAAACTATCCATAGGTTTCGATATATTGAAACTTCGAATATAAAGTGTTATCCTCTATGCGTACGCACGGAACAATAGAATCGCTCAAATCCCCAGGGGGTGTAAGATGCAGAAGTTCAAGGCGGCTCACCGGGCCCATCTCGAGGCGGAATTCGGCAGCAGGGTCTCTTTTGACAGGGTCGAACGGAAACTCTACAGTCATGACATCGCAGTCTTTCCGAGCCTTTTCAGGCCGCTCATAGGAAAGACCTTGCCGGACGCAATTGTCCAGCCTGAAAACGAAGAGGAGTTGAAGGCCCTTGCAAAGTGGGCTCGGAGAGCAGGGCATTCCTCTTACGCCCCGCGGAAAGGCCTCGTCAGGGTACGGCGGCGTCCTTCCCGTAAAAGGGGGCATAGTCGTCGATTTCTACCGCATGAATAGGGTGATCGACATAGATCCCAAGGGACTCACGGCGAGGATCGAGGCAGGCGTCGTATGGGAAAGGCTCGATCGGGAGCTGGCGAAGAAGAACCTGGCCCTCAAGCTCTACCCTTCGAGCTATCCTTCCTCCACGGCCGGAGGATGGCTCGCCCAGGGAGGCGCAGGCATCGGCTCTTTCGAGTCCGGTTGGTTCAGGGAGAACGTGGTGAGCGCCAGGGTGGTGCTGCCCCACGGAGAGGTTCGGGAGTTTGCGGGCCAGGACCTCGATCTCATCTCCGACGCGTGCGGCACGACCGGGCTCATAAGTGAGATGGTTGTGCGAGTGCAGCCCCTCGAGGAGCTCGATGTCGTCGCAGTGGGCAGCCCGACCGCGAACGACCTGCAGGGCCTCGCCCAGTTCATCGTCGAAAAGGGCATCCCCATCTGGTCATTGTCCTTCATCAATCCCAAGATGGCCGAGCTGAAGAACAAGACGCCGGTGGCGGAACATGCCGGACTTCCGGCGGAGCCCAAGTTCCTTCTGCCGGAGACCTACATCACCATCCTCGCCTTCAGGAAGAAGGACCGGGATGCCGTCATGGGACCCCTCGCCGAAGGCCTCACAGCCACCCATTCACAGCAGCTGGGCGACGATGTGGCCCGCCACGAATGGGAGATGCGCTTCAAGCTCATGGTCGTGAAGCGCCTCGGCCCGAGCCTGGTGCCCGCCGAAGTCGTTATTCCCCTCTCCTCCCTCGGCAAAGCCCTGGAGGAGATCGAAAAGAAGGTAAGGCAGCCCCTCGTGAAAGAAGGGGTCGTCATTCGCAGGGGAGCCGGCGGCGCACCGGAGGTCGTCATCCTCGGCTTCATTCCGGCCGATCAAAGGAAATTCAGCTTCAATTTCGTGTTCGGACTCGTGCTCACCATCCTGAAAGTTGCGGAGAGGCACGGGGGCCGCGCCTATTCCACCGGCCTCTACTTTTCACAGGAGCGGGAGAAGCTCCTCGGCAGAGAGCGGACCGCCCGTCTCGAGGCCTTCAAAAGAGAGGTCGACCCCGGCTCTCTCATGAACCCCGGCAAGGCCGTCACCCCTATGCTTGCCGCCAGGGCCATCGGCTTCGCCCGGATGTTCGAGTCCTTCATACGCCCCTTCGGCAACGCCGTATCCCTCGAAGTCGCGGAGCGTCCGACAAAGCCGGTTCGCGACATCCCCGCAGATGTCGCCTGGTACGCCTACGGCTGCTCCCAGTGCGGCTACTGCATCGATCAGTGCGACCAGTTCTACGGCCGGGGATGGGAAAGCCAGAGTCCCCGCGGCAAGTGGTACTGGCTCAGGGAGTACATGGAGGGCCGGGAGAAGTGGAGCCAGGCCATGGTGGACACCATACTCGTCTGCACGACGTGCGAGCTGTGCAACACCAGGTGCTCGGCCTCCCTGCCCATAGAAGTCTTCGTGGATGAAGCTCCGCGGCATCCTCATAAACGACGAGAAGAGGATGACCTTCCCGCCCTTCGAGATGATGGGCGCAGCCCTCGACAAGGAGGGGAACATCTGGGCCGGCTACCGCAAGAACCGGGACGCGTGGTTCCCCGAGGACCTCAAAGAGAAGCACGGTCCCGCCCATAAATCGGAGACCGCCTATTTCGCCGGCTGTACCGCAAGCTACGTGGAGAACGATATTGCCATGGCGAGCGTGAGGCTCCTCGACGCGGCGGGGGTCGATTTCACCTATGTGGGCAATAAGGAGAACTGCTGCGGCATACCCATGCTCATGGCCGGCAAGTGGGACCTCTTTGCCGAGGTGGTGAAACGGAACGTCCAGGTCATGAACCATGCGGGCGTCAAGACCGTCATCACCTCCTGCCCGGCCTGTAATCTGATGTGGCGCCAGGTGTACGCAGTCTGGGCTCGCAAGCTGGGGGTGGAGTTCAATATCACCTCCAAACACTACAGCGAGGTCGTCGCGGAGAAGATCGAGTCCGGGGAATTCAAGTTCCCGGAAAACGGCACCAAGCCGCCCGATCAGGGTCACGTGGCATGATTCCTGTCACATAGGGCGGGCCTCCGGCATCTATGAGCCGCCGCGGCAGCTCATCAAGGCCGTTCCGAACGTCGACTTCGTGGAAATGCCCTACAATAGGGAAGAGGCCCACTGCTGCGGCAGCGTGCTCACCCTCATCAAGGAGCCGGACGTGGCAGCCACGATAGGCAAGACGAGGCTGGACGAGGCGATCGAGGTGGGGGCGCAAAAAGTGCTGGCCCTCTGTCCTTGCTGCCAGTTCCAGCTCCGCGTGGCCGCGGACAAGAAGAAATCCACGGTGGAGGTCCAGGACCTCGCGCATTTTGCGGCATCAGCCCTGGGCTACGAGTTCCCAAACCCACACCCCGAGGCGTTGCGCCAATGGGCGGTCTTCGACGCGATGATCAAGCTCATGACCCCTGCAGGCTTCGCCGAGCCTGATGGGCACCATGTGGCCCGAGCTTATCGACGCCATGCCCTTCGGCATGGGTCCGATGATGCGCCTCATGGGGAGAATCCCGGGCGCGCTCAACCTGATGAAGCCCATGTTCCCCATCCTCTTCCCGCGGCTCCTCCCCATGATGATGCCGAAGGTGATGTCGACCATGCTCCAACGGGTGGGTGAAAGGATAACGATGCCCGACTACATGCGGGAGCAGATGCCGGAACTCATGCCGAAAGTGATGGACCAGCTCATGCCGCACATGATCGGCGACGTGGTGCCTCTCGTCACCCAGCCGATGATCGACTACCTGAGGGAAGGAACTAGAAAGAAGGGTTGCTTCGCGAAAAGACCGGCACGGTGCGCCCTTGAGGGTAGGCCTTACCAGGCTCACCCCCCGGGGCCCAAAATCGGCGTATGTGATGGACGACGCTAAAGTCAGGGAAATAGAGGAGAAAATAGCTGACCTGAAAGCCCGGTGGCCGGCCCACTCCGTGCCCCCTTCCCTGTGGATGGAGCTCGAGGCCCTCGAAGAGGAGCTGAAAGAGGCCAAAGGGGAGGAGTGATCGGGCGGCTGAGCCATGACGGACGACCGAGGGTGGAGGAAGACGCCCTCATCCGAGACACGCTCATCGTCGACATGGCGGACGAGATGGGCAGCTTCGCTTCCAGGCTCCTCGCCGACCTCGGGGCGCGCGTCATCAAGGTCGAGAGGCCGGGGGGCGACGCTTCGAGGGGCATAGGCCCTTTCCTGAAGACGATGCCACCCCCGGCGAAGGGATCAGCCTTTCCTTTTCCTATAACAACGCGAACAAGCTAGGCATCACCCTCGACATAGAGCGGGAAGAGGGCCGCCGAGGCTGCGCAGAATCCTCGAGAACGCCGACGTGCTCATCGAGACCTTTCCTCCCGGGTACCTCGTCTCCCTGGGACTCGGTCGCGGGCGCCTCAACCGGATCAATCCCGCCCTCATCCATCTGGCCATCACGGGCTTCGGCCGGACGGGACCAAGACGTCGTTTCCGCTACTGCGACAGCGTGCTCTCCGCTTTCTCAGGCCAAATGTACGTATCCGGCCCTCGGGAGGGTCCGCCCCTCGCCGTTCGGCGGTCAATCTTGCTATGCCTCTTCTCTTTTTGGCGCCCTGGCCGTCCTTCTTGCCGTGAGGGAGCGGCGGGCCACAGGCAAGGGAGCTTTCATCGACCTTTCGGCCCAGGAAGCGCTGACCTCGACGCTCGATCACGTCATGGCGGATTACTTTTCTGACAAAACCATAACCGGCAGGCAGGGCAACGTTTACGGAAGCGGGCTTTTTTCGATCCTCCCCTGTAGGGATGGCCACGTTGAGATCACCATACTCCAGAACTGGGAAACCTTGCTGGAACTGATGGTTTCCGTTGGGAAGGCGGAAGACCTCGCAGGGGAGAAATGGCGGGACGAGGCATATCGGTCAGCCCATTTCGACCATGTGACGGAGGTCGTGGGGAAGTGGACCGGGGCACGACAGGGAGGAGCTCTTCCAGCTCGGACAGGCCATGAGACTCCCCTGGGCCCCTTTATGCTCTCCTTGCGAGGTGCTTGAAAGCCCGCAACTTGCTGCCCGTCGATTCTTCGTCGAGACCGGCCTGCCCGGGGGCGGACCGAGTCTCCTTTTCCCGGGCCTTCCCTACAGGATCAGCTCGTTTTCTCCGCCCCTCCGCGGCCGGCGCCCTTGCCCGGCGAGCACACGGATCAAGTCCTGCAAGAATTCTGCGCCGGTCGGGAGAAGAGGCGGCGGGCGAGGCGACGAACGGACCATCGCGCGCGAGATGGCGGGCCGGGCCGCCCTCACCGGGGTGAGGGTCCTCGATCTCACGAGGATCCTCGCCGGACCGTACGCAACGAGGATTCTCGCCGATTTCGGCGCGGAGGTGATAAAGGTCCAGTCTTCGAAGACGGCCCGAGGGAGCGAGGAGAACGGGACCCCCTATTTCGCCGCATGGAACAGGAACAAACGCTCCATCACCCTCGATCTGGGCCGCCCGGAGGCAAGGGAGATCCTGCTCCGCCTCGCAGCGGCTCCGACGTAGTGGTGGAGAACTTCTCCCCCCGGGTCATGGCAAACTGGGGACTCACCTACGACGCGCTGAAGGAGGTCAAGCCTGACGTGATCATGGCGAGTATATCGGCCGCGGGCCAGACCGGACCCTGGAAAGATTTCGTCGGCTTCGGACCCACGTTTCACGCCCTCTCCGGGCTCACCTCCGCCCTTTCCGCATCGTGTGGCGCCCCCGTTTGTCCGGGCCACGCGTACGGCGACACGATCATAGGCCTCTATGCGGCGCTCGCCATCCTTGCCGCGCTGGAGAGAAGGGACTCGACGGGCGGTGGCCATATCGACCTTTCAGGGTACGAGGCGCTGTGCACGCTCCTCGGCCCCAGCCTTCTGGAAGCCGCTGCCGGCCGTCGAGGACCTATACGGCGAGAAAGGGGCCGCGATCCGTGCGCAGGGGTCCCCCCTTCCGGAACCTATCGTTGCCTGGGCCAGGATAAGTGGTGCGTCATAGCCGTCTCCAACGAAGACGATTGGAGGTCTTTCCGCAGCGTCGTCCCCCTTCCTGAGCTATGGGACGCCCGATTCTCCGTGGTCGAGGGCAGGTGCAGGCATCGGGGGGAACTTGAGGCGTTGATCAATGCGTGGACGATCGGTCAAAGGCCGAAAAGATCGTGGATCTCCTCCAGAAGGCCGGGGTTGCGGCGGGCATCGTGCAGAACGCGAAGACGTCGCAAAGGACGCACACATGGGGAGGCGAGGTTTTTTTGTGTCCATCGACCACCCGGCCCTTGGGACGCTCGTCTCGGATCGGTCTGCCCTGCAGGGGCGGCATAGACGGGGAGCATGGAGAGGGGCGCCCCTTTTGGGCGCGGACAACGAATATGTGTTCGGAGGGCTCCTGGGCCTCTCCGAATCGGAAATCGACTCCTACCGGGAGAAAGGAATTATCGCATAGGGTGTTCCCCATGCGGAACGCTCTGTGCGCCTTGGCTCGAAGGTGCGTCCGGCGCCTTTAGCCCATGCGGCTCCAGACAACCTCACCGCCGACAATCGTCATCTCCACACTGATGTCTTTGACGCGCCCGGCGTCGGCGGCGATCGGGTCTTCACTCAGCACCACGAGGTCGGCGAGCTTTCCTGGTGTCACCGTGCCTTTCACGCCTTCCTCGAAAGCGGACCTGGCTGCGGAAATCGTGTACATTTTCAGGGCCTCGAATGCCTCAACCCTTTCTCCGGGAAGGATCGCCCGCCCCCTTTCGGTCCTCCTCGTTGCCGCGGCAAAGATGCCGACAAGGGGACTGGGCTCCGATATGGGGAAATCCGAGCTAAAAGCGACAGGGACGCCCGATTCGAGCATGCTCCCTATCGGGTAGAGATAGGGTTGCTCTCCGTCGGGCACGGTGGAGAGATACCGGTCCCCATTGTAGTATACGAACGTGGGCTGCGTCACCACGGTAATCCCCGAATCGCGAATCCGCCGCAGCAGCGGCGGCGGGCAGACAGAGCAGTGTTCGATACGGTGCCGGTGGTCGCGCAGCCGGCGGCCGGCCAAGGCGTGCTCGACGGCGTCGCACACCGCCCCTATCACCGGTTTTTCCACCGCGTGGACCACCGCCTGGAGCCCAGCCTCCTCGATCGAAAGGAGCATCTCGTCGAGTCTCTCCTGGCTCGGGTAAAGGCTGCCAATGGCTACGGTTACCATGATCTTCACACCCCCGAGCCTCAGCTGAAGCTCCGGAACCAGCCCGGAATAAGCCTTTCTCCGCCATTCGGCGAAGCCAATCGATCCCATCATCATGGTGACGCGGGGTACGAAGATGGCGCGCCTCTTCCATTCCCCGAAAAGCCTCCACTGGCGGAGGTCGTTATGGGCCGACGCGTCCTGAACCGACGTGATGCCCAGGGAGAGGAGCCTCCTGCTTGCCAGGGCAAGGGCTTCGCCCATGTCGCGCTCGTCAAGGGGCGGAATCTTCCTCGCCATAAAGCCCCCCATGCCGAAGAGTATCCCCGTAGGCTCTCCTGTCCGCAATTCCCGGTCAATGAAGCCTTCGGGAGGATCCCCGGTCTCGGATGTGATGCCCACCTCCTTCAGGGCGAGGCTGTTGAGCACATGGGCATGGCCGGAGCGATGGGTAAGCCTGACAGGGTGAAGAGGCGCGGCGACGTCGAGATCCCATCGGTTCGGGTGGCGCGCTTCCGCGAGATAGAACTCGTCGTAGCCCGTGGCCCTCACCCACGTGCCGGGGACCCTTCCCTTGCAGAAATCGCGGATCCGCTCGCGGATCGATGCTATGGAATCGACGCCGTCCCGGGGAGAGAGCCCAAGGGCGACAAGGCTCTGGGCATGCGCGTTGATATGGCAATGGGCATCGATGAAACCTGGAACCACGGTCTTTCCTCCGCAGTCTATCGTCCTTGCCGCCCCGGCAGCGGGTCTGTCAAACCAGCCGCCCGGGGAGACGTGCGCGATCCGCTCTCCTTGTATGGCGACGAGCCCGGCCCTGGGCATGGAGGGATCCATGGTGATTACGTTGGCATTGAGAAGCACGAGATCATACATACAAACCTCCAAAGGGGCCGAACACTTTCTTACGACTTCCATGGGCGCGTTGTCAAGGAAGACAAGGGAGGGCCGGCTAAAGAAAACCGGCCGCCTGTCCGATAACTCATTAGTACCGGGATAACTATTTCTGTGGGGAAATGGGGACGCCCTTCGCAGTCCGGAAAACCTGGGCCCTAAGGGGGAAGGCCTCCGCCCGGTCTGGAATGTCCCTTTAGCCGGTAGGAAAACGAGACATTGTTCGGCCGGCTCCCCTGCAGGACTTTTGGGATTGGAAGAGCAACCGGGGACACCTTATGCGACGTTCCGGGAGGAGCAGCCTAGGAGGAGCGGTATGGCCGTATCCGGTTATCAGATAGCGACCGTCATCAAGACCTACATGAAGAACATGGAGATGAGGGCCAGATCCGCATACGACGGGCCGGAGATCGACTCGCCCGGAGACCTGATAACCATATCCGAAGAAGGCAGGGGCCTGCTCTTTGACAGGATTAGGAAGCAGATGGCAGAAAAGCTCAGGCACAAAAGATAGCTCTCTTCATTTTTGGCGTGCGGTCGGCACGTCCCTTAGTACCCCGATGACCTCATAATAGCGACAACTTAGAGACGCTTCATTAACGCGCGGGTGAGATTTCCTCAGCGGGCCGACAGTATGGTAGAATGTGTCGGCAGGAGCCTGGAATATCGCGAAATGAGAATACGGAAGGGTGTGATAGAGCGGATCGTCGCCCACGCCGAACGGGAAGCGCCTGTTGAGGCGTGCGGCTTCCTCATGGGATCGAACGGACTCGTTACGCGGGACTTTCCCGTAACCAACGCCGATGGCAGGGAAGACCACTATACCTTCGACCCTGATGAGCAATTCCGTGCCTACTCGGTCGCGAGCGAGGAAGACCTCGACATCATCGGCGTCTACCACAGCCACCCGAAGACACCCCCGCAGCCTTCAGCGGAGGACATAAGACTTGCCCATGACGCTGCCTTGCTCTACGTAATCATATCGCTCATGGAAGGAAAAGGCGTGATCAAGGCGTTCTCCATCAGGGAGGGTAAGGCAAAGGAGGAGACTCTCCTCATAGAAAGAACCGGCGAGAAGAGGATGGGAAGCAAGGAGAGAGAAAGAAATGGCACGTAAGAAGGCTGAAGGTGCGGACCCAAAAAGAGCCGGTCTGGTACAGCAAAAGCAGAAGGACTATTTTGCCATGAAACTCCACTCTGTGGGGGGTGATTTTTCAACCGACCAGATGGGAAAAGTCATCGAGGTGGCCGAAAAGTACGGCAAGGGTCAGATCCACCTGACCACGAGGCAGGGGATCGAGATACACTTTGTCCACCACAGCCTTGTCGATGCGGCGAGGAAGGACCTGGAAACCGCAGGCATCGCCATGGGCGCGGGGGGTCCGCGGGTCCGGATCGTTTCGGCCTGCCGCGGAGAGGCCACTTGCAAGTTCGGCGCAATCGACACAAAAGGGGTAGCCCTGCACCTCGATCGCGCGTACTTCAACCAGGAGATGCCTTACAAGTTCAAGCTCGCGGTCACCGGGTGCCCCACAACTGCGCGAAGGCTACGGAGAACGACATCGGAGTCATGGGGGGGATCGAGCCGGAGTGGGACAAGTCCTCCTGCAGAGACTGCAAGCTCTGCACGAGCATCTGTCCGAGGGAAGCGATAGACAAGGTGGGCGACACCTACGTGCGCGATGCGTCGAAGTGCATCAATTGCAGCATCTGCACCTCAACATGTCCCACTGGCGCCTGGAGACCCTTGCGGAAGGGCTACATTCTCTGGGTAGGCGGCACCATGCGAAAAACCCCTCGCATGGCCACGAGGGTCCCCGGGCTCATCGAATCCAAAGAGAGACTTTACAGGCTGATCGCCAAGGCAATCGACTACTACCGGACTCACCGAAGAAAGAAAGAGCGATTTGGCCACACCGTGGATAGGATCGGACCAGAGCAGGTCTTAAGCGAGATCATCGTCTAAAACCGAAAGGCGTCGCTAGTGTCACGTCAATCTTGTAATGCCGCCTAGAGTTTGCTCCGGCGAATGTGAGTTCGAGTCGTTCAAAGACTTGAAGAGCGTACAAAAGCCCTTCTCCCCTACCGGCAGGCGGTCCCATCCTTACCTCGTGCGTGCTCGCCGCAGTTATCGGGGCTCAGCCCCGGCAATTGCCGGGTCGGTCTACTGCTAGACCCGGCGGCGAATGGACGGTGCGCATGGAGGGATCAAGGATCGTTTTCCCCGCCTTGGAAAAACGATCGCGTGAGGTGTGGATGCAATCTGAACCGTACTGCCCGAGGATAATACTTTCGTATATCCGAGCGGCGTGCGGTGAAGAGTGCGCCCATGACGAGCGCACGCGAGGGTGAGCGGGGAGGCTCCGCAGGCTTTGCCTGTGGAGGGGGTGCTGAACCCCATTAATTGCTCGCGATTCCTTCAGGCGCACCGGCCGGACCTGCATGTCTACCCGAAGCCTTTTCTTCCCGCCCCGCTACGTCGAGCAGGACGTTATGCGCACGGCGTTAGTACCCCAGATATGCCTTCGTTACGTACTCATCCTTTGCGATGGCCGCAGCATCGCCTTCCAGGGCGATCCTCCCTACTTCGAGCACATAGGCAGCATGGGCAAGCCTCAAGGCCATGCGCGCGTTCTGCTCCACGAGGACAATGGTGACGCCCGTCGCATTGATCTGGGTGATGATCCGCGCCACTTCGTTCACCATGAGAGGCGATAGGCCCAAAGAAGGCTCGTCCATGAGCACCACCTTCGGGTTCGACATGAGTGCCCTGGCCACTGCCACCATCTGTTGCTCGCCGCCGGAGAGGTCGGTCGCCTGGTTTCTGATCCGAGTCCTCAAAGCGGGAAAGTGATCGAGCATGGATTCAAGGTTCTTCTTGAAATCGCCCCTCCCTTTGATGAGAAATCCACCCATCTCAAGGTTCTGCATGACGGACAGACTGTAGAAGAGCTGGCGACCTTCAGGGACATGGGTAATACCCCGCTTCACCACCTCGTGGGGCGGGAGGCGGTCTATTCGCTGCCCTCTATACCAGATCTCCCCGGAAGTCGGCCGGTTGAGACCGGAGACCGTCCTCAGGGTGGTGGTCTTGCCCGCACCGTTGGCGCCGATGAGGGTCACGATGCTGCCCTCCTCCACCTTCATGGAGATCCCTTTCACCGCCTCTGCCCTGCCGTAATGGACCCACAGGTCCTTTATCTCGAGGAGCATCTATTCCTCCTTGCCCAGATAGGCTTCGACTACCTCCTTGTTCTGCCGCACCTCGTGGGGGAGGCAGTCTACGATCTTCTTTCCGTAGTTGAGCACGGTGATGATATCGGATATGCCCATGACGACTTTCATGTCGTGCTCGACGAGGACCACCGTGACGCCCCTATCACGTATCCCCTTGATCCTCTCCACCATCTCAGCCGTTTCGGTCGGATTCATGCCTGTGACCGGCTCATCGAGGAGGAGCACGACAGGGTTGCATGCCAGGGCGATGCTCACCCCGAGGGCCCGCTGGTGTCCATGGGGCAGATTCCCGGCAAGCTCACCCTTGAGGGCACCGAGACCCATGAAGTCGATGATGTCGAGGGCCTCCTGCCTCGCACTTCCGTCTGCCTTCCGCGCGGACGGGGTGTGGAGGAACTCATGGAGCGCCCCTGAACGGGAGCGCATGTGCAGGCCGATGAGAACGTTGTCAAGGACCGTTGACTGCATGAAGAGGAAGGTTTGCTGGAAGGAGCGGCTCACGCCCCTCTGGGCGACTTCGTGCGGCTCGAGGCGTGTGATGTCCTCGCCGTCGAGGATAATCGCCCCCGAGGTAACCGGAAAAGTGCCGGTAATAAGGTTGAAAACGGTGGTCTTTCCCGCGCCGTTGGGTCCGATGAGGCTGTGTATCTCCCCCTTTTCGACGCGGAAATCCAGGCTGGAAACAGCCTGAAGCTTCCCGAAGTTCTTCGTCACACCCTTCAGTTCGAGCAATGGCAAGGTAAACCTCCCGTTCTAAGAGAGTAGAGGGTAAGAGGGGGAAAGGGGATCGAAAGCGATCATGCGCCGCCCACCGCCCTTTCTTTCTTCCCTCTCCACTTTCCGCCCGTTCGTAAGTTGTCGACGAGGCCCAGAACGCCCATAGGCAAAAAGACGATGATCAGTATCATGGCGATTGACGTTATTATGGGCTCGTATTCTTTCGCCAGACGAAGGTACTCGGGGATAAAAGTGACGATGAGGGCCCCTATGATCGGGCCGGCAAGGCCGTGAAAAAGCCCTCCCACCACTGCGTACATCATGACGAAGATGGAGTTCTGGAAGCCGAAGGTGTCGGGCACGGCGACGAGGGAGAAGGCGACGAAGTATCCCCCGGCAACTGCCAGAAAGAAGTTGCCTATGAGCACATTGGCCATTCTGTACTTGACCACGTTGATGCCTACGGAGTTTGCGAGCTTGAGGCTCGACCCCACGGCGTTCCATGCCCTCCCGATCCGGGAATTGTAAAGGGCATAGTAAGCCAGCAGATTGACGCCGAGCAGAAAAAGGCCGAGGTAGTAAAGCTCAGGCTTGCGAACAAAAGCGAAAGACCCCAAGGTCGGATGGGGCACGACGCCTGTGCCGCCCCAGCCGCCGAAAAAGTCGACGGAGCCGAAGATCTGCTGCATCGCCATGGCCGTCACCATACCGAACATGAGAAAGACGATCATGCCTCTGGGGACGGCTATGGCAAAAATCAGGAAGCCCAGCGCCATGGCTACGAGGCCGCCGATGGGGAGGGTGAGCCAGAAGGACATGTGGGCCCTCTGCATGAGAAGGGCGGTCGTATATGCCCCTACACCCCACCACGCGGCGATATCGAATCTCGGCAGCCCCACCCTGAGGCTGAGGGCGAACGCCAGGCCCAACATGGAGTACGTGATGGTCAGGATGAAAACCTGGAGCACGTAGGGGTTTATGAGCCAGGGCAGTGCGAGCACGAGTGCAAAAAGCACGGCCCATGCGACACTAGCGAGTTTAGACATCCTTATACCCCCTTTCGCGCTCGATCATTGGCCCGGTACGGGGAGCGGCTTGCCCAGCAAGCCGCCAGGCCGGAAGAACATAAGGATCGCTACAAACACGAAGATCGCGAGCAGGTTAAATTGACCCACGAAGTGGAAAGCGAAGCTCTCCAGAAGGCCCACGATGAATGCGGCGAGTAAAGCGCCCGACATGCTGCCCGTGCCGCCCACGAGGACGACCAGCATGGACTTGGTAAAGACGTTCGTCCCCATGGTCGTGGAGGCCGAGAGCACCGGCACGACGAGCGACCCTGCTACGCCGCAGAGGGCGCAGCCCACACCCATGGTAACCCAGAAGACCCGTTTCGCGTTTATCCCCTGCAGTCCGGCGACGTCCCTGTTCTCGGTGGCTGCAAGCATGGCCGTCCCCATCTTCGTCTTCATGAAGATGTAAAGGGCGACCATCACCACGATGGCACCGGCTATGACGACCACCTTGCCAGGGTTGAGGTTTATGGTGCCGATGGAGATGGTTCCGTGAAGGACGGGTGAAACCACGCCTTCCCTGAAGCCGAAGGAAAGGAGGGCGGATTGATTTATGAGGGTGCCGAAGGCTACCGTGACGAGGAGGGTATGAAAAAACCCTTGAAGCATGGTGCGCTGGATCACAGCCAGATGGAAGAGGATCCCGAGGACCGCGATGCCCAGGAGGGAGGCGAGGATGGCGAGCGGATAGGGGAGTCCCAGGACCGACACTATCCCGAAGGTGATGAACGCCCCCAGCATGTAGAAGTCTCCCTGGGCGAAGTTGAACACCTGTATCACCCCGAGGATGAGCGTAAACCCCGAAGCCACCAGCGCGTACATGCCGCCGCTCATCAGGCCGTTTATGAAGAGTTGAACGAAAAGATCAAGGGTCATCAGGGACTCCTTTGCGCAAGATCATTGACCGTATGCACCCGACGAGTCGCCCCGCGGACTTTACGCGGGGCGACTCAAGGCTTGACTACCCTATACCCCTACAATTTCAGATCGGAGAAGTCATAGAGACTCGGCTGCGGAGGAAACGTGGGCTTCCCGTATTCCTGCCAGTATTTCTCGTACGTGTCGGCCAGACCCATGGCCTTGATGGAGACGAGATACTGGTCCTTCACTGCAACGACCTTGAGGGGCGAAAGCTTGCCGTCTTTTATGACGGCCACCATGCACCCGGGGGCGGAATCGATGGTCTTGTAGTTCTTGAGGTCAGGCCGGGCAAAGAGCTGGCTGTACCCTTCGAAGGTCTTGACCCCCTTCTTGGAGTTTTGAAGGTACTTGACCACAATTTCCACATCGACGCTCTTCGTGGTTTCGACGGCGTCTTTGAAGAGGAACCAGGGCGACATCCAGAAGCATCCCTCGCTGCGCCACTCCTTGTACTCCTTCTGATAGGCGTCTATGAGGGCCACTATCTCCGGGTCTTTCACGACCCCTTTGGGATCGTAGTAGACGCACTCCCATCCTTCCACGTATTCCTTGCCCACCTTCTTTACGATATTGTCGAGAACCACGGGGTCGATATTACCCGGGTAGACCTTGCCCTTGTACCCGGCATCCTTCAAAGCGGCCACGACGTTCGTGATCTGGTCGCCCGTAACGAAAGGCATCTCGAGAAAATCGGAATTGGAGGCCTTCACCTTGGACGCGATAGGGCTGAAATCAGTGGTGCTCGTGTTAAAGAAAATCGGCTCCAGGACCTGGAGGCCTGCGACCTTGGCAGAGCCGGTCCACTGCATGGTCCCGATCTTGCCGAACTGGCTGTCCGGGTCGAGGATGAGGTCCGTCTTCGCGCCCTTAGCTTTGATGTCATGCTGAATGGTGAAACCCATGCCGTAGCCGAAGAAGAGGCCCTGGCCCTTTATCGCGTACTTCAGCTTCGGGTCAGCCATCTCGTCCCTGAAGGAGACGCCCATCCACATCGCATGGTTCGGCTCGGTTACGGTCACGCTCTCCTCGGGCACGTCCCCCCACGTGGCGACGATGAACTTGACGCCGTCTTGGAGCACGGCCCTTTCTGCGGCTGAGCGGGTCTTGGTAACGTCGTTATACCCGCAGTCATAGATCATCGGCTTGACGATGTACTTCTCGCCCCCTATCTGCCAGCCCCCCTTCTCGTTGTACATCTTCGCAAAGAGGTTGAACCAGCGCTGCATCTCGATGCCTTGCTGAGACTTGAGGTTGACGAGCGCCCCGATTTTCAGCTCCTTCGGCGCGGCAGCAGAAACCCGATAAGCTCCGCCGAAGAAGAACGTCGCGAGAAGCACCAGAACGAGTACCGCGGCCAAAGTCATTCCTTTATGCTTGCTCATATCAATCCCCCTCACTGGTTAAAATATGCTCTCTCTTGTTCCGTTTCTTCCCGTCACCGACGACCCGCAACTGCGGCGTACCCCCCGGACCGGGGTTGGGGCGCACATTCGATGGCTGGCCGTCTTTTCAGTGTTACCCGTCGCAGCAGTCATGTCAAGAAAAACCTCGCCGCACCCTTCCCCGCGCTCCCCGGCATATCTGTCCCACGCCGCACGGATTCCTTCTCGAAAGAGCTACCCGCGGAACCGCCGCGCTTCCGACGCGAGGCATTCCCGCACGCTCGTATGAGCCTCGGGCTATTCTTCCTTCAACTCCACGAGGGTCGCCCCCCAGCCGCCTTCATCGGGATCAGCCAGGCGGAAGGAGTCCACTTCGGGCATGCGGCCGAGCACGGAGTGGACCGTTCTCCTTAAGGTGCCGGTACCCTTCCCGTGGATGATCCTCACCGTCAGGATGGACCGCTTTCGGCATTCCCCAAGGTAGTCGACGATCAGATCCTTCACCTCGGCAGCCCGAAACGTGTGGAGGTCCAGGACCCCGTCTATGGGAAGATCGACAATCTCTTCCTCGTCCATGTCCATGGATACCTTTTTGCCTTTACCCATTATACGCCATTCGCACCAATCCTGCCGGGGCGGGCGAACGTGGATTAGAAAACTCTAATCCGCGATTAATCGATTCTTAATCTTTTTCTTGTATACTTCTATGAGAGAAAAAGGGATCCTCGGACAAAAGGACCCCATACGCACAGAATAAGGAGGAACAGTCATCATGAACAGACTCGGAAGCTGGCTAAAGACAGGGAATCTCAGATATCCGACCGTTGCGGTCGTTGCGGTGGCCTTCCTGTTCGCGGGTATGCTCATCACCTCATCGTTCGGCACCTTCGCGCATACCCAGGCGGCGGCCGCCCCGGCTCCGAATACGAGCGTTGGGAACGGGCCTCCGTCCTTCGCCGACCTCGCGGAGAGCCTCGGTCCATCGGTCGTCAATATCAAGGTCACGAAGGTCCAGAAGGTGAGGTCCCGGACATGCCCGATATGCAGGACACGCCCTTCGGAGATATGTTCAAGCACTTCTTCGGCGACATGCCCCACAACCCTCAGAGGAGAATGCAAGGCGCCGGGTTCGGGGGTGGTTATCAACGGGGATGGCACAATCCTCACGAACAACCACGTGGTGGAAGGGGCCACGGAGATCGTCGTGACGACAAGCGATAAGCACGAATACAAGGCGCGGGTCCTCGGCCTCGACCCCAAGACCGACCTCGCGGTCATTAAGATAGACGAGAAAGGCCCCTTCAAGGCTGCTGTGCTCGGCGATTCGGGGGCCACCCGGGTGGGGGAATGGGTCATCGCCATAGGAAACCCCTTCGGCCTCAGCAACACCGTGACAGCCGGCATCGTGAGCGCGAAGGGCAGGATCATCGGCGCCGGCCCCTACGACGATTTCATCCAGACTGACGCGCCCATCAACCCGGGGAATTCCGGGGGAGCCCTCATCAACATGAAGGGTGAGGTCATCGGCATCAATACTGCGATCATTCCGAACGGACAGGGGATCGGCTTCGCCATACCCATCCATACGGCAAAGGCGCTTCTTCCGGAGCTCACAAGCAAGGGGACGGTGACGAGGGGCTACATAGGAGTCAGCATCCAGGACATCAACGACGACCTTGCCCAATCGCTCAGCCTCAAGGTCAAGAAAGGCACCGTGGTGAGCGACGTGGTGGAGGGCGGACCTGCCGACAAGGCGGGCATCAAGAGAGGGGACGTGATCACTGCCTTTGACAATCACGAGATCAAGGACAGCCATGAGCTTGCTTCGACCGTGGCTGCCACGCCGGTGGACCGCGAGGCCCCTGTGCGCATCGTCAGGGACGGGAAGGAGATGACGCTTCACGTCAAGGTGGCGAAGCTCGACTCCAAAGAGGCCGCTGCCACACGGCCGGAGGAGACATCCCGTGGGAAATGGGGCCTGCAGCTTCAAGAGCTCACCCCTGATCTCGCCCGGCAGCTCGGCGCCAAGACCGATAAGGGTGTGGTAGTGGCGGGCGTGCAGCCCGGCAGCCCCGCGGAGAACGCATCCGTTCAGAGGGGCGACGTGATCCTCGAAGTCGACCGGCAGCCCGTAAAAGGGATTGAGGATATGAAGGAGAAGCTCGAAAAGGCGCACAGTAAAGACTCCCTTCTCCTCCTCATCCAGCGGGGCGGAGGCAATATCTACGTAGTGCTGAAAGGATAGAGCGTTCCGCAGAATAAAGTAACGATTGCCGCGGCGTAATCTTCTCCTAAAGCGGAGCCTAGCGCAGCGAAGGAAAAGGTGGAGCCGGTCGGTAACGGGAATGAATTCTGGGGAACGCTATAGATACGCCGGGCAAGCCCGGCTCCCAAAGTCGCATCAGGGCCATCCCCCCTTGGTTCGGGCGGGATGGCCCTGATGCGTTCTAAGAGTCTGGACCTTGCAAAGGACACCCAGCGATGGATACATTCTGTTGAGAAATTCTCGAGAGAGGGTGAATGGTGTCATGAGCAGCGAGCCGATCGTCGTTACGTGTCCCAAGTGCGGCACGAAGAACCGCGTTCCGGGGAGCCGGTGGGCAGACCGGCCCAGGTGCGGCAAGTGCAAGGAGCCCCTCGACCTCCCGAGTCTCTATCCTGACAGGGCCATCGAGGTCACCGACGCAACCTTCCAGAGGGAAGTGGCGAGTTTCCGGGGCCCTGTGCTCGTCGATTTCACCGCCCTCTGGTGAGGCCACTGCCGCAGGCTCGAACCGGTTCTGGATGAACTGGCGCAGATTTCGCGGGAAAGGTGAAATTCGCCAAGATAGACGTGGACAATGCCCCTCAGACCGCGTCGCGGCACAACATACGCGGGGTACCGGCCCTCTACTTCTATAAGAACGGCAGCGTCGTGGACCAGGCCGTGGGCGCCCTGCCGAAGACCGAGATAGAGCGGCGCCTCAAGGCCCTCGCCTAGAGCCGTCCCGCCCACAAGAATGGAGGTTTCGCGTGCCCATGGAGAGGAGCTATTCGCTTAATTGACGGAACTCACGATGGCAGGAGAGATAAGACTCCCGAAGGTCAAGGAAAAGGGATTGACTTCCCTGGAAGAAACCCTCAATGAAAGACGGTCGGTGAGAGACTACAAGCCCGGCCCTTTAGCGGTCCGGCTCCCCCATCTCCTCGTCCGGCACGAACCCCCGCCGGGCCGTGTTCTCGGTCACCACCCTGGGATCCATGAAATGGAGGAGGTACTCTGCCCCTCCCGCCTTCGTGCCCAAGCCCGACAACTTGAAGCCCCCGAAGGGCTGGCGCCCCACGAGCGCCCCGGTGATCTGCCGGTTCAGATAGAGATTTCCCACGCGGAACCGTCGCCGGGCTTCTTCAAGACGGCTGGGGCTGCGGCTGAAAACCCCGCCCGTGAGGGCGTAGCGGGTCGAGTTGGCCGCATCGATGGCCTCTTCGAAGGTCCTGGCCTTCATCACCACAAGGACCGGGCCGAATATCTCTTCCTGCGCCACCCTGTGGCGCGGCTCGATTTCGCCGAGGATGGTGAGGGGCACGTAATTGCCTCCCGCAGGCGCCTGGCCCCGGTAGAGCACCTTTCCTTCATGGCTCCCGATCTCGATATACTGGAGGATGCGCGATCGGGCCTTTTCGTCAGCCACGGGCCCCAAGGAAAAGGCAGGGTCTTCGGCCGGGCCTACTGCCAGAGACCTGGCGCCCCCTATGAGGCGCTCCACAAAAGCGTCATAGACGGACTCCACCACGATCACCCGGGAGCACGAGGAGCATTTCTGGCCCTGAAAACCAAAGGCAGAGACGAGGACCGCGGGTATGGCCTCGTCCAAATCTGCATCCTCGTCGATGATGATCGCGTTCTTGCCGCCCATTTCGCAGATGACCCTCTTTACGTAAGACTGGCCCGACCGTGCCGAGGCGGCCTTCTCCACGATCCTCAAGCCCACCTCCGTCGACCCGGTGAACGCGATGGTGCTCACGTCGGGATGGTCGATGAGGTATTCGGCGATCTCCTCGGTGCGGCCCGGCACGTAGTTGAAAACCCCTGCCGGAAGCAGGGCATCGCTGAAGGCCTCGACGAGATGGTGGCCGATGATGGGGGTGAGAGGAGACGGCTTATAGACCACGCAGTTGCCGGTGACAATGGCAGCGGAAACCATCCCGCAGCTGATGGCGAGGGGGAAGTTCCAGGGGGCAATGACCACTGCAACGCCCCTTGGCTCATAGAAAGAGTAATTCCTTTCTCCGGGTGGCGAGGGCAGCGCCTGGGGACGGCCAAGCCTCTCCATCTGACGCGCGTAGTACTCGAGGAAATCGATGGCTTCTGCCACATCGGCAGACGCCTGGTCCCACTGCTTGCCGATCTCCAGCACCTGCCACGCCGCAAGCTCGTGGCGCCTGGCGCGGAAATGTACCGCCGCTCTGAGGAGGTACGCGGCCCTGGCGGCCGGCTCTGTGTCGCGCCATTCCTGATGCGCCGAAAGGGCTGCGCCTATTGCCTCGTCTACCTCTGCCCGTCCCGCCTGGCTTACCCGGCCGATCATTTCCATCGGGTCCGCGGGATTGACGGAAGCCTCGGTATCCGGCAAGGGTCTGTCGACGCCGTTTATGAAGAGCGGATAAGTCCGGCCGAGCTTTTGGCGCACCCCGGCAAGGGCGTCGCGCAAGCGCCCCCTTTCCTCCGCGCTCGTAAGATCAGAAGGTGGTTGGTTCGCAAAGGGATGAGGATCAGACCCATCCCCGGAATGGTCCGCCCGGACAGAAGGTCCGCTCTTTTCCCTTTCGGGCTCCCGGCTCCTCTCCTCAACTCCTGCGGCCGCAAGGGGGTCGGCTAAGAGAAGCGACGGGTCCGCTTGCTCCGAGAACATGCGGCGGAGGAAACTCTGGTTGCGGTATTCTCCAGGAGCCGGCGCACAAGGTAGGCCATGCCGGGAACTATGGGACCACATGGACAGTAAGGCGCACCCGCCCCATTCTGTTCACGAGAAGCCTCCGCACAGGCTCCGCCATTCCGTAAAGTACCTGGAATTCGTGTCGCTCCGGAGGGACCCCAATCAGGCGGCTAGCTCCAGAGGGGCCGCGATGGAGCGGATATTGTGGGTCCGCAGGCGAGATAGGCAGTCTCGTGGTGCTGGAGGACCAGGCGGGCATCGCGCTTGAAGGCCGCGTCCGTTTCAGCCTTTTTCGTGTAAACAGGTATGGTCCATCCGTTTTGCCGGGCCCTCAGTACTTCGTAGTCCCAGTAGGCACCCTTGACAAGCCTGACGCCGATCTGGAGCCCATTGGATCGGACCAGGCGAGAAGCCCGGTGAGATCGTTGCCCGTCTCCAAGAAGGTATGCCTGCATGGCCACCGAGAGTGGCCGTACCCCGGATACTCCGTGCGCAGGGCCTTGTAGACCTCCAGCGAGATATCCTTGGAGGCGTAAGATTCCATGTCGATGCACATGGCCCCGCCGGCCCGGATCAGCTGCTCGCAGAGAGGGCGGAGACGCCTCAGTACCGCGTCAACGGAACCCTGGAAGTTCTGGTGCTCCATTTGGGAATAGAGCGAGTGGGCTTGAGGGAGATGCTCACCAGAGGCGAATACCCCCAATTGAGGGAGGGTGCGTTGTCCCCCGGTCCGGGCAGCGGCACCCACGTCTTTGCCGCCTCCTCCAGTTCGCGGATGAGGCCGGCGTACTGGGCGGCGTAGGCGTCCGCCTCGTCCTCGCTCACCACTGCCTCGCCCAGGATGTCAATGGAAAAGGCGCACCCGCCCCGGCGGATCCTGGCGAGGCTCTTCAGGGCCCGTGTTGCTGTGTCGCCCCACGATGAACTGGCTGCCCAACTTCTCGATGCTGTATTGGATGACCTTGCTCGCGAAGGCCACGCCAAGGGGCCCGGCGCCCAGGGCCGCGCCCAGGGCCCAATGCATCCTCCCCGGCAACTGACCATCGATGTCCCCGAAATACTCCTTCAGGTGTCGGGCGAGCACGGCCGGCGTGGAAAGGGTGGGAAAGACATCGACAAACCGCAGCATGCGCGTGCGAAATTCGTCATTCCGGAGAGACCAGCCTATGATTCTTCCAGCCCACCGGCCCCTTTGGAACACCGAAGGCTTCTCGCCTGCAAGCCCCTTGAGGATGCTCCAGGCCCGTCGCAATAATTTTGGAATTGAGCCCCTGCCCTTCCGTAACCATCCCGTTTCCCCTCCGTGGCGCTCATTGCCTCTCATGCCGGTTCTTGGCGCATGGGGAGGGTAAAAAACCGGTATGAGCGTAAGTCGCGTCGGCGTGCAAAGGGAAAAGGGCGGCTCATAGACTACTTTCAGGAAAAGCGAGACCTCCTGGGAGTAAAATCGAGTTCCTCCGTGATCCCTCCATAGGTGGAGAGCCCCAGCCGCTCCGTGTCATTGGTCTCGCACTCGGGACATTCCGGCGGTTCTTCTTCTCCGGGGATCGCCCTGAACTCCAGGCCCATCTTCTGCATACGTATTCTTGCCGTGCCATGGTTTCACCTCCGACTTTTTCCTCACTTATCACCATGTAATCATTGATCACTCCCTTGTCAATTGCGCAAAGGAGCGTGCCAGGGAGAACATTCGCGCCTTCGCCATCGATGCGATTGGCCATACCCTAAGGCCGGCAAACGTGTTACACTGAAGTGCGTGTCCCGCCTAACCCTTTTTTCTGACGAACGGATAAAAGCGGGCTTACCGGGGCGGGCAGAAGGTTCGTCGATGAGGAGACCCAATGGAACAGCATCTGCCGGATACCATAGCCATTGATATCATGATGGATTTCGCGCGCTCTACCGGGCTTTCCCCGGCGACCAGCCCATCCAGGCGCTACTTGTGGACGGATGCCTTCGGGGTCTGCAACTTCCTCGGGTTCTACGAGAAGACCGGCGACGCTACGTTCAAAGAACTGGCGATCCGGCTCGTAGAGCAGGTGCACCAGGTTCTCGGACGACACCGGGATGACGACAGTCGGACAGGGTGGCTGAGCGGCCTCGACGACCGCGAGGGCGCAATCCATCCGACCCTGGGCGGTTTGAGAATCGGCAAGCGCCTGAAGGAACGCAGGCCCGGAGAGCCTTTCGACGAGAGGTCGGAATGGGACCGGGACGGCCAGTACTTTCACTATCTCACGAAATGGATGCACGCCCTCAACCGCGCCACGAGGGTCACCGGAGATTTCATTTACAACAGGTGGGCCTTCGAGCTTGCAAAAACCTCATGCGCCAAGTTCGTCTATCAATCGCCGTCAGGCGGACAGAGGCGCATGGCCTGGAAAATGAGCATCGATCTTTCCCGCCCGCTCGTTCCACATATGGGACAGCATGATGCCCTGGACGGCCTCATCACGTACGCGCAGATCGAGACCACCGCGGCAGAGGACCCCCAAGGGCCTGCCGGCAGCCTGCGAGAGGAAATCGAGGTGATGGAGGACATCTGCAAGGGGAAAAGCCTTGCTACGGATGACCCCCTCGGTCTGGGCACCCTTCTCTCGGACGCATACAGGGTAGCCCAGCTCATGACAAGGGGCGGCCGCCTCGTCTCCGCGGACATCCTCTCCGCTCTGCTGGAAGCTTCCCGCCGCGGTCTGGAGGCCGTTGCCGGACAGGGCGGCTTGAGGATGGGCGCCGACTACCGCATCCCCTTTCGCGAGTTCGGGCTGTCCATCGGCCTCCACGCGGCGCAAAGGCTCAAGGTCCTCGTCGAAGAGGATCACGCCGTTGCCGGGCTCGGCAACACAATCGGTCCGGCCGTTGAATCAGTCCTCATTCATGAACCCTCAAAGCGGCCATCGAAGAATTCTGGCTCCTGCCGGAACATCAGAAGACTGAAGCCTGGACAGAGCATCGGGACATCAACATGGTCATGCTGGCCACGAGCCTCTCACCCGATGGGTTTATCCGGCTGTTCTAGGGCTCGCGTCGCCCCCTCCAGAGCGTTGGGGCTTGCGTCGCCCCCTCCATGAGCGAAGCTCACGGAGCCACCCCCTCATAAAAAGGAAGCGACGCAAAGGCTGGGGGTGATCGCGGGTATTATTTGGTCGCGCTGGACGAATGGCCGACCTTTGACCACAAGAAGACCGGACGATCTTTATTGGGAGCTGCTCGACAACTCTGGTGGCACAGGACACTTATAGAAAGCCTCTTTGAGTCCATCGAGAGCGTTCCGCAGAAAAAAGTAATGATTGCCCCGGCGTAATCTTTCCCCAAAGCCAAAGCCTGGCGTAGCGAAGAAAAAGCGGAGCCGGTCGGTAACGGGAATGAATTCTGCGGAACGCTATATCCGGACGTGCCACCAGTTCCTGGACGCGTGGTTCCTCGATGAGCGAGCATCGCGGGAGGCTTAAGGGGAACCCGTCAGCGAAAAGACGAGCGGTGCGCGAAGGCACGGGCGACTGGTAGCAAGGCTAGGCCGTTACGGTAGGGCGTTCCTGTTTGCGGGCAACCACATGCGGGAGAGGTAACGCATGGGTTCGCAATCGAGCCCGAGCTCGTCTGGAGCTAACGAACTCAGAAAGGCCGGGGGGCGCAGCTCGCGAATGAGGAGACATGCGTCGAGGAACGTCGGTAGGGAACGAGGAGTCAGACGCTTTTTTCCCGGGGAGGCGACTCACGACGAGTGAGGAATAGAACCGCCCTCTAGTGC
Source organism: uncultured delta proteobacterium (assembly GCA_963749525.1). Classification (GTDB taxonomy): domain Bacteria; phylum Desulfobacterota; class Syntrophorhabdia; order Syntrophorhabdales; family WCHB1-27; genus CAVVNC01. The sequence continues at coordinate 33,252 of CAVVNC010000046.1, forward strand.
ATTTTCTTGTATTCCGCGATGAAGTCTTTTACCATGTCCGCGAGGGAATAGGAAAAGCGCCATCCCCACTCTTGCTCCGCCTTTTCATTCCTAAATACCTTCGGCACGGTAGTCATCAGGGCCGCGGCACCCGCATCCGGCTTGAAGGTGATGCGGGCTTGCGGGTAATGCTTTTTCACCTCATCCACGAGATCCTTCGCTGTAGGCGGCGGCGTGATCTGCCCCATGTTGTACATCCTCGACGTTACTTTCTCGGCAGGGGCGTCGTAGAGCGCGAGGAAGCCCTCTACCACGTCCTTCACGTAGAGCATGGGGAGGATGAAGCCTTCCGGCACCCAGACCTCGAAAGGCTCGCCTTTTATTGCAGCCTCGATGGACCAGGGCGCATACTGGCCCGTGCTCGGGGTCTTGGCGCCGGGACCCACGATGTGGGGCACCCTGACACCGCGGAAATCGATGCCGAACTTCGCGTGATAGAAGCCACCGAGGAGCTCGGCGAATACCTTGCAGCAGCCGTAGATGGTGGTGGGCCGCTGGGGCGTCTCGTCGGTGACGATCGTATCGGTAGTGACGTTGAACGTGCCCATCGAGCTTGCGATCACCACCTTCTTCGCGCCGAAGAGACGCGCAGCCTCCAGTATGTTGTACATGCCCAGGGCATTGGTGTTGATGGAAGCCCACGGGTTCGCCTCTGAAGGCACTGTCAGGAGGGCGGCCAGATGGACTATGTTCTCGATAGAGTAGTCCTTGACCACATTGAGCACCTCGTGGAAGTTGGTCACGTCTCCCCTCACGGGTATCAGCCCTTCAGACGCACTTTTTGCAGTCGGGTCAAGGGACCTTCCGAAGATCACGACTTTTTCGCCCCTGCGCAAGAGCGCGGATACCACGCTCGATCCCATGAAACCGCCGCCGCCTGTAACAAGAATAGCCACTAGTTCCCTCCTCTTCTGAGATTGGATATGATGTCACACCTTGCGTTATAACGTTAACATACGAGGCGCGCTTTTTAAAGAACTTGAGGGGAAGAAGTCGGATGACGATAGGGCTATTGGCAAGGTGGGGCATCCTCCACATATTACGAAGTCGCCGGAATATCCTTCAAATACCGCGGTTATATTCCGTAGCATATTGAAGAATTGCATACGGACAACCTTAAGAGTCTCGAATCCGCGTGATTGGCCGGGAGTGGCACAGGTTGTGCATGCCCTTCTGGAACAAAGGAGACATGTAGGCAATGAAACAACTAGGCGTCACGGTCTCGAAAGACCAGTACAACAGAGAGTTCAGGATATTCTTCACGGAAAGCGACGTGCGGAGGGCATGCAATGCGCTGGTCTGCGGAGACAGCAGCGAAGCTTGCATCAAGATGATGGAGGAAGGCCGGACAACGTGCGAGCTGTGCTACGCGGTCCTGACGGCATTGAGGAAGTATCCTGTGAAAATAGAGGCACGCTCCCATAAATAGGGGAGAAACGGTCACCCTCCTCTCGCAAGGTTCCCCGTCTTGTTTCGGCCGAATGGGATCCCGAGCTTCTGCATGCGATACCGCAGGGTGGCGGGGTTCATGCCGAGGAGCACGGCCGCTCCTTTCTTTCCTTCTATCCTCCCCCCGGTAGCCTCCATGACGCTGCGGATATGACGTGCCTCAACCTCCTCAAGCTTGAAATAGCGGACCGTGGCGTCGGCCGGCGTCCCGGCGTCCGGACCCGAGGGCTCCGCAGCCGTAGCTGCGGTTGGGACCGGCGCCCTTTCGAGGGCAGGCATTGCATCATCGAAGACGAGGACCTTGCCGTCTGACTGAATGAGTGCCCTTTCGACCACGTTGGCCAGCTCCCGTACGTTGCCAGGCCAATCGTATTGGAGGAGCCGATCGATCGCCCCCTCGGCGAGGACGGGTATTGTGTGGAGGCCCATTTCGTGCGCCTTCTTCGCCATGAAATACCGGGCCAGTGCAGGGATGTCCACCCTCCGCTTTCGCAAAGGTGGCAGCCAGATGGGATATACCCCGAGACGGTAGTAAAGATCATCTCTGAAAAGGCCATCCCTCACCATGCCTTCGAGGCTCTTGTGGGTCGCCGAAATAATGCGTATGTCCACTTTGATGGGCTGCGACCCTCCCACCCGTTCTATCTCCTTTTCCTGAAGGACGCGGAGGAGTCTCACCTGGGCCTGGGGAGGTAGCTCGCCGACCTCGTCGAGAAAAATGGTGCCCTTGTCGGCCCTCTCGAAGCGCCCCCTCCTTTCGGAAGAAGCCCCCGTAAAGGAGCCCTTTTCGTGCCCGAAAAGCTCGCTGTCGATGAGCGATTCGGGTATAGCGCCGCAGTTAACGGTGATGAGAGGACTACCACTCCGGCCGGAGAGGTTGTGGATGGCATTGGCGATGATTTCCTTACCGGTGCCGGTGTCGCCCGTCAGAAGAACGGGGCTCGACAAAGGGGCCACTTTGTAGACCTGCTCCATTACATCCTTAAGACCGAGGTTGGCCCCCACAATTTCCGTTCCCACGCTCTTCTGAAGCTCACTGCTCAGATACCGGTTGTCATCGGCCAAGGCGTCTTTCAGCCTCAGCAGATCAAGATACTGCTGGCTGTTCGCCAGGGCGATACCTGCGGGCTCATTGACGAGGGACCAGAGTTGACCGTCCTCTTCGGTGTATCTGTCCTTTCCCTTTGCCCGGACTATGAGGGAGCCGATGAACTTATGCTGGATGATCAGTCGACCAACGATCACTGAAGAATCCGGCCATTTGTAGTGTTCCCCCAGTCTCCCGATGATCGGATCCTGGCGGACGTCGTTGATTATCCTGACGCGGCTGTAATGTTCGACGTTCTCAAGCTCCCTCCTCAGGTCAGGGGGCATGTGGACCTTCTGAGACGTCGTATTGAACCCCTCCTCGTCCGCCTGTGCTACGACCTCCAATGCCTTGAAGTCCGGGTTGTAGACGGTCAGGATCAGCTCGTCGGCAGGTAGAATGGAGCGGACGTAGAGAAGGCAGCTCCAGAGAGCCTCTCCTATATTGAGGCTCCCGCAGATGCGAAAGGTGAATTCACGAAAAAAGTCATTCTCATGCATGCCTCTCTCCATAGTAATTCCGGGAATGTCTTTCATCTGATATTTTACCCTATTTCTTGAAATAATGACAGATATCTGTGGTATTTGACAGTAGGCTCGACAAAGAGCCGGCAGAACGTTCAGGCAGGCGGAACAAAGGACGCGAGGCAAATGAGGAAGCCCGGGGGCAACGGCCTCAGACGAGAATCATCTTGCTCGCGAAAAGAGGGGTAAGGGTGAATGGCGAGGGCCGAGCCATCAGGTGTCCGCGAATCTCCTCACCGGGCATGCCGCTCGTAGTTCTCTTCGTAAGTCGGCGCATAAGGCGGTCTCAAATGGAAATCGAGGGGAAGGTCGCGAACCTTGACAATATCGTCCTCCAGCCTCATGGGAAGGAGCTTTTCCCACTCGGGAGGATCCATCTGCGGACAGTCAAGGCGGTAGAAATCGAGATAGACGCTGCTGCACTCCCTCGCGAGGGACGCCTCCATGACCATCTCGCCGAGGGTGATAAGGGAGAGGCATTCCAGAGTGCGCCCAAGCTCATGGGGGTTCGAGGCGTACGCAGACGCCGCCTCGTTCTCCCTCAACTGGGCCAGGAGGTCGAGCCCCCGGCCGAGGGTCAGCCTGTTCTTGTACTTGCCGCAGTAATCCTGCATGATTCGCGCGATGGCAACGTTGAGCTCCTTCCAGCCGGCACCCTTCTTGCTTTGTTTCAGCGGCGCATAAGCCCGGGCCTTCTGCGCCTCGACTTGCCTCGAGTCCACGGCCGCCTTTCCGGCGGTTTTTGCGTAGGCCGCGGCTTTCCGCCCGGTGTACCTCCCCGTTGTGTGGGACTCGCCGTGGCAGCCGGAGCCGAAGACGGGGGAGCCGCCCGCTGCATAGAGCCCCTCGAGGGAAGTCCGCAAGTCCCAGTCAACGAGGTAGCCGCCGCCCGCCAGACTTCGCAAAGAAGGGATGGGCGAGCCGCCCCAGAAATTCGAGTTCTGGTAGGATTCCGGAAGCATGACGGGCGCCTGAAGGAGGTCCTTGTCCGGGTCGAAACCGCCTTTTGTGAAGGTGTCGTATATAGGAATGCGCGTCTTGCCTTCGTTGCCCACCATCATGCCGAATATGCACCTCCGCTCCGAGCTCGGGCAGCCGGGTGAGATCGGCGTAGAGGGGCAGGACGTACTCACCCTTTTGAATGCCTTCGATCAGCTCACGGGAGAGATCGTTCATGCGATACTGATCGAGATAGTAGTGAAGGCCGATGCCTATGCCGAGCTGGAATTTCTGTCCCGGCGAAGGCAGGAAACGCTCCTCCACAGTCTTGAGTGGACGGCCGTACGGGTCGGCCCACGGCACCTCTTTGCCGTTGGCGTCGACAATCGAGGTCCCGTGATAGGTGTTGCTCGTATTCCCCATGCTGTAAGGGGCGTAGCCGAACCCGGTGAGACGGCCGGGCGTGGTCTGTTCCATGAGGACAAACTCCGCGCCCGCGTTCCATCCAATCGCGTGGCCCACCCCGGCGCCGTTCATGTTGCTCATGGAGCCTGCGGCGGTCACCTCCGGAGCGAATGAGAAGAGCCTTCCGCCGCCGCCGCTCGCGACGATGGTTGCTTTTGACTCGAAGACATAGAACTCTCCGGTCCGCATGTTGACGCCCGTTGCCCCCACGACCCTCGCTCCCTGCCTTCCCCCTTCGGTAAGAAGGCTCGTGATGACCGTCCTGTTGTAAATCCGGACGCCAAGGCGCTGCATCTCGTAGAACAGGCGGGGCTTGATGTCGTACCCCCAGACGCGGATGACATGTCGGTTCGCGTAATCGTAGGCGAACATCAGCTTCGTCTCTTCGTCCCTGAAGTCGGCTCCTTTGAACTCGTCCCTCACGTCCCTGATCTGGACCCCCATCTCTTCGCACTCGAGAAGGGTATCCCAGCCTTCCGAACAGATGATGTAACGGGCTATCCCGTTGGAGTACCCGTGGGCGCATTCCATGACCGCCTGGGTGTAGTCGAGGGGCGTCACCTTGGAGCATGGGTTGGTGCACGCCCCGTGCCAGTGGTCGACACCGGCGCCGCCCGATCCGCTTCGTTTTGCATGGCCCGTCTCGGCGAGGACAACGCTGGCCCCGCTTCTCGCGGCGCTGATGGCAGCGTGGCAGCCGGCCACGCCGCCCCCCACGATCAATACGTCGGCCGATATGCGGCTCTCTTTTTCATACCGTATGGGGTACGGCCATTCCGGGATTGTCCCGCGCTCACTCACATACTCGTTCCATGTAGTCATTCTCTCTCCCCCTTTTACAGGTTTCAAAAAGGACCTTGCGCCCCATTCTCTATCGGATCTCGCACGCAAAGCTAGAAACGAATCATATGAAAGTTCCACCCGACAAGTCAATTCTTTCGATGCGGCTGTCAATGGCTCTCTTTCAGGCTTCCCGTATGGTCCTCGCTTTTGGCCGGAGGATCCGCGTTGACCGAAGAGAGAGATAACCGGGCAAGCACCACTGCCTGAAAGTCGCAAGCCCGGCGCATACATTACCTAATGAGCGCGCGCTTCGGTTGCTCTAAAAGCGGGAGGGGAGAACATGGAAGAGAAGAAGTCGACCGTCGGCAGGTACCTTGTCCGGCGCATGGAGCAGCTCGGGCTGAAGCACGCGTTCGGGGTCCCGGGTGACTACGTGCTTACCTTTCTCGACCTCCTCGAGGAAAGCAGCATCGACCTTGTCAACACCTGCAACGAGCTGAACGCCGGATACGCCGCGGATGGATACGCCCGGATATCGGGTGTCGGGGCCGTCTGCGTCACTTACGGCGTGGGGGGCTTCAGCGCTTACAACGCCGTAGCGGGCGCCTTTGCCGAGCGCATACCCCTCGTCGTCATCAGCGGCGGGCCGAGGCTGAGCCTTCGGGGACGTCTCCATCCCAGCCTTCTCCATCACACGGTGGGGGATATGAACCTTCAGCATGACATCTTCGCTAGTATCACCCAGGCTGCCGTGGTGCTCCGCAACCCGACCCAGGCACTCCGGCAGATCGACGAGACCCTCTCGGCCTGTGTGCGCCACTCCCGGCCGGTCTACATCGAGATACCCGCGGACATGGTCAACGAACCCTGCGCCCAGCCGGGCCCCTGGGAGCCGGACATCACCCTCCACGTCGACGAGGACGTCCTCAGAGAGGCCGTAGAGGAGACGCTCGCCCTCATGTCATCCGCGTCGAGACCGGTGATCCTGGCAGGCGTCGAGGTCTGCCGCCTCGGGACCCAGGCTGCCCTGCTCGAAGTGGTGAAGCACACGGGTTATCCCGTAGCCACCACGGCCCTGGGAAAGGGCGTAATCCCGGAAGCCACGGCCGGCTTCATAGGGACCTATTTCGGGGCCCTCGCGAACGAGACAACGCGAAAGGCCGTGGAAGAATCTGACCTCGTCATCTGCCTCGGCGCATGGATGACAGACATCGACCTGGGCGGCTATACAGCCCATCTCGACCCCGGCAACATGATCGTCGCGAACAGCGAAAAGGTGAGGATAAAGCGACATGTCTACGACCATGTTCCCTTAAGGGACTATCTTGCGGCCCTATGCTCATCCCTGTCCACAGGGCTCTTCTCCGGCTCGAAGGGAGCGCACCCTGTCCATCCCTTTGTGGAGGCATTCGTGCCTTCCCCTGAGGCAACCCTGACCGCGGACAGGTTCTGGGCAAGGATGAACCGCTTCATTGCGGACAACCACATCCTGGTCGTGGACACAGGCAGCTGCACCTACGAGGGCCTGAAGCTCTGCTTGCCCCAAAAAGCCGACTACATATGCCAATCTTTCTATGCGTCCATCGGCTACGCCATTCCCGCGGCGCTCGGGATCAGCCTCGCGGCCCCCCTTTACAGGCCCATAGTCTTCGTGGGGGACGGGGCCTTCCAAATGACAGGGCAGGAGCTGTCGACCATAATCCGGCGCAATCTCAACCCGATGGTCTTTCTCCTCAACAACGACGGCTATCAGGTGGAGCGGGTAATCTATGACAATGTGTACAACGACCTTCAGATGTGGGACTACACTCTCCTGCCCGAGGCGTACGGGGGAAAAAGGGGCACCATCGTCCGCACTGAAGGCGACCTGGAGTCCGCTCTGAGGCAAGCAGGCGAGCACCCGGATGATCTCGTCTTTGCAGAAATAAGGCTCGGAAGGCGCGACTTCTCCGAGACGCTGAGAAGGCTCGGAGAGAGCCTCAGGTAATCGGACGCTGCCCGGGGGGCCGCCTTCAGATCTCATTGACATCGAGGGCCAAAGGCTTTAAGCTTCTTGGTTCCGGCCGTCTTGGCTTTCAGAGACAAACCATAACGAGAAAGGTGGATAACATGAAAGAAGAAGCATTGACCGCATTGATCCAAACGACGAAGGGGGACATCAGGCTGAGGCTTTTCGGGGACCATGCACCCCTCACTGTCCTCAATTTCATCAACCTGTCGAAAAAGGGATTCTACGACGGCCTCACGTTTCACCGGGTCATCCCGGACTTCATGATCCAGGGGGGTTGCCCCCTCGGCACCGGCACAGGGGGACCGGGGTACCGCTTCAAAGATGAATTTTCCCGAGACCTCAGGCACGACAAGGCAGGACGTCTTTCCATGGCAAACGCCGGCCCGAACACGAACGGCAGCCAGTTCTTCATCACCCACGTCCCTACCCCGTGGCTCGATGACAGGCATACTATTTTCGGAGAGGTCCTGGGCGACGGGGATCAGAAGGTGGTGGACGCGATCGCGGTCGGCGATAAAATCAGCGGCATCGTCATCGAAGGCGACTACTCCGCCCTGGCCGAGCGGCACAAGGAGCAGCTCGACTCCTGGAACAAGGCCCTGCGCATGAAGGGCAAGTGACTAAGCTAAAAGGGGCAGCCGGCAAGGAAAAGCAAGAAGGCCATCTCCCCTTTCACTTTTCACCGGGCCATGTGCTCGAACTCTTCGAGAAACGCCCGCTGTCCGTCCTGGATCTTCTCCTTGGCAACTCTTAAGGTCGAACCAATCCGCCCTGTCGGCCTCCGGGAATTCCTGCGCCTTGCCGGAGCGGGGAGGCCATTCCATGGTGAAATTCAAGCTCTTGAGGGCCCGGGCATCCCAGTCCCCCTCGAAAGCCCACGCATAGACGATCTTGCCGCTCTTCAGTCTGACCGGCCTCAACGGACGGAAAGTGCCCTCGGGAGACAGGCCGGTCTCCTCCTCGAATTCGCGCTTGGCTGCACGAATTGGGTCCTCTCCCTCTTCGATCTCACCCTTGGGAATGCTCCACGCCCCGTCGTCCTTCTTTGTCCAATAGGGGCCTCCGGGGTGGATGAGGAGAACCTCGGCCGAGCCTTCTTTGAGACGGTACATGAGAAGGCCTGCACTCCGCTTTGCCGCCAGAAGAGCACCTCGATCAGGTGCGGCCGGCATCACCTTGCCGACGCCGGCCTCACAGACACCTTGATGGTCGCAGTCTTTCCAAAAGTCTGGATTTTTTCGTACGGAGGGGCATACTCCATGGTAATCTCCGCATCGCCCCGCGATACGGCGAGAAACGTCCAGACTTCCTCACCCCCCGCGGCGGCTGCGCCTCCTTCGAAGGGCACGTATTCCGATTTCTCGAGCTTGACGATGTGCTCGTCCAGAGTGCCCACGGGCCGCCAACGGCACCCCGTGGATCTATTCGAGGCGAGCCTTACGGTGAACTCCTTCCCCTCTTCCGCCATCACGACGAACCTGATCTGTTCGCTCTCTTTGCGGATCTCGTTTTTTGCCAAGGTCCTCTTCGGCGGCAGCTCTATCCGCTGAAATCGCATGCCCGTGAACCGGCCTTCCTTGTCGAAATCAAAGGAAAAGAAGGCCGTGCCGAGGACTTCGCAGGCGTGGCAGAAGTTGCGAAGGGTATAGGGAACGACGAAGCTCTGGGCCCCATCCGGCAGCGCGTCCACTAGGGGATATTTGGGGGTCCGGTCCCCGGGCCACATCGTTGCTCTCGGAAAAGACTTCTTGATGGCAAGGTACGTCTTGTCCTGTTCAATGCCTTCTCTGGGAAGGAGGGCGATGTCGTCGACGTCTACCAGGGGAGGATCCCCGTTCACCAGGAGAATCCCGTGGTTCTCATTTGCCCTGAAGGGGTGGAAGACGTAGGCGACGCCGAGATGCCCGCATTCTTTATACCTCCGCACGAAAGTGCCGTCGCCGAAAAACTTCGTGAAGGACGCGGCCTCAGCCGCGGCTCCCGCGTTCTCCATGCCTTCTGCGAAACACTCGTCGAGCTGTCTGCCGCCAAACTCGACGCACTTCATGCGCACTGCCTGCATCGTCTGTTTGTCGGGATTCCAGACCGTATCCTTGCTCACGGCGGAAGAGGCCTTCTTTTCACCTGCCGTGTCAGAGGTGGGAGGGGCCGCTGCAAAGGAAGAGAACGCTAAAGCACACAGGATGAGGAACACCGCTGGGACCACCCGCATAAAACCTCCGGAAGAAAACGAAACCTGCTGCCGCGGGATAGAACGACGAAAGCGCAAGCGCGAGGAGAAAAGCGCGGCAGATAAGTTTTGTCACAAAACGGCGTAGTAATCAAGGGAAAAGCCTCGTTCTATGCTAACGCGCGATCACCTGAACCGTTCCGCTGTTCCCGGTGCGCCGGTCCAGGGCGAGAAGCGTTACCTGCTGCTTGGGACGCAAGCCCCCCACGAGCTCGATGAATGTCTCGATCCCTGTGATGGCCTGATCGTTGATCGCGAGGATCATGTCTCCCACCTCGAACCCCATGGCGCCAAGGGGCCCCTTAGGGTCCACCCAGGTGATGGTCACGCCCTGCTTCGCATCGAGGCCGAACCTCTCCGCCTCGTGCGCCGTGGCAGCCCTTACCTCGACCCCGAGGCGCTCTTTTGTCGTCTCGGCCGTGTGTCTCGCAGCCTCCTCCAGATTACCGATCTTCACGACAAGATCGAGCCTCTTGCCCTGACGGAGGACCCCGAGCTTCACCTCCTGGCCGATGGGCGTCAAGCCCGCCATGCTGCGCAATCCGGCGCCGTCGCTGATCTCGCTGCCCTGAAAGGAGACGATGATATCACCTTTCTTCAAGCCCGCCCTCTCAGCAGGCCCTCCCTTCACCACGCTCTCCACCACTGCCCCTCTATTCACCAGGGCGCCGAGGGACTTGGCGAGATCGGGCGTGAGATCCTGCACGCCCAGGCCGAGCCAACCGCGCTCTACCTTTCCTTTGGCGATGATCGTGCGTGAAACCTCCATGGCCATTTTGCTGGGAATGGCGAACCCGATCCCCTCCGACCCGCCCGACTGCGAAGAGATTGCCGTATTTACCCCTATCACTTCCCCATAGAGATTGAGCAAGGGGCCGCCGCTATTTCCCGGGTTTATGGCTGCGTCCGTCTGCAGGAAATCCTGATAGCTCGTCGGGTCGGTGATTCCCCTTCTGTGCTTCGCGCTGATGATGCCCTGAGTGACCGTCTGGTCGAGGCCCCTCGGGTGGCCGATGGCGATCACCCAGTCCCCTACCTCCATCTTGTCCGAGTCACCGAAAGTAATGTGGGGAAGGCTGTCCTTCGTGAAGATGCGCACCACGGCGAGGTCCGTGCGCGGGTCGCTTCCCACGAGCTTGGCCGGGAACTTCCTTCCGTCCGACAGGGAGACCTCGATCTTTGTGGCCCCTCCCGCGACATGGTGGTTCGTAAGGATGTAGCCGTTCGAGTCGATGACCATGCCCGTGCCCAGCCCCCTCAGTTCACGCTGGAATTTCTTCGGGCCTCTCTGATTGTTGCCGAAGAAATAGCGGAAGAAAGGGTCGTCCTCGAAGGGGAAAAAGGGGTTCGAGACGTCCTGCCTCTCTATCACGTCTATATGCACAACTGCAGGTATGTTCTGTTTTGCCACCTGGACGATTGCCGTGGCCAGATCGACAGGTACCCTCTTCTTTCCCGTCCCTTCAGCATGGAGGGTAGTATTGAACAGGATTGCTATTGAGAGCGCCGTTGCCACAACGCACAGGCGCCGAATCGGGCTCGTGAGATTCCTCGAAAAAGTATGGCCAGCCATGCTATTGCTCCTCCTTCCCGGTATCGACGCATGCGTTGCGGCCCTTTCCTCCAGGGCGTCCGCACGACGCCTATTCCTTCACAAAAGCTTGCTTCTCGTCGTCCCAGCCATAGCGCACCATCCCCTTGGCCGCACGCTTATCATCTTTCTTGAGGGTAAAAGGCGACAGGATGCCGATAATGTTTCCCTTCATGTCTTTCTTGAAGACCACGGCCGCGTTGTAGACGCTCCTCGTCTGCCTTCCGTCCCCGGAACTAAGCCGCTCCTCCCGGTCCTTCAGGACCGACCCGGCGGGCTTTATGCCTGCTTCCCCGAACACGTAGAATTGGACCCGCTCATCCTTGAGGATACCGAGGGCCTCGCCCCCGGAAGGGTCGCTCCACGATCTGACGAAGTCGAGGCCGACGACGGCGCGCCCGTTGATGCGAATCTCTTTCTCGACCCCTATCATGACGAATCCCGGACGTTTCTCGCCCGCCGTCTCGTCTGCCATGAGGGCAAGGCGGGAAGAGCCGCGGTTTATCACCAGGGTGGCCAGACGCTCCTCGCGGAACGCGCCGGCAAACGCTTTATCCTTTGAGGAGCAAGCAATTGTGACAAGGGCCCGGATCGGTCCTTCTTCTTTCCTCGCCTCGACGTAGATGACATCGATCGTCATGCCGGCTGTTCCTGCGGCTCCTTCTCCCAGCCTGCTCACCTGCTCTTCACAGGCGTTCTTGCATGAGTCCGGGAGGGCACGAAAGAGCGCCTGGGCAATCTCCCCGTTGAGCGCTCTTGTTGCCTTACCCTGCTCCATTTGGGAGAAGTTGGCCTGCAGGATCGCATGATCCTGACCCTCTATGAGAATCTCCTCCGGATTCCGCTGAAGTTCCGGAGCGCAAGAAGCGTCGCGCCACAAAAAGAGAACGAGTTGCGCGACCACGATGAAGGCAAGGCAAAGGGGAAAAGCATGTTTCTTCATGATGAGCCTCTCCATCGGCTAGTGTACGATCGATACGAATCGACGAATGCTGGAGGCAACCGGTACCGGCCCATTATTCTATTCGACCTTACCATGATTTTGCCAGAACAAAAGTGTGGTATTGATAGGTTCTACGGTTCCCGGAAGGAGACGGGGCTTGCTAAGGGCGGATGCCGAATGCGAAAAGGCCACCGAGGCGCACGGCAGACGAGACAATGACGGGCAATAGGGGTGCTCGATTATGCAATCGAGCCGTATCGCTCGAATGGATATTCGAGCGGGATTACTCGAAGATGTAATCGAGGCTCATCTCTTCCGTTTTTCCTTCCAGGGTGAAAGAGAAGGGGATGGTGGTCAGCGTCCCTCTGGTGATGAAACTTATTTCGATGTTCTTTCCCACGAAGACCATGGGCACGTGTGCGGTCAGGCGGAGGCTCTCTTTCTCGAGCTCTTTTCGCGCCTGACCGGAGATGATGTTCGTCAGCTCTCCCACGGCGTCTATGATCTCGGGCGAAATCTGATCGAAATTCTCGCACATGAGCCGCTCGTAAATCTTGAGGGCGCCGGAGATCGACATGCTGAAAGACATGGTGCCCCTCCTGTCCCCCGTAAACCCCATCACGCCCGTGACGTCTGCCGTCGTTCTTCTATCGTCCTTCAGGAAAGGGGCCCGGGCGGCGAGGTCGATGTCGAGCATGGTCTTAAATACGTGCTTCGTGCCTATTATGAATGGATTTGCGTATCGTTCTTCCAGCATCTCCTCCTTCGGTTCCCGATCTGTTTTCTTTTTATCGGCACATCAGAGGCATTTCATAAATGGCGGCGACAAAGGGTGAGAGTCTGGGATAGATGGCGCTAGCACGCTCCCTCTCCCAGGTAGATCCTCTTCACCTCCTTGTCCGTCATGAGGGCGTGGGCGTCACCCTCCAGCATGATCTTGCCCTGAGCGAGGACCATGCCCCTATCGGCGAACTCGAGGGCGATCTCCGCGTTTTGCTCGACGAGAAGGATGGTGAGACCGTATTCCTGCCGCAGGTCCTTGAGGATATCGAAGAGGCGCTTCACGAGAAGGGGGGCGAGTCCAGCCGAAGGCTCGTCGAGGAGGAGGAGCTTCAGCTCGACCATGAGGGTGCGGGCGATAGCGAGCATCTGCTTCTCACCGCCCGAGAGGGAGCCGGCGAGCTGTTTCCTCTTCCTTTCGAGGACGGGGAAGTACTTGAACACTTCCCGGATGTGGTTCCCTGCCATCATGTGGCGGCCATAGGCGCCGAGCATGAGGTTATCCTCGACGGACAGCGAGCTGAAGACGCGCATGCCTTCGAGGACATGGCCGATGCCGAGTCTTACGACCCTCATGGAATCGATGCCGGTGACGTCCTTTCCGTCGAAGGTCACCTCCCCGGATTTCGGCTTCACAAGGCCGGACAAGGACCATAGGAGCGTCGTTTTCCCTGCCCCGTTCGGGCCGATCACCGCGAGGGTCTCCCCCTGCTCCATGGAGAAGGATATGTCCCTGAGCACCATGAGGCTTCCGTATCCCGCGTTGAGTCCCTGTACGTTAAGAAGCACTTTTCGCCTCCTGCGGCCCCAAGTAGGCCTTGATAACCCCCTCGTCCTGGCAGACGTGCTCCGGGGTGCCGCACGCGATGAGTCTTCCGAAATCAAGGACGCAGACCATGTCGGATACGGACATGACGAGTGACATGTTGTGCTCGACAAGCATGATGGTGATGCCCCGGTCGCGGATGTCCCTGAGCGTCGCGCCCAGCCTCTGAGCTTCCGCGCTGTTCAACCCTGCCGCCGGCTCATCCAGGAAGAGAAGATCGGGGTCCATGGCGAGGGCCCTCGCGAGCTCTACGAGGCGCTGCTCCCCGAAAGAGAGGTTGTCGACGATATCGTAGGCCCTGTCCATGAGGCCCAAGGCCGCAAGGCTCTTCGCCGCGGTGTTCCATATCTCCGATTCCTCGCGGCGAGCCCGCGCGAAGCGCAGGCCGCTCTCGAAGATCCCTGCTTTCCCCTTGAGGTGGCAACCGACCATGACGTTCTCGATCACGGTCATGCCCTTGAAGAGGTTGATAAGCTGGAACGTTCGTCCTATCCCAAGCTTCGCCATCTCGTGGGGGGGCTTGTACGTCACGTCGTCTCCCCGGAAGGCCACCCTTCCCCCCGCAGGCGTCAGGTAGCCGTTGATCACGTTGAGAAGGGTAGTCTTGCCCGCGCCGTTGGGGCCTATGACGCCGCAGATCGTGCCGTAGTTCACGGAGAAGGAGACATCGGACAAGGCAGCGGTGCCCCCGTAGTACATGGAGACGCCCTCCACGTCCATGATCTTTCCCTCCTTCTTGGGCCTCGGGTCATCAGGGACGGAGGAGAGGCTCTGGGGAGTGAGATACATGCTGCCGGCCCTCTTGGCCGCGGCCCTCACACTGAAGAGCACTGAAGAGAGGCCGTCGGGAAAGACGAAGAATATCACCATGAGGAGGAGTGCATAGAGTCCCTCGCTCAAGTCCTGGAACCCGCGGGAGGCCTCGGAAAAACCCATGAGTATCACGGTAGTGAGGAGGCCCGCCCAGATGTTCGCTCCCCCGACTATCACCACGATGAGGAGCGTGAGGCCCACATCCGGCCTGAACGATTCCGGGCTGATGAACGTGATGAAATGGGCGAGGAGGGAGCCTGCAATTGAAGCGAGGAGGGCCGCGAAGCAGAAGATGTCGCGCATGTTGCGCTGCACGTCGATGCCTGAGGCCATGGCCGCGGTCTCATTGCTCCGGATCGCGTGATACGCCCGTCCCAGCCTGGTCCTACCCACATTGTCGGAGAGGAACGAGAAGATGATGAGGAAGGCCCCGCAGAGATAGAAGATCTGCCAGTCCTTGCCGAGGGTGTAGCCGCCGATGCTCAGGTACGGGATGTCGGGCATCCCGGCGACGCCGCCGGTGATGTCGTCTAAGTTCTTCGCCACGATAAATATCACCGTGGCCAGGCCGAGCGTCGCTATCGCCAGCATGATCGCGCGGAGTCTCAAGAAAGGCGCGCAGAAAAGGTAGGCGGCGAAGACCGATGCCAGCGCCGCGATTCCCATGGCAAGCCAGGGATTCATGTGGAGATGGACGGTGAGGACGCCCGATAAATACGCGCCGATGGCGAAGAAGGCTGCCTGGCCCATGGAAAAAACGCCTGCGTACCTGATGAGCAGGGTCATGCCCACGACGATGATGGCGTTGATGGCCAGGACGACGGCGAGACGGGTCACGAAATACGACTGGGAGACGAGCGGAAAAAGGATGACGACGACGATGAGCAACAGGACCGGCCACCGGTCTTTCACGAAGGAATAGGGAACCTTGGTCTGAGTGGCAGGCACGGTATCCGCGCTCATATGCACCTCGGGTCCCATATCAGCTTCTACCGCCGAGAAGGCCCTGGGGACGCAGGCGCAGGACGAGGAGGAGAAGCACGAAGGTGATGAGGTCCTTCAGGCGGGACGAGACGAACCCTGCGGTGAAGGACTCGAAGAAACCGATGATGAGCCCCCCGAGCAATGCCCCCAGGGGGTTCGTGATCCCTCCGACAGAGGCGGCGATAAACCCTTTCAGGGTGATGGGAAGTCCCACACTGTAGCCCGTGTAGGACGTGGGGGCTGAGACGATGCCCGCAATCCCTCCCACGAGAGCGGCGAAGACGAAGGAGTACATGAAGAGCCGGGATACGGGAAAACCCGAGGCTTTGGCGAGAAGGGGATTGTCACCGAGGCCGGTCATGGCCTTACCCATCCAGGTCCCCTTGAAGAAGACGAGGGTGACGAGGAGAAAAAAGGCGGTGAAGCCCAGGATCCAGAAGTGCTGGGGGACAAAGCTCGCCCCGAACACAGTGACCGGGTTGTCGCCCGAGAAAGAAGGCACTGCGAGAGGGTCCTTGCCGAAGATGATCATGGCAAGCATCTCGAAGATCATGCTTACCCCGATGGTGACCATGGAGACGTTCAGGGAAGGGGCGCCCCGGGCGAGGAGGGGCAGAACGATGACGCGGAGCGACAAGAGGGATATGATGATGCAGATCATCAGGGTGCAGGGTATCGAGATGATGAGGGGCATGTGGGCCTGAGCGAAGAGGGCGTACATCATGACCCCGCCCACCATGGCCATCGTTCCCTGGCCGAAGAACAACACTTCGGTCGAGCGCAGGGTGATGACCAACCCCAGGGCCATCAGCCCGTAGATGCTGCCTTCCGTGAGCGACGAGGCGAGGAACTGAAGGATGAACTCACGCACGGCCCACCTCGCATGCCGACCGGCGATCCGGCCGGTCCGGTTGTCCCGTCCGACCAGCCTGTCTCCCCGTACCGAAACCTCCATCGTGAGAGCTGCGAACGGTTCCCTTCATCTTCGACCCTCTTTCTCTAGCGGAAGGTATTTGTTTTCCCTCAAAAAGCGTCTCATTATATTCCAGATGAATCCTTGTTTTCAACATGAAAAACGGTTTTCCCCGACAGGCCGAGGGAAGGCAGAGGCTTGGGCGGGATCGAGGGAGCCTACTTCTTCTTCACGAGGACTTTCGACAGGACATACATGATGCAGACCGCCAGGGCTACGCCGATGAGCGACGAGAGAACGTAGTGGGCCGACTTCGCGGCCGTGGAAGCGGTTTCAGGCCCGAGGCCATAGTCGGGCACGGGCGCCCGCCAGAGGTTGGCCGTCCATTTGAAGCCGGCAGGCAGGTAGCCCACGAGCTTCTCGAGGGTCTCCGTTCCCCACTCGCCCCAAGCCTCTCCCGCATTGAAAAAGCGAGGCACAATGACGCCCAGCGGCACAAGAACCACGAGAATGGCGAGGCCTATCATGAGTTTTCCAGTGACGGATCTCATAGGGGGCCGCCTTTCATCGCGTAGAAGGGAGTGCTTTCGTGCCTAAGAAAATAGGAGACGAGGAGCGCGGTCACAAGGCCCTCAAAAACACTGAAGGCCAAAAGGTGCGTTACGGTTATGGCAGGAACGGCCACCCACAGAGGGTAAGGCGCGTAAAGCGGCCTTCCATCCGGGCTGTGCGCGATGATGGGCTGAATGCCTATTTCCAGGGCGGCACAGAGCGCAGCAACTGAGAGCCCCACGTAGCCCGCGAGAAAGGATGCGGCGATGACGCGCCTCTTGCCGCCTCCCCTGCCCTTCGCAATTCTGAAGGTCCAGTATGAGATGAAGGGCATCACAATGGCCATGTTGAAACAATTGGCGCCCAGGGCCGTCACGCCTCCGTCTCCGAAGACCAGGGCCTGGATGACGAGAACAACGGAAACTGCGACCACGGCGGTCCACGGGCCGAGAAGGAGAGCGACGATGGCCGCGCCCACGGCGTGGCCGGTAGTCCCTCCCGGCACAGGGATGTTGAACATCATGATGAGGAATGAAAAGGCCGCCGCCATCGCGACATATGGCACGTGCTTCGACGCAAGGGCCTTTCTCATCTTCCTCAAGCCCACTGCGAAGACGGAGATGGAGACTGCATAGAGGGGAGCGTAGGTCTGGGGACTCAGATAGCCGTCCGGTATGTGCACAGGAGATCTCCTCTATGAAGAAGGCGAGAGGGCATGAACGGCCACGGCAGAGGGGCCGAAGACGGGCATAAAGGAAGGGAAGAAGGGGATCGACGGGTCCCGCACGGGGTCTCCTTTTCGCGTCGGCATATGATGGTGGAATGGGATTCTTCCCGGGGGCCTGCGGGCAAAAAGAAAACCACAAGGCATCCCGGCGGTCTTCTGACAGCCTTCTTTCAGCCTTCGTGGCTGCCTACAGATTATCAGAGGCCGGCCGTCATTGTCAAGGTCTTTTTAGGGCCGCGTGACCGGCTGTTGAACGAAAAGCCCGGGCCTGTCTTCTCTTTTCGCGGCCCTTAGCCCTCCCTATCCTACTCGTCTTTCCAGTTCCAGTTCCTGCCGCCTTTGTAGACCCCCGCATTCATTTCGTTGCTGATGAAAAGGTTGGCCTCAGGGAAGCGCTGGACCATGGCGTAGAAGAAAGAGCCCTCGCTGTCGGTCCTGGCTATCTCCTCTTCCGTGGCAACGAGATACTCTTTCGTGAAGTCGTAGGAGGAGTAATCGAAAGGCATGCCCGGCTTCTGATGACCGGGAATGACGACGTGGGCGCCGAGCTTCTCCAACTTCTCTATATCGCTTATCCATTGCGCACGCTCTTCCGGCGTGACCTCGCACGTAAAGGGGTGGGCCTGATTAAAAAGCACGTCGCTGCCATAGAGGGTCTTTATGGAGGGTATCCACACCACGGAGTTGAACTTCAGGTCCCCGACGACTTCCGGAAGGATCTCTATGCGCTCTCCTTCCAGCTCGATGTAGTTCCGGCTCAAGGGCTCGATGGGGACCGTTTTCCGGCACACGTTGGCGGGCCCGATGACTGTCTCCCAGTGCTCCAGCTTCCCGAAGAACTGGTGGTTGATCGTAGTGGCGACGGACGCGAGGGCGAGGATCCGGGCGGACGGGAAAGCCTCGGCGATGACCCCTAAGCCGAAATAGTGGTCGGGATGGGCATGGCTCACATAGATCGTCTCGAGGTGCTTACCGGTTTCCGCTATTTCCGCGACGACCCTATGGGCATTCGACAGGGTCCACTGGGCATCGATGAGAACGGCGTTCTTCTTTCCCATCACGATGACGGAAGCAACTTCGAAGCCCTTTTCATCGCTGAAAAAAACCTTGGTCGATAGCTTATTCGGTCCGTGGTTGTCGATCCTCACTTCCATAGAATAGCCCTCCGTAGAACTTTTGATCTTAGTTTAGCAAGCAATGGGGCAACCCGCAATAGATTCCCGGTGGCTTTACGCATACGCCACATGCAGACCTCCCCGGAAGGTCCGGCTACTCTACTGCCTTGGACTGCACCTTGTTTCGGGTGTTTCCGACATCTGGAAATTGGATAAGTTGAGGATCACCTTCGTTTCTATAGCCCCTTCAAGCCCGTTGGACTTCCAGCGCTCAAGCTCGGGACAGTTGTCCGGGGTCGCTTCTCCCGTCTCGGTCCAGTAGACGAGCGAGTGATCCCGAAATCCCTCCGAGTCCGACCAGGAGCCTACATAGACCTTTTTCCGCTTTCTCAGGTCCCAGATTACAAGACCGCTCGGACCGGGACCGGTTGTGCTGTCAAGGACGAGAAGATCATCCTTCAACCCCGCGAAATATTCGGCCCATTCGTTTCTGATCTCGAAATGACCGTTGCCGGGAGCGTAGGTACATGCCAGCTTCTCGCCCGGATTCGATTTGTATTTGACCAGGAAGTCGGTGCCCATTTCCCCCGGAGTCTCTTTCGCGACGACCAGGTAATCCACAGATTCGTAGCATGTGACCCCGCCTGCATCGACGGCAACGGCTTGTCCGTCCGGAGGACCTTCGCCCCCGGCGCGTTCTTTTTCCGCTGCCGTTGCGCATATGGGCCAGGCAATGATGACGGCAAGAAGCAGACAATGGATTTCTCTTTTAAGCTTCATGGTACCTTAGCCCCCATGGCGGAGGAGGCCGACCGCCATTACCGGAAAGGTTACGCCTTCTTGGGGCCGGAACGCAAGAACAAAGAGGGTAACCGAGGATAGCCAAGAGCGGCCTCTGTTCCTCATCGCCGCCTTCCTGCGTAGGCCTTCTCCACGAGCCTTCGGTTGTCGGCAGAGCCGTGGCCCGGCAGGAAGAGGCGGCAGCCGGTCTCCAATAGCCTGCCCCAACTGGAGATCAATTGGGGAACATCGTCCGCGACACAGCCGGCTTCGCGCGCAGATTCGGGAAGGAGAGTTATGTCCGCTTTTTATCATGGATTCCGTTTCTAGAGGAAAGGTGTTAACATACTATGAATCTTCATCTTTGCCGCACACAAAGCGTCCAGGAAAATGGAGGGAGGATATGGCGATCAGAAGCTCTCGATTGGCAATGTTAGGCGTGCTCTCGGTATTCGTGGTTTTCGGCGCCCTCCTGTTCAAAGGTTCTCCGGTCTTTGCCGGCCGCGAGGTTCCGATGAAGGTGGACCCTCTGATTGCGAGCTTCCCCTCTCACAGAATCGACGATCAGATGCGTCGGATAAGCATCATCGGAAGCGGGCCCGACTGCGATGAGATACAGTCGGTTCTCACGAAGAGTTTTTTGGAAAGAACGGAGATAAAGGTGGTCGAGCCGGCGAATCTGCAATCGGTCCTTGCGGGAAAGATCATCGAGTACCACGCCGACATCGCCCCTGCCGACGCTCAAGCCCTCTCCCGGATGTTCCAGATCGACCACGTGCTCCTCTTCGATGTGGAGATGGCCCCATATAGCGCATACAGATTCGGGGGAAAGTACTACGCGCTCGTAAGCCTCAAGATCGTGAACACCTTGAACGGCGAGGTCCTTTTCCAGGCATCGCGCAACGTCGGCATAACCTACGACGATCCCCACAAGTACGGCTACACACAGATTAACGAATTGGATTTCCCCGAACCTAGACGTGGCGCGTTCAACACTTTGGCGCACGAGCTGGGATACGCCTTGGGCGCGGTTCCAATGGGCTGGTTTTTCAAGCCCGGGACAAACGTGATAACCGATTTGCTTATCGGCTCCGTCGCCGACAAGGCCGGCATCCAAAAGGGCGACGTGCTAGTGGGCATAAACGACACTACGATCTCCAGCCAACAAGATGTTACTGCCTGCCCTGTTCAACATGAAGAGCATAAAACAGGGCGATGAGGTCGTCGTCAAGGTGGAGCGAGGCGGGAAAGTGCTGGAGCGGAGAGTGAAGTTCCCCGTTATCCCTTTTCTACCTCAAAAGAAATGGGAGCAGGGGGAAAAGGGAGCGCCGGACAGGGAACCGGGGGGCACGTACTACTAAAGTGTGGAAAGGGCCAACGTTTGTCGTGTTCGGCGGTGATCGTGAAGCACAGAACGGGGTGAAGCCGGGCTGAAATCGGCCCGAGCCAAGGCGCCGGACGGCGGGCTGTTTTCATCGAGGATGAACCGGCGCGGATGGAGCCGCGAGGTGTCCTGCCACCAGTGTTCAACTATTCTGTTGCCACATTCTAGCTTCCCGTGATAAAAGGGATAGAGTTCCTAAAGTGTGTGAAACCATGGCTGCGACGAGAAAAAAGTCCTTTGTCGTGGGAACACAACCATCCCTCTGGTCGATCGAGCCGCCCCTTTCGACTGCTTCCGGGCCGGACAACTTGCCGGGTGCGATCGAGGCCCTTCTCGGCCTGAACAAGCACTACAGAGAAAACCCCTGGCCCTCCCCTTTCGATGCCACCGCGCATAGGCTCCATCTCGGCGATGCCCGCGACCTTTCATGGATACCGGACGAGAGCGTCCATCTCGTGGTGACGTCTCCCCCCTTTTGGACATCGAAAGCATACCCGCCCCACGACCAACAGATGGGGGCCATCGAAGACTACGATCTGTTTCTCGACGAGCTCGACAAGGTGTGGCTCGAATGCAGGCGCGTCCTTGTGCCCGGCGGGCGCATCTGCTGCGTCACAGGGGACGTGTGGGTCCCGCGGCGCAAGGGCGGGCGCCACTACATAGTGCCTCTCCACGCGGACATAGAGGTAAGGGCCCG
>CAVVNC010000047.1:0-22745 GCA_963749525.1 uncultured delta proteobacterium
AGTCGGGCAGCGCCTTGCCTTCTGTGAGTTCCTTATGGTTTGGCAAAGGGCCGGGTTTTTTCCTCGATCAGGGCACGTTTCTTGCTCCTTAAGGGTGACACGAAGAACTGCGTGCCAAAATGGGGACCGGGGAATGTACCCCAACGGAAGCAGGTTTTTCGTGTGAAAGCTTCATACAAAAAATGGCAAGGAGGACAAGAGCATGAAGGCAGCTGTCTACTATGCACCGGGTGACATCAGGTACCAAGATGTTGCTGATCCGAGGTGCACCCCTGAGGGCGCCATCGTCAAGGTCGGAGCGTGCGGGGTGTGCCACGTGATGGACGTGGACGCGTGGATACGGTGGCAGAGAGGAGGAGAGGGCCCAGGTCTGGCCAGGGGGCACGAGTGGAGTGGAGAGATCGTCGAGGTCGGCTCCAAGGTAAGGGACTTCAAGGTGGGCGACAGGGTGTTCCAAAACCCTGTGTTCAAACCCTGCTTCCGGTGCCACTACTGCCATGAAGAGGACTACTGGCGATGTGTCAACTGGAGGGAAGGCATGGCTCAGAGGGCCATTCACGGCGGCTTCGCAGAGTATGTCGCCATACCCTTCATCACCAACGAAAGCGCGGCTATAATGCCGACCGACCTGAGCTGGGTCGACCTGTCCATGATCGAGCCCCTCTACCTCGCTATCGGACTCTCAAGAAAGGCGCAGGCAGGCCAGACGGCTCTCATCATCGGCCAGGAGCTCATGGGTTTGGGTACGGTGGCCAAGATGCACGAGCGTGGCGTCAGGGTCATCACGAGCGACGTTTCGAAGAAGCGCCTCAAGGCGGCCGGCCAAGTGGGCGCAGACATGCTCATCAATTCCATTGAGCAGGACGTCGTTCAGACCGTTATGAAGGAAACGAAAGGCAGGGGAGCCGACGTCGTCATCGTGATCGACACGAGACCTCAGGCCCTCATGCAAGCCATCGCGTCCGTGCGCCGGGCGGGACACATCTGGCTCGCGGGATACTACTATTCACCTTTCAAGGTTCGGGCGGACGTGGGGCCGAGCGAAGGTAACATGACGACCTGGATAGGTCCGGGTGCCGGCTATACGGATCCTTCAGTGGGATTCGATCCCGCTCTGCTCCACATGCAGATCGCCTGGGGAAGCCTGGGACCCAGGGTGCCCCGCTGGCACGAAGCGGCCGAGCTTATCCAGTCCGGCCTCATCACAGGCAAGAAGTATGTCACAAAGGTGCTGCCTCTCTCGAAGACAAAAGAGGCCTTCGACCTAACTGCAGACGACCACGATCAGATCAAGGTCGTCGTCGAGATGTAGGGAGGCTGTTAGGGGCTTAACGAGGGCACCAACCTTACAATGAGCGTGAGCGTGAGCGTTTGCCATCCTCTCCTCTTCTCGGGGAGAGGATGGCAACTCACGTTGCCCTTCCGAACATTGTGGCGCTCTTGTGCGCGCGAAGGGGAAATCTTACAGAAGAGGGGTTTCATGGCGGATACGAGCAAGTCAAGAATGACAGTGGTCACCGGGGTGATAGGGGAAGACGTGCATGTTGTCGGGATAAGGATTCTCGAGTACGCCCTGGGGGAGGCCGGGTTCAAGGTGGTGGCGCTGGGATCGCAGGTTTCCCAGAAGGAGTTTGTCGAGGCCGCCCTGGAGGCCAACGGAGACGCGATCCTCGTTTCATCCCTCAGCGGCCATGCTCAGACGCTCGTTCCCGGGCTGAAAGAGAAGTGCATCGAGGCAGGGCTGGAGAACGTGCTTCTCTATCTCGGGGGTTTTTTGCAGGTCGGCGAGATGGCCTGGGAGAGCGCAGAGACGAAGTTCAAAGGAATGGGCATAGACCGGGTCTACCCGCCGGGCACGTCGCCGAAGAAAGTGATTGCGGACCTGGAAGCGGATATCGCGTTGCGTAGGAGGCAGTAATGGACATGCGAAACAGGAAACTCACCGAAGATGAGTTTTTCAGAGAGAGAAAAGAAGTCCTTGCGCAGTGGCCGACCGGCAAAGACGTCGACCTGGAGGAGGCCATTGCGTTTCACAAAAGCCTGCCCCCGCACAAGGTCTACGTGCATAAGCTGAAGGGTGGGAAGGAGCGCGGCGAGATATACGCAATTACGGGCATGGGAAAGGCGACCATCGAGGAACAGATAGAATTGCTCACCTACGTGGAGAAAGAGGGGCAGGCGGATCTGCTCGGCACTTCGGTCGACAGTTTTTCGAGGCAGAACGACTACGAAGAGGCCGAGCGCGGGATTGCCGAGAGCCGGAAGGGGGGAAGATCGGTCCTCAACGGGCTGCCCTTGGTGAACCACGGCGTAGCCGGCTTCAGAAGGGTGATCGAGGCGGTCAATTCACCCGTCTCCATGCGATACGGGGCGGCCGATCCCAGACTCATCGACGAGATAGGGTACGCAGGGGGCCACACATCGGGCTCGACCGATGCCCTCATGGATTTCTGGCACCATCACAGTAAAGTTCCCCTGGAGACCGCTATCTCCACGCACCGGTACGTGCAGAGGCTGATAGGCTACTACGAGGAGCACGGTGTGCCCATCTGCGCGTCGTGCCAGGGGCTATACGGTGCGGGCATCTCTCCCAGCCTGCAGATCGCCGCCATCCTCGTCCAGGTAGTCATGATGGCGGAGCAAGGGGTCAGGAATGTGAGGCTTCATTTTGCGTGCCACGGCAATCTTGCGCAGGATGTAGCCACCGCAAATGTGCTTCGCAAGCTCAAACAGGAATACCTGAAGAAACTCGGATACGACGACCTGGAGGGCTTTCTGTCGGTGAGCTTCTCGCTCGTGCAATACCCGCTTGAGGTGGGCTCGGCCTTCGCGGTGGTCTTCATGAATACCCTCATGGCCAAGCTCTGCGGGGCCCAGGCGAACGACATCAGGACCGTGGCGGAGGCCAAGGGCATTCCCACCAAAGAAGATACTGCCTATTCCTTCAGAACAGCCAAAGTCATGGAGAATTTCCTCCAGACCCAGAAGATCGAAGTGGACAATAAGGAGCTTGAGATCGAGACCAGGATGGCGGAAACTGAAGCCCGGTCCATAGTGGACAAGGTCCTGGAATTCGGGGACGGCGACGTGGTGCAGGGTACCATCAAGGCTGTCAAGTCCGGGGTTCTGGACAATCCCTTTGCCACCAATCCGGCAAGCCCCTGCAAGGTGATGAGCATCAAGGACAGCGCCGGGGCGCTAAGGTATCTCAACCACGGCAACCTGCCTTTTTCGGGCGACATACTCGAATTCCACAAAGGGAAGATTGCAGAAAGAGAAAAGATGAAGGGGAAGAAACTCGATTACGAAACCCTCGTGAGCGACCTCATGGCAGTGAGCAAGGGGGTTCTCGTAGAATAAGGGCAGGTGAGAGAAACAAATCCGGGGAAGAGGCGAGAAGCATGTCACACATGCTCCCGCGTCTTCCCCGGCGATCATTCCTTGCGCATCGCGCATCACCGCCTGTTTTTCAGTCGCTCCCTGTCACATCCACGGCTACTTCTTGCTGTACGGCACAAACTGTCCGTTCTTGAAGAGCGCCAGAGTCGACGTATCCATGTTCCCACCCTGGTGGTCGGTAGCGTCGGGTGCCACGTAACCGAGCAGGCCCATAAACTTCACCTTCTCCATAGCATCCCTTATCTTGGCGCGGTCGTCCGAGCCGGCTGCCTTCATGGCGTCCTCGGCCATCACAAAGGCATCCATGGGGCTCACGTGGAAGACGTTGAGAGGTTTTCCCGGCCCGTATTTGTCGGCAAAAATCTTCAAAGCAGGATCGTAGACGGTTTTCCTGTAGGAATCGCTCGGTGGAAGGCTCTCCGCGATCGATATCTTCAGGACCGCAATGACCCAGTTCAGCTCGTCCACTATGCCGCCGGCGATCTTCAGGAAGTCAGGCCCCCCGAGTCCGCCTGAGCCGAGTACCTGGGTTGTCATGCCGAGCTGCTTGTAATTCTTTGCAATGACCGCGCATGGTGCCCCCGTGCTGTAGACCACCATAAGATCGGGCTTGGCTGCCTTGATCTTTGTGAGCTGGGGAGCGACATCGAGATCCTTCACGTCGTAGCTCTGCTCTATGATAATGGAAGCGCCATACTTACCCACGTCCCTGTTGAAGATCTTCGCCCCCTGCATCCCGTAAAGTGCCGTGTCGTGAAAGAGGGCTATCTTCTTTGCGCCCAAGGTGTTGACCGCCATCTCTACCGTATGGGCGGCCATCTTGACGTCGCCGGGACCAACGGGAAAAACCCATTTCTTGAAGGGAAGGACAACGGGCGAGGTCACAACATAGGGGACCTGCTCCTGCTCGGCGAGAGACGCGACGGCCATGGCGCAGTCGCTCAAGGTCGTGCCTACCAGCACATTGACTTTCTTGTCCCGGACCAGCTTCGTCGCCGCGATGACCGCGGTCGTGGGGTTGCTCTGGTCGTCTTCGATGAAGGCCTCCACCTGCTTCCCAAGAATCCCGCCCCTTTTGTTGACGTCATCCACCATGGCAAGCATGGCGTCCCTTTGAGGACTGCCGAGCATGCCCGCCCACCCCGTTATGCTGCACACGTGTCCGATCTTGATGGTCTCGGCAGCGCCTACGGGCTTCCCCCCTGCGACACACACGAGGCAGAGGACAAAGCACACAACGAGGACTGCCTTAACCAGAGCGCCCTTTTCACTTCTCATCATAGAATTCCCCCTTGGTTTGATTGGAACGCGGGACAGGTGGGCAAGAACGATGAAAGGCTAGGGGCCCGTCAAGGGCCTGTCCCTTCCCGGCTCTGTCCGCACCCGGTCGCCCGCGGTTTCGTCGCAGGCTGCCTTTCGCCTACGATATGCCTCCATCGATCACGAACACCTGACCCGTGGCGTAGCTAGCCGCGTCGGAGGCAAGATAGACGACAATGCCTTTGAGCTCGTCGGCGCTGCCGGGGCGGCCGAGGGCCATCTTGGCGAGACTGTCCTTGACCTTCGACGTGGCGGCCTCGGGGGCATTCTTCCTGCGCTCCGCAGCGAACTTGGTGCCCATGATCATTCCCGGAGCGATGGCATTGATGCGAATCCCTTCCTTGCCATACTCCCCCGCCGCCTTTCTCGAGAAGACAATAACGCCTCCCTTCGCAGAATCATAAATGGAGCCCATCGTGTCAGGGTCGCCGGGGACGATCGCACCGACCGACGCGGTGTTGATGATGCTCCCTTTTTTCTGCTTCAGCATGACGGTCACCTCGGCCTTGGTGCACAGGAAAATCCCCTTGAAGTTGACCGCCATGATCTTGTCCCAGAGCTCCTCCGGGGTCTCATGGATACGGTACCTGCCGACGAGTCCGCCGGCGTTGTTGCAGGCGATGTCGAGCCTGCCGAATTTCGCCACGGTCTGACTCACCATGTTCTCCACTTCCTGCGCCTTCGATACGTCTACTTTGATCGCCATGGCCCGGTGTCCGTACTTCGATATGGCCTCCACCGTCTCCTTTGCACCCTCCTTATCGAGGTCTGCGACCACGACATCGGCTCCGAATTCCGCCAATCCATCGCAGATGCTCCGGCCTATCCCGGAGCCGCCGCCTGTAACCAGAGCCACCCTTCCCGTAAGATCGAACATACTGCCCATCTGCTCTCCTCCTTTATAGATGATCCGGTAAATAAGAGATACGCAGGCCGAATTACAAACGCATTTTTCTTCCGATCGGCGATGGTAATCAGATTAGCATTTCTGCAATATGGGTGCCAGTCGAGGGGACAACGAACGTCGAAGAACAGGACCGGCCGTCTTAAGGAAATAGAATGGACAAAAGGAGAACGACGAAGGGCAGGCCTTGCCTCGGGAGGTTTAGATGGCGATATTTCGTTTCCTATAGTGACATATCGTCATCATTCGCAGAGCATGGCCGGGCGCATAATCGGCGTCGATGACGCTGTCCCCGACGGTGACGATCCCGAAGCCTCCATGCGCGTAGGCGCGATAGTAATCGATAAGGTCCGCGGTCGCCAGACCTTCCGGCGTCGCGAGCATGGTGGCCTGAGGGGCCACTTCAAGACGGTTCTTGAATTCGACCCCCTTTATCGTGATGGGCGAGAATACGTGATCAAGGCTTCCCATGGATAACCCCCTTTCCTCTTTCCGTCGTTCTTTTCGCTTAACTGTGGTAGAACGGGCTTTCGAACTTCCTGCATTCCTTGTTGAGGTGAAAGAATTCGCACGTTATTGCACCGGAGAAAGCGCCCATTTCTATCCCGGGCACAAGGAGGTGATGCTCCGGACCGTGCATCTTCACATTGCCGCTCTTCATGAGGGCGGTTGCGACGTCGAGAGGCATCCTCGAGGCACTCGCCACGGTGTATGAGGGGCAACAATTCGCGAGCTATCTTACCATATCGCATTTCATATGTGCCGCTGCTGATCGGACCCCCTTCCAAAAAAAGAGTATTGCCGGCGGCTTTTCTTTCCGAGCTCGGCCGTTTCGGGGAGCACAGATTAGGGCCGAAAAGCCAATCGCTTCTCGGGAAGCCTTTGGATATCGCTATTCGGCCCGTAAACTGCTACACTGGTCTCCTCAAGAGAAACGATCGGACAACTGGATCGTTTCTCCTGCAAGAAACGATCGGATCGTTTTCGTGGAGGAGCCATGGGCACGCTTGAGGAACTGGTCGCTAATGTGGTTCGGACTCGTTTTGACTCGATAGAGAGGACATCGATAGAGAGGGCCAAGTGGAGGATCATCGATTGTCTGGGCTGCCTGATGGCAGGGGCTAGCGCCGCCGGGTGCCGGGAAACGGCGGAATTGGTTGGCACATGGGGCGGCGCCGGGGAAAGCACGATACTCGTCCACGGCATCAAAGGCCCTGCCCTCAACGTAGCCATGGTGAATAGTCTCATGACGAGGTCCTTTGACTTCGAGCCGGTGGAGGCCGAAGGGGAGACCAGGACCAGCCCTGCCCATATCAGCGGGACTACCGTTCCCACCGCCCTCGCCATAGCCGAGCGCCAGGGGGCCAGCGGCAGAGAGCTCCTCACGGCCTTGATCATAGGCGACGATCTGGCTGCAAGGCTGGGGGTGGCGTCGGGTTTCGACTTCGCCCTCGGATGGGACAACACGGGCACCATCAACGCCTTCGGCGCCACCGCCATAGCCGGCAAGCTGCTGAATTTGAGCGAAAAGCAGATGGCGAATGCCTTCGGCATCGTCGTCAACCAGTTGGGGGGCTCCATGGCCCACGTGTGGGACAAGGTCATGGTCTTTAAGTTGCCGATTGCCCTGGCGGCGAGGAACGGTATCTTCTCCGCGGAAATGGCCGCCCGGGGATTCACCGGTTTGAAAGACCCCTTCCTGGGCAACCACGGCTACTTCTCTCTTTACTGCCCCAACCATGACCTTGCCGGGCTCACCCGGGACCTGGGGAAGAGATTCTATGCGGACTGCGTTATCAAGCCTTACTCAGCCTGCCGGGCCACCCATTCTGCGATCGACACAGCCCTGAAGATAGCCGGTGAGAACGCCATTGATACGGAAAAGATAGCCGAGATCACGGTCCATCTGACAAAGGGAGTGCTCAACGGGTTCACGGGGCAGCCCTTTGTCCCGGGAGAAACCCCGCAGATAGACGGGGCCTTCAGCATCCGGTACACCGTGGCGACCGCCCTTCTCAGGAAAGGGGTCAAGCCGGCCTATTTCGCGGACGAATGCACTCTTGATCCGAGGATACGGAGACTCATCGACAAGATGAAGCTCGTAGCCGCCATCCCGCCGGAGAAGGCTCCTGCCACCGAGATACGGGTGCGCATGGACGACGGGACGGTTTTCGCGGCAGGCACAGCCTTTCCCAAAGGGGATATTTACAGAACCCCGCTCACCACTGATGAGATAAGAGGGAAATACCGGGACAACGCCGCCTTTTCACGGACCGTATCAATCGAAAATAGCGAGAGGGTATTGGAGATGGTCGAGTCTCTCGAAGAGATCGACGACGTGCGGAAGATAACCGGTCTGCTCGTGGCCGCCGGATAAGGGGCTACATACAGAACGCTCGGCCAGCCGATACAAGTGTAATATTTCTTGCTGTAAAAAATATTTACAACATAAAATGGCGGTGTGGCGGGGGTCTGCCGATTTTTGATAAGCGAAAAGAATCTTAGCAGCGCAAAAAACGGCGCCAATCCTCTGTCTTTGCCTTCCATGTCTCTTTTGTTAACAGATTCGGCACTTTCGTCATACCCAGGGATCAATGCCTAAGCCCTTTACATTTCAGACGTTTCAGGAATGGTATACATGTTGCACTGAAATTGGCCGACGGAAAGAATTCGACAAAGGAGCAATTAGATGGAAAAGAAAGTCTTGCTGATCGATGACGAAGCGTCGTTGAGAAGGAGTGTTTCCATAGGGCTGATGCAGAAGGGGTACCAGACCGAACCTTGCGAGAATGGTATGAAGGCACTCCAGACCCTCGAGATGTTCAAGAAGAAGAGCATATCCCTCGAGTGCGCCATAGTGGACATAAAACTGCCCGACATCGATGGGCTGAAACTCCTCAAGGTGATCAAATTCAACTACCCGCAGCTTCCCGTGATCGTCATAACCGGCTACGGGAGCGAGATCGTGGCCGAAGAAGCCAAAGCTGCGGACGCCTATCTGGAGAAGCCCTTCAGCATGGATGATCTGGCAAGGGTGCTGGCCGAGATGGAAACTCCCGCAGCAGAGGCTATACAGCCCGAGCCGCCCCTCAAAGAATCGAAGGTAGCGGAAGAATCGAAGAGTGCCTACGCGCTGATCTCGCTCGACAACTCAGCCGACCTCCTGAGCATCTACCGGAAGCTCTACTTTCATCACAATGTCCTCTACTGCGATGCCATAAGGGGCGACTATGATCTCGCCCTCCTCCTCCAGGCAACCACAATCGATCAGATCACGGAAGTGGTGGAAAAGGAGATCAAGGCTATCGTCGGGGTGGCCGACGTGACCCTGATGGCGATGGACACGCCGATGTTCGGCGACAACGTGATCAGTCTCATGGGTTCGGTGGACGAGGCACTCGGCAGGGACAAGGACGAGAACGTGGCAGCACCCGGCCAGACGGCGAGGACAGGCGTCTCTTCGTATGTCCTTCTGGAGGCCGAGAAGGAGAAGATGGAAGGGATCTACCCTGCCCTCTACTTCGATGATCAGGTCGTCAATTGCGACTGCACGCACGGCAGGTTCAATATCGTGCTCCTCGTGAAGGGAACGAGCTTCGGTGAGATCGACAGCCTCATCAGGAACAAGCTCAAGACCATAGACGGCGTGCTCAGGATCAAGGAGTATCCGATAATCACCCTGTTCGAGACATGATAGAGTCGCACCGGCCCCTCCCGGTGCTCATTCGCCCCGGGGGGCCGCCGATCCCCGGTCCCCCGGGGTTGTCCACGGCGACGACATGCCCCCTTCGGGAAAAGGATTCCTGCAAGGGCCGTTTCCGTCGTACATGCAGGGTTAAGACGGGGCCGAAACGCGGGACCCGGCGCATATGACACCTGAGGTAAGGAGAGAGCAATGATGGAGGCGGAAGAAACGAAACAGGAAAGAACGGCGGGCGGATTTTCGCTTTTCAAAGTCGAGCTCTGGAAATACCAGGGCGAACTGGGTGCGCTCATCCCCCTTTTGCAGGCGGCTCAGGAGACGTACGGCTATGTTCCCGAATCGGCGATCGACTACATCAGCCAGATAGTGGGGATTCCGGCCGCAGAGATCTATGGTGTCATTACCTTCTACTCCCAGTTCCGCCTCAAGCCCATGGGGAAGAACATCATCAGGATATGCGACGGCACTGCGTGCCACGTGAACGCATCCTCAGCCATAATAAAGGTCATAGAGAATGAGCTGAAGATCGGAAGCGACGAGACGACGGACGACGGAATGTTCACCCTGCAGAAGGTCGCTTGCCTCGGCTGCTGCTCCCTCTCGCCGGTGGTCATGATAAACGAGGAGACCCATGGACGGCTGACGCCGAGGAAGATGCAGCAATTGCTCAAGGAATGCCGTGAGCGCTCCCGGGAAGAGATGAGATAAGGAGGACTTTGCGATGAAAACGATCAAGATCGGCCTCGGAACATGCGGAGTCTCGGCGGGCGGCGAAAAAACCTACGAGGCCGTGAAATGGGAGATAGAGCAGAAAAACATCCAGGCCATAGTGAAGGAGACGGGCTGCAACGGCATGTGCTACCGGGAGCCGCTGATGGAGGTGATCGACGAGGCCGCCCATTCCTACATGTACGGCGAGGTAACGCCTGAGAAGGCCAAGAGGATCATGAACGAGCACGTGGTCAACGGGAAGCCCGTCGATGAATGGATCGTTCAGAGTGAGAAACCCTCCGAAGACGATCTCTTCTTCAAGAAGCAGAGAAGGATCGTGCTGAGAAACTGCGGGATCATAGACCCCAACTCCCTGGACGAGTACATGGCGGCGGGCGGCTACGAGGCGATCCGGAAGGTCCTGAAGGAATATACGCCGGAGCAGGTGATCGAGATCATCACCGCGTCCGGCTTAAGGGGCAGAGGCGGCGGCGGCTTCCTCACGGGCGTCAAATGGGGCTTCTGCAGACAGTCCCCCGGTCCTGTCAAATACATCATCTGCAACGCCGACGAGGGCGACCCGGGCGCCTTCATGGACCGGAGCACCCTCGAAGGGGACCCTCATTCCGTTCTCGAAGGGATGATGATCTGCGCTTACGCGATCGGGGCGAAAGAGGGCTACATTTACGTGCGCACCGAGTATCCGAAGGCGGTAAAAAGGCTCAAAGACGCAATAAGGCAGCTTCTCTCCAAAGGCTTCCTGGGTGCCAATATCTTCGGCTCCGACACGAGTTTCTTCATAAAGACAAAGGAAGGGGCAGGGGCGTTCGTCTGCGGGGAGGAGACGGCCCTCATCGCCTCCATTGAAGGAAGGAGGGGCATGCCCCGCTTCAGACCCCCCTTTCCCGCTCAAAGCGGTTTGTGGGGAAAGCCGACCAACATCAACAACGTGGAGACCTACGCCAATGTGCCTTGGATCATCACGAACGGCGCAGAGGCATTTTCCTCCATGGGGACGGAGAACAGCAAGGGCTCGAAAGTCTTTGCCCTCGCGGGCAGGATACGGCGGGGCGGACTGGCCGAAGTCCCCATGGGCATTACGATCAACGAGATCGTCCACGAGATCGGCGGAGGCATAAAGGGAGACAAGAAATTCAAGGCAGTGCAGATGGGAGGGCCTTCCGGCGGGTGCATCCCCGCATCGATGGGGGATCTCCAGATAGACTACCAGCAGATCAACAAGACGGGCGCCATCATGGGCTCGGGCGGACTCGTCGTGATGGATGAGACCACCTGCATGGTGGACATGGCGAAATTCTTCTTGAGGTTTACCCAGGACGAGTCGTGCGGGAAGTGCACCTTTTGCCGCATCGGAACGAAGCGGATGCTGGAGATTCTCGAGAGGATTACCGACGGTCACGGGCAGGAGGGGGACGTGGCCCTGCTCCGCGACCTGGCCTATCAGATCAGGAACAACACGATCTGCGGCCTCGGGCAGACCGCGCCGAACCCGGTGCTCACCACGCTCAAGTACTTCCCCGAGGAGTACGAGGCCCACATCCGGGACAAGAAGTGCCCGGCCCACAGTTGCCCGGCCCTCCTCACCTATGCTATCGAAGAAGAGACGTGCAAGGGCTGCGCGGCATGCGTGAAGGCGTGTCCTGCCAAAGCCGTGAGCGGGGAAAAGAAGAAGGCCCATTCGATCGATCCGGCCCTCTGCATCAGGTGCGGCAAGTGTTTCGAGGCCTGCACGTTCGGTGCCGTGCTCAAAGACTGAGGTGGAGATCAAGCGATGACAAAACAACTGAAGATAAAAATCAATGACCGGGAATACGCAGCCGACGCCGGGGATACCATACTCGACGTGGTCCGCAAGTATGATATAGACACGATACCGACGCTCTGCCACGACCCCAAGCTCCCCCCTTACGGCTCCTGCTACCTTTGCGTGGTGGAGGTGGAAGGTCTCGAGAAGCTCGTCCCTTCCTGCTCGAGCCCCGTTGCGCCCAATATGGCCATACACACGGACAATGAGAGGATCAGGGCATCGAGAAAAACGGCCCTGGAGCTCCTTCTCTCCAACCATTACGCCGACTGCCTGGGTCCCTGCACGCAGACATGCCCGGCCGGCGTGGACGTACAGGGCTACATCGCCCTCATGTCCATGGGCCGCCACAGGGAAGCGATAAGGCTCATAAAGGAGAAAAACCCTCTGCCCCTTGTCTGCGGCCGTGTGTGCGTGCGCGAGTGCGAGAGCGCGTGCCGGCGAAACCTGGTCGACGACCGGGTGGGCATCGACTACCTGAAGCGCTATGCTTCCGACGTGGAGAGGGAGAACCCATGGATACCCGAGGCCCCGAAGAGAAACGGCAAGAAAGTGGCCATTGTGGGCGGCGGTCCGGCGGCCTTACGTGCGCGTACTTCCTCGCCCTCGAAGGCTATGCTCCGACAATATTCGAGGCATCGGAGAAGCTGGGCGGCATGCTCCGCTACGGCATCCCCGAGTACCGGCTTCCAAAGGCCCTCCTCGACCAGGAGATCAAGTGGATCATTGATCGCGGGGTGGAGGTGAGGACCGGGATGAGATGGGGAGAGGATTTCACCGTCGAGTCCCTGAAGGAGATGGGCTTCGATGCGACATTTCTCGCCATTGGTGCCCAAAAGGCAAAGGCGATGCGGCCTCGCCGGCGAGGAAAGGATCAAAGGAATCATAGGCGGCGCCGATTTCCTGCGAAGCATGCAGACCGCGGATCCGCCCACCCTCTCCGGCACCGTCGTCGTCTCCGGCGGCGGCAACACGGCAATCGACGCGGCCCGCACCGCCCTCAGGATCGGGGCCGGGAAGGTGCACATCATCTACCGGAGAACCATGAAGGAGATGCCGGCGCACCAGATGGAGATAGACGCCGCTTGTGAGGAAGGCGTCGACATGATATTTCTCTCCACGCCGGTCTCCATCGTCGAGAAGAACGGAAGAGTCGAGGCCCTGAGGTGTATCCGCATGGAACTGGGAGAGCCCGACGCGAGCGGCAGGAGGAGCCCCGTACCGGTGTAGGGATCCGAGTACGATCTTCCCTGCGATTTCGTCATCTCCGCCATAGGGCAGGATATCGACCTCCCGGCGCTCGTCAGGGAGAACGGCCTCGCCGCGACGCGCCAGAACGCTATAAAAGTAGACAAAGGATCATTTGCCACCTCGATCCCCGGCGTCTTCGCAGGGGGCGACGCCATTACCGGTCCCGCGGTGGCCATCGATGCCATCGCGCACGGCCGGGCCGCAGCCCTTGCCATGGACCAATACATGAGGACGGGCAAGGCGGACGGCGGGCGGGCAAACGATTTCATAAGCCGCAAGGAGGCGTTCGGCGAGATCCCGGAGAGTGAGTTTCTCCACGTGCCGCGCATCGCCAAGGAGAAGATGGCAGAGCTCCCCGTGGAGGAACGGATCAGAAGCCAGGTGGAGGTTGAGGTAGGATTCACGGAAAGCCAGGCGCTCAACGAGACGGGCCGGTGCCTGGAGTGCGGCTGCGCTTCCTATTTCGATTGCGCCTTGAGGAAGTACGCCACCGATTTCGGCGTCGATTTCAACAGGTTTGCCGGGGACGCAAGAAAATACAAGGTGGACAGCGGCCATCCATTCATCACCCTCGACCCCAACAAGTGTATCAACTGCGGCCGCTGCGTGAGAACCTGTTCGGAAGTGGTCAAGATCTCCGCCCTCGGCTTTGTCTACAGGGGCTTCAAGTCCGTTGTCAAGCCCTCCATGGAGAAGCCTCTTCTCCAGACAACGTGCATCTCCTGCGGCAACTGCATCGCCGCATGCCCGACCGGCGCCATCACGGAAAGGCTCCCTTTCCGCAAGCCGGGACCATGGGCTTTCGAGGACAAGGAGTCGATCTGCAGCTTCTGCTCCGTCGGTTGCGCATTGAGCTACCGCGTCTTCGACGAAGGTCTTTTCACCGTAGCGAATGTCAACGGCACCTCCCACAACAGGGGATATCTTTGTGCGAAGGGCCGGTTCGGCTACCGGTACATGATGGACGAAAAGCGCATATTGAAGCCGATGATCAAGCAGAAGGGGAAATGGCGTGAGGCGACGTGGGACGAGGCCCTGAAAGTGACGGCGCAGAAGCTGAAGTCAATTATCAGCCGATCCGGTGCCGACTCTGTGGCAGCCTTCGCCTCGCCCAAGCTCTCCTGCGAGGAGATCTACCTCCTGCAGAAGTTCGTCAGGGCGGGCCTGAAGACGAACAACATCGGAAGCTTCTCGAATCTCGTCAACCCATCCGGGCAGGATGACCTCGACGACGTCCTGGGCCTCACCGTTTCCACGGCCACCATGGACGACCTAGCAGCAGCGGATGTCATCATGGTGATGAATGCAGACCCCGAAGAGAACCTCATCGCCGAGCTCAAGATCAAGGCGGCCCTGAAGAGGGGGACCAAGATAGTCACCGTGTCGTCTTCGGAGATCCCCCTGGTCAAGTTCTCCGAGCTGTGGATAGACTCGAAGCGGGGCACCACAACGGCCCTGATAAACGGCATATGCAATGCCGTCATCGAAAAGGGGCGGGAAGATGCGGCCTTCATAAGGGAAAGGACAACAGGGTACGATGCCCTCAAGGCCTCCGTGGGCCAGTTCGATGCCGGACTGGTCAGCGAGATCACGGGGGTCAAGAGAGAGAAGCTGGAAGCCCTGTTCGATCTCGTATCGAATCGCGAGGCCAATGTCGTGGTTGTCTACAACGCGGATTCCCAATGGGAAAAATCGAGGAACGACCTTGGCGCCATCGGGAACCTCATGCTCCTCGGCGGCCGCATGGGAAAACCGGGGAACGGCATCCTGCTCCTCCGTGATTTCTCTAATTCCCAGGGCCTCCTCGACATGGGGGCCGACCCCAGGTACCTGCCGGGACACGTGCGGGCCGGGGATAGGGCGCGCATCGACGCACTGGGAAGCTCTGGGGAGTACACCTGGAAGACATCTTCAAGCCCGTGGACCTAAAGGATGCCATGGAAAAGGACCGGATAAAGGGGCTCATCGTCTTCGGGGAGGACCCGCTTTTTTCCGCCTCGAACCTGAAACTGACGAGCGGCGCCGATTTCATGGTAGTCGTCGATTGCTTCATGACGGAAACGGCGATGGAGGCCGATGTCGTGCTGCCCGCCTCTCTGCCCATCGAAACGGAGGGCACGTTTACCGCATGCGACCGCAGGGTTCAGGCAACTGCCAGGGTATTCGCCTCCCCCACCGGCATGGATAACGGGCAGATCATAAGGGCCCTCGCAGAGAAAATGAACATCCCCCTGGGGCCGGAAGGGCAAAAGGAGATAGGTGAGGAGATCCGGAAGGCAGTCCCTTCCTACGGGAAGATGGGAGATGGAGCATTCTGGGGCAAAGGCCTTTTCGAGGAGAGATTCATGACGCCGGACGGGCTGGCCCGGTTTGCCCTCTTCGGGATCGATTTGACCCCCCATAGCGGGGAGAAGAGGTGTTATCTTTCCGGCGAGAACTATTTCGACCTCCATATCCGGCACAAGCTGATGGAATGATGGGAAAAAGAGAAGAGTGAGGGAGCGCCGAGCCGTTGGCAGTCTCCGAGCGAAGCGAGGTGTGAGCGGGGAGGCTCCGCAGGCTTATGCCTGTGGAGGGGCGTGCTGAACCAACGGCAGGACCGAGCGAAAGCGAGGTGTGAGCGGGGAGGCTCCGCAGGCTTATGCCTGTGGAGGGGGTGCTCGAGACCCCTGTGGAGGCGGTGCTGAACCAACGGCAGGACCGAGCGAAAGCGAGGTGTGAGCGGGGAGGCTCCGCAGGCTTATGCCTGTGGAGGGGGTGCTGAACCCCAATAATAGAGGGGGCGGAGGTGATAGAACAAGTGCTAGGATGGTATAGTATGAAGGAATGATAGACGAGAGGGAAGGCTCATGAGTCAGCTCCTGAATCCGGAAAGACTGGAAAAGGAACTGAAAAAGCGGGAGCAGGAACTGAAGTGCCTCTATCGCATCGCCCTGGAAGTGGACTCGGATAACGATCCCGGGCAGATGCTTCAGAAAATCGCGGAACAGATCAGACAGGGCCTCTCATACCCCGATGTAAGCTTCGCATCCATCCGGCTCGACAACAGAGAATACTCGGCCGGGCCGGTGGCGACAGGGAAAGTCCGGGCCCGGTGCAGCTCCGATCTCATCATAGACCGGCAGACGAGGGGCGCCATAAGTCTCTCTTACGGGGACGGGCTGGAGTTTCTCAGGGAGGAGGAGGAGCTTGTCAAAGAGGTGGCCGGTCTCGTGTCGAAGGCCCTGGAGCGGCACGAGATGAAGGCAGACGTGGAGGAACGGGGGGAAAAGCCCGGAAAGGCCCGCATGGACCAATCCAAGCGGGAGTACGAAGATCTCTTCGAGAAGGCCCCGACGCCGCTCCTCATCGCCAGGCTGAACGGCGATATCATCAGGGCGAACGGCGCATTCTACAAACTCCTCAATTATCCTGCCGATGGCTCAGTGGAGCTCAACTTCGTGAGGGACAGGCTGTACGAAACCCCCGCGATAAGGGCCGTCATCTATCAGAAGCTGCTCCACGACGGGTTCCTCGACGACCTTGAATTGAAACTCATGGACCGGGACGATAATCCCGTTCCCGTTCTTGCCTCCTATGTCTTTGTCGATCTCGATGGAGAGCGCTGCATCGAGTCCTGTTACAAGGACATAGGCGTACGGAAGGAGCTGGAGAGGAAGCTGATCGAGCAGAACGAGAATCTCGAGAAGAGCGTCCAAGAGCGGACCCTGGACCTGGAGAACCGAAAAAACCTCCTCGTGAAGAAGAACCAGGAGCTCGTCGCCATCTCCGAGAAACTGAGAGAACATAAGACGAGGCTCCAGACCCTTTTCAAAGCCATCACGGACACCGTCATCGTCATCGACAACGACTGCAACCTCCTCATGTCCAATCAGAAGCACATCGGCACAAGGGGCAAGTGTTACAAGAAGGTATTCGGCCAGGAAGGGCGGTGCCCGGACTGCCTTGCGGACAGGGTCGTGAACGAGAGGACTTCGGTCTCCCACGAGAAGATCGTCGGGGACGAGTACTACCTCCTCCAGGCGTACCCCATCTTCAACGTGGAGTGCAAAGTCACCGGGGTCCTCGAGATATCGAGGGTCATAACGAAAGAGAAAAGCATGGAGCGCCAGCTGCTCCAGGCGGACAAGCTGGCCTCCCTCGGGCAGCTTGTGTCGGGCATCGGCCACGAGATCAACAATCCCAACACCTTCATCCGCGGCAACCTGCTCATCCTTCAAGAGGCGATGAAGGACATC
Source organism: uncultured delta proteobacterium (assembly GCA_963749525.1). GTDB lineage: Bacteria > Desulfobacterota > Syntrophorhabdia > Syntrophorhabdales > WCHB1-27 > CAVVNC01. The sequence goes on from CAVVNC010000047.1 coordinate 17,352, forward strand.
TTTCCGATCCTCGACGAACACCACGCGACGCACCCGGAACTGAAAGTTGCGCGCCTCAACTACGACACTTTCAGGGAGAACATGCCGGTCCTCATGGATGATATGGTCGAGGGCGCGAACCGGATAAAAGGAATCGTCGACGGACTCCGGAAGTTCGGCAAGCGGGATGAGGGCTTCCTCAATGAAATGGTCGACCTGAACGTGATAACGGAGAGCTGTCTCAGGCTCGTGGACAATCACGTAAGGCGGACCGCCGACGTGAGGGTTGACCTGGCGGACGACCTGCCGGTGATCATGGGGAATTCCCAGAAGCTGCAGCAGGTGATCATCAACATGTTGATCAATGCCTCCCAGGCCATCGAGGAGTCCCGGGGCACCATCAAGGTTTCCACGCGGTTCGACGGCAAAGAGGTGATCGTGAGGGTCAAGGACAATGGAAAAGGCATGGATGAAAAGACGATCAGCCAGATCTTCGATCCTTTCTTCACGACGAAAAGGCACCGGGGCGGCACGGGTCTCGGTCTTTCCATAGCTTACGGTATCGTAAAGGAGCACAAAGGCAGGATAGGGGTAGTGAGTGAGGTCGGGGCGGGAACTACTTTCTGCATCTACCTGCCCATTGCGGGCGCGGAGGCTTGATGAACAAGGTCCTCATAATCGATGACGACCAGGCCGTCCTCAACTATTTGAACATGTTCATGCTGCAGGCGGGCACTTTCGACGTCACGACCCTCAGCAACAGCACGAAGGCCTACGGCGAGCTTAAGGGCAATCCATATGATCTCCTCCTCCTCGACATGGATATGCCGGACGTCACCGGCCTCGACATCCTGAAACACATCCAGGAGAACAACATCGACATCGAGACCATTGTCCTCACCGGGGTGGAGGACGTGGAGCTGGCTGTTTCGGCCGTGAAGCTCGGCGCAATGGAATACCTCACGAAACCCGTGGACAACGACCGCCTTCTCAAGTTGATGAACACGGCCCTCGAGCACAGGAGGCGCCAGAAGGTCATCGACCAGGAGGAACCGGTCTCGGCCGATGACCTGAAGTTCAAGGATGCGTTCAAGGAAATAGTCACCCAGAACGAGAAGATGCATAGGATCTTTTCCGTTGTGGAGAAAATGGCCCAGACCGACAACAGTATTCTTGTCTGGGGAGAGAGCGGAACCGGAAAGGAGCTGATAGCCAGGGCCATCCATCAGATAAGCCGGAGAAACAACCGGAGTTTCGTGGCGGTAAACGCGGGCTCTTTCGCCAACGACCTCTTTGCGTCCGAGTTCTTCGGCCATAGTCAGGGGGCGTTCACAGGCGCCATCGCGAACAAGAGGGGGCTCGTGGAGGAGGCGGACAAGGGGACGCTCTTTCTTGACGAGATAGGCGAGCTTGTCCTCCCCATACAGGTGAAGCTTTTGAGGGTGCTCCAGGAAGGGGAGTTTTTCCGCCTGGGCTCGACGAAAAACCTTAAAGTCGACGTGAGGATAATCGCCGCCACCAACAAGAACCTCCACGAAGAGATAAAGAAGGGGAATTTCAGAAAGGACCTTTTCTACCGCCTCAACATGAATTCCGTGTACCTTCCCCCCTTGCGCGAGAGAAAGGGCGACATCCCCCTCCTCGCCCATCATTTCCTCTCCATCTTCTGCAAGAGCAACGGCAAGAGGATCGAGAGGATAGCCGAAGGCGTGATGAAGCTTCTCACCCATTACGATTACCCGGGGAACGTGCGGGAGATGATGAACATTATAAACAGCGCGGTTATCGTAGAATCGACGGGAGAGCTGAGAAAGAAATCGCTCCCCAATTACTTTCTCGAGAATACGGTCGTGGGCGACAACAGCCTCGGGGACATCTCCTTGAAGAGCCTGGAAGACGTGGAGCTCGACCACATCAGGAAGATACTCTCCTACACCGACGGCAACAGGACAAAGGCCTCACAAATCCTGGGCATATCGAGGATCAGCCTCCTTTCGAAGATCAAGAAGAATAAGCTGGAATAGGGAAGAAAGCCGGAAAATGAGGTATCATAACCGGCCTCAAGTCGGGTAATCGTCCGAATAGCTAGAGCCATGAAGCAGATAAGAAACTTCAGCATTATCGCCCACATCGACCACGGGAAATCGACCCTCGCCGATAGGCTCATCCAGTACGCCCACCTCGTGGATGACCGCCAGTTCAGGGATCAGATCCTCGACAACATGGACATAGAGAGGGAGCGGGGCATCACGATCAAAAGCCAGACCATATGCCTGCCCTATACGAGCGCACATGGTGAGGAATTCGAGCTGAACCTCATCGACACGCCCGGCCACGTTGACTTTTCTTACGAAGTTTCCAGGGCCCTCGCCTCGTGCGAAGGGGTCCTCCTTCTCGTCGATGCCTCCCAGGGGGTCGAGGCCCAGACCCTCGCCAACCTGTACGCGGCCATGGAGCACAACCTTGTCATCATCCCGGTGATCAACAAGATAGACCTTCCGTCCGCCGACATCGAGACGGTGAAGAAAGAGATAGACCACGATCTCGGACTCGACGCCGATGAGGCGGTCCTTTGCCTCCGCCAAGGAGGGTCGCGGGATCGACGACATCCTCAAGGCGATCGTCACGCGCATTCCTCCCCCTTCGGGGAGCGCGGAAAGACCCCTCTCCGCCCTCATATTCGACGCCCGCTACGATCCTTTTCGCGGCACCATCGTGAGCATACGGCTCTTTGACGGCACCGTGAGGCCGGGCGACATGATCAGGCTCATGTCCACCGGGGGAACGTACAAGGTCGAAGAGGTAGGGATCTTTCATCTGTCCAGGGAGCCGAGAAAAGAGCTGACTGCGGGCATGGTGGGCTATCTCATCTCGGGCATCAAGACAGTGAGCGACACGAGGGTGGGCGATACGATCACCCTCGACACCAATCCCGTGGACAAGCCTCTTGCGGGCTTCAGGGAAGTGAAGCCCGTGGTTTTCTCTTCCATCTATCCCGTTGCTTCCGACGATTATCAGTCCCTCCTCGAAGCGCTCGAAAAATATAAGCTCAACGACGCCTCTCTCACCTACCAGAAGGACTCCTCCGCGGCCCTGGGACAGGGCTTCCGGTGCGGATTCCTGGGCCTCCTCCACCTCGAGATAGTGCAGGAGAGGCTGGAGAGGGAGTTCGACCAGTCCATCGTGATGACCATGCCGAGCGTTCAGTATCGCTTCCACCTGACGAGCGGCGAGGTCGTCACAGTTGACAATCCCCAGTATTACCCCGACCCCGCGGCAGTGGAAAAATCGGAAGAGCCTTTCATCAGGGCGAATATCCTCATGCCGGACCGCTACGTGGGGGTCGTGATGAAGCTCTGCATGGAGAGGCGGGGGGTCAATTCCCACATGGCCTACCCCACTCCCGGACGGGTCGAGATCTCCTTTGACATGCCCCTGGCCGAGGTGGTCTTCGACTTTTACGACAGGCTCAAGAGCATCACCCAAGGCTACGGCTCCTTCGACTACGAGATCATCGATTACAGGGTGAGCGACCTCGTGAAGCTCGATATCCTCGTGAACGGCGAGAAGGTGGACGCCCTCTCCGTCATCGTGCACAAGGAGCGGGCCAGGGAAAGGGCCGTCAAGATCTGCGAGAATCTGGAGGACGAGATCCCCCGGCACCAGTTCAAGATAGCCATCCAGGGGGCTATCGGGGGGAAGATTATCGCCCGTTCTACGGTGAATGCTTTCAGGAAGGACGTGACCGCCAAGTGCTACGGGGGCGACATCACGAGAAAGAGGAAGCTTCTCGAGAAACAGAAGAAAGGTAAGAAACGGATGAAGCAGGTCGGCGCGGTGATGATCCCCCAGAGCGCCTTTATGGCGGCTTTGAGGACTTCCGATGAGGAATAGCGGCCTCTATGTCCATGTCCCCTTTTGCCGAACCAAGTGCGTCTACTGCGACTTCTATTCCATTATTGAAACAGACCTCATAGATGAATGGCTCAAGGCAGTGGAACAGGAGGCGGCCCTCTACGGCGGGACAGAAGCCCTTTTCGACTCCCTCTACATCGGCGGAGGCACCCCCAGCCTCCTTGGCGAAGAGAGGCTCGCCCGGCTATTCGAAGCCCTGCATCGTCATTTCACCTTTTCTACCGACGCGGAGATAACCGCGGAAGCGAACCCCGACGACGCGACCCGGTCAAGCCTCTCCTTCATGAAGTCCCTCGGCGTCAACCGCCTGAGCCTCGGCATCCAGTCCTTCGACGACAGGGACCTTGCGTTCCTGAAGAGGCGGCACGATTCGGCAAGGGCGCAAGCCGCGATAGGGGCGGCCAGGGATGCCGGCTTTTCGAACATAGGCCTCGACCTCATTTACGGGCTGCCCAAACAGACGAACAAAGCATGGATCGCCACACTCGAGCAGGCAGTCTCCTTCCGGCCGGCCCATATTTCGTGCTATCTCCTGACCGTGGAAGGCGAGGCGCCTCTCGCCGCGATGGCAAGGGAAGGGGAGGTGCGCCTTCCCGGAGAGGAACGGGTAAGGAGCCTCTTTCTCCTGACTTCGAGGTTCCTCGAGTCCCGGGGCTTCATCCATTACGAGGTCTCCAATTTCGCTGCCTCGGAGGGGCTCATGTGCCGCCACAACGACAAGTACTGGAGTCACGCCCCCTATCTGGGGCTCGGTCCGGCGGCCCATTCCTTCGACGGAAGCCGCAGGTGGTGGAATGTGCGATCGATCGCAGCGTACTGCGCGGCGCTCAAGGGCGGGAATAGGCCGCAAGAAGGCAGCGAGACCCTTAACTCCGAGCAGCTCGCCCTGGAAAGGTGCTATCTGGGCTTGAGGACGAAAAGGGGCATAGACCTTGAGGACCTGCCCCTTGAGGCCAGGCCTGCGGTCCGGCAACTGTGCAAGGCGCGCCTTGTGCGCGTTATGTCCGGCCGCATCATTCCGTCGGCCAGAGGCTTCCTCGTCGCCGATTCCCTGCCAGTGCTGCTCACCTAGCGGGGCGGGCTGGACAAGGCTGGATGGAAGAAAAGGCTAGGGTCGACATGCAAGGTGAGGCCGGTGCGCATGAAGGAATCGCGATCTGCGGCGCCCTCTTCACCACGTGGCCTCCGATATACGAAAGTATTATCTTCGGCCGACGCGGCTCAGATTGCATCCACACCTCACGATCCCTCCATGCGCACCGTCCACAGCCAGCCGGAATTGCACTAATTGTCGCCAATTCCGGCATTAAGCGGACCTTACGGGCTACTGGATCGGCGGCCTGCCGGTATACCAGGCGGGAGGGCCGCCTCTAGATTTTGAAAAGACAGGGCTGTCTTTATGTGGGCTTCGCGGTGGGGTGGGTGGGACATGTGTTGCCGGTCGTACATAACAGCGGCGGCGGCAGCGTAATCTTGACAAATCGGCGTTAATCCGTGCCC